>NZ_JBDPMJ010000001.1:0-756626 GCF_039880665.1 Nonomuraea sp. B5E05
GGTCTCCCACCCCGTTTGGGGGTAAGGCTCCCGGTAGACGACCGGGTTGATAGGCCGGGTGTGGAAGCACGGTAACGTGTGGAGCTGACCGGTACTAATAGGCCGAGGACTTGACCACAAAGCATACCTTTCCGGTGTGTGCAGCGCTCTGTTACCTTCGCTGGGTCCGGAGCCGCGCCGCATCGTGGTGAGGTTTCTTGCTCGCGTCCACTAGGCAATTCTGAGGCAGCAAACGGTTGTGTTTGTTGTTTCGCAAGGTTACGGCGGTTATGGCGGGAAGGAAACACCCGGTTACATTCCGAACCCGGAAGTTAAGCTTCTCTGCGCCGATGGTACTGCACTCGGGAGGGTGTGGGAGAGTAGGTCACCGCCGGACAATCTTTGGAGGGGGTTTCGACGCCTAGCGCGTCGAAACCCCCTCTTTTTTGGTGTTGGGGCACCTCCGCAGCCGGGCCGCGTCGAATGCCCTCTTCTGATGCTCGACTGGGAGTCCGGTGGAGCGACGCCTTGGAACTGCGGCGTCCGCAACTGGACAAGGGACCCGTGCGTGGTGGCGCGGGTCCCTTACGGCTGGTTCTGGGGGGTGACTCCGGGCGTTACTTGGGGAGGACCAGGAGAGCGTCGCCGATGCCGCGTTCCGAGCCGTCAGAGGGCCGGTTGACGACCTTGTTGTCGACCACCATCGCCGTCGAGCCGCCCCCGTCCAGGTTGATGGCCTGCTTGGCGCCCAGCCAGCGCATGAACTGGGCCGCCTCCACGAAGTTCGCGCCGACGGTCACTCCGGGCTGCCGGCCGTCGATGGCGGCCAGGATGAGGCTGCCGTTCTTGGTGGTGCCGAGGAGCGTGCGCGGGTGGCGGCGGAGGATCATGTTCATCGAGTCATGGCCGTCACGCTTGGCGGTGATCCTGACCTCGCCGTTGCGCACCAGCCCGACGCCGCCCGCGATGACGTTCAGCTCGGGGGTCAGCTTGAGTGCCTTGTTGGTGCGCAGGTCGACGACCTTGGTGTCGATCTTCACCTTCCACTCCTGCCAGGCATGCTCGTTGAGCCAGTCGGCGCCCACGCCGTTGCCGTGCAGCACCCGCATGCCCTTGACGATCTTCCCGCCGGAGGCGCGCAGGCCGACGACCTTGCCGTCGGCGTCGATCACGGCGTCGGTGCCGCCGGTGGGGGTCTTGGCGCCGTACTCCTCTGTGTAGAGGACCAGTTCGTCGGTGGCGGCGGCCCGGTTGACGCCGTTGACCTCGGTCTTCTCGCCGTCCTGCGAGATCGCGGTCACGGTCGTCTTCAGCTCGGTGATCTTGACGGTCCTGCCTCTGAGCACCACGGCCGAGCGGCCGGGGATTGCCTCGCTCAGGAGCTTGCCGTTGACCACGGACGCGCCGACGGGCTCGCCGCGCAGCGCCTTGGCGGTGTGAATGTTGAAGAAGCCGCCGTTGACGCCGACCAGCGCCTTGGCTGCCTTGGCCATCGACGAGACGGTTTCGCGCTTGGCCACGCTCTTGCCGAGCGAGGCCACGTACGAGCCGCGGAAGGCCTTTCTGTCGATCATGACGACTTTGACGTTCCAGGGGCCCGTGGTCTTGAGGCCGTCGTCGCCGAGGTAGTCGACCTTGACCTTCAGGTCGGCCTTCGTGAGTTGCTTGGCTGTCTTCTCGGCCTTCTTCTTGTCCTTGAAGGACCAGAGGCCGACCCGCACCATGTACACGGTCTGCGAGGGGGCGTCGGCGACGCCGGGCCTGATCACCTTCTGCAGGCTGGGGGTTTCTCCGGCGGCCTCCACCTCGGCCGCCGTGGCCTCGGCGGTCGGGAGGGTCCCGTAGTCGCGGCCTGACGGCATCAGCACGGTCACGGTGTAACCGTCGGTCGACGTGCCCGCCTGCACGTCGTACAGGTCGATGCCCTGTGCCACGGTCGTCATCTTCTTGGTCGCCGCGGGCCGGGTGCCCAGCGGGAACTTGGCCGACGGAAACCTGACCGACGCCTGCTCGGCCGCGACGGACGCGACCGGCAGCGTGGTGAGGGTGAGTGCCGCGGCTATGGCCAGGCCGCCGGCAAGGGTGCGTCGAGACATGAATTCTCCAGAGGGCGGTAAAAGGACCGCACCATCCTGACGAGATCAAGGTCTCTAAGGGAGGCGAACACGCGAAAGAAGTGGAGAGGTTACGAGATTGACACCACCAGTGGATACAATTCGGATATGACACAGAGCGGCATGTGGTGGTGGCCCGTAGACGGCCACTGATTCCCCATGTCCGGGCCGTCTCGAGACGGCCCGGTTAACGTGCGGGTTCTCTCCGGGACGGCATTAATCCCAAAGGAGAGACACCATGAAAGAGGTCGTGCTCACGGGTGACCGTCCGACCGGGCCGCTGCACCTGGGCCACTATTTCGGTTCGCTGGCCAATCGCGTCCAGTTGCAGGACGTCCATCCCATGTACGTCCTGGTCGCCGACTATCAGGTGATCACCGACCGCGACCTGCCCGGCCAGGTCCAGCGGAACATCACCGAGCTGCTGCTCGACTACCTGGCCGTCGGGCTCGACCCGGCCAAGGTCACGATCTTCCGGCACAGCGCGGTCCCCGAGCTGAACCAGTTGCTGCTGCCGTTCCTCAGCCTGGTGTCGGTGGCGGAGCTGCAGCGCAACCCCACGGTGAAGGACGAGATCGCGCACAGCTCGCAGCGGGCGGTCAGCGGCCTGATGTTCACCTATCCGGTGCACCAGGCGGCCGACATCCTGTTCTGCAAGGGCACGTTGGTGCCCGTCGGCAAGGACCAGCTTCCGCACGTGGAGATGACGCGGCTGGTGGCGCGCCGCTTCAACGAGCGCTACGGCGAGGTGTTTCCGCTGCCCGAGGCCATGATGGGGGAGCACCCGCTGCTCAGAGGGCTCGACGGCGGCAAGATGAGCAAGAGCCGCGGCAATGCGATCACCCTGTCGGCCACCGAGGACGAGACGGCCGCCCTCATCCGCAAGGCCCGCACCGACTCCGACCGGCTGACCACGTTCGACGAGACGCACCGCCCCGAGGTGGCCAATCTGCTCACGCTGGCGGCCCTCTGCCTGGGCCGGTCACCGCAGGACGTCGCGGAGGAGATCGGGTACGGTGGCGCCGCCGCGCTCAAAAGCCTGGTGACGGAGGCGGTCAACGAGTTCCTGCGCCCGATCAGGAAGCGCAGGAAGGAGCACTCAGAGCAGGACGTGCGGCAGATCCTGGCCGACGGCGACGAGCGGGCGCGTGAACGGGCGGTCGTCACCCTCGACGAGGTGCGGGCCGCGATGGGGTTCTAGCGACGTGGAGTGGCGCACGGGCGATGGTGAGCGGTTCATGCGGGTTGCCGGGTCTGATAGACCTTCCTGAGCGTCTCATGCACGATCCAGGTGGTCCTGGCGCCCTCGGCCAGCAGCCCGACGTCGCCGGGGCCGACCTCGATCGTGGTGCCGCCCTCGACGGCGATCGTGGCGCGGCCCGACAGCACGACGAAGATCTTGTCGGTCTCCACGCCCGTCACCACGCCGGGCGTGATCTCCCAGATGCCGCGGCCCTCGCCGAGCTCCAGTGAGGAGGCGGCGGGTGCGCCTGCCACGATCTGGCCGGGATCGAGTTCGTCCGGGGTCAGGCGCACGTCGTGGACGGGCACCGAGAAGGCTCCCGCGGTGGCCAGCATGCGGCCGAGGTCGGCCAGATCGGGCATCAGCACATCAGACATATCGCCCATTCCAGCACATCGGGCTGCTCACCGGCTCTCCCGGCGGAAGGACTCCAGGGCCAGCAGGGCCACATGGAGGGAAAGGCAGGACTCGACGTCGTCGAGATCGGTGTCCAGGATGCGTTCGAGGCGGCGCAGGCGGTCGTAGAAGGCGGGCCTGGACAGATGGGCCTTCTGGGCGGCGACCGCCTTGTTCCTGCCCGCGTCGAGGTAGATGCGCAGGATGCGGGTGAGATCGCCGCCCCGCTGCGCGTCGTGGGCCAGCAGCGGGCTCAGCTCCCGCTCGGCGAACGTCTGCAGCCTCGCGTCGTCGCGCAGCAGGTGGAGCAGGCCGCGCAGGCGCAGGTCGGGCAGCCGGTAGAAGGCCCGGCCGTCCGGCTGGCGGACCGCCACGTCGGCCACCTGCTCGGCTTCGAGAAAGCTGCGGCGTACGTCCCTGATGGACTCCACCAGCGAGCCCGCCGCCAGCACGAACGCCGAGCCGGGCCGCCACAACACGCGCAGCCGGTCGGCCAGCGCGGTCAGCGCCGCCTCGGCCTCGGCGCGCGGCGGCAGCGGCATCAGGACCCCGACGCGCTCCTGGTCGAGCGCTCCCACGAGGGCGGGCAGGCGCGCGTCGCGGCAGGCGGCGGCGGTCGCCTCGGCCAGCTCGCCGAGCAGCGCCTGGCCGTCCAGCGCCTGGTCCACCGGGTCGGTCGGCCTGATGACCACGCTGACCAGCTTGCGGCCGGTGAGCGGCACGCCGACCGCGCGGGCGCGGGCGGCGGCCTCCTCGGGATCGGCGTAGGCGTGGGTGAGGATGCCGGTGATGATCGTGCCGTGCGCCTGGCGTTCGAGCGACTCCTGGTGGCGCTCCAGCAGGCGGCCCAGGGCGAGCGTGGTGGCGGCGCGCTCGGCCAGCACCATGTCGCGCGGGCTCGGCGAGGAGCCGCAGATCAGGATCAGCCGCCCCCAGTCCTGCCCGCGCGCGCCGACCGTGGTGACCAGCCATCCCGAGGCGGCGTCGTACGCGGTGCGTTCGGCCGGGGCCACCGCCCTGGACCTGGTCTCCCACCCCGCCAGCAGGGCGCCCGTGTCGCGGCCGGCGGACTCGCAGGCCAGCACCTGGTGGGCGAGGTTCTCCAGCAGCACGGGCCGACCGGACAGCCTGGCCACCTGGGCCAGCACCTCGGCGGGCGAGGCGCCTTCGACCGACAGCTCGGTGAAGACCTCGTGCAGTTGCTCGGAGGCTCGCAGCTCCTCCAGCTGGATGTCGATGATCCGGGCGTGCACGGACTCGGTGATCTGTACGAACGGCGTCTCGCGGGTCAGCACGACGAGCGGCAGGCCGTGCTCCTCGGCGGTCTTGACCACTGCGCGGGGCAGCTCGCGGACGAACTTGCGGCCCAGCTCCACGATCAGGCCCGAGGCGCCCACAGAGGAGAGCTCGCCGATGTAGTCGGCGAGCTTCTCCGGGTCGTCGGGGAGCGCGACGCCCGTGGTGAGGACGAGCTCCCCGCCGCGCAGGAGATGAGCGATGTCGGCGATCTCGCCGACGTGCACCCACCGCACCTTGGTGTCGAGCCGGTCGGCGCCCGCGACCACGCGCGGGTTGCCCCGGCGCACGGTCTCCAAGGCGAGGACATCGGCGATGGTGGGCAACACGGGGCAGAGCCTAGCTGATCAGCCTGTAAGAACGGGTAAAGGGGGATTTACACTGTGAGTTGTTGTCATGGTGCCAGGTCCTCCTCGCGGAACTCGTGGCGGGGCTGGCGTACCCGCAGCTCAACCCGCCGGATCTTGCCGGAGATGGTCTTCGGCAGCTCGTCGAACTCCAGCCGCCGCACCCGCTTGAACGGCGCCAGCTCCCGGCGGCAGTGCTCGAAGATCGCCCGTGCGGTCGTCTCGTCCGGTTCGAAACCGGGTGCGAGCGTCACGTAGGCCTTCGGCACGGCCAGCCGCACCGGGTCGGGGGCGGGGACCACGGCGGCCTCCGCCACGGCGGCGTGCTCCAGCAGGACGCTCTCCAGCTCGAACGGCGAGATGCGGTAGTCGGAGGCCTTGAAGACGTCGTCGGTGCGGCCGACGTAGGTGATGTAGCCGTCCTGGTCGCGGGTGGCGACGTCGCCGGTGTGGTAGAAGCCGCCGCGCATGGCTTCACTAGATCCACCGACATATCCGGACATGAGGCCTAGGGGGCGGCGGTCGTCCAGCGGCAGGCAGATCTCACCGTCGTCCCCCTGCTCGCCCGAGACCGGGTCGATGAGGACCACCTCGTAGCCCGGCAGCGGCCGCCCCATCGAGCCTGGCCTGACCGGGTCGTCCGGCGCGTTGCCGATCTGCGCGGTGGTCTCGGTCTGCCCGTAGCCGTCCCTGATGGTGATGCCCCACGCCTTGGCCACCTGGTCGATGATCTCCGGGTTGAGCGGCTCGCCGGCGGCCACGGCCGTGCGCAACGGCAGCCGCCAGGCCGCGAGGTCCTCCTGGATGAGCATCCGCCACACGGTCGGGGGCGCGCAGAACGTGGTGACCTGCTCGTCCCGCAGCACCTCCAGCAGGGCGCGGGCGGAGAAGCGCTGGTAGTCGTGGATCAGCACGGTGGCGCCGGCGTTCCAGGGGGCGAACACGTTGCTCCACGCGTGCTTGGCCCAGCCCGGGGACGACACGTTGAGGTGCACGTCGCCCGGCCGCAGGCCGATCCAGAACATGGTCGACAGGTGCCCGGCGGGATAGGAGGCGTGCGTGTGCTCGACCAGCTTCGGTTGCGAGGTCGTGCCGGAGGTGAAGTAGAGCAGGAGCGTGTCCTGTGCCCGGGTGGGCTCGTCGGGGACGAAGTGCTCGGGCGCTTCGTACGCCTCGTGGTAGGACAGCCAGGTGTAGGCGTCACCGACGGCGATCTTCGTGTATTCGCCGCCCGTGAACTTGCCCGCGTCGGCGGCGTTGGCGATCACGTGGGCGACGCCGCCGCGCTCGATGCGCTCCGTGATGTCCTTCGCCGTCAGCAGCGTGGTGGCGGGGATGATGACCGCGCCCAGCTTCATCGCCGCCAGCAGCGACTCCCACAACTCGGCCTGGTTGCCCAGCATGAGCAGGATCCGGTCGCCGCGCCGCACGCCCTGCTGGTGCAGCCAGTGGGCGACCTGGTTGGAGCGGGCCGACAACTCGGCGAAGGTGTAGGAGGCGCTGCTCGCGCCGACGATCTTCAGTGCGACGGCGCCGGGTGTCTCCGCGGCCAGCACCCCGTCGAACCAGTCGAGCGCCCAGTTGAACTCCGACGGCTCCGGCCAGCGGAAGTCCCGGCGCGCGGTGTCGGGGTCGGAGCCGAGAAGGAAGTCACGGGCGGCGCGGAAATCGCTCATGTCTCGGATCCTGCTACGTCGCCAGCCGCCGCTCAAGGCCGTCGAGCATCGACACGAGCCCGAAGTCGAAACACATCTCCCGCATCGCCATCGGGTCGTCGTAGCTGTCCATGTTGATGCGCTCCAGCATGTCGGGGTGGCCTGCGGCGGCCCTGGCGACCGCGGCGCGCATCTCGTCGGGGTCGTACCGGGCGCCCATCGTGGCGTTCCAGGCGGTCTCGGGGATCGTCATGCCGAACACGTAGGCGGTCAGCGTGGCGTTGGCGAAGTCGATGTCGAGCCCGGTGAACCCGGCCGCCTTGAACATCTTGCGCATGCGGTCCGCGACGTCCATCGCGTGCGGGCCGAGCGCGGGCAGGCGGCCGATGAGGTCGGCCGACCACGGGTGGCGCAGGACCACCTGGCGCATGCCGTGTGCCAGGGCCGAGGCCGAGTCGCGCCAGCCCACCCGGTCGGGATCGGGGACGGTCATCTCGCCCCACACCTCGTCGTAGGCCAGCTCCAGCAGCTCGTCCTTGGTGGCGACGTACCAGTAGAGGCTGGTGGCGCCGGCGCTCAGCTTGGCGCCGAGCTTGCGCATGCTCAGCCCGCTGAGCCCTTCCTGGTCGAGCATCTCCACGGCGGCTCTGACGATCTCCTCGCGGCTGCGGCCGGGAGTGGCCGCCTTGCGCGGCTCGCGGAGCCATACGGAGGTGAACTGCTTGCCGGTCATACGCCCATGATAAAAGCACTCGCACGCCGTACGAGTTCTGCCGTACGGTGTGCGAGTGAACTCGAACATTGTACGAGACCCCCGTCGGTGGTGGACCCTCGTCGTCCTGTGCCTCTCGCTTCTGGTGCTGACCGTGGACGGCACCGTGCTCAACCTGGCGATCCCGTCGCTCATCGAGGAGCTCGGCGCCACGTACTCAGACATCCAGTGGATCCTGGACGCCTACGTGCTCGTCTTCGCGGGCCTCCTGCTGACCGCGGGCAGCCTGTCCGACCGTTACGGGCGCAGAAGGTTCCTGGTCGTCGGCCTGGCCTTCTTCGGCGGGGCGTCGCTGCTCGCGGTGCTGGCCACCGAGCCGTGGCAGGTGATCGGCGCGCGGGCGCTGATGGGCGTCGGCGGATCGATTCTGATGCCCTCGACGTTGTCCATCCTCATGACCGTCTTCGCCGAGGACGAGCGGCGCAAGGCCATGGCCATCTGGGGCAGCGTCGCCATGCTCGGCGTGATCGCGGGGCCGACGCTGGGCGGCTTCATGCTGGAGCACTACTGGTGGGGTTCGGTCTTCCTGCTGAACATCCCGATCGCGGCGGTGGCCATCATCGCCGCCTACGTCCTGATGCCGGAGACCCGCAGCGGCGGGCGGAAGATCGACCCGGTCGGCGTGGTGCTGTCGATCGCCGGCCTGACCGCGGGCGTCTACGTCATCATCGAACGCGAGTGGAACCCCCTGGTCATCGCCCTCGCCGTGATCGCCCTGGGCGCCTTCGTGTTCTGGGAGCGCCGCTCCGAGCACCCGATGTTGCCGCTGGCGTTGTTCAGGAACCGCAACTTCGGCGGCGCCTCCTTCTCGATCCTGCTCATGTCGTTCGGCGCCGGCGCCGTCATGCTGATGCTGACGCAGTACCTGCAGTTCGTGCTGGGCTACGGCGAACTGCGGGCCGGGCTCGCCATGTTGCCGCAGGCCGCCGCCGCGGTGTTGTTCAACGGGATCGGCGCGGGACTCGGGAAGAAGGTGAGCAACCGGATGCTGGTCTCGGGCGGTCTGCTCGTCATGGCCGCCGGCTTCGTGGTGATGGCGAGCACCACCGGCTACCTGCCGCTGATGTGCGGCCTCGTGCTGATGGGCGCGGGTGGAGGGCTGGCCGGGCCGTCGGCGTACGCGTCGCTGATGGGGGCGATCCCGCTGGAGCACGCCGGTGTCGGCTCGGCGCTCAACGACACCGTCCAGCAGGTGGGCCTCGCCCTGAGCATCGCCGTTCTCGGCAGCGTGCTGGCCGGGGTGTTCACCTCGTCCATGCCCGACGGCGTGCCCGCGGCGGCTCAGGAGTCGATAGGTGAGGCGTTCAGGCTCGGCATGGTGGAGCCCGCCAGGGAGGCGTTCACCACCGCCATGCACGTCGGGTCGTGGGTGGGGGCCGGGTTCACCGTGGCCGCCGCGCTGCTCGCGTTCACGGTGTTGCGGCCTGCCGCCGGCCCGGCCTCCGACGCCGTCGAGGCGCGCGAGCCCGCCGCCGAGGGGGTCTAGCAGACACGTGGCTCCCCGGCGGTCACGGACAAGAGGCAGGCCCGCTGGATGCCGGCGGGCCTGCCTGGCGTGCGGCGACCGCGGCAGGAAATTCTTCGGCCCCGCCAAACCGGAAAATCGGACAACATGGACGAACTCAACGCAATAATGCCTTTACATACGGTTGACTATCATGACTAAACGGGAATACTGGTTTATCCGTTGACCGTCGTTCGACTGAGACCGAGGATGCCATGTCGCTTGGCCTCGCCCTGGCCCAGGCAGAGCCGCACCAGGCACGCAGTCGTGCCGACGTCGCGGAAAGGCGCGGTCCGCACCGACATGGTCCATGCCGGACGTTGTGCTGATTCCGCCACGCGCCGCTAGCAGACTCTTCGGCGGTTGACATTTTCCGCCGGCTCTCCTCGACCTCAGGACTTGTCATGCCGCCAGACTCCTTCAGCGTCCCGATAGCGCTCATCGCCCTTGGCCTCCTCATCGCCCTCGTGGGCGTCGTGCTCCTCCACCTGCGCGTACGCCGCGATCTCGCCCAGGCCCGTGGGCAGCTCGGCAAGGCTCGTCAGGAACAGCGCCACCGGACGCACGAGTCCAGCGCCGGTCAGCAGCGGCTGGCCCAGGCGGAGCGCCAGATCAAGGAGAGCGCGGAGCAGGTGCGCGAAGCGCGCGCCCAGCACGACCTCGTACGCGCCGAGACCGAGCACCTGATCACGAGGCGAATTCCCGCCCTGCTGTCCCACCTGCGCACCCCCCACGTGGTCGTGCCCGGAGTGCAGGAGCCGGCACTCGCCGGCACCGACGTCGACAGGCAGCACAGCGCCCTCCTCGACGCGTTCGCCCGCGGCCTCAGAGAGGAAGGCGAGCGCATCGACGAAGCGGCCCAGGCGGTCATCAGAGGCGCGATGTCCCGCGTGCAGACCCAGGCGTTGCGCGCCCAGGACCTGCTCGCCGATGTGCAACAGCGCTACAGCGGCGACGAGCACACCGCGCTCCTGCGCGAGGTGCTGGGACTGGACATGTTCAACGAACTGATCATCCGTCGCGTGCAGGTGACCGGCATCGCGTGCGGCGCCACGCCCGGTCTGTCGCGTGACGACACGTATCTGGTGGACCTGGTGGTGGGCGCCGTCTCCCGGGTGGAGAACTTCGAGCAGCGCATCGAGAGTCCGGCCAACCACCTGCGCCGCCGGATCGGGGTCGCCGCCCGCGCAGCGGAGTCGATCCTGTTCATCACCGCCGAGTTGCTGGCCAACGCGGTCCACCACTCCTACGGCACGCTCAAGGTGAGCATCGCCGTCCACGAGACCAACAGCGGCGCCGCCATCGTCATCGACGACGCCGGTGTCGGCCTCAACGAGGAACAGTACGCCCGCGCCACCCGCCTGCTGAGCGGCACCCAGCCGATCCGCCTGGTCGACCTCGGCAACCCGCCCCGTACCGGCTGGGCGGCCATCGGCCGCCAGGCCGCGCACTACGGCCTGCAGGTCACGGTCAAGAAGAGCGCCTTCGGCGGCGTACAGGCCGTGCTCACCGTCCCCGCCGCCCTGCTGGTGGAGATGCCGGAGAACACCCGGCCGTCGGTGCTGGCGCCCGAGCCGGTCCGCGCCCCGGTCCCGGCCGGCCAGCCGGAGCGCATGCCGGCGGCTTCGCGGCTGGAGCCGGTCTCCTCCGCCGCGGATACCGACTTCGTGACGGCGCCGCAACAACGGTCGGCGGAGGACCTGGCGCCGCTCCCGCAGCGCCGCCGCCAGGCGCCGCGCGCCACGTCCGGCTCCGGGCGCGCCGGAGGCGGCTCGCAGGGCCCTGACGGCCGCACGCTCACCACCCCGGAGGAAGCCCAGAAGCGGTGGGGAGACTTCCAGATCGGAGCCGAAGCGGGCCGCCGCGAAGCATTCCCGACCGAGCCGCACGACACCACCGAAGGGAATTGACCGTTCCATGGACGCTCACAGCGCTTCAGGCCGTGTTCCGACCAAGGGTCGCGCGTTGTCCCTCGACGTGTCCTGGGTCCTGTCACCGCTCCTGGCACTGCCCGGAGTCACGCGAGGTGTGGTGCTGAGCCGTGACGGGCTGATCCTCGGCGGCTCGGCCGATGTGACGACCGAGAACGGCGAGCGCGCCGCCGCCATGACGAGCTCCGTCCTGGGGGCCGCCCGCGCCCTGTGCGAGGGCCTCAGCGGCGGCACCGACGACGGGGTGGAGGACATCGTCATCTCCGCCGGCAGCGGCTACTACTACATCGCCCCGGCCGGCGACCGCGCCGCCATCGTGGTAGCCGCCACCGGAGCGGTCAACATCGGGGCGCTGGCCTATGAGGTGCAACTGCAGGTGCAGAAGCTGATCAAGGCTCTCGACGAAGCCAGCGCGGCCAGGGTGCCGGGCGTCCGGACGTGACCTCCGGACGGCAAAGGCGGCGGGTCGTCCCGGACTACATGGCCGCCGCGAGGCTGACCGTGCCCGAACACATCGATGTCGAGCGCACGACCCTGGTCTACATCGCACCCGACGCCGCCACCAACGGGCTGGACCCGCCCGGGTCGCATCTGCTGGCCCTGCTGGAGGACGGGCCGTTGTCGGTGTACGAGTGCGCCGCGCACCTCGGCCTCCCGTACTGCGTGGTGCGGTTGCTGGTCGCCGGACTGGTAGGCAGCGGAACGCTGCTGACCCGCAATCCGCCGGTGGCCACCAGCCTGCCGGACATCGAGATCTTGGAGTTGGTACTCAGTGGCCTCCGCGCTCTCTGACAGCCGTGTCAGTGCCGAGCACATCCCGGTCAAGCTGGTCATCGCAGGGCCGTTCGGCGTGGGCAAGACGACCATCGTCAGTGCGCTCTCGGAGATCAAGCCCCTCAACACGGAGGAGGTGCTCACCCAGGCGGGCACGCTGGTCGACGACCTCACCGGCGTGAACGAGAAGACCACCACGACCACCGCGATCGACTTCGGGCGCCTCACCCTGCCGGGGGCCGTGCTGTACCTGTTCGGGGCGCCGGGACAGACCCGCTTCCAGGTCCTGTGGGACGAGCTGGTACGCGGCGCACTGGGGGTCCTGGTGCTGGCCGACACCCGCCGCATCGACGAGAGCTTCGCCGTCCTCGACCTGGTGGAGAACGCCGGCATCCGTTACGCGGTGGCCGTCAACCACTTCCCCGACTCGCCGGACTACCCGCTGGAGTCCGTGCGTAAGGCGCTCGACCTGGACCCGCGCACGCCGCTGATGGTGTGCGACGCCCGCGACCCCGCCTCCGCCCGTGCCTCGCTGATCGCACTGGTGGAGCACGTCAGAGAGCTGGTGTTGTCATGACCCTGCGCTACATGCCCGACGCCGGGCGCCTGTACGGGCCCGAGTACGCCAGAGACCCGCAGGCGATCTACGCGCAGCTGCGCGTGCGGCACGGCGCGGTCGCGCCCGTGGAGATAGCCCCGAGCATCGAGGCCCACCTGGTGATCGGCTACCGGGCCGCCCTGGACGTGCTCACCAACGTCGGCGGCGTCTGGAGCAAGAACTCCAGTGCCTGGCAGGCGCGGCTCCCCGACACCCCGGAGGCCGCGGGGGCGATCGCCATGCTCGGCCGCCGGCCGAACGCGCTGTTCTCCGACGGCGCCGAGCACGCCCGCTACCGGAAGGTGATCTCCGACTGCTTCGAGCAGATCCAGCCGCACAAGCTGCGCCAGATGGTGAGCGAGGTGTCGGACTCGCTCATCAGCCAGTTCGCCGCGAAGGGCGAGGCCGACCTGGTCGCCGAATTCGCCCGGCTCATCCCGGTCCGCATCTTCAACCGGCTCTTCGGGCGGCCCGACGCGGACAGCGCCGGCCTGACCCAGGCCCTGTCGGACATGATGGAGGCCGACGGCGAGACGGGCGCGCGGGGCAGCGAGGCGTTCAGCCGCTACATCGGCGAGCTGATCCAGACCAAGCACGCCCAGCGGGGCGACGACCTGACCTCCTGGCTCATCGACCATCCGGCCGCGCTGCAGCCCGACGAGCTGGGGGAGACCCTCGTGCTGGTGGTGGCCGCCGCCTACGAGCCCACGGCCAACCTGATCTCCAACACGATCTCCCGGATGGTCAGCGACGACCGCTACTTCAGCTCGCTCACCAACGGCGCGCTCAGCACGTACGACGCCCTCATGGAGGCCCTGCGCGCCGAGCCGGCGATGTCGAACTACGGCCCGTACTTCGTGCGCCAGCCCGTGCACTTCCACGGCACCTGGATCCAGCCGGCCGAGCTGGTCCTCGTCTCCTACGCCGCGGCCAACACCGAGCCCACCAACGTGCCTGAGGAGCTGCGTTCCGACGGTGGCGCGTACCTGGGCTTCGGCGCCGGGGCGCACCGCTGCCCGGCCAGCGATCCTGCCGTGCTCATCGCCATGACCGCGATCGAACGCCTGACCTCCCACCTGTGCGACCTCGAACTGACCGTGCCCCGCGCGGAGCTGCCGTGGCGGCCCGGCCCGTTCCATCGCGCGCTGGCGCACCTGCCGGTGAGCTTCACCCCGATCCGCCCCGACCAACCAGGAGATTCTCCGTGGGCAATGCAGCCCCTGTCGTCCTCGACCCCTTCGGCACCGACCTCTCCGGCGAGGTCCGCCGACTACGTGACCTCGGCCCCCTGGTCCTCGTAGAGCTCACCGGAGGCATCCCGGCCTGGGCGGTCACCCGGCACGACCTGCTCAAGCAGCTGATCCTTGATCCGCTGGTGAGCAAGGACAAGCGGCACTGGCGGCTGCTGCCCCAGGCGCTCTCCGAGCCCGGCTGGAGGTGGATCATGACCTGGATCGGCGTGTCGAACATGCTCAGCGCCTATGGCGAGGAGCACAGGCGGCTGCGCAAGCTGATCGCCCCGAGCTTCACCGCGCGCCGTACCAAGGCCATGCAGCCCATCGTCGAGGGCATCGTGGCGGAGCTGCTGGACGCCATGGCCGCGCAGCCGCCGGGCCGCCCCGTCGACCTCCGCAGCGCCTACGCCCACCCGCTGCCGATGCGGGTGATCTGTGAGCTGTTCGGCGTCCCCGCGCACATGCGGGAGGAGATGGCCCAGGTCATGGAGGCCATCATGGACACCACCGCCACGCCGGAGCAGGCGGAGGCCACGGCCGTCCAGATCGGCACCGTGCTCCCCGGCCTGGTCGCCTACAAACGGGAGCACCCGGGCGACGACCTGACCACCGAGCTGATCAACGTTCGCGACAGCGGCGACTCGCTCAGCGACGACGAGTTGCGCGACACCCTGCTGCTCCTCATCGCGGCCGGGCACGAGACCACCGTCAACCTGATCGGCAACGCGGTGCACGCCCTGCTCACCCATCCGGACCACCTGGAGCGGGTCCTGTCGGGAGAGATCTCCTGGGACGCGGTGATCGAGGAGACGCTGCGCTGGTCGCCGTCGATCGCCAACCTGCCGCTGCGGTTCGCCATCGAGCCGATCGAGATCGGCGGGGTACGGATCGAGGCGGGCGACGCGATCATCACCAGCTACATGGCGGCCGGGCACGACCCCGACCAGCACGGCCCGCAGGCCGACCGGTTCGACCCGACCAAGGAACACGGTGAGCACCTGGCGTTCGGCATCGGCGTGCACCGCTGCATCGGGGCGCCGCTCGCCCACCAGGAGGCGCTCGCCGCCCTGCCCGCGCTGTTCGCCCGGTTCCCGGACCTCCGGCTGGCCGTGAACGAGAGCGAGGTGCCCCACGTCCCGTCCTTCATCGCGCACGGCTGGGGCAGCCTGCCGCTCCTGCTGGGCCGCTGACCCGCGCGGAGGCAGGGGCCGGCCTGCCCCTGCCTCCATCGGCTGCTCGCGGTTACACTGTGTAACTCGATTT
This sequence comes from Nonomuraea sp. B5E05, assembly GCF_039880665.1. Lineage (NCBI taxonomy): Bacteria > Bacillati > Actinomycetota > Actinomycetes > Streptosporangiales > Streptosporangiaceae > Nonomuraea > Nonomuraea sp. B5E05. The sequence goes on from NZ_JBDPMJ010000001.1 coordinate 15,108, forward strand.
TCTCCTGCGCCGACACTCTGGAGATAGGAGGATGGGGGCGAAAAAGGAATACTCGGGAGCATGTCGGAGCTTCTCGCGCGCCATCGGGCAGTGATGCCTGCCTGGCTGGCGCTCAACTACACCGAGCCCATCGAGATCGTCAGCGGCAAGGGCAACCGCGTCATCGACGGCGACGGCAAGAGCTATCTCGACTTCTTCGCCGGCATCCTGACCAACATGATCGGGTACGACGTGCCCGAAGTGCGCGAAGCCGTCGAACGCCAGCTCGCCACGGGTGTGGTGCACACCAGCACCGCCTACCTGCTGCGCGGCCAGGTCGAGCTGGCCGAGAAGATCGCGCGGCTCTCCGGCATCCCCGACGCCAAGGTCTTCTTCACCAACTCCGGCACCGAGGCCAACGAGACCGCCCTGCTGCTGGCCACGTACGCGCGCAAGAGCGACCAGGTGTTCGCGATGCGGCAGAGCTACCACGGGCGCAGCTTCGGCGCGATCAGCGTCACCGCCAACCGGGCGTGGAAGAACAACTCGCTCTCCCCGCTCAACGTGCACTTCCTGCACGGCACCGACCGGCACCTCACCCAGTTCGCGGGCCTGTCGGACGCCGACTACGTCAAGGCGTGCGTCGACGACCTGCGCCACGTGCTGGCCACCTCCGTCTCCAACGACGTGGCCGCGCTGATCGCCGAGCCGATCCAGGGCGTGGGCGGGTTCACGATGGCCCCGGACGGGCTGTTCGCCGCGTACAAGGAGGTGCTCGACGAGCAGGGCATCCTGTTCATCTCTGACGAGGTGCAGACCGGCTGGGGCCGCACCGGCAGCGCGTTCTTCGGCATCCAGAACCACGGCGTCACCCCCGACATGCTCACGTTCGCCAAGGGGCTGGGCAACGGCTTCGCCGTCGGCGGCGTCGTGGCGCGCGGCGACCTGATGGACGCCCCGCACGCGGTGGGCCTGTCGACGTTCGGCGGCAACCCGATCTCCATGGCCGCCGCCAACGCCACCCTCGACTTCGTGCTCGACCACGACCTGCAGGCCAACGCGGCGCGTACCGGCGCCATCATCATCAAGGGGCTCAAGGAGGCGGCCGAGCGGCTGCCCGTGGTCAAGGAGGTGCGGGGCAAGGGCCTGATGTTCGCCGTCGAGCTCGAAAGCCCCGCGCAGGCGTCGCGCTTCATGGAGGAGACCAAGAAGGCGGGCCTGCTGGCGGGCAAGGGCGGTTTGTACGGCAACGCCATCCGCATGGCGCCGCCCCTCACCCTCATGGTGGACGAGGCCGTCGAGGGGCTCGGCATCATCGTCACCGCACTGGAAACCATCAACGCAGAGGCAGCAGCTCAGTGAAGTCGGTCAAGCACTGGATCAACGGGGCGCTCGCGGACGGCGACGACCGTGCCGCCGAGCTCTTCGACCCCGCCACCGGCGAGGTCAGCGGGCACGTGGCGCTGGCGTCGGCGGCCGATGTGGACGCGGCCGTGGCGGCCGCCACGGCCGCGTTCCCCGCCTGGCGGGACGCGTCCCTGATGAAGCGGTCGCAGGTGTTGTTCCGCTTCCGCGAGCTCATGTACGCCCACCGCGACGAGCTGGCGGCGCTGATCTCGTCCGAGCACGGCAAGGTGCACTCCGACGCGCTCGGCGAGGTGGCGAGGGGCCTGGAGGTCGTGGAGTTCGCCTGCGGCATCCCGCACCTGCTCAAGGGCGGCTTCTCCGAGGGCGTCTCGACCCGGGTCGACTCCTACTCCATCCGCCAGCCGCTGGGCGTGGTGGCCGGGATCACGCCGTTCAACTTCCCCGCCATGGTGCCGATGTGGATGTACCCGATCGCGATCGCGTGCGGGAACACGTTCGTGCTCAAACCGTCGGAGAAGGACCCTTCGGCGTCGCTGCTGATGGCCCGGCTCTGGCAGGAGGCGGGGCTGCCCGACGGCGCGTTCAACGTCGTGCAGGGCGACAAGGTCGCCGTGGACCGGCTGCTCGAACATCCGGACGTGCGGGGCGTCTCCTTCGTCGGCTCCACTCCGATCGCGCGCTACGTCTACGAGACGGGCACCGCGCACGGCAAGCGGGTGCAGGCGCTCGGCGGCGCCAAGAACCACATGCTCGTGCTCCCCGACGCCGACCTCGACCTGGTGGCCGACTCGGCGGTGTCGGCCGGGTTCGGCTCGGCGGGGGAGCGCTGCATGGCGATCTCGGTCGTGCTGGCGGTCGACCCCGTCGGCGACGAGCTGGTGGAGAAGATCGTCGAACGGGTCGGCCGGCTGGTGATCGGCCCGGGCGACGACCCGAAGTCGCAGATGGGGCCGCTGGTCACGGAGGCGCACCGCGACAAGGTCGCCTCCTACCTCGACCTGGGCGTCGAGGAGGGCGCGAAGCTGGTCGTCGACGGCCGCGAGACGGCGGTGCTCGGCGGCGGCAGGGCCGCTGAGACGCCCGGCTTCTGGCTCGGCCCGACGGTGCTCGACCACGTGCCTCCGGGCTCGCGTACGCACCAGGACGAGATCTTCGGCCCGGTGTTGTCGATCGTGCGCGTCGGCTCGTACGAGGAGGGCCTGGAGCTGATCAACGGCGGCGAGTACGGCAACGGCACCGCGATCTTCACCAACGACGGCGGCGCCGCCCGGCGTTTCCAGAACGAGGTCGAGGTCGGCATGGTCGGCATCAACGTGCCCATCCCGGTGCCGATGGCCTTCTACAGTTTCGGCGGCTGGAAGTCCTCGCTGTTCGGCGACACGCACGTGCACGGCACCGAGGGCGTGCACTTCTACACCCGCGGCAAGGTCGTCACGTCCCGCTGGCTCGACCCGTCGCACGGCGGCGTGAACCTGGGCTTCCCCACGAACCGGTAACCCGCGATTCCGGACGGGAGGGATGCGCGTCCCTCCCGTCCCGCTCCCCGGTAAGCTCCCAGCAGACGGACAAGGGGGGACATCGTGGATCGTCGTCGCACTTATGCCCTGGCGATCGCCGCATCGGCGCTGGCCGTCGGCATGGGAGCGGCGAGGCCCACACCGGCGCCGAGCCCGTCGGCGAGCCCGACCGCCAGCCCCACCGCCAGCCCGACGGCGACGCAGAGCGACGGCACGCTGCAGATCCTCACCTACCGGGGTTACGCCGAATACGGCGGCACCAGCCCCAAGGTCAACTGGACGGGCGCGTTCGAGAAGGAGACCGGCTGCCGGATCGCCAAGCTCGACACCGTGCAGACCTCCGAGGAGATGGCCGAGAAGGTCACCCAGCGGCCCTACGACGTGATCTCCGCCGGGCCGGTGCTGGCGGCCGACCTGATCGCGAAGAAGCAGGTGCAGGCCGTCGACCCGGCCAAGGTCGCCGGCTACGACGACATCGACGAGCGCTTCCGCGACATGTCCACCGTGTCGGGCAAGGTCTACGGCGTGCCCTACCTGTGGGGATACCACGAGTTCATCTACGACTCGGGCCGGGTCGAGGGCGGCGACCTCGGGCAGGTGTTCGCCTCCGAGCGGGTCGCGCTCAGGGACACCCCGCTGACGATCGCCGACGCGGCCATGGCCGGCGGCTCCTCGGACGAGCCGTACGAGCTGACCGAGAAGCAGCTCGACGAGACGATGACGATGCTGGAACGCAACAAGGACCGCGTCTACTGGCGTAACCCGATCGACCTGGTCAAGGGGTTCGCCACCGGGTCCCTCGACTACGCCCAGGCCACCCCCTACTACCGGATGTTGCTGCAGAAGGCGGGAAAGCCGATCAAGGCCGTGCACACCCGCGAGACCACCGGATGGGTCGATTCCTGGATGCTCGGCGCGAACGTGCCCGACACCACCTGCGCCTACCGGTGGCTCAACTGGGTGACCGCGCCCGACGCGCAGCGCGACGCCGCCGCGTGGGTGGGGCTGGCGCCGGCCAACGACAAGGCGTGCAAGGGGCGGGCCAGGCAGATGTGCGAGGCGTACGGCGCCGGCGAGGACAAGAAGCTCGACCACATCGCCTTCGCGGTACGGCCGCCCGCTTGCGGGGAATGTACGGACTATGACGCCTGGACCGAACGGTGGCGCGAGCTCGCCGAGTGAGGAGCGCAGCCACCGGACCTGACGTGCTGTGCCGCGGGCGCGCCCCCTCCCCCCGCTGGGCGTGACCTGCAGAGACGCCCTGGGCCTTCCCCCTCTGTCCCGGGGCGTCTCGCTGCCCGGCGAGAGTTCAGCGGGACGGGAAGGCCACGACGGTGGCCGCGGGAGCGGGCAGGAGCGCTTCGGCGCAGTCGCCGCAGGCCAGGACCGGAGCGTCGTCGGGCAGCCGGCCGACCCTCATGCGCGGCCGAGGCCAGCGTTTGTGACAGACGACGCAGGCGTCGCCGTCACGCTGGGCCCAGGTCAGTCCCTCAGGGTCGAACGTCACCATGCTCCGCGCCGCCGTTTTGGTGGAACCCCAGTTCATTACGCTTCCCGCAGCCATCGCCCATCCGTATACCGGAACCGTTATAACCCTGACCGTGGCTGTGATCGTCTAGCAGAGCGTCAAGTCAGGGTGATTTCTCTACCCGGTCGACGGCTGTTACACCAACAAATCGGGCATCCAACCACAAGCCGGATGCCCGATTCGGATGGGTTCGTTCTAAAGTTCGGCGATCGCCTTCTCCAGGATGCCGAGCCCTTCCTCGAGCAGGTGCTCGGGAATGACCAGCGGCGGCAGGAAGCGCAGCACGTTGCCGTACGTGCCCGCCGTGAGCACCAGCAGGCCCTCTGCGTGGCAGCGCCGGACGATCTCCTGGACGGCGGCCGGGTTCGGCTCCTTGGTGCCCGGCTCGACCAGCTCGATGGCGATCATCGCGCCTCGTCCGCGCACGTCGCCGATCACGTCGAAGCGCTCCTGGAGCGCCCTGAGCCGGGGCAGCATGATGTCGCCGATGCGGCGGGCCCTGGCGACCAGATCCTCCTCCTCGATGGTCTCCAGGACGCCCAGGGCGGCCTCGCAGGCGAGCGGGTTGCCGCCGTACGTGCCGCCGAGGCCGCCGGCGTGCACCTTGTCCATGATCTCCGCGCGCCCGGTCACGCCCGCCAGCGGCAGGCCGCCCGCGATGCCCTTGGCGGTGGTGATGATGTCGGGCACGATGCCCTCGTCCTCGCAGGCGAACAGCGTGCCGGTGCGCGCGAACCCGGTCTGCACCTCGTCGGCCACGAACAGGATGCCGTTGGCCTTGCAGAACTCCGCGATGCGCGGCAGGAAACCCCTGGCGGGAACGATGAAGCCGCCCTCGCCCGCGATCGGCTCGATCACCACGGCGGCCACGTTGCCCGGGCCGACCTGCTTGGTGATCATGTCGATGGCCTGCTCGGCGGCCTCCTCGGCGCAGTTGTCCGGCCCGGACGGCCAGCGGAACGGGTACGCCAGCGGCACCCGGTAGACCTCAGGCGCGAACGGGCCGAACCCCTCCTTGTACGGCATGTTCTTGGCCGTCAGCGTCATCGTGAGCAGCGTGCGGCCGTGGTAGCCGTGGTCGAACACCACGACGGCCGGTCTGCCTGTGGCGTGCCGGGCGATCTTGACGGCGTTCTCCACGGCCTCGGCGCCCGAGCTCACCAGCACGGTGCGCTTGTCATGGTCGCCGGGGGTCAGCTCGTTGAGCTTCTCGCACACCCGCACGTACGACTCGTACGGGGTGACCATGAAACAGGTGTGGGTGAAGTCGGCGACCTGCCGCTGCACGCGTTCGACGACCTTGGGCGCGGCGTTGCCCACGCTGGTCACGGCGATGCCTGAGCCGAAGTCGATCAGCGAGTTCCCGTCGGCGTCCTGGAGCACGCCGCCGCCCGCGCGGGTGACGAAGACCGGCAGCGTCGTGCCGATGCCGGGCGGGACTGCGGCCTGCTTGCGGGCCAGCAGCTCCTGCGACTTGGGGCCTGGGATCGCGGTCACGACGCGTCGCTCCTGGGGAATGCTCATGCTCCGACGCTACGGCGGCCTCTCACCTGCGCCGATATGTCGATATGTCAAACTGGAGGCGGTCGTATTCGCCAGAATGGACAAAAGCCACATGCCGCCTTCACTGCGGACCGTGGTGCGCCGCATGCGCCTCCGGCCCCTCGCCGGCACCACCACCCGCGCGTCCTCCGACCGTCCGGGGGCGGAGGCGCCGGGTGGTCGGGGCCGCCAGCCGGTGTCACGCCTTCGAGGCGACGGGCCCGTACAGGGGCATCCGGGTGACCGGCCCGTGCCGGGGGTTCCGGTGGGCGGGCGGTCCGGCGCGGGTGCGCTGGACGTGCCGGTGCGGTGGGTGGCGGTCAGCGAGCTCGCGGACCCGACTCCGTACTTGGAGGGTGGGGAACTGCTGCTCACGACGGGGATGCGGATGGCGGGCGACCTATCCGGATATGTCGCCCGACTGGTCGCTCGCGGCGTGGCCGGCCTCGGCTTCGGCGTCGGGGTCTCGCACGAGGAGGTGCCCGCCGCCCTGATCGCCGCCGCGGAGGAGCACGGGCTGCCCTTGCTGGAGGTGCCGCGCGAGACCCCGTTCATCGCCGTCGGCAAGGCCGTCAGCGAACTGCTGGCCGCCGAGCAGTACGAGGAGATCACCCGCGCCTTCGACGCCCAGGGACGGCTCACGCGGGCCGCGCTGCAACCGGAGGGCATGTACGCGGTCATCGACCGGCTCGCCAAGGAGGTCGGCGGCTGGGCCGCGCTGCTGGACGAGTCGGGCGAGGTGCGTCACGCCACGCGCGGTGCCAGGACGGGCGCGGTGACCGCCGAGCTCGGCCGCCTCCGGGGCGCCCGCCACCAGGACGCGTCCGCCGCCCTCCAGCCGCCCACCGGGTTTCCCGCCAGCCTGGCTCTGTCGGGGCCGGGCGAACACATCGTGGCGCAGCCGGTGGGCGGCGGGGTGCGGCCGCGCGGGTTCCTCGCCGTGGGGGCGGAAGAGGCGTACTCGCCCATCACCCACACGGTGATCAACGCGGCGGGCTCCCTGCTCACGCTGGCCATGGAGCAGGGCAGGTCCCAGCTGGAAGCCGAACGCCGGGTGCACGCCGCGGTGCTGCGGCTGCTGCTGGAGGGCGCCCGGGAGCAGGCGCGTGTGGTGCTGGAGCCGCTCGGCCGCCGGTTGCCCGAGGAGCCGCTGGCGGTGCTCGCGACGGGCCCCGAGGCTCTGGACGTGCTGGAGACGTACGCCTTCGCGGCCCTGCACGACGACACGGAGACGTGGGAGGGGGTGCGACAGTCAGGCGGGAGCCGCTCCCAGGCCCGGGCGGCACGCCCCCGGGCGAAGGGGCAGGTGGCCATCGCGCTGGTCGCGGCCGGCACCGTGGACAACCGGGCGGGAGGTCCGGCGGAGGACGCCGCGGTGCGCATGGCGGAGAGGGTGGCCCTTGAGGCGGACGCACCCGTGGGGGTCAGCCTGCCGTGTGGCGATGACCCTGTGGCCCTGCGAAGCGCGCTCGACCAGGCGAGACGAGCTCTTGAGGCAGCCGGGTCGAGCGCGGGAAAGGGCGGTGAAACGTCGGGATCCAGGGCGCTCGGCAGCGGCGGTGGGGGTGGTTCGAAGGCTGGGGAAGAGGGCCGGGGGCCGGGGAGGGAAGGGGGGCGGGTGGTGCGGTTCGCGGAGCTGGCCGGGCAGGGCGTGCTCGGGCTGCTCGACCAGGCGGACGCCCAGGCGTTCTCGGCCGCGCTGCTGGCTCCGCTCACCGGCTACGGCTCCCGGGCCGGCCTCGTCGAGTCCCTGCGCGCGTACCTGGAGAACAACGGCCACTGGGACGCGGCGGCGCAGCGGCTCGGCGTGCACCGGCACACGCTGCGCTACCGCATGAAACGCGTGGCCGAGCTGCTCGGCCGCGACCTCGACGATCCGGGCGTCCGCGCCGAGCTGTGGTTCGCGCTCGAAGCGGCCCGACGTTGAGTGTCGGCGGTGGAGCCCGGCCCGACGTTGAGTGTCGGCGGCGGGGCCGGGGAACCGGTCAGGCCTGCTTGTCGACCTGGTAGCAGCAGATGGTGGCCATGGTGACCGCCTCGAACGTGCGCCCGTCGCGCAGATGTCCGGCGCGCTCCAGGCTGATCGCCCCCTGGGCCGCCGCCCACAGCGCGTCCGCGATCTTGCGGGGCTGGGTCGGGATGAGGTAGCCGGCGGAGATGCAGTCGGCGATCACGCGGTCGAGGATGTTGAGTGCCGCACGGGCGAGGGTCCTCGCGCGCTCGCTCGGTTCGAAGCCGGGGATCGCCCGCTCGAACATCAGGCTGTAGTAGCCGGGCTCCGACAGGCACGCCTGACGGTAGGCGGGCCCGAGGGCGGTCAGGTGCTCGAACGGGCTGCGTCGCTGCGGCACCGACTCCAGGTAGCGGCGGAAGCGCTCGAACCCCTCCAGATAGAGCGCCTCCGCCAGGCCCTCCCGGTTGCCGAACATCGTGTAGATGACGGTCGTCGTGCACCCCGCCTCCGCGGCGATCCTGCGCATGGTGAGGCTGTCGGGGCCGTCGGTCTCGAGCAGGTTGACGGCCACGTCGAGGAGGTGGGAGCGGAGTTCGTCGTGGCTGGCGCGCTCTCCCTTGAGGTAAGCACCCTGGAGCCCCAGCGGCGCCGAGGTCATGAGACCTCCTCAGCGGCCAAGGAGCTATGTGTCCTTGTGACCTCACGGTGTTCGGTCACGGGGCCCACGCCTTTCTGATCGGGGGCCCACCACGCTGTAGACCCGCATCCGATGACTTAGCCAGAGCGACGATTGCTCAAACCACTCCGCACGGTAAACATCCCGAATTGGGTCTAGTTCCGTTACATCATGGGTATACAACAGAGCTTGTACTTAACGGTGGGGTCCCTCGAGAGTCTTGTGCACCATGGTGCAATCCCCGAACGTCCGCTTCGCATAACGTCTGAACTATGGACGTGCGTACCTTCTGGCTGGCCGGCCGCCCAGCGACCGGGGACTCCGAGCTCACTGTCACCAACCCCCACGACGGCCGCGAGGTCGGCAGGCATTCCGTGCCCACGGACGCGCAGGTCGAGGAGGCCATCGCCGCGGCGCACGCGGTCGCGGATCAGGCCGCCGCGCTGCCCGTGCACGTGCGGGCCGAGGCGCTGGCCCACGTCTCGCGGCGCATCGAGGAGCGGGCCGACGAGATCGCCCGCCTGATCACCGCCGAGAACGGCAAGCCGATCTTCTGGGCGCGCGGCGAGGTCACGAGGGCCGTCGCCACGTTCCGCTTCGCCGCCGAGGAGACCCGCCGCTGGTCCGGCGAGGCGCAGCGGCTCGACACCGAGCCGGCCGCGGCCGGGCGCCTGGCGTACGTGTCGCGGGTCCCGTACGGGCCCGTGCTGGCGATCACCCCGTTCAACTTCCCGCTGAACCTCGTCGCGCACAAGGTCGCCCCGGCCATCGCCGTCGGCGCCCCCGTCATCGTCAAGCCCGCGCCCGCCACGCCGCTGTCGTCGCTGCTGCTGGGCGAGATCCTGGCCGAGACCGACCTGCCCGCGGGCATGTTCTCGGTGCTGCCGGTGCCGAACGAGCGGGCCGCCGGCCTGGTGCAGGACGCGAGGCTGCCCGTGGTGTCGTTCACCGGCTCGGCGCCCGTCGGGTACGCCATCGCCGACCAGGTGCCGCGCAAGCACGTCACGCTGGAGCTGGGCGGCAACGCGGCGGCCGTCGTGCTGGCCGACGCCGACCTCGACTGGGCGGCGCGGCGCATCGCCCTCTACTCCAACTACCAGGGCGGCCAGAGCTGCATCGCCGTGCAGCGGGTGATCGTCGAGCAACCGGTCTACGACGCCTTCGTCGAGCGCCTGGTCCCGGCGGTCAAGGGGCTCGTCACCGGCGACCCCGCGGACGAGAAGACCCAGGTGGGCCCGCTCGTCTCCGAGGCCGCCGCCGAGCGCGTGGAGCAGTGGGTCGACGAGGCCGTCGCGGCCGGCGCCGAGGTGCTCGCGGGCGGCGTCCGCGAAGGGACGTCGTACGCCCCGACGGTGCTGGCCGGCGTGCCCCACGACGCCAAGGTGGCCCGCGAGGAGGTCTTCGGGCCCGTCATGATCCTCCAGCCCGCCGCCTCCGCCGACGAGGCCTACGCGATGGTCAACGACTCCGCGTACGGCCTGCAGGCCGGAGTGTTCACGCGGTCGCTGGACGCCGCCTTCCTGGCCAACAGGCAGCTGAAGGTGGGCGGCGTGATCGTCGGCGACGTGCCGTCGTACCGGGCCGACCAGATGCCGTACGGCGGGGTCAAGGACTCGGGCGTCGGACGTGAAGGGCTGCGCTCGGCGATGACGGACTACACGTACGAGAAGGTCATGGTGCTGACCGGGCTGCCGCTCTGAGGAGCCCGGGAAAAGGCGTTGCTCCGCCTGTCGGCACCCTGGTAGAGGTAGCCGGTCTACTTATTGGGAGATCTCATGCTGACCGGAGACCGCGTGCGCCTGCGCGCCCTCGAACCCGCTGACAGCGAAGCCCTGTGGCGGTGGTATCACGATCCGGAGGTGGGGAGGTGGATGGACGCTTCGCCGCCCATCTCCCTCGCCCAGAACATGGAGAAGGGCGCCAACCGGCCGCGCAACACCTTCGAGCAGATGTCGCTGGGCATCGAGACGCTCGACGGCGGGCGGCTGATCGGCTATGTCGCGCTCGGCGACACCGACTTCATCCAGGGCGAGGCCACCCTCCAGAGCATCGCCATCGGTGACCGTGATCACCAGGGAGGCGGCTACGCGACGGACGCGCTGCGCCTGATCTGCAGGTACGCCTTCGAGGAGATGGGTCTGCACCGGGTGACGCTCTGGGTGGTGGCCGACAACACGGCGGCGGTGCGGGCGTACACCAGGGTGGGGTTCGTCGAGGAGGGGCGGCGGCGCGAGTCGTTCCGCACCAAGGGGAAGCGGCACGACTTCCTCATGATGGGGCTGCTGGAGTCGGAGCTGAAATGAGCCGGCACGCCGGTCAGGCGCGTCCTGCCATGGCGTAGAGGGCCTTGGCGGCGTCGCCGAGGTAGGGGCCGTACATCGTGCGCTGGTCGTCGCTGTACTTGAAGCTGCTCAGCGAGGTGATCGTGCCCCTGCCGGTGGCGGTGTTGAACGTGGTCATCCATGGGCCACCGCTGGAGCCCGCCGTCATGGCGCAGCCGAGGCCCTGGTCGCGGGTCTCCTTGTGCGGGTCGTCCCGCAACCGTCCCGCGCAGTAGACCAGGTGCCCGCCGTTGTACGGCGGATCGGCGGGATAGCCGAAGCCGAACGCCTGGCCGCCGCGTGGCGCGTTGAAGGCGATCTCCTGGGTGCCGACCACGTCGGCCACGTGCCTGCCGCGTGACGTGGCCAGGGCGACCATGCCGACGTCGTAGTTGTCGTCGCCGCTGCGCGCCCACGGGCCGGCGACGAACATGCGGCGGGCGGCGTACTGCCCGAACGGCGCCCGCCCGCCGGACCCGTAGCCCGGGACGAACGTCCAGTTCGCCGCCCACTCGCCGGCGCCGTCCTTGACGCAGTGGCCGGCGGTGACCACGAGGTCCTTGTTGGCGCTCCTGACCGTGCTGGCCGAGCAGACGAAGTCGGCGCCGGCGACGGTCAGGAACACGCGGCCCGTCGTTCTGGCGACGAGGCCGCCAGAAGCCCAGCGGGTGCCGACGGTGCTGGTGCTCGGTGCGGCGGCCGCGTGGCGGCGACGCACGACGGTGCCCGCCGTGCGGCCGGGAACGGCCTGACCGGCGGCCTGGCCGGTGAGGGCGGGAAGCGCCCGCCCGCCGGTCAGACCGCTCAGGGCGCGCCCGCCGGGCAGAGCGCTCAGCGGGCGCCCGCCGGTCTGGTCGCTCAGCAGGCCCTTGTCGCGCGTGACGAGGCCGAGCAGCCCGATCGGCAGGGCCTTGGCCATGCGCTGCGGTGTCCAGTAGTCGAGCACGCGCTGCTGGTCGGCGGGCGTGCGCGCGGCCACGTGCTCGACTATGCCGTCCAGCCGTGCCACGGAGGCGGGCCCAGTGATGGACCCAGCGATGGACCCAGTGATGGACCCGGTGCCGGACCCGGTGATGGACCCAGCGATGGACCCGGTGCCGGACCTGCTGATGGACCCGGTGACGGGTGCGGTGACGGGTGCGGTGACGGGGGGCGCGGCCTGCTGCGGGGCCGGGGCCGCGCCGACGAGCGCGGAGCCGATCAGCCCCGCGAGGAGCGGGGCCCCCGCGAGCATGGGGGTGCTCAGGGTCATGCCCCCCGAGTCTGCACCACGAGATGTGTTCTTGTGACTACTTTCGGTAAGTTGCTCAGAGGGCGTTGGTGTTTTGTGCCGTCTGGTAGACGGCCTGAGCCTCATTTCCGAAATATGGGCCGAACATCCAGTTCGGGGCAAAGTTGTATTTGAAGCTGTTCACCGAATTCTGCGTGCCGAGGCCGGTCGACTCGTTGAAGTTCAGCATCCACGGACCGCCGCTCGAACCGCCGGTCATGTTGCAGGTCAGGCCGTGGTCCTTCGACATCGCGAGGTCGTCGAAGGTCCGGCCGCTGCAGTGGATGAGCTTCGAGCCGTCGTACGGCGCCGCCGCCGGGTAGCCGAAGGCGTACATCGGCTGCCGTCTGGGCTGGTTGAAGGCCACGCCCTGGCCGCCCACGACGTCCACGAGCGTCTTGCCCTCCAGCGGCGCGACCACCGCGGCGGCGATGTCGAAGTTGATGTCCTCGCGGGCGTTCCACTGGGGTGTGGTCAGCAACCGGGTGGCGGCCCAGGTGCCGAAGGGGCGCTTGCCGTTGTCGTAGCCGGGCACGAAGACCCAGTTGGTGTGGAAGGCGCCGTTCATCTTCACGCAGTGGCCGGCGGTCAGCACCACGCTCTTGTTCGCGCTGGTCACGGCCGAGCCCGAGCATGAGGCGTTGCGCCCCTGCGTGGTGAAGAAGACCCGGCCGGTGGTCTTCACGACGGCGCCGCCGCGCGTCCAGGGCGTGCCGGACGACCTGGCCGCCTGCAACGCCGCGCCGTTCTTCCGCGCGCCGCTGGGCGGCGCTGTCCACGGGGTGCCTTCGGCGGGCTCCGCCATGGTCTTCTTCGCCCTGGCCTCGGGTCCGGGCGCGTTCAGCGGCTTGGCCGCCTCCATGCGCCGCTCCGTCCAGTACGTCAGGACCTGGCGCCGCTCGGACGCCGAATCCGCAGCCGCCTTCTGCGCGGGCGCGGGCTCCGGCCGCATCCCTACGTGAGCCTGCGCCCCGCTCGCCGGGAGCAGGGCGGCGCTCCCCGCGGCGAGGGCCAGGGCGGAAATCAGAGCAACTTTGCGGTGCATTACGTGCCTCCCGAAACCGAACGTGAGCTTCGGAAGGTAGTGGCATCGATATCCCGTTTTCTCGAGATTTGCGCGATCCGATATGGCGATATTCCGGCACGAATCTACTGTGTTATCTCGCGTCACATAAGTAAGGCACTTTGCGGCTGATCGGGGTCTCGTGCCCGAGTACGCCACGCAGCGGGGACAATGGACGGGTGCATGAACAGACCCTCCGCTCCGTCGTCGTGCTCGGCTCCACCGGCTCGGTCGGCACCCAGGCACTCGACGTCATCGCCGCCGACCCCGGCGGCTTCACGGTTACAGGGCTGGCGGCGGGGGGTGGCAAAGTCGACCTGCTGGCCAGGCAGGCGGCCGAGTTCGGCGTCGAGGTCGTGGCGGTGGCCGACGCCTCGGCCGTGCCGGCGCTGAAGGAGGCGCTGGCCGCGCACGGCGCGCAGCCCACGGTGCTCGCAGGCCCCGAAGGCGTCGCCGAGGTGGCGGCGTGGCCGTGCGACACCGTGCTCAACGGCATCACCGGCGCGCTCGGCCTGACCTCCACGCTGGTCGCCCTGGAGTCGGGCAGAACGCTCGCGCTGGCCAACAAGGAGTCCCTCATCATCGGCGGGCCCCTGGTCAAGCGGCTGGCCAAGCCGGGGCAGATCCTGCCGGTCGACTCCGAGCACTCGGCGCTGCAGCAGTGCCTGTGGGCCTCGGGGCCAGAGGGCTACGACCCCGCGCAGGTCAAGCAGCTCGTGGTCACCGCCAGCGGCGGGCCGTTCCGTGGGATGAAGCGCGCCGAGATGGCCGACGTCACCCCCGAGATGGCGCTGGCCCACCCGACCTGGTCAATGGGGCCGGTCATCACGATCAACTCCGCCACCCTGGTCAACAAAGGGCTGGAGGTGATCGAGGCGCATCTGCTGTTCGACCTCGGCTTCGACCGCATCGAGGTCGTGGTGCACCCGCAGTCGATCATTCACTCCATGGTCGAATACGTCGACGGCTCCACCATCGCCCAGGCCAGCCCGCCCGACATGCGGCTGCCCATCGCGCTGGCGCTCGGCCACCCGCACCGCATCCCCGGCGCGGCCCGCCCCATCGACTGGACCAAAGCGCACACGTGGACGTTCGAGCCGCTCGACGACGAGGCGTTCCCCTCCGTCGCGCTCGCCAGGCACGTCGGCGGCGCGGGCGGCACCGCGCCGGCCGTCTACAACGCCGCCAACGAAGCCTGCCTCGACGCGTTCATGCGCGGCGACCTGCCGTTCCTGGCGATCGTCGACACCGTCGCCCAGGTCGTCGAGGAGCACGACGTCACACCGGCCGGCTCCGTCGACGAGGTGCTGGCGGCCGACGCCTGGGCCCGGGCCCGTGCGGCCGAACTCACAGCGGGGCAGTCCCGCTGACTACCTAGACTGAAAGCGTCGTCACAGTAAGGGTTGAAATGTCATCTGTAGCTCTCGGCATTCCGGCGGTGCGCCCCAAGCCGCTCGCCGAACGCCGCCACTCCCGCCAGCTCATGGTCGGCAGCGTGCCGGTGGGCGGCGACGCCCCCGTCTCGGTGCAGTCGATGACGACCACGGTGACCGCCGACGTCAACGCCACCCTGCAGCAGATCGCCGAGCTGACGGCCTCCGGCTGCCAGATCGTGCGTGTCGCGGTGCCGTCCCAGGACGACGCCGACGCGCTGCCCGTCATCGCCAGGAAATCGCAGATCCCCGTCATCGCCGACATCCACTTCCAGCCGAAATACGTGTTCGCGGCCATCGAGGCGGGCTGCGCTGCCGTGCGCGTCAACCCGGGCAACATCAAGAAGTTCGACGACAAGGTCGGGGAGATCGCCAAGGCCGCGGCCGAGCACGGCGTGCCGATCAGGATCGGCGTCAACGCCGGTTCCCTTGACCCGCGGCTGCTGCAGAAATACGGCAAGGCCACGCCCGAGGCGCTGGTGGAGTCGGCCCTGTGGGAGTGCTCGCTGTTCGAGGAGCACGGGTTCAGAGACATCAAGATCTCGGTCAAGCACAACGACCCGGTCGTGATGATCAACGCGTACCGCCTGCTGGCCGCCCAGTGCGACTACCCGCTGCACCTGGGCGTCACGGAGGCCGGGCCGGCCTTCCAGGGCACGATCAAGTCCTCCGTCGCCTTCGGCGCGCTGCTGGCCGAGGGCATCGGCGACACGATCAGGGTGTCCCTGTCCGCGCCGCCGGTCGAGGAGGTCAAGGTGGGCGCCCAGATCCTGGAGTCGCTCGGGCTGCGCGAGCGCGGCCTCGAGATCGTGTCCTGCCCGTCGTGCGGGCGGGCCCAGGTCGACGTCTACACGCTGGCCGACCAGGTGCAGGCAGGGCTGGAGGGCATGAAGGTCCCGCTGCGGGTGGCCGTCATGGGCTGCGTCGTCAACGGGCCGGGCGAGGCCCGCGAGGCCGACCTCGGGGTGGCCTCAGGCAACGGCAAGGGCCAGATCTTCGTCAAGGGCGAGGTCATCAAGACCGTGCCCGAGTCGCAGATCGTGGAGACCCTGATCGAGGAGGCCATGCGGCTGGCCGAGGAGATGGGCGTCGAGATCGATCTCGACGACGACGCCGGCCCTCAGGTCACGGTCGGCTGACCTGCCCTTAGACCCACACGGAGACCCCGGGCCCGCCATCGGCCCGGGGTCTCCGGCGTCCGCGGGCCGCATGTCGCCCTTCACTCTTTGCAACCGATCCATTACATGATGGCAAGCATTTGCCCATACCCAGCGTCATGGCCCGCTCACGTACGGGAGCATCGCAAGGCCTATGACATGGGAGGGGGCCGGGTGAAACGGGTAGTCGGGATTGTCGCCGGAACGGCGGTGCTCGTCGCCGTAATCGTCAGCGCGGACGGGATGGCGGTGGCCAGCGGAGCGAGAGGCGCGCCGGCCGCGCCGGCCGCGGTGGCCTGGGGGCCGTGTCCCCAGGTGTCGGGAAAGCCGGCGCAGGCCGGCCTGGAGTGCGCCACCGTGCGCGTGCCGCTCGACTACCGCGAGCCGCTCGGACATTCGATCAAGGTGGCGATCAACCGGATCAAGGCCAAGACGTCGCGGGACGCCGACCACCTGGGGACGCTCCTGGTGAACCCGGGCGGCCCCGGCGCGTCCGGCCGCAACCTCACCTCGTACGTCGCCAGGAACCTGCCCGGAGACCTGCGCGACCGCTACGACATCGTGGGCTTCGACCCCCGCGGCGTCGGCGCGAGCGAGCCGGCGATGCGCTGCGTCGACCCCGGCGCCTACTACAAGGCGCCGCGGCCGGACGCCGTGCCGCGCGGGCGGGCCGAGGAGCGGGTGCTGCTCAGCCGGGCGGCCTCGTACGCGAACGCGTGCGGCAACCGCTGGGCCTGGCTGCTGCCGCACCTCACCACCGAGAACTCCGCCAGGGACATGGACGCCATCCGCGCCGCCCTCGGCGAGCAGAAGATCAGCTACTTCGGCTACTCGTACGGCACCTACCTCGGCGCCGTCTACGCCACGCTCTTCCCGCAGCGTGTCAAGCGGCTGGTCCTGGACAGCGTCGTCGACCCCACCGCGGTGTGGTACGAGGCCAACCTCAGGCAGAACGCCGCCTTCGAACGCCGCCATCGCCTCTTCCTCGGCTGGGTCGCCGAGCACAACTCCGTCTACACGCTCGGCAGCACCACGAAGCAGACGTCGTTCGCCTACTACGCGATGCGTGACAGGCTGAGGGATCGCCCGGCAGGCGGCATCGTGGGGCCGAGCGAGCTCGACGACACGTTCACCATCGCCGGCTACAGCGACAAGCTCTGGCCCGCGTTCGCCGCGGCCTGGTCCGACTACGTCCGGAAGGGCGAGGTGAAGGGCCTGGTCGACCTCTACGACAAGCACGGCAAGGTCGAGGCGGCGGACGAGAACAGCTACGCCGTCTACCTGGGCGTCCAGTGCCGCGACGCCCGCTGGCCGCGCGACTGGGACAGGTGGCGGGCCGACATGACCAGGTCGCACCGCAGCGCGCCGTTCCTGACCTGGCCGAACGCGTGGTACAACGCCCCGTGCGCGTTC
Source organism: Nonomuraea sp. B5E05 (assembly GCF_039880665.1). Taxonomy (NCBI): domain Bacteria; kingdom Bacillati; phylum Actinomycetota; class Actinomycetes; order Streptosporangiales; family Streptosporangiaceae; genus Nonomuraea; species Nonomuraea sp. B5E05. The sequence continues at coordinate 32,329 of NZ_JBDPMJ010000001.1, forward strand.
TGGCACGTGCGTGGCGGCGAGCCGGTCGAGGTGCACGGGTCGCCGAAGTTGCCGCCGATCCTCATCCTGCAGTCCCGTGACGACGCCGCGACACCCTACAGGGGGGCGCTGACGGTGCACCGCCTCTTCCCGCGCTCCCGCCTGGTGGTCGAGCAGGGGGGTAACCACGGCGTGTCCCTGGGGGGCAACCAGTGCGTGGACGGGCACCTGGCGGCGTACCTGAGTGACGGCTCGCTGCCGGCGCGGGACGCCGGGTGCCGCGCGCTGCCCGAGCCGAGCGCGTCCGCCCGCATGGCCGCGAAGCCGCCGGAGCGGCACGATCTGCTGAGCGCTCTCGGGCTGCTGGGGCTGCTCGGCGCAGGGTGACGTCAAGAATCGGTTACCGCGGGCATCGCCAGATGAGCTAATCGGTAACCCTTCGCGTAGTCTGACCGTGTGATGCTGCGAACATCGGCGTCGCGCGTGCTCGACGACAGCGACCGGGACGAAGTTCTCGCCATGCTTGACTCCGACCCGGTCGCCAACGTCTTCGTCTCCTCCCGGGTGCGGGCCGTCGGACTCAATCCGGCGAGGCTGGGCGGGCAGATGTGGGGATTCGGGCCGCGCGGTGGCCTCGTGTCACTCTGTTACGCCGGGGCCAACATGGTGCCGGTCAACGCCGGTCCTGAGGCCGTGCACGCGTTCGCCGACCGCGCCCGCAAGCAGGGGCGCCGGTGTTCGTCCATCGTGGGTCCCGCCGACGCTGTCTCCCTGTTGTGGGAGCGGCTGGAGCCGCACTGGGGCCGGGCCCGCGCGATCCGCTGGGCGCAGCCGGTCATGGCCACCTCGCACAAGGCGCCGGTGCCCGCCGACCCGCTCGTCCGCCGGGTGCGGCCGGAGGAGTTCGACATCCTGCTGCCCGCGTGCGTGGCCATGTTCACCGAAGAGGTCGGGGTGTCGCCGAACCTCGGCGACGGCGGCGCCCTCTACCGCACCAGGGTCGCCGAGCTCATCAGGATCGGCCGCTCCTACGCCCGCATCGAGGACGGGCGGGTGGTGTTCAAGGCGGAGATCGGCGCGGTCACGCCCCACGCCTGCCAGATCCAGGGTGTCTGGGTCGCCCCCGAGCTGCGGGGGAGGGGCCACGCCGTGGCGGGCATGGCCGCGACGGTGGAGGCCGCGCTGAGCTGCTTCGCACCCGTGGTCACGCTCTACGTCAACGACTACAACCGATCGGCGCGCGCGGTCTATCGCAAGGTCGGCTTCCACGAGGTCGACACCTTCATGTCGGTGCTGTTCTAGCGCGCGGGAGCCCGCCCCCGGTCAGAGGCGTACGAGCTTGTCGAAGAGCCTGGCCAGCTCGGTGTCAGGGTCGCTCGTCAGCCCCGCGTGCACCGGCCCGGCCTGCACGATCGTGCTGCGCGGGGCCGTCAGCCAGCGGAACCTGCCGCCGAGCGACTCGCCCTCCAGCGGACCGGCCTCCTCGCCGCAGGCCAGCTCGTACGCGCTCAGCGCCCGGCGTACGCCGTCGAGGTCGGCGCCGGGATCGACGGCCCTCAGCCGGCCGGCGTCGAGCTCGACCCGCGCGCACAGGTAGCCGCGCGGCTGGCAGTAGAGCAGCACGCCCGCGTTGATCTGCTCGCCCCGCTCGACCCTGGGCACGACGCGGATCACCGCGTATTCGTAGACGTCCCTGGTCACCGGCCGCCTCCCCGCCAGAACTCGCCGACGGACCCCGGCCCCTGCCTGGGCGCCCTCTGCTCGGAGGACACCAGCCAGTCGTGCGGCTCTCGGGCCCTCCGGAGCAGGTGATCGGCATAGGCCTCGCGGACGGCGCCGGCCGAGCCGAACCCGGGCTCGCCGTCGAGCCATTCGCCGGGCACCAGCGCCGTCACGGCCTCCAGCAGCTCAGGGGTGATCTTCGCGGCCAGCTCGGTGCCCGCCGCCGCCACGTCGCGGGTGAACGGCGCGAGCACGTGGTCGCCGGCGTCGAACGGCCGCCGCGGGTCGGCCGTCTTCCAGTTGTGGTGGAACCAGAGCGCCGCGCCGTGGTCGATCAGCCAGGTGTCGCCGTGCCAGACCAGCAGGTTGGGGTTGCGCCAGCTCCGGTCGATGTTGTGGATGAGGCCGTCGAACCACACCACCCTCGACGCGAACACCGGATCGGCCGACCAGGCCAGGGGGTCGAACCCGAGCGCGCCCGGCAGGAAGTCGATCGCCAGGTTGAGGCCGGTGCTGGCCTTGAGGAGGTCCTGCACCTCCTCGTCCGGCTCTCTGACGCCGAGCTGGGGGTCGAGGTCGATGAGCTTGAGCTCGGGTGTCCGCAGGCCCAGCCGGCGGCCCAGCTCGGCCGCGATGATCTCGGCGACGAGCACCCGCCGGCCCTGGCCCGCCTCACGGAACTTCACGACGTAGGTGCCCAGGTCGTCGGCCTCGACGACGCCCGGCAGCGACCCGCCCTCGCGCAGCGGGGTCACGTAGCGCGTGGCCGCGATCCTTTCCAGCACGAGACGAGGTTATCGCCCCCTCCAGTTACCCCGGGCCGGGCGGCCAGGCGGGCGGGTCAGAGCTTGGCGACGACCTCCTCGGCGAAGCGCTCCATGGTGGCGATCTTGAGTTCCAGGGTGTCCTCGCCGTACCGGGCCTTCTCTTCCGGGGTAGCCAGCCACCAGGGCGCGGCCAGCGTTCCCGTCACGCCCTTGGCGGCGAAGCGCCGGTACGTGCCGGCGTCCGGCGGCACCGCGAGCGGCGCGATGATGTCGAACGGCTGCCCGCTCCTGCCGTTGGCGTCGAGGTGCCGGCGGAGCGTGTCGAGCACGGGGTCGAGCTGCTCCTCGGTGTAGATGCGGTTGCCGATCCAGCCGTCGCCCAGCCGCGCCGCCCGGCGCAGGGCGGCCTCGCTGTCACCGCCCACGTGGACGGGGATGCGCCCGGCGGGGACCGGGGAGATCGACAGGGCGGGCAGCCCGTCCAGGGTGACCGTCTCGCCCGCCCACAACGAGCGCAGCACGGGCACCATCGCGTCCAGCCGCCGCCCCCGCGTGTGGAAGTCCTGGCCGGTCGCGACGAACTCCTCCTTGCACCAGCCCACCCCCACCCCGAACGTCACCCGCTCCCGCGACAACACCGCCGCCGTGGACACCTGCTTGGCCACGGTGAACAGGTCGCGCACCGGGGCGATGTAGACGTTGGGGGCGAACCGCAGCGACGTGGTCACCGCCGCCATGGCCCCGATCGTCACCCACACGTCCGGCCAGTGCGTCCGCGCGTTCCAGCGCGGCCGCCCCGACTTCGAGTACGGGTACGGCGTCGCGAAATCGGCGTAGAAGAGATGGTCGGAGAGCGTCAGCGTGTCGAAGCCGCACCGTTCGGCGGCCCGCGCCAGCTCCACGAACTGGTCCGTGTCGGAGAACGAGGCCCCCAGCCACATCTTCATCGGAACTCCGGGGCGACCTTGGTGGCGAACATCTCCAGGTTGCGCTTGACCGTGTCGAGCGGCAGCACCCCCTGCTGACCCTGCATGTAGAGGCCGAACCACTCCAGGTCGGGCATCCGGTCGAGCATGCGCTGGATGCCGCGCTTGACGTCGTCGGGGGTGCCGAAGAGCGCCATCTCCACGTCGTTCATGCGCTTGGCGTCGCCCTTCTCCGGGGAGATCGGCTTGTGTTTCTCGTCCTCCTTCTTCCGCAGCACCTCGAGGTAGCCGAACGGGCCGAAGAAGGCGGCGAAGTCCTTCGGGATGCTGCGGCCGAAGGTGTTGATGGCCTCCTCGGTGGTGTCGGCGATGCCGACGATCTTGAGGATGCCGGTGTGCTCGCCCAGCTTGTAGTGGCGGCCCTGCTTGGCGGACTCCTCCTGGTAGAGCCTGGCCTTCTGGGCGTGGTCGTCGGGGTTGGGGGTGAACATCCACGGCATGATGTCCTCCTGGGCGGCCCTGATGACCGACCGGTCGGAGATCGTGAACGGCTGCCACAGCTCGGGGTGCGGGTTCTGGTACGGCCTGGGGCAGACGGAGACGGCCCGCACCGTGCCGTCGTCGGCGAGCTCGCCGGGCGCGCCGAACGTCCTGGTCCACTCCTGCGCCGGCCAGCCCTCGATGCCCTCGTACGGGAAGGGCACCTGGTAGTCCAGGACGTCGGACTTGTAGCGCAACGTCTCCTGGGTCCACGCCAGCTTCATGATCTTCAGCACCTCGCCGAAGACGTCGAAGTTGCGGGTGTCGGAGGCCGAGCCGTCGGAGCGGGCGGCGGCGGCGTGCCAGCGCTGGCCCAGCACGTTCATCCAGCGGTTCTGGTAGCCGCGGGCGACGCCGAGGCGCAGCCGTCCCTTGCAGAACTGGTCGAGCAACGCCACGTCCTCGGCGGCTCTGATCGGGTCCCAGGCGGGCAGGACCAGGCCGAGCGGCGCCAGCAGGATGCGCTCGGTCCTGGCGGCCAGGTCGGTGAGGAACATGAGTGGGTTGACCGAGAACTCCATGCCCTCCGAATGGAAATGGTGCTCGGTCATCATCAGCGCGTCGAACCCGACCTGGTCGGCGTGGACGGCTATCTCCCGCACCTCGTGCAGCAACCTCTGGTACGACTCCGTGTCACGCCCGATGGGCCGCCTGGCCTTGGCGTTCTCCTCGGCCGCGTAGCCAGAGCCGGGAATCTGCGGATTCAGGAAGATAGAGAACTTCACCGTTGGGCCTCTCTCCGCGGATGGTCTTCTGCAAGGTACTCTGGAAATCTTAACCGAGCAATCGCTTGGTCACGACGGGAGGTCCCCATGAGGCTCGGGGTCACGATGTTCGCGACGGACCTGGCCATGCCGGTCCACGAGCTGGCCAGAGCGGCGGAGGAACGCGGCTTCTCCTCGCTCTACCTGCCTGAGCACACCCACATCCCGGTCTCGCGCCGCACCCCTCCCGCGGGCGGGCAGCGGGAACTGCCCGAGGAGTACAAGCGCACCCTCGACCCCCTCGTCGCCCTCTCCTTCGCCGCCGCCGCGACCGGGCGGCTGTGCCTGGGCACCGGCATCCTGCTCGCCGCTCAACGCGACCCCATCGTGACCGCCAAGGCCGTCGCCACCCTCGACCACCTCTCCGGCGGGCGCGTGGTGGTCGGCGTCGGGTTCGGCTGGAACGTCGAGGAGATCGAGAACCACGGAGTCCCGTACGGCCGCCGCCGCGAGGTCGCCAGGCGCAACGTGCTGGCGATGCGGGCCCTGTGGCGCGACGAGGTGGCCGCTTTCGACGGGTTCGAGCCGTCCTGGTCCTGGCCCAAACCGGTGCGGGTCCCGCCCGTGTACGTGGGCGGCGCCGCCGGGCCGACGTTGTTCGCGCACGTCGCCGAGTACGCCGACGGCTGGATGCCGATCGGCGGCCACGGGATCAAGGCGGCGCTGCCCGCGCTACGCGAAGCGTGCGAAAAGGCCGGGCGGCCGATGGCCGAAGTGATACCGTTCGGGACACGGCCGACGAAGGAGAAGCTCGACTACTTCGCCGGTCTCGGCATCGATGAAGCCGTGGCCACGCTGCCGAGCGGGTCCGCGGACGAGGTGCTGCGTTTTCTTGATCAATACGCGGCCCTTCATTGATGACGGGCATAATGGCGGTATATGTCCGAGCTTCGTGCCGATGATCCGCGGCGACTTGGGCCGTACCGGCTGACACGCAGGCTCGGCCAGGGCGGCCAGGGCGTCGTGTATCTCGGCGAGTCCCCGCAAGGCGCCAAAGTCGCGGTCAAGCTCCTGCGCGCCAGCCTGTCGAGCGACCCCGACGTGCGGCGCAGGTTCCTCGGCGAGGTCGAGGCCGTGCGCCGGGTGGCGGCCTTCTGCACGGCCCAGCTGATCGAGGCCGACCTCGAAGGCGATCGGCCCTACCTGGTCAGCGAGTACGTCGAAGGCCCCTCGCTGCGCGAGCACATCGTGGCGGAGGGGCCGCGCCAGGGCGGCTCGCTCGACCGCCTGGCCATCGGCACCGCCACCGCCCTCGGCGCCATCCACCGCGCCGGCGTCGTGCACCGCGACTTCAAACCGGGCAACGTGCTGCTCGGGCTCGACGGGCCGCGCGTGATCGACTTCGGCGTGTCCAGGCTCGTGAACACCGAGGCGACCACCGGCCACATCCCCGTGGGCACCCCGGCCTACATGGCGCCCGAGCGCATCCACGGAGAGCCCGCGGGGCCGCCCGCCGACCTGTGGGCGTGGGGGCTGACCGTCGCGTACACCGCCAGCGGCCGGCACGCGTTCACGGCGGAGACGCACCGGGAGGTGCTGGCCAGGATCCTGTACGGCAAGCCGGACCTGGGACCGTTGCGCGGGCCGCTGCGCGAGATCGTGCAGGCGTGCCTGGCCCCCGAGCCCGGCGACCGGCCGAGCGCCGAGGAGGTGCTGCTGCGGCTCCTGGGGCAGCAGGCGGCCGGCGAGCAGGACGTGCTGACGTCCGGCGCCATGGCCGCCGTCGGCGCCGCCGAGCGGGACGAGATCGTGATCACCGATCCTGACCCGACGACGAGCTTCCCCGTCGTACGCGTCCGCGAGACGGCCGCCACCTCCGCGCACCGGCACGCCGGCACCCCCTCCGGTGCGGCCGGGCTGGAAAGGACCGGAAGCACGTCCGGGGGCGCGGGGCGGGAGAGCGGCGGGAGCACGGCCGGCGAGGGCGCGGACGGTGACGGGCGGCTCCCCGGAACGCGGCCCGCGCGGGGGCGGGTGCGGCTCTGGCAGGTCATCGTGGCGGTGGCCGGGCTCGCCATGGGGGTGGCCGGGTTCGTGTTCTGGCTGCGCGGCGCCCAGGGTCCCGGCCTCGAAGGCATGTGGACCGGCTCGGCCGAGCACTTCACCGCCGAGCGCGTGTTCCCCATCGAACTGCACGTGCACCCCGAAGGCGGCGGCGCCATGCGATGGGGAGCGGATCTGCACTGTTCCGGACGGATCGGGCAGACCGGCACCCAGATGGTGTTCACCCTCGATCAGGTCCGGGGCGAGGAGTGTTATCCAGGGACGCTGAGGATGCTCCCGACCGCCGACACTAACCAGATGGCCATCAAGGTCACCCGCCACGGTGAGGACCAGGTTACGTATTCGGGCAAGGTCGCCCGTACCTCCTGACCTGCTGTATCACGGTCAGGCAGCGATTGGCCTGCGCACGGTTGACTGCGGGCGGCCCGTTGCCTTCAGTAGGTAGCAGGCGGCGAGGGGAGGGTGCCCGTGCCAACGGCGCAGCCGCTCAGGACGGGGGACCCGCAGCGGCTCGGGGAGTACACGCTCTCCGGGCGCCTGGGCGAGGGTGGTCAGGGTGCGGTGTTCCTCGGCACGAGGGGCGGGGAAAGATACGCGGTCAAGCTGCTGCATGGGCCGGTCGGCGACGAGCGGGGGGCGTTCCTGCGGGAAGTCGAGCTGGCCAAGCATGTGGCGCGCTTCTGCACGGCGCAGGTGATCGACGCGGGGTTCGACGAGGGCCGGCCGTACATCGTGAGCGAATATGTCGAGGGGCCCTCGCTGCAGCGGGAGGTCGCGCTCACCGGGCCGCGGCGGGGCGGCGCACTGGAGCGGCTCGCGGTCGGCACCGCGACCGCGCTCGCGGCGATCCACCGGGCCGGGATCGTGCACCGCGACTTCAAGCCCCAGAACGTGTTGCTCGGCCCCGACGGGCCGCGCGTGATCGACTTCGGCCTGGCCAAGGCGCTGGACGCGGCGGCCACGGTGAGCGGCAGGGGCGTGGGGACGCCCGCGTACATGGCGCCCGAGCAGATCACCGCGTCGGCGGTCACCGGGGCGGCGGACGTGTTCTCGTGGGGCGCGACGATGTGTTTCGCGGCCAACGCGAGCGCGCCGTTCGGGCAGGACTCCGTCGCGCCAGTGCTGCACCGCATCCTGACCGCGGCGCCCGAGCTCGGGCTGCTGGACGGCCGGCTGCGCACGCTGGTGGAGTCGTGCATGGACAAGGACGCCCGCAACCGGCCGACCAGCAGGGACCTGCTGCTCGCGCTGCTGGGTGAGGCGGGCGACGTGCCGGACGGTGTGCTGAGCTCGCCACCCGCCCCCATCCTGCGTGCCACGCCGCCGCTGATCCCCGAGCCGCGGCCCCCGATGGCCGAGCCGGAGGAGACGGGGGCATCCGGCGGTTACGTGCTGCCCGAGTCGCGGGAGCCGACGGGGTCCGGATCCGCTCTCGCAGAGCTCGGTAGGGAGCAGAGCACGTCCGGAGGTCCCGCCTCGGTGGATTCCCCGGCAGGCGTGGGCGGCGGGTCGGGAGCCACCGGGTGGGGGCGGGTGGGGCGCCCGCCCGAGACGTCGGGGCCCCACCCTGGCACGCAGCTGACGCAGCCCCCGAAACGGGGCTGGCCGAGGGCCGCCATCGCCGTCTGCGCGGCGCTCACGGTGACCGCCGCCGTGCTGCTCACGGTGCTCATCCCCACGTTCGACGAGCAACGGGGTGCGCAGGCGGGACCGCTGCTGCCGGACACGAACCCACCCGTGATCACCCAGTCGCCGATCGGCGAGTCCACCCCGATCAGGACCAGGAAGGAGACGCAGGAGCAGCGCGAGCCCACCGCGAAGCCACCCCCGGCGACCCGCCCGGTCACCGTGCCGGTGCCTTCGCTGGTCGGGATGAGCAAGGGCGCGGCGACCAAGGCACTCAAGAAGGCCGGGCTGGCACTGGGCGCGGTCACCGAGGCCGACTCGCCGGAGAAGATCGGCCAGGTGCTCGGCAGCGAGCCGGCCTCCGGCGCGGAGGCGGCCAGGGGCAGCAAGGTCGCGCTCCAGGTGTCGAAGGGGGTGGCGGTGCCCGCGGTCACGGGCAAGGCGCGCCAGGCCGCCGAGAACGCCCTGACCGGCGCGGGCCTCGAGGTCGGCACGATCAGCCACACCTGCTCCGACCAGCCCGGCGGCCGGGTGCTCGGCAGCGACCCCGAAGCGGGCAGCCGCGTCGCCGGTGGCACCTCGGTGAACCTCACCCTGTCCCGCCACGGCACGGCCGTGCCGCCTGTCGTCGGCCGGTCCAGGGCGGACGGGCGGGCGGCCCTGGAGGCCGCCGGCTTCAGGGTGCGGCAGCGCGGGCAGGTGGTGGAGGACGAGTCGCGGGCGGGCACGATCCTGCGTCAGAGTGTCCAGGCGGGCAGCTGCGCCAAGCCGGGAGCCACGGTCCTGATCATCGTCGGCGTGGCCGGCCAGTCAGGCCCTCCGGACCCCGGCGACGAGCAGCCTTCGCCGACCCCGAGCGGCCAGATCCCCGGCGATTGACCGCGCGGGCGCCTCGCACGGACCCACGCGTGCCGCGCCGTTCCCGGGGCAGGTGCAGCTCATGAAAAAGCTCTTCATGTTCTTCGCCGCGAAGTGGCTGACCCGGACGCCGCTCGGACTCGCCGTTCTGGGGCTGGGCTGGTTCCTGACCAGGCGCCGCAGGCAGCGACAGGAGGGCGCCCGTCCCCCGGAGCGGCGGGCGGCGGCGGCCCACCCCTAGGTTCCTCGGGGTGAGCGGTGGCGTGGTCACTTGAGGGCTCCCGCCGTCAGCCCCGCGACGATGCGGCGCTGGAAGAACAGCACCAGCAGCACCAGCGGGATCGTCACCAGCACGCCCGCCGCCATCTGCGTGCCGAACGGGGTGTCGAACTTGGCCGCGCCGGTGAACTGGGCGATCCGGACCGTGGCCGTCTGGCGGGACTGGTCGTTGACCATGGTGACGGCGATGATGAACTCGTTCCACGTCGCGATGAAGGCCAGGATCGCCGTGGTGAAGACTCCCGGCGCCGCCAGGGGGAGCATGACGCGGCGGAAGGCGGCGAAGGCGGTGCAGCCGTCGATCATGGCGGCCTGCTCCAGCTCGTACGGCAGCTGCCGGAAGAACGTCGTCAGGTTCCAGATGGTCAGCGGCAGGGCGAAGGACATCGACGGGACGATCATCGCCTGGTAGGTGTTGATCCAGCCGATCGTCGTGAACAGCTTGAGCAGCGGCACGATGAGCAGCGCCCCGGGGAACATGGACACGGCGATCACGAGGGCCAGGATGACGTTCTTGCCGCGGAAGGCCAGCCGCGCCAGCGCGTACGCCGCCATGGTGCCGACCAGGAGGGTGACCGCCGTGGTGGTGCCCGCGACGACGAGGCTGTTGACGAGCGACCGGCCGAAGCCCATGCCCTCGGCGAAGACCGCGTCGTAGCTCTCCAGCGACCACGGCGCGGGCAGCGGCGACTTGTCGTGGATGTCGGCCGTGCGGCGGAAGCTCGACACCACCATCCAGTAGAACGGCACCAGGCAGTACAGCGCGATGCCCGTCATGGCGGCCCTACGCCACATCGCGGGCCTCCTTCCGGCGCGAGCGCACGTCGCTCAGCAGGTCGGCCCCGAGCAGCTTGACGAAGACGAACGCGATCACCGCGATGTAGGCGAACAGCGCCGTCCCGTACGCCGACGCGGGCCCGTAGTGCACCCGTGTCGCCTCGTCCCAGATGAGTCCCGACAGCGTCTCCACCGACTGCTTGCGCGGCCCGACCAGCACGTACGGCAGGTCGAAGATGCGCAGCGCGTCCATCAGCCGGAAGAGCACGGCCACCAGCAGGGCGGGCCGGACCAGCGGCAGGGTGATCCGGCGGAACGTCTGCCAGGGGGTGGCGCCGTCGACCTTGGCGGCCTCGTACACGCTGGACGGGATGATCTGCAGCCCGGCCAGCACGAGCAGGCCGACGAAGGGGGCGGTCTTCCAGGTGTCGGCGATGATCACGGCGAGCTTGGCCCAGGGGCCGTCGGCGGTCCAGAGGATGTCGGTGCCGAGCAGAGTGTTGGCCACGCCGTCCGCCTGGAAGATCCACTTCCACATGAGGCCCGCGACCGCCGTCGGGACGGCCCACGGGATGAGGATGCTGGCCCGCAGGAACGCCCGCCCCCTGAAGGCCCGCCGCATGACCAGTGCCATGGCCATCCCGAGCACGACCTCCAGCGCCACCGTCACCACGGTGAACAGGGTGGTGTTGAACGCGGCGTTCATGAAGCGCTGCTCCGCCACGCCCGCGTAGTTCGCGAGTCCGGCGAACCACTCGCCCTCCACCACGAAGCCGTCCGCGTCGAGCCGTTGCCCGCTTTCGTAGAACGATTCGCGCATGGCCGCGACCAGCGGGTAGAAGACCACGAGCGCCAGCACGATCATGGTGGGCGACAGCATGGCGGCGGCCGTCCACGACTGGCCGCGCGGCGCGGCCGGGCGCACTCTCACGTGAGCAGCGGGCCGAGGGCTGACTGGAGCTCGGTCAGGGCCTGGTCGACGGGCTTGGCGCGGGTGATGATGGCGTACGCGGACTCCTGGACGGCGGCGGTCACGTCACCGTACTTGACGGCCGCGGGGCGCGGCACGGCGGCGAGGATGCCCTCCTTGAGCGCCGGCAGGTACGGGTACTTCTTGACCAGCTCGGGATCCTCGTAGATCGCGGCCCGCGCCACCGGCATCGAGCTGGTCTGCGCGAACGCCTTGAGCTGCGCGGCGCTGGTCATGAACGCGACGAAGTCCCTGGCGCTCTGCTTGTGCTTGGAGAAGGCGGAGACGGCCAGGTTGTTGCCGCCCAGCGTGCCCGAGCCCGGGCCGGTCAGCCCGGGGATGGGCGCCACGTCGACCTTGCCGGCGACCTTGCTGGAGCCGTCGGTCTTCTGGGCGGCCTCGTAGCCGTAGGCCCAGTTGCGGTAGAAGAGCAGCTTGCCCTCCTGGAAGGCGACCCGTCCCTCTTCCTCCTTGTACGTGATCGCCTCTTTCGGGATCATGCCGCTGTCGAACCCGTCGGCGAGGAACCGCGCGGCCTGCTTCGCCGCCTCGCTGGTGACCTGGGGCTTGCCGGATTCGTCGAGCAGCCGGCCGCCGGCGGAGGAGACGGCCTCGGCGAAGTTCACGGTCAGGCCCTCGTACTTGTCGAACTGGCCGGCGTAGCAGCTCATGCCCTTCTGCTCGGGCAGGACGTCCGCGCAGATCTTCTTCATCTCGTCCCAGGTCTTGGGCGGCTTCTTGACCAGGTCGGTGCGGTAGTAGAGCAGGCCGGTGCCGGTGAACAGCGGCATCGCATAGAGCTTGTCGCGATATTTCGCCGTTTCGATGGTGGTGGGGAGGAGGCCGGTCGTGTCCAGCTTCAGCTCGTCCACCCACCGGTTCGCGGCGAACTCGCTGGTCCACACCGCGTCGATGAGGATGACGTCGCCGGTGTCCGACTTGGTCTGCGCGCTCTGGATGAGCTTGCGGCGCTGCTCGTCGGCGCTCTCCGGGAGCAGCACGACGGTCGCCTTCTCGTCGGGGTGCGCGGCGTTCCAGGCGTCGACGATCTTCTGCACCGACTCGGCCTCGAACTTGCCGCCGAGGAACGTGATCGGCCCGCGCCCGCCGTTCTCCTGCGCGGCCGGCGCGCTCGCGGGGGTCGTCGAGCCGCAGCCGGCCAGTCCCGCGCCGAGCGCCAGCGCGGCGGCGATGTGGATTGCCTTCATCGGGGGGTTCCTTCCAGGGTTACGGTCTCGCCGTGCAGCCGCGACCGCTCGGCCGCCCAGGCGATGAGGTGGCTGTGCAGGCTCTCGCCGGGGGAGGAGAGGATCGGGGCGCGGTCTCTCGTGGCCACAGCGGTCAGGAACGCCTCGACCAGCGCCTGGTCGCCGCCGCCGTGGCCGCCCCTCGCCGTCGCGTCGCCGGTCGGACTGGTGTCGACGGTCTCGGATCGGCCCGTGACGAAGTCGGTCACGATCAGGCGGTCGCCGTCGCCCTCGATGGAGCCTCGGGTGCCGAAGATCCGGGTCTGGCGGTGGAGCGCGGGCGTGAAGGCCGTCATCGTGAACGACGCGGTCGCGCCTCCCTCGAACTCCAGGTTCACGACCTGGTGGTCGACCACGTCGTTGTCGCAGGCGTACACGCACCTGCCGTACGGGCCGGTCCTGAGCGCCTCCAGCACCCCCTGCTCGGAGACGTCGTCGGTGAGCACGGACAGCGGCCACTCGTCCGTGCCCGCCAGCGGCAGGTAGATGCGCCGGGCGGAGTAGGGGCAGTCGGGCTCGACCCGGCAGTCGAGGCAGCGGTCGGCGGCGCCCTCCGGCCGGTTCTCCGGGCGGAAGTGCTGCAGGCCGCCGAACGACGACACGCGGGTGACCTGCCGGCCCGTCAGGTGCACCAGCCAGTCGAGGTCGTGGCACGACTTGGCGAGCAGCATGAACGTGGACTCGTCGGCCCGCCGCCAGTTGCCCCGCACGTACGAGTGCGCCTGGTGCCACCAGCCCACCGGCTCCAGGTGCTGGATGTTGACGATCTCGCCGATCCGGCCCCCGTCGAGCAGCTCCTTCAGCACCCTGGTGTACGCCGTGTAGCGCAGCACGTGGCAGACGGCGAATATCGCGCCGGAGCGCTCGGCGGCTTCCACGATCGTGTGGCAGTCGTCCTCCGAGACCGCCATGGGCTTCTCCAGCAGGATGTCGTAGCCCAGCTCGGCGAAGCGCACGGCCGGCTCGACGTGCTCGCGGTCCTGGGTGGCGATGACGACCGCGTCCGCCTGGCGGGGCAGCGCGGCCAGCTCGCGCCAGCCCTCGTACGGCGTCGCGTCGGGGAACCTGGCGCGGCGGCCGGCGAGCGGGTCGGCCACCGCGACCACGCGTGCCCGGCCGGTCTCGACGGCGTGGTCGGCGTAGGAGGCGCCCCGCGAGCCCGCGCCGACGATGGCGAGCGTGATCATCAAGCTCCTCTACTTATGTAACCAATTCACGTATGTCGGCTGATGCTAAGATCCGGGCTGGTAGACGTCAATAGGGAAGTTATGGGGAAAGGTCTCATAAGTGACCGAGCTCCGGCCGGGTGACGCGTCGCTGCTGCGCAAGGTGAACACCCAGGCCACGCTCAGGGCCCTGCGCCGCGAGGGCGTGGCCACGCTGACGCAGCTCGGCCGCATCACCGGGCTGTCCAGGCAGACGGTCGAGGCGGTCCTCGACGAGCTGGGCGAGCGCGGCTACGTCAAGGAGGTGCCGCCCGACGAGGGCGCGATGGGGCGGCCCGCGCGGCGGTTCGGGTTCCGCGCGGACGCCGGCTACGTGGTGGGCGTGGAGGTCGGCGGCGACACCATCGTGGCCGCGCTGGCCGACCTCGGCGGCGAGGTGATCGCCTGGGAGCGGGCCGAGGTCGACATTGACGCCGCCGCCCACGAACGCCTGGCCGCCGCCCGCCGCACCTGCCTGGCCTGCGTGGACGGCGCGGGCGTGGCGCGCACCCGCGTGTGGGCCGTGGCGGCCGGCACCTCGGGCATCGTCGACCGCACCGGGCGCGTGTCGTTGTCGATCACGCTGCCCGGCTGGACGGGCGTCGACCTGGCGGGCCTGGCCGGAGACTGGTTCGGCTGCACCGCGTTGGCGGCCAACGACGCCAACCTCGCCGCGCTCGCCGAGCACTGGCGCGGCAGCGCCCAGCACGCCTCCGACGTCGTGTACGTCATGATGGGCCGCCGGGTGGGCGCGGGCATCCTGATCGGCGGCCGGCTGCATCCGGGGCGTGGCGGGGCCGCGGGCGAGATCGGCACGCTGCGCCAGGTCGGCTGGGAGGACGCCGCCCGCGACCTGGTCAAGGACGCCTCGGCGGCCGAGGTGTTCGAGGCGGCGCTGCGCGGCGACCGCGACGCCCGGCGCCGGGTCGACGGTTACGCCGAGACTCTCGCCATCGGCGCCTCGGCGCTCGCGCTGGCCATCGACCCCGACCTGCTGGTGCTGGGCGGCGGCTACGTGCGGGCCGGAGACGTGCTGCTCGAACCGGTCAGGCGGCATTTGGCCGAGTTGTGCGTGAGCGTGCCCGAGGTGGTGGCGTCCACCTTCGGGGACGAAGGGGTGGCGCTGGGCGCGGTACGTCTCGCGCTCTCCCACGTCGAGCGCGAGATCCTCGGCCTCTAGCCGCCTCGTGGGTCGTGCCAGATCGCCCTGGCGGACTCCAGCATGGCCGCTCTGACCTGCTCTTCCGGCAGGTCCATGGTCTTGACCGTGCCCCACTGCAGCGCGCCGAGCAGGGCCCAGCCCTTGAGCCGGGTCTCCGGGCAGGGGTCCTCGCCCACGAGCTTGGCGAAGATCTCGTCCCTGTACGTCCTGATCACCGCGCGCTCCGAGCCAGGCGAGACGGGGGAGACGGAGTCGTCGCCGGCCAGGTCCTCCATGAACAGGCGGATCACCGAACGGTAGCGCACCGCGAACCCGACCAGGGCCTCGACGAACTCGTCCCGGCTCTCGTGGCCGGAGTCGAGCAGCGCCAGCATGTCGCCGGCCGCCGGCGAGAGGAGCTCGGCCGCCAGGCGGTCCTTGGGGTGGAAGTGGTAGGCGACGGCGGTCTTGGTCAGCCCGACGGCGGCGGCGATGTCGGCCAGCGACGTGGCCGCGTAGCCGCGCTCGGCGAACAACTCGCGGGCGGCGGCCAGGATCCGGGTGCGGGTGTCGTCGGCTGTGGTCATCGTCTCATTTCTCTGGAGGAGACAGCCTTCCCAATATTTCCCGTTTTATCGTATGTCCTGTACGACCGTACTGGACGGCCGTCGAGTGGGGGCTTTTGCGATGACGCGGTTGCTGGGACGGCTGGGCGGCTGGTGCGCACGGCACGGGCGGATCGTGCTGGTCCTCTGGGTGGTCGCGGCCGCCGCGCTGATGGGCGGCAGCCTCGTGTTCGCCGCTCCCACCAGCAACGACGCGAGCATCCCCGGCACCGACGCGCAGCGCGCGCACGACCTGATGAAGACCGGCTTCGGCCCCGGCTACGCCGCCGGCGGCACGGTGCAGCTCGTCGTCTACTCCGCCGACGGCTCTCTCACCGAGGACGCGCCCAAGCGCGCAGTGGAGCGGGCCGTCGACCGGCTCCGGACCATGCCGCACGTCGTGCAGGTGGACTCGCCGTACCGCGTGGGCGGCATCGCCTCCAACCTGCAGATCGGGCTCATCGGCGTCCGCATGGAGGGCCACGACAGCGACGAGATCGCCGCACTCACTCAGAGCCTGTCCAAGGCCGCGGACCCGGCACGGGCCGCCGGGCTCGAGGTGGTGCCCGCGGACAGCTCCACGCCCGCCGACAAGGAGATCAAGACGGGACCCAGCGAGATCATCGGCGTGCTCTGCGCGCTGCTCGTGCTGGTGTTCGCGTTCGGGACGCTGGTGGCCGCGCTCATCCCGATCTTCACCGCGCTGGTCAGCGTGGCCTCGGGGCTCGGCGTGATCGGCCTGCTCGGGTGGGTGGTCGACATGCCCAAGCAGGCCGGCATCATGGCCACGATGATCGGGCTCGGCGTGGGCATCGACTACGCGCTGTTCCTGCTGTCCCGCCACCGCCGGCTGCTGGCCGACGGGGTGCCGGTCGTGGAGTCCGTACGCCGCACCGTGTCGAGCTCGGGCGGAGCCGTCGTGTTCGCCGGCGGCACGGTGATCATCGCGTTGAGCGCGCTGATGCTGGCGGGCTTCCCGCTGCTGGCCACGCTCGGCTGGGTCACCGGCATCTCCGTCGTCGCCGCCGTGCTGACCTCCGTCACGCTCGTCCCGGCCCTGCTCGGGCTGCTCGGCCACCGCGTCAACGCGCTCAAGGTGCCGTTCCTGAAGGGCGCCGACGGGTCCGGCGCCGGATGGGCCGGGCTCGGCTCGTGGGTCGCCCGCCGCCCGTGGCGGGTGTTGTTCGCCAGCGCCCTCGTGCTCGGAGCGCTGGCCGCGCCCGCGCTGGCACTGAAGCTCGGGCCCCTCGACGAGGGATACGGCACGCAGGGCTCGGATTCGCGGCGGGCGTACGAGCTGATGGCCAGCGGCTTCGGGCCCGGCGCCAACGGTCCGCTGATCGTGGTCGCCGAGCTGCCCTCGAAGGTCGCCGGCTCGGGCGACCCGATCGTCGACCACCTCACCCGCGCGGTCGACGACGTCGAAGGCACCGCACACGTGGGCGAGCCCAAGGTCAACACCTCGGGCCGGTCGGTCCTGCTCCAGGTCGTCACCGACTACGCCCCGAGCGACGCCCGGGCCGCCGAGGTGGTCAGGGACGTCAGGAAACTCGCGCTGCCGGGTGTGCAGGTGCACGTCGGCGGGAAGGTCGCGGGGCTCACCGACGCTGGAGACCGCATGGCCGAGCGCACTCCGCTGGTCATCGGGGTGGTCGTGCTGCTGAGCGCGCTGCTCCTGCTGCTCGCCTTCCGCGCGCCCATCGTCGCGATCAAGGCCGCGGTGATGAACCTCGTCTCGCTCGGGGCCGCGTTCGGCGCGCTGGCGCTGGTGTTCTCCATCGGCGTGGGCAGCGGGCTGGTGGGCATGGACCCGCCGGCCAGTTCGTCGTACGTGCAGACCATCTTCTTCTCGGTGCCGATCGAGAGCTACGTGCCGCTGATGTTGTTCGCGGTGCTGTTCGGGTTGTCGATGGATTACGAGGTGTTCCTGCTGACGGCGGTGCGGCAGGCGTACCAGCGGCACCGGGGCAACGCGCGGTCGGTGGCGCAGGGGCTCGGGTCGACGGGCCGCGTCATCACGTCGGCCGCCCTCATCATGGTGGCGGTGTTCGTGGCGTTCATCGCGTACCCGGATCCGATGGTCAAGACGTTCGGAGTCGGGCTGGCGGTGGCCATCGCGGTGGACGCCACGATCATCAGGGGCTTCCTCGTGCCCGCCACCATGGTGCTGCTGGGGCGGCTCAACTGGTGGTGCCCGCGCTGGCTCGACCGTATCCTGCCGAACCTGTCGGTCGAGGGCCACGAGGAGGACGAGACCCCGGCCCCGCCCCGCCCCGCACCCGTCAAGGCGGGCGTGTAAGGACGGCCCGTCAACCGGGGCGGTCGGTCGGCCGGTCGGCCCGTCAGCCGACCCGGTAGCTCCCATTAGTCGGAGTCGGTCAGGTTGCAGGCGGGAACCCAGCCGACGACCCCGGTCGCCACGTTGCGGCCGTGGTGCCACAGGGTGCTCTCGAAGAAGTCGCAGCGGTAGAGGCCGTACTCAGCCGACCGGTCCGACTCGAATCCCTGACCGGCGTAGCCGACGCCGGCGCGGCCCGCACCCGCCCTGGGCTCGCTCCAGATGACCACGCCCAGGGCGCCGAAGTCGTGGACGTCTCCGGCCACGGCGGACTGGGACTGGACCCCCGTCATGACCAGCCCGGTGAGCGCCCCGGCCATGGTGACGTTCTTGATGTGCACCGTCTCTCCTCCCCGTGGTGTCGGTAACCCACGGTAGGAGATCGATCACTCATCGTTCCAGTGGTTCGCCTCACGTCGTCGGCCCTCAGCGGCGCCCAGCCGGTCAGCGTGCCTGTGGAGCGGCGGCCTCAGACCATGTACTGGTCGTGGCGCAGGTACAGCTCCGTCCACTCCTCCGGGCTCAGCTGCCGGCCGGCGGTGGCGATGCCGGCGAGCTCCTCGAAGTACGCCTCGCGGGGGGCGCCCGGCGTGAACAGGATCAGCATCGAGGCCGGTTCGCCCGACTCGTTCTTGAAAGCGTGCACACCGCCCTCGGGCAGGAACAGGAAGTCACCCGGCTTGCCGTCGGCCCACTTCTCGCCGTTGTAGAGGCGGATCGTGCCCGACAACACGTAGAACGACTCGGTCATGGTCCGGTGGAAGTGCGGATCGGGGCCGCCCGGGCGCGGGCCCATCTCCCACCGGTAGAGGCCGTACGCGCCGTTCGTGGAGCCGCCCGTCGCGAGATAGTGCACCTGCGTGCCTCCCACGCCCATGGACAGGTCAGGCTCCCGGCCGGTCAGCTGGAAAGTGCCGCTGTGCTCGCCGGTCTCGCCGAAGTAGCGGGGCTCAGGATAGGACATACCGCCTCCTCTGATCTTTGGAGGAAGTGTAGAGACCTCTGCTGAGCTCCGGAGCCGCCACAACATCGGAGCCGAAACGAGAAAGGCATCCGCTGAGGCGGCTGGCCGTTAGTCCCGATACCAGAACCCGCCGCCGGCGGCCGGTCGTGGGTAGTGTGGATCAGGGTTTCTGGGCGGCTTCGTCGCCTTCGGTCCCTTTCTGTTGTGTGCGTAGTCGGAGGTGATCATGGTGCACCCGGTCTAGCGACGGCCCCAACCAGGGGCGTCACGGAGCCGAAAGGTGACCGTATGAGCAAGACCGACAGGACCCGGCCCCGGTGGGTGCGGATGGCCGACGCGCCGCCGACGACCTCCGTGCCCGTGCATGATCATCGTTTTGGGCCGTGCACGCTGCCGGACGAGATCACAGCCGACAGCGCGAACTGGCGCCGGGGTGGCTGTTACTGGGGCGCCCCCGGCTACCACGTGCTCGTGTGCGACACCAAAGGTGCCAACCGGGAGTGGTACTACATCCGCCGTGAGGAGCGCCGTCGCAGCCGGCACCAGGCGCGCCGTAAGCTGCGCGCCTACCGCGCCGATCGCGCTCATCTAGACGAGGACTGAGACGACGCGAGGGCCCTACGGCCGGGCGGTCACAGCGTGGCTCGACCACGCCCTGATGCGCGGCATGGGTTCTAGAAAGTGATGACCGTGCGGGCGACGGTGCCCTGGCGGACGTGGTTCACGGCTTCGTTGATCTGGTCGAGGGGCAGGCGTTCCGTGATGAGGCCGTCGAGGTCGAGGCGGCCCCGGAGGTACTGCGCCGCCAGCATGGGCAGGTCGCGGTGCGGTGCGGCGTCTCCGCCCTGGGTGCCCATGAGGCGGCGGGAGGCGAACAGCAGGCCGGTGTCCACCTCGGCGGGCCGGCCCTGGGGCGGGCTGCCGACCATGACCGTCGTCCCGCCGGGCCGGGTGGCGGCGAAGGCCCGGGAGAGCACGCCGGGCGCGCCGGTGGCGTCGAAGGCGTAGTCGACGCCGCCCTTCACGAGTTCGCCCACCTGCCGGGGCAGGTCCGCGGCTAGGAGGGTGTGGGTGGCGCCGAAGCGTTCGGCCAGCTTGAGTTTCGGCTCGGCCGTGTCGGCGGCGACGATCGTGGTCGCGCCCGCGAGCACGGCCCCCTGGATGACGTTGAGTCCGACGCCGCCGCAGCCCACGACGAGGACGGTGGCCCCGGGGGGCACCTTGGCGACGTTCGTGACGGCGCCGACGCCGGTGACGACGCCGCAGGCCAGCAGGCACATGGCGGCGAAGGGTGCGTCGGCGGCGATCCGTACGCACATCGACTCGGAGACGACGGTGTACTCGGCGAACGAGCCGATGCCGATGAAGCGGCGGGTCTCCTGCCCGTCGAGGATGACGCGCGGCGGGCCGCCCATGATGGTGGGGAGCCTGGCGGGGCCGGAGCACAGGTGGAACCGGCCCGCGCCGCACGGGCGGCACCGGCCGCAGGGGCCGTTCATGGCGATGATGACGTGGTCGCCGGGCTTGACGGTGGTCACGCCCGTGCCGACGCTCTCCACCACTCCGGCGCTTTCGTGTCCGAGGATGAACGGTGGCCGGCTCGCCACGGGGCTCTTGCCGTCGATGGCCTTGAGGTCGGAGCCGCACACGCCGGACGCCATGATCCGCACGCGTGCCTCGCCGGGGCCGGGGTCGGCGATCTCGACCTCGCGGATCTCCATGGGGGCGTGGAACCTGGTCAGGACGGCCGCGCGCATCAGCATGCGCCAAACGGTAACCCCGCGCCGAGACCGTGAGCAAGCGGTTGCTCGGGACTCCGTTGACACCCCTATGCTCGCCACAACGGCACGCCCGCCGAGATCAGTCAGGACCCGGTCGTCAGGGCCGCCTATCTGGGCTGAGCGTGGCGCTCGGTGAAGGACAGGATGCGCCTCCAGGCGTCCTGGCACGCCTCGGCCCACTCGCCGTAGGTGCGGTCGAAGAACGAGTGCGGCGCGCCGTCGTAGACGTGCGTCTCGTGCTCCGTGCCCACCTGGTCGAGGGCGGCTTCGTACGCCTCGAACTCCTCCGGCGTCGAGACCGTGTCGGCCCCGCCCCTGAGCAGGAGGAGCGGCGCTCCTGGGCCTGACCCCGGCGGCTCGATGAAGCGCAGCGCGCCGTAGAAGCCGATGCCGCCGGCCAGGCCGTTGCCCTCGGCGGCCTGCCGCCACGACTGTGCGCCGCCCATGCAGAAACCCACCGTGAACACCGGCCCTCCGCCCGCCAGCGCCTCGGTCGCCGCCCTCGCGTCGGCTCTGATCCCCTCGGGGGTGAGCTGGTTGACGTGCGTCATGAACTCGAAGTCGTCGCCGCGCTCGCCGCGGCCCGCCGTCCGGCCGAAGTAGTCGATCGCGATCGTGGAGAATCCCGCTTCGGCGAAGCGCACGGCGAGGTCACGGTAGAAGGGGTGCAGGCCGCGTACGTCGGGCAGGATCACCACGCTGCGGCCGTTCGGCTCGGCGGGCTCGGCCCGGTAGGCGAGGAAACGGTTGCCGTCGGCGGCGGTCAGCTCGATCTGCTCATGTGAGGCCACCTCTCCCTGGACGGGCGGAGCGGGCGGTCTGCTGTCGGTGGAATGGCACATGCCGGACAGCCTGCCCGGGGCGTTCGCGGATATCCACGTGCTCGGAGGGTCGCGGCGGCGATGTTCGGGCGTGGCGGAGCGGCCGCTCCGGCGCCGGATCCTATGGTGTGTTAACCAAGCGTGCGCTAGGTTGGTTATGTGGATCTCGACTTCTCCCCGGCCGAGCGGGACTTCCGAGCCGAGGTTCGTGACTGGCTGCGCGCGCACCTGCCGCGACCGCTCCCGCCCTTGGACACGGCGGAGGGCTTCGAGGCGCACCGCGCCTGGGAGGCGCTGCTGGCCGGCGCGCGGCTGTCCGCCGTCTCCTGGCCCGAGCACTACGGCGGGCGCGGCGCCTCCCTCATCGAGTGGCTGATCTTCGAGGAGGAGTACTGGGCCGCCGGAGCCCCCGCCCGGGTGACGCAGAACGGCATCTTCCTGCTGGCGCCGTCGCTCATGAGATTCGGCACGCCGGAACAGCGCGACCGCTGGCTGCCGCGGATGGCCCGGGGCGACGACGTGTGGGCGCAGGCATGGTCGGAACCCGAGGCGGGCAGCGACCTGGCCGCGCTGACCTCCAGGGCCGAGCCCGCGCCCGGCGGCCGGCGGTTGTACGGCCACAAGACGTGGAGCTCGCGCGCCGCCCACGCCACCCACGGGTTCGGCCTCTTCCGCACCTCCGGCACGCGCCACCACGGCCTCACGTACGTCATGTTCCCCATGGACGACGTCGCCGTCCGGCCGATCGCGCAGCTCGACGGGCTGCCCGGGTTCGCGGAGCTGCACTTCGACGGGGTGTTCGTGCCGGAGTCGATGGTGGTCGGTGAGCCGGGCGACGGATGGCGGATCGCGATGGCCACCACCTCGTCCGAACGCGGGCTGACCCTGCGCAGCCCGGGACGGTTCCTCGCCACCGCCGACCGGCTCGTCGCGCTCGCCCGCGACGCCGGCCCGGCCCTCGCCGACCGGGCCGCCCGGTGCTGGGCCGACGCGGAGGCCTACCGGCTGCACACGTACGCCACCGCGCGGCGGCTCACGACCGGCGAGGAGCTCGGGCCCGAGGCCAGCATGGGCAAGGTGTTCTGGTCCGAGCTGGACCTGCGCATGCACGCCCTCGCCATGGAACTGCTCGGAGACCGGGCGGGGGACACGGCCTGGCTGGACGGGTTCCTCTTCGCGCTGGCGGGCCCGATCTACGCGGGCACGAACGAGATCCAGCGCACCATCATCGCCGAACGTGTCCTCGGGCTGCCCAGGGCGGGGGTGCGGCCGTGAACTTCGGCTTCACCCCCGACCAGCTCGCCCTGGGCGCGACCGTGCGCGACGTGCTGCGGGCGCACTGCCCGCCGGCCGCGCTGCGCACCGAGCGGCGGCCCGCCTGGAAGCAGCTCGCCGGCCTGGGCTTCTTCGGCCTGCTGCTGCCCGCCGAGTCCGGCGGCCTGGGATTGTCGCCGGCCGACGTCCTGCCGGCGCTGGAGGAGACCGGGCGGGCGTGCCTGCCGGGGCCGGTCGTCGAGACCGCCGTGGCGGCGGCGTACCTGCCGGCGAGCCTGCCCGGGCTGGCCTCCGGCGCCGTGTGCGTGAGCGTGCTGCCGCCGGGGCAGGCGTACGCGCCGGACGCCGACCTGGCCGACCTGCTGGTGGTGGCGCGGGCGGGCGGCTGGCACCTGGTCCGCGAGGAGTCCGTACGCCTCGCGCCCCGCCCCGGCGTCGATCCGTGCCGGCCGCTGTTCGAGGTGGGCTTCGACGCGTCCGAGGACCTGGGCGGGGCCGTCGAGCCGGCGATGGACGCCGTGGTGCTCGCGGCCACCGTCGCCACGGCGGCGCAGCTCGTCGGGGTCGCCAGGGAGCTGCTCGCGGTCACCGTCGCGTACGCGCGGGCCAGGACGCAGTTCGGGGCGGCCATCGGGTCGTTCCAGGCGGTCAAGCACCAGCTCGCGGACGTCGCCGTGGCCGTCGAGTTCGCCGCGCCCCTCGTACACCGGGCGGCCCTGTCGGTGGGCGGGCCCCGGAGCCGGCCGCTGCCCAGCGCCGGACGAGACGCCAGCGCCGCCAAGGCCGCCGCGGGGGAGGCCGCCGACCTCGCGGCGCGGGTGGCGCTGCAGGTGCACGGGGCGATCGGGTACACCGAGGAGCTGGATCTGCGGTTCTGGCTCGCGCGGGCCTGGTCGCTCTCGTCCGCGTACGGCACCGCGGCCGCTCACCGCGAACGCCTCTGCGCAGCCGTCATCAACGGCGGCCCGGGACGGTATCCGTGAAGTTCGGCGTGCCGCTCGGCCTGCTGCATCCCGCCGCGTGGAAGGACGTGGCGGTGGCCGCGGACGAGCTGGGGTTCGAGTCGGTGTGGCTGCCCGAGCACCTGGTGTTCACCACGGACCTGTCGCTCGCCGACTACCCGGGCGCCACCGGCCCGGGGATCAACCCCGGCACGCCGCTGTTCGACGCGCCCGCGTACCTGTGCTGGCTCGCCGCCTTCACCTCCCGTGTCAGGCTCGGCACGGCGGTGCAGCTCCTCGCTCTGCGACACCCCTTCGTGTCGGCCCGTGCGTTCGCCACGCTGGACGTCGTCTCGTCGGGACGGGCCATCTGCGGGGTCGGCGCCGGCTGGTACCGGGGGGAGTGGGAGGCGGCCGGCATCCCGTTCGGCACGCGCGGGGCGCGGCTGGACGAGGCGATCGAGGTGGTCAGGCGGCTCTGGAGCGAGCCGGTGGTGGCCCATTCCGGGAGGTTCTACTCGTTCCCCGAGGTCGCGTTCGAACCCAAGCCGGTGCAGCGGCGGCTGCCCGTGCTCGCGGGCGGGGAGTCGGGCGCCGCGCTGCGCAGGGCGGCGCGGCTCTGCGACGGGTGGATCAGCATGCCGCACACGATCGAGTCGATCCGGCCGCAGCTCGACCGGCTCGGGCCTGGGGTTCCCGTGACGGTGCACGCCTACGCGCCGGCCTCCCCTGACGACGTGGCCGCGTGGGAGGCGCTCGGCGTGGAACGGCTCATCGTACGGCCGTGGACGCGCGGACGGGACGCCGTCTCCCGGCTGGCCGCCTTCGCCGCCGAGCACGGGCTCGGCTAGGGACGCCCCTCCGAACGCCCTCGGCGTCGCGCTGAAGGGTCCCGGGCCGGCCGGGCGCGGTGCGGGTCGCTGGTCGGGCGCGGTGGCGTCGCGATGCGGTCGGCACGGGCCGGGAGGCCGGTCAGGCGCGGTGGCGTCCCTTTCCTGGCCGGGTGGTGGCTGCGCCGGCCAGCTGGCGGCCGTCGTCGGGGCGGGTCGTCCTGCGGTGCCTGCGGCCCTTCAGCGGGAGGTCCTGGACGAACCCCTCGGCACCGCGCCCCTCGCCTGGCCGCCTGGACTGCGCGCGTCCCGCGGGCTGTCCGGGCTCCTGGCGGCCCGCGTATGGTGCTCTGGCGGGTTGCGGCGCGTTGCCTGGGCGAAGTCCTTGGACGTCAGGCGAGCCCGGCTGGGTGCGGCGGTGGCGGCGGCCGCGCGACGGCAGGTCGGACGCGAACGCGGGCTCTTCGGCCAGCCGCTCGTGTCGTCGCCGCCGTCCGCGGTAGGGGCCGCCGGAGGGGTGGTCGACGGTGACGGGCGGGCCGAAGGCGTCCGCGCCGGTGGCGCGGGTGGGGGCGAAGGCGTCGAAGCTGCTCGACGCGCCGGGGATGACGATGCGTTCGAACGGTCCCGTGTCCACGACACGATCGAGCGGGCCGGTGTCGAGGACGATCTCCAGCGGCCCCGTCCCGGCGGGAGCCGTGTCGTCGAAGGCGGGTGTGAAGGGCCCGGTGTCCGCCGCGCGGCGGAGCGCCGTGGTGTGGCGCGGGGAGCGGGGGGCGGCGGTGTCGGTGGTACGGAGTTCGGGGGCGTCGGTGGCGAGGTCGAAGGGCCGGGTGGCGAGCCGGCGCCGGGGCGCGGGGGCGGCGTTGCGGCGGCGACGGCGGCCGGCGTTCGAGCGGGCCGGGCGGGCGCCCGTGCCGGACGCGGCGGACGCAGAAGACGCGGCGGACGCGGCGGCTCGCAGCCGTCGGGTCTTGGCGACGGCGAGTAACGCCAGCGCGGCCACCAGCGCGGAGCCGACCAGCGTCGGCGTGGACACGGCGGGCATGGGGGCGGTGGCCGCGGCGTCGATGTGGGCGGGGACCGGGTCGGCGGTCGCGGCCGTGGTGTCGGCGGTGGACGGCTTGGCGTGCTTGGCCTTCTTAACGGGCTCCTTGCCGGTGGCGCTCGCGGAGGCGTGGACCGTGGCCTCCTGCTCGGCCTTCTTCGACGGGGCAGGGGCGGGTGCGGCGGCGTCGCGGCCGCCGGAGTGCGGGGCGCGGGCGGGCTCGTCGCGTTTCGCGCGGGGGATCATGCCGGACAGCGCCTCGTCCGCGGGAAGCTCGAGCACGCCGACGTCGTTGCCGGGCCTTGACGGCTCCTCCGCCCGCTCCTCCGCCTTCTTCCTGGCCTCCTTGGCCTGCTGGGCGGCCTCCTCGTCCAGGCGGGCCTTGATCTCCTCCGGGTAGCCGTAGCCGACGACCTTGCTCGTGTCGCGTTCCTTGCGCTTGGCGACGCCGCCGTCGATGTTGCCCTCGATCGTGTAGATCGTGTCGCCCTCGACCCGCGTCACGACGCCGACGTGGTCGATCCTGCTGATCTTGTTGGATCCGCTCCAGTCGTAGAAGACGATCGCGCCGGGCTTGGGCTTCTTCCCCCACGCGCCCTGCTCCTTGAACCACTTGGCGTGGGCGACCGTCCAGGCGAACTGGCCGATCCACTCCTCGTAGCCGAGCTTGTGCGCCGCCCAGGACAACATCATGTCGCACCACGGGGCGGAGGTGTAGTCGGCGTCGAACTCGACGTTCTTGCCGTACCAGGAGCCGAACTTGGTGTACGCGCCGGCCTTCTCCGAGTAGCCGAGCTGGCGCTCGAGCAGCTCGACGAACTTCTTCATCTCTGGCGTCATGGAGGCGTGGGGAAACCTTCCGGGCAAGACCGGTTTTGTGCACGCAGACTTGGGTATACGAGCGCCCTGTGACTGGTGTGACGAAACCGGCGGCTTGTCATCTCCTGCGATGAGCGAGGTTACCGTTTGGTAACCCCAGGTCAAGCACGCCCCAAGGAAGAGTCGACTCTTCCTGGGAAAGAACCGCAGGTCAGGATGCTGCCAGAAATGTCCGATCCAGGTGGTTTAAACCCAAAAGATCTACCTTGGGGTGAGATCTTAGTATCCCGCCCCGGTCAGCAGCCCTCCGTCCACCGTGAACTCGCTGCCCGTGCAGTAGCTCGCCCGGTCGGAGGCCAGGAACGCCACCACGTGCGACACCTCGACCGGCTTGGCGAACCGCTTGATGACCATGGACTTCACGAACGTGTCCGCGTCCACCTCGTTCGCCATGTCGGGGTCCATGGCCATCGCGGTGTTGATCGCGCCAGGATGCACCGAGTTGACCCGGATCTTGAACCTGGCCAGCTCCCGCGCCGCCGACTTGGTGATCCCGCGCAGCCCGAACTTCGAGGCCGAGTACGCCGACAGCCCCTCGGCGCCGATGAAGGACTCGATCGAGGAGATGTTCACGATGGCGCCGCGCCCGGCCGCCTTCATGGGGTCGATCACCGACTTGATCCCGAGCCAGGAGCCCTTGAGGTTGACGTCGATCACCCGGTCGAAGTCCTCGGGTGACATCTCATGAATGCGCCGATATTTCAGGATCCCTGCGTTGTTGACCAGGACGTCGAGCTTGCCGTACAGATCGGTGGTCATCGACACCGCGCGCTCCCACTCCTGCGCGCTCGTCACGTCGTGCCGGACATAGACCGCGCCCGTCTCCTCCGCCAGCGCCTTGCCCTCGTCGTCCAGCACGTCGCCGAACACCACCCGCGCGCCCTCCTCCAGGAAGAGCCGCACGTGCGCCGCCCCCATGCCCCGGGTCCCGTCCGTGATCAGCGCGACCCTGCCGTCAAGCAATCTCATGATGTCCTCCTCCGGCGACGGCCGCTGCGGCCGCCTCCATCGAGCGGTAGACGGGGATCCCCGCAGCCGCCGCGATCCGTCTCACTTCGTCCTCGACGCCCTCGGGGGCGCAGTCGCCGTTCCTGGTGACGAGGGTGATCCGGGTGCCCGGCAGCGCGCCCTGGGCTCCCGCGACCGCCCTGGCGTAGGCGTGAAGGGGCTCCGCCGCGTCGCCGTACGTGAAGAAGGCCTGCACGTTCACGTGCGCCACGACGTCCCGGTACGGCCGCCGCGACATGATCGTGTCGATCACCTCGGGCACGAGCCCGGCACGACCGAGCGGCCCGACGGGCACCTCGAGCGGATTGCCCGCCGCGGCCACCCCGAGCCCGCGCAGCGCGTCGAGCGCGTCGTCCGGCAGCGGATCGAGCCACACACCCGCGCCGTCGAACGCGTCGGCGGCCAGCACGCTCGCGCCCCCGCTCGGTCCCACCACCAGCACGCCGTCCCCGGAGGTGACCCGCGAGCCGTGCGCCTGGAAGTACGCCAGGACCCCGATCAGGTCGTCCTGGCCGGACACCAGCGCCACGCCCGCCTGCTCGGCCACCGCCTCCCAGATCCGCCGGTCGCTCACCATGCCGCCCGTATGGGAGGCCGCCGCCCGCCGCCCCTGCCCGCTGCGCCCGCCGACGAGCAGCACCACGGGCAGGTCCGTCGCCCCCAGCGCCTCGTACAGCTCTCGCCCGCCGCGCGGATCCTCCAGGTACAGCCCGACCGCGCGCGTCTGCTCATCGCTAGAGAGCCAGCGCAGCAGTTCGGCGGGGGTCACGTCGGCCGCGTTGCCGACCGTGGCGACCCGGCTGAACGCCAGCCCGCGCTGTTCCCCGACCTTGATCACCTCGCCGGCGAGGCCGCCGCTCTGCGAGATCAGGGCCACGGATCCGGCGGGCCCGAGCCCGCCGCCGACGAACGTCTGCCGGCCCCGCGGGCAGTAGACGCCCATGCAGTTGGGCCCCAGCAGCCGCGTGCCCGCCGCGCGGGCCGCCGCGACCAGCTCCCGCTCCAGCCCGTGCTGCCCGGCCTCCCCGAACCCCCCGCTCATCACCTGCACGAACGGGATCCCCGCCGCCTGCCGCACCACGTCGGCGCACCGCCCGGCCGGCACGGCGACCAGCGCGTAGTCCACCTCCGCCAGCGCGGGGGAGCGTACGGCCGGCACGCCCGACACCTCGTCCGCCTCGGGGTGCACCGCCACCAGCGGGACACCCGCCTCGCGGTAGAAGCCGAGGAACATGTTGCCGAAGTTCGGCCGGGTCGTGGACGCGCCGGCGACCGCCACGGCCCTGGGCTCGAAGAGCGGCAGGAAGTCCGCGGGCGGTCCCGCCGCCGACCGTGCGGGGGCCGCGGCGGGCAGGTGGCGGGCGTCGACGGCCACCACGCCCGACGGTC
Source organism: Nonomuraea sp. B5E05 (assembly GCF_039880665.1). NCBI lineage: Bacteria > Bacillati > Actinomycetota > Actinomycetes > Streptosporangiales > Streptosporangiaceae > Nonomuraea > Nonomuraea sp. B5E05. Next base: position 61,013 of record NZ_JBDPMJ010000001.1, read on the forward strand.
CCGCGATGACCGGGTTCAGCTCGAACTCGCCCAGCTCCAGCCGCTCCCACAGCCCGCCGGGTCCGGCGACCGTCACGAGCAGCTCGACCACCGCGTCCACGTCCACCGGCGGGCCGCCGCGCCACCCGCGCAGGAGCGCGGCCCCGCGCAGCGAGGCCAGCATGCTCCGGGCGTCCTCCTCCGTGATCGGGCAGAGCCGCAGCGCCGTGTCACCCAGCGCCTCCGCCCACACCCCGCCGAGGCCGGCCAGCACCACCGGCCCGAACCCAGGGTCGCGCACCAGGCCCACGATGAGCTCGACTCCGGCCTGCGCCTGCTCCTCCACGAGGAACCCCGCGACGTCCAGCCGGGAGGCCATCGCGGCGGCCGCCGCCGCGAGCTCGCCGTGCCGCAGGCCCAGCGCCACGGCCCCGGCCTCGGACTTGTGCACCAACCCCGGCCCGAACGCCTTCAACACCAGCGGCGCGGCCAGCTCGCCGGCCGCGCCGAAGTCGCCGTCGCCCACCACCACCCCGCGCGGGACCGGCACTCCCGCCTCGCGCAGCAGCGCCTTGACCTCGTGCTCGTACGCGCTCACCCGTACAGCTCGCGGATCTTCCTGCGCAGCAGCTTGCCGGGGCCGCCGGAGGCGTCCTGCGCGTGCGGGAGTTCGGCGGCCACCACGATGTGGTCGGGGCGCTGGTGGGCGGGGAGCGTGTCGGCCAGCGACAGCGCGATCTTGGAGGCGTCCAGCGAGTGCCCGGCGCGCGGCACGACGGCCAGCAGGACCCGCTGGTCCGCCGCGCCCTCCGGCACGCCCACCGCGCCCGCCTCGGCCACGCCGTCGAGGGCCGAAACGGCCTCCTCGATCACGGCCGGCTGCGTCCAGACGCCGCCCTTTATGATCGCGTCCTCCCGCCGGCCGAGCACGCGAAGCACGCCGCCGGCCGAGAGCGTCCCGAGGTCGCCCCCGACGTACCACGCGCCGCGCAGCACCTCCGCCGTGCGGTCCGGCAGGCCGTCGTAACCGGCCATCCGGTGCGGCCCGGCCAGGTTGATCTCGCCGACCTCGTCGACCACGCGGTGGCCGCGCTGGTTCGTGATCCGTACCGCGTTGCCCGTGCGGGCGCGCCCGGACGACCCGAGCGGGATCGAGCCGTCGTCCACCCGCCCCATGCACGTGTACGGCGCCTCGGTCTGGCCGTAGTACGAGAACACCGCCGCCTGCGGCAGCCTGGCCCTGATCCGGTCGAGCATGGTCGCGGTCAGCGGCTCCCCGCCCAGCATGATCACCCGGATGGACGACAGGTCCACGCCCTCGTGGTCGGGCGAGCCCAGCAGCGCCGCGTAGAACGAGGGGATCTGCGACACGTGCGTGACCCGTTCGCGGGGGACGACGCGCAGGAAGTTCGCCGGGCCCCAGTCCTGCTCCAGCACCAGGCGCATCCCGGCGTACAGGGCGGGCCCGGCGATGGCGGGGAAGCCGATGCCCCAGATGATCGCGCCCGTGCCGAACACCGCGTCGGGCCCGCGCGGGACGTCCAGCCAGATCCGCGCCGTGGCCAGCGACGACGCGTGCGTGTGCACGACGGCCTTGGGCAGCCCTGTCGTCCCCGAGGTGTAGTAGAGCGCCAGCGGATCGTCGTGTAACCCGCCGAGCGGCGGCTCGGCGTCCGGACCCTCCGCCGGCTCGCGCACGTCGATCCACGTGGTCACCGCCGGCAGGTCGTCCCTGATCTGCTCGACCACCCCCTCGACCGTCGCGTCGTGCACCAGCGCCGTGCACCCCGAGGCGGCCACCACGTCCCGCACCGTCTCCACCGGCCAGTACGGGTTCAGCGCCGCTGTCACCGCCCCGATCTTGGCCTGCGCGAGGTAGACCTCGGCCACCCGCAACGTCTCGTTGAGCAGCACCGCCACCCGCCGCCCCGGCATGATCCCGGCCGCGATCAGGGCGTTCGCGCGGCGGTTGACGCTCCTGTTGAGCTCGTCGTAGGTGAAGCTCCGCTCGCCGCAGTACGTCAGCGCCACCCGGTCGGGCGTGCGCAGCGCTCCCGCGGTCAGGACCGCGTGGCCGTAGTTGCCGTAGGGTGATCGTGCCATGGGGGTGCCTCCACATCAGAGGGGCGAATAGAGCACGAAGACGTTGCCTGAGGGATCGCGCAGCACGGCCCGCCTCTCGTGCGGCCCGTCCTCCGGCGCCCGCACCACCTCGGCGCCGCGTCCCTCCATCTCCCGCACGACCCGCGCCACGTCGTCCACCTTGTACGACGGCGCGGCCGAGGCGGTGACGTGCTCGGCGGGCCCGGCCAGCGCCACGGTGACCCCGCCCCCGTCGAGCGCCGCGAACCTGTCGCCGTCGCGGAACTTCACCGGCAACCCGTAGAAGGCGATCGCCTCGTCCAGGTCGGCGACGGGAATCAGCACGTTGCCCAGCTTCACGCGGGCCTCCAATGGGGGAGATCGTCTATGAACGTCACGCGTACCGGCATGCCGACGCGTACCTCTTCTGGCGCGCACCCCACCACGTGCCCGAACGCCCTGGGGCCTTCCCGCAGATCCACCCAGGCCGCGACGTAGGGCTCGCGGCCCTGGTAGCCGGGGGCGAAGGAGCGGTGCACGATCGTGAACGTGTGCACCACGCCCTCGCCGGAGGCCGGCTCGGCGCGGAAGTCCCGGCCGCCGCACCCGGGGCACGCCGGTTCCGGGAGGTGGCTGCGGTGGTCGCAGCCGGTGCAGCGCTGGATGACCAGTTCGCCGTGGGCGGCCCGGTGGGCACAGGTGTCACCACTCATCGCTAGCCAAGCTAGCGCACGCTTGGTTGCCCCACAAGACCTCGCCGGCCGCGCCCGTGACGGTTGTCGCTGAAGCGTACGGGATCGCCACGGCGGCGCGCGGTGAGGTCCTCCGGTGACAGCGCGGAATCTTCCTAGGCGGGCGGCGGTGAGGTGGGCGATGCCGCGTCGTGGTCGGTGGCGGGAGGTGGCGTCGCGCCGGGCTCCATGGCGGAAGTGGCGGCGTCGCGGTCGGTGGCGGGCGGTGCGGCGTCGGGGTCCGTGGCCGGAGGTGCGAGGCGCGAAGCTCCGTCGGTGGTGGAGGTCGGCGACGCGATGCGGGCGGGCGGGGACGAGGTGGTGCGGGCCGGGGAGGGCGCGGGGGTGGTGCGGGCCGAGGCGGTCGGTTCCTGGGTGGGCGCCGGGGCGGTGGGCCCGGACGAGGTCGGCGTCGGGGCGGCGCAGCTCGGGCCGTCCACGAGCGCCTCGCTCACCTGCGGCCCGTTGCCCGCCGCCGGCTCCGTCATCACGAGGATCCCGACGTACGCCCGCCGCCCGCACGCCACGCCTCCGGGATCGTGCGTGACGGCGCTGGTGTAGGCGGTCTGACCGCGCAGGGTGCGGAGCTCCTGGCGGACCGTCCTGGCCGCGCCGGCGTCCCCGTCCCTCCGCGTGTACGAGATCCGCAACCGCACGGGCCCGGTGCCGTTCGCCGACACCCTGATCGCGCCGGCCGTGCCGCTCCACCGCACGATGCCGACGGCCTGGACGGTGGGGGCCGGGGCGGAGGGCCGCCGGACGGTGGGGAGGGACTGTGAGGCGCTGCGCGCGGGAGGCGTGGGCGCCGGCTCGGCGGCCGTGCGCCGGGGTGTGGCGGCCGTCCTGGTCGGGCCGGGTGTGCCGGCGTCGGCCTGGGTCGGTTCCGGCTCGCTCTGCGTCTCGGGGGGCGGCATGAGGATCGCCCCCGGTCCGGGGGGCAGCCGGCCGCCCGACATCATGAGCGTGATCGACACGGCGACCACGGTCGCGCCGGCCACCCACAGGTGCGGAGGCAGTCGGGGCACCCTCGGCATGCGGTCGCGGATGCGGGAGGCGGCCGTCGTGGCGTGGTCGGTCCTGGCCAGCGGGAAGCGGAGGGCGAGCAGCGTGGCCAGCTCGGCGAGATGGCGGCGCCCGCGCTTGTCCCAGTCGGGGCCGTACGCGGCGACGGCGTCCTCCTCCAGCTCCGCCGCGAACTGCCGGGCGGAGGCGTACCGGAGCGCGGGGTCCTTGGCGAGCCCCCGCCTGAGCAGGTCGCGCAGCGTGTCGGGGGCGACCTCCACGGGAACCGGCTCCACCAGGTGCTTGTCGCGCAGCGCGGGCACGTCCAGCCCGCCGTCCTCGCCCTCCTTGTGAGCTCGGTAGGGGGGCCTCCCTCTGGCCGCCTCGAACAGGACGCACGCGGCCGCGTACACGTCCGCGGGCGGGCCCGTCCTGCCCTGGGTCCACAGTTCGGGCGCCATGTACTCGGGACTGCCGGCGGGCACGCCCGGCTCCTCGGCGTGCACCACGACGCCGAAGTCCGCCAGTTTGGTGGTGCCGTCGGCCTGGACGAGGATGTTGTCCGGCTTGACGTCGCGGTGCGGCACGCCCCGCTCGTGGGCGGCGGCCAGGGCCAGCAGCGTGCTCTTCACCACGGCCAGGGCCGCCTCGGTGCTGATCCTGTGGTGCTCGGCCAGCAGGGTGCGCAGCGTGACGCCGTCCACCAGCTCCATGACGATGGCGGCCCTGCTCTGCGTCTCGACGTACTCGTAGAGCTTGACCACGTTCGGGTCGTCGATCTCGACGAGTTCGTGGGTGTCCGCTCGGTAGCGGTTCATGAACTCGGCGTCCCGGCGCAGCGTGGCGTTCAGGTATTTGATCGCGACGTAGGCGCCGGTCTGCTGGTAGGTGGCGAGGAACACGCGGCCGGTACGGCCGGCGCCGAGCTGGCGTACTTCACGGTAACCAGGGACCAAGTCCTACCCCCATTAGGCAGCCGTCTTCGATTGGACGGTCTCACCCGGGGTTCCGGTTGTCACGAGTCCAGAAATTTCGCCCAGCGTCAATCGGGGATGGACGCCTGAGGGCGGGTGTTATGCTGATCGACGTTACCAAGCAAGCGCTCGGCTAATGGATGGGTGGAGGTCGCCGGTGGAGCGGGTAGCCGTGCTGGTGATGGAGATGCAGCGGGGCGTCGTCGGCGATCTCACGAAATTTCCAGAGCTGGTGGACGCGTGCGTCCGGCACGACGTCGTGGCCAACGCCGCCCGCGTCCTTCACGCGGCCAGGGCCGCGGCGATCCCGGTCATCCACTGCACGGCCGCCTTCCGCCCCGACCGGGCCGGCTCCCACACGGGCAACTGCCCGTTCATCATCTCGCTGCTCAACGATCCCGGGCACATGCTGGACGGCACGCCCGCCACCGAGGTCATCCCCGAGCTGCGGGACGGCGGCGACCTGGAGAGCCGGCGCTACCACGGCTTCTCCCCGTTCACCGGCACCTCGCTCGACATGACGCTGCGCTCGATGGGCGTCACCGCCGTCGTCGCGGCCGGGGTCTCGCTCAACCTGGGCATCCCCGGGCTGGCCCTGGAGGCGGTCAACCTGGGCTACCGGGTGACGGTGGTGAAGGACGCGGTGGCGGGCATCCCCGACGACTACGCGCGGGCCGTGCTGAAGCACACGATCGGCCTGCTCGCCACCCGTACCGCCGCGGCGGACCTGGCCAGGGCGTGGAAGAGACGGGCGCCGGCATGATGGGCGGGCGTGATCGGCACGGCATGATGGGCGCGGCATGATGGGCGCGGCATGATGGACGGGCTGCGCCTGGACGGGCGCGCGGCGGTCGTGACCGGGGGAGCGGGCGCGATCGGCGCGGCCATCGCCGCCGACCTGACCGCGCTGGGCGCCCGCGTGATGATCGCCGACGTGGACCTGCCGAACGCCGGGGAGGTCGCCTCAGGCCTGCCCGGCGCGCGGGCGCTGGGCGTCGACCTGGCCGCGCCCCCGTCCGTCGAGGCGTTCGCCGGCGCCGTGGGGCCGGTGGACATCCTGGTGCACAACGCCGGGGTGTCGGTCGTGCGGCCGTTCACCGAGAGCGACCCGGCGAGCTGGGACCTCATGTGGCAGGTCAACCTGCGCGGGCCGATGCTGCTCACCAAGCTCCTGCTGCCCGGCATGCTGGCGCGGGGCTGGGGACGGCTGGTGTTCGTCTCCTCCGACGGCGCCAGGGCCGGCTCAGGAGGCGAAGGCGCGTACGCGGCCACGAAGGCCGGGCTGTTCGGGTTGGCCAAGACGCTCGCCCGCGAGGCCGCCGGAGCCCGGGTCACCTCCAACGTCGTCTGCCCGGGGCCCACCGACACGCCCATGTTGCGAAGGGTGTCGGAGGCCGAGCCGGGGCTCGTCGGCAAGATCGCGCGCGGCATCCCGCTGCGTCGCCTCGGCACGCCCGCCGACGTGGCGGGCCTGGTCGCCTACCTGTGCACGGATCGCGCCGCCTACATCACCGGGCAGATCCTGTCGGTGAGCGGCGGCGTGACCATGCACTGAGCTCCGATGCGGTCACAGGGCCCGGTAGACGGCCTCCACCAGGCGGATGCCGCGCAGGTTACCGGAGAGCGCGGCGGCCATCCGGTTCATGACGTAGCCGACGGCCAGGCCGCGCTCGGGGTCGCCCAAGCCGATGAACCCTCCCAGGCCCGTGTGGCCGAAGGCGGTCTCCGACGGCACGAAGAACGTCAGCGACGGCCGCATGAAGCCGAGCCCGAACGAGGTGTCCAGGAGCAGCACGCGGTCGGGGCCGCTCACGCGCGGGCGTACGGCCTCGCGCAGCGCGCCGGAGGGCAGGAGCTCGCCCGCGATCAGCGCCCGGTAGAACCCGGCCAGCCCCCGCGCGGTGGCGACGGCCCCGGCCGCCGGCCACCCGGCGCGCAGGATGACCGGATGGTTCGCGCCGCCCTTGAGCAGGTGCATGCCGGGGTTGCCGAGCGCCCGGTTCATCAGGCTCCGCGGGTCCTGGGCCGCCCTGGCCACCTCGGCCAGCACGTCCCGCGCCCGCCCGCCCTCGGGCGCGGCCTCGGTGGGGGCGGGAGGCCGGGCGCGTTCGCCGGCCTGGAGCCGGGCCGTACGCGCGATCACGGTGTCCGGCGCCCCCACCCAGAGCTCCAGCCCCAGCGGGCGGGCGATCTCGGCGGCGGCCAGCTCCCCGACGCTCTTGCCCGTCACCCGCCTGATCACCTCGCCCAGCAGGAAACCGTAGGTCAGCGCGTGGTAGCCGTGCGCCTTCCCCGGCTCCCAGAGGGGCGCCTGGGAGGCGAGCCGGGCCGCGATCGCCGCGTGGTCCTCGAACTCCTCCACCGGCACCGGCTCCTCGATCACCGGCAGCCCGCTCTGGTGGGTGAGCACCTGCTCGACGGTGATGGCCGCCTTGCCCTCGGCGGCGAACTCGGGCCACACGTCGGCGACCGGCGCGGTGAGGTCCACCTGGCCCCGCTCCGCCAGCTGCAGCAGCACGGTGGCGGTGACCGCCTTCGTGCAGGAGTAGACGAACGCGGGCGTGTCCTGCTGCCAGGGCCGCCCGGTGTGCCGGTCGGCGACCCCGCCCCACAGGTCGACGACCAGCTCGCCGTCCAGGTGGACGGCCAGGGCGCCGCCCAGTTCCTCGCCGTCGGAGAAGTGCCGTTCGAAGACCTCGCGTACGCCGGAGAACCGGGGATCGCAGTGCATCAGACCTCCGCGGAGAAAGGGGAGCTCAGTGGTAAACGAGCCTAACAACTGGGGACGATTCGGCCCAGATGATCAGCGTGGCACTCTCAACCTCCTCACCCCCGCCGTGGTGCTCGACGCGCTGCGCAGCGCCACCACGGGCGAGGTGCTGAGCCTGGCCATGCCGATCAGGGGCGCCACCTCCTCGCCCGCGCCCACGACCGTCCCGCATCTGCCCGGCCGCCCGCTGCCGCAGCACTTCATGTCCGTGGACGGCGGCGACTACGCGGCCGGGGCCCGGCCGATCGGCGAGGGACTGCGGGTGGCCGACGACGCGCTGCTCGTGACCCACCACGGCACCACCACCCACATGGACGCGCTGTGCCACATGTGGTCGGGCGACGAGCTCTACAACGGCCACCCCGCGGCCAGGGTGCGCTCCTACGGCGCGACCCGGTGCGGCATCGAGCGTGTGGGCGGGGTGGTCGCCAGGGGCGTGCTGTTCGACGTGCCCCGCCACCTCGGCCTGGACCACCTGCCGGCCGACCATCGGATCACGGCCGGCCTGCTGGCGGACATCGCCACCCCGCGGCCAGGGGACGTCGCGGTCATCCGTACGGGCTGGCCCCGGGTGTGGGAACGGTCGCGCGAGGACTACTGGTCGGGCCAGCCGGGACTGTCGGCCGCGGCGGGCCGGTGGCTGGCCGCGCACGACGTCGCGGCGGTCGCCGCGGACAACGCCGCGATCGGCGGGCTCGACGCGCGCGGGCGCGCCGAGGAGAGCCTCGCCGACGACCTGCACCTCGTTCTCCTGCACCGGCACGGCATCCATCTGATCGAGATGCTCTGGCTGGAGGAACTGGGCGCGACCGGGCGCACGGAGTTCGTGTTCGTGGCGGCGCCGCTCAGGATCGAGGGCGGCACCGGCAGCCCGCTCACCCCGCTGGCCATCCTGTGACCGCCCGGCCCGCGCCGGGCGTCAGCCCGTCGGCCAGGTCACGGGCAGGCGTGTAGCGCCGGACGCCAGGTGCCGGCCGCGACATACCGGGCCTATACCGCCAGAGCCTACTTTCAGTAGCGCTCGAACGGGCACGTCGGAGTTTCCTTTCGCGTGTCAAGTCGTGCCCCAACCCCTCCGTGATTGGAACGACATGCCGAAAAGTCGCTTAGCGAGCACGGCCATGCTCCTGACCGTCGTCGCCGGTGGCCTGGTCGCGACATCCGCTCCCGCCTCAGCAGCCCCGAACTACCAACTGCCCTTTCCGTGCGGCCAGAAGTGGCGGCTGAACACCTGGGACTCCACGCACGCCCCCGCCCTGGACATGGTTCGCGAGCCGCAGTCGGAGACCGAGGGCTCGTTGCTGGTCGCGCCGGCCTCCGGCACGGTGAACCAGTCGTACTATCACGACAACGCCGGCAACATGATCCAGATCAACCATGGTGGCGGTCACTTCACCACCTACATCCACCTGCAGTCGCGTGCCGTGAGCGTGGGCGACAGAGTCACGCAGGGGCAGGCCATCGGGCGGGTCGGGCACACCGGCCCCACCTCGAACGGAACCCCGCACCTGCACTACGAACAGGGCTATGACGCCAACGGCGACGGGCGCGCCTCCTGGGGTTCCGAGGGCGCTGAGCGCGTCACGGCCGTGCTCGGCGGCAAGGCGTACGGCCCCGCTCCCGGTGGTGAGTGGCGCAACGTCGAGAGCCGAAACGGCTGCGAGCAAAAAGTCGGCAACAGCGTGACGGGTGACTCGTACGCTGACGTGCTCGCGACCGACGCCGGCGGCAAGATGTGGCTGTACAGCAACAACATTCGTCGTGATGAGGGTCAGCCGTTCACGGGTGGTGAGCCGCGGGAGGTCGGTCACGGCTGGAGTAGTTCGACTCGCATCATTCCGGCCGACGTCACCGGAGACGGGTTCACTGACCTGCTGGCCGTGGACGCCGGCGGCAAGATGTGGCTGTACAGCAACAACATTCGTCGTGATGAGGGTCAGCCGTTCACGGGTGGTGAGCCGCGGGAGGTCGGTCACGGCTGGAGTAGTTCGACTCGCATCATTCCGGCCGACGTCACCGGAGACGGGTTCACTGACCTGCTGGCCGTGGACGCCGGCGGCAAGATGTTGCTCTACAGCAACAACATTCGCCGTGATGATGGTCAGCCGTTCACGGGTGGTCAACCGCGAGAAGTCGGCCACGGCTGGAACAACTACCCCCGCATCCTGGTCTGACCCCATCCCCGCCGGTGTCGGCCGCCCACCACCCATGCGGCCGACATCGGCGGGAGCGAGGCAGGCAACGACCACGTGTGGACCGTGCCCGACAACGTCTGTCGGACAGCCTGCCCGGTTCGAGAAGGAGCGTTATCCGGCACCGCCAGGAGCGTGACGTCGCCGAGGTGCCGGACCGCCCGCACCTCATCAAGCGTGTCACTTCAGCAGGATCTGGCGTGGAACCCCGGGCGGTTCACGGCCGAGAAGCTGACGGGGTGAAGATCCCATCTGGGATGGAAACCCCCTCGGGGCGGTGTCAACGGCCCGGATAGCCTCCGCCGCCGTGCGCGGCGTCCAGGGCGTCGTAGTCGGGGCCGGGGCCGGGGCCGCGCTTCGGGATCTCGTCCACGAAGACGACCTCCCGCGGCTTCTTGTACGACGCCAGCGACGTCTTGACGTGCCCGATGAGCTCCTCGCCCGTCGCCGTCGCGCCCGGGTGGAGCACGACGACGGCCCTGACCGCCTGGTGCAAGACGGGGTCGGGCACCCCGATGACGGCGGCGTCGGCCACCGACGGATGCGACCTGAGCGCCCGTTCCACCTCGGCGGGGTAGATGTTCTCGGCCCCTGACTTGATCATGCGCAGCTTGGGGCCGATGAAGGTGATGGTGCCGTCGAGTTCGCGGCGGCCGAGGTCGCCGGTGTGGTGCCAGCCGTACGTCGACTTAACTGCATTTAAGTCGGGTCGGGCGAAATATCCGGAAAAGAGGGTCTTGCCCCGCGCGCAAATCTCCCCCACCTCGCCCACCGGCACCTCGACGCCGTCCGGCGCCAGCAACCGTACCTGGACCAGCGGATTCGGCCGCCCCGCGAACCCCGCGCCGCCCTCGGCCAGCCCCAGGAACGTGAGCATCCCGCCCACCTCCGTCTGCCCGTACCCGCCCATCTTCGACCGGCACCAGGGCGAGCCGTCCACGGTGATCATGTCGTCCCACTCGGCCGAGTGGGCGACGAAGCGCAGGGACGACAGGTCGTACGCGCCGTCCGCGTTCGCCTTCGTGACGGCGTCGATCATCGGCCCGAACAGGAACGCCTGCGTCACCCGTTCGGCGTCGACCAGCCGGCACACCTCCTCGGCGTCGAACGCGGGGGTGAAGACGTTCGTGCCGCCGATCTGGAACGTGGCCAGGCAGAACATCATCGTGCCCACGTGGTAGAGGGGGCCGCTGTTGAGGAAGGTGAAGCCCGGCTCCATCTGCCGGACGACGAGCAACGAGGTCGCGTGGGCGATGAGCGCGGCGCTGGCGAGCAGGGCGGCGCACGGCCGGCCGCCGAACGCGGCGGTGTAGAGGGCCAGCACCGGCTCGGTGTCGGCCACCTGGGGGAACTCCCGAGGGCTCGCGTCCGCGATCAGCCGCTCGTACTCGTCGCCTGCCCGCACCCACGTCCCCGGGGCCGAGCCGCGCAGCGCGGCCGTCGTGTCCGAAGGCTCCCAGACGACGACCGACGGCGTCAGGTCGGCCAGTACGAACCGCAGCTCGTCCTCCGACTGCCGCCAGTTGGCCGGGCAGCACACCGCGCCCAGGCGCGAGCAGGCCAGCAGCAGCTCCAGCACCGCGTGGGAGTTCTGGCCCAGCCAAAGCACCCGGTCGCCGCCGCCCACCCCCAGCCCGGCCAGGGCGCCGGCCAGGCGGGTCACGCGGGCGTCGAGCTCCGGGTACGTCAGCCGCGTCGCGCCGTCCACCACCGCGGTGATCCCCGGGCGGCTGCGGGCGTGGTCGGCGAGGACGTCCGACAGGGACAGGCTGTGGATCACGAGGACCTCCGGAAGGCGGGCATCACTTCGGCGGCGAAGAAGCGCATGACCCGCTTCATCTCCGCCAGGGGCATCGGCCGGGTGCTGCCGAAGTCGCACAGCAGGTTCGTGAAGCCGGCGTCCCCGAGCAGCGTGATCTGCTCGATCACCCGTGCCGGATCCCCGATGACCTCCAGCTGCTCCCACCGGAAACCGGCCGACACGGAGCCGCCCTTGAGGTAGCGGTCCTGGTAGTACTCGAAGCCCTGCGCGGCGCGGCCGGTCTTCGGGTCGATGGGGGCGCTGCGCTCGTTGAAGATGCGCGACCGGTCGAACGACGCCTCGAAGCGTTCCTGGTCCGCGCGGGCCTGCTCCAGGGTCGGGGCCACGTACACGCTGCGCGCCACCACCAGCTCGGCTCCGTCCGGATGGCCGGCCCGCGCGGCCGTCTCCCGCCAGGTGCCCGCCGCCGCGCAGACCTTGCGGAACGTCGCCGCGGGGTCGGCCAGGATGGGCAGCCCGCGCTCGGCGTACATGGTGACGGTCTCGGGCGAGACGGCCGCGACGTGCAGCGGCGGGTGGGGCGTCTGCAGCGGCCTGGGCACGAGCGAGACCTCGGCGCCGGTCCGGTAGAACTTCCCCTCGTGCTGGTACGCCTCCCGCGTCCAGAGGCCGACGATCATCTCGAGCGCCTCGTTGAAGCGGTCGCGGGCCTCGGCCAGGTCGATCCCGAACCCCTCGAACTCGGCGCTCTGGTATCCGCGCCCGATGCCCAGGTCCAGCCGCCCTCCGGAGAGCACGTCCACCTGCGCGGCCTCCTCGGCCACGTGGATCGGGTCGTGCAGGGGCAGCACCACGATGCCGGTGCCCAGCCTGAGGCGGGTGGTGCGGGCGGCGGCGTGGGCGAGCATGGTGAACAGGTTCGGGACGACGCCGTAGTCGCGGAAGTGGTGCTCGGCCAGCCGCACCCCGTCGAACCCCAGCTCCTCGGCCAGCTCGATGAGCTCCAGGTGGTGGTCGTAGACGTCCTTGAAGCTCTGGCCGTCGAAGCGGTGGAAGAGGTGGAAGGTCGAGAACTTCATGCGGCGGCCCCTCAGCGATAAACCAAGCGCTCGCTTGGGAGCGTATACGCGAGAGGCCGCCCCAGTCCAGGCCGGGAGCCCAGGCGCCGGTCAGCGGCGTTGAGCACTCCTTCTCACGGCGGGGCGGCCGCGGGCAGCGCCCGTGACAACGTTTTCAGCACGGTCACGCCAGGGCGCTGACCAGGCCGATCGCCAGTGCCGTGCGGTCGGGGATGTGCTCCACCAGCACGTGCTCGTGCCGCGCGTGCGCCCCGTCGCCGATCGCCCCCATGCCGTCCAGCACCGGGCGCCCGAGCGTTGAGACGAAGTTGCCGTCGCTGGCGCCGCCGACCGCCGCCTCGTCCAGCAGCCATCCGAAGCCGGCCGCCACCTCCTGCGCCTCCTTGAACAGCTGCTGGGAGGCCGGGTTGGGCGTCATGGGCGGCCGGTTCCACTCGCCGGTCGACGAGATCGACACCCTCGGGTCCGATGACCTCAGCCGGGCGAACACCTCGTCGATCCGGTCCATCTCCGCGGGATCGCTCACGCGGACGTCCACGCCGCAGGTCGCCCGCCCGGCCGCGACGTTGCGGCCGGTGCCGCCGCCGATCAGGCCGACGTTGACCGTGGTGCCGCGCTCGGGTGAACTTGCCGCGACCAGCGAGGTGACGACCTCGGCCAGCGCGTGGATCGCGCTCGCCCCCGCGTACGGGTCGAGCCCCGCGTGCGCCTCGACCCCGGTGGCACTCACGTTGAACAGCCCCACGCCCTTGCGCGCGGTCTTGAGCGCGCCGTCCATGGACGCCTCGAAGACCAGGGTGGCCAGCGCGTCGATGCCGGCCGCCTCGATGTGCTCGCGCGAGGCCGGGCTGCCGATCTCCTCGTCCCCGTTGAACAGGTAGCGCACGCTCGGGTGCGGCAGGCCCAGCTCCCGCAGCCCGCGCAGGGCCCAGATCGACTGCACGAGCCCCGTCTTCATGTCGAACACGCCGGGTCCCGTGGCCTTGTCGTCCACCACCGCGAACGGCCAGGACCGCAGCGTCCCCGTCGGCCAGACGGTGTCGTAGTGGCAGAGCATGAGCACCGTGCCGGGGGCGGTGCCCTGGTAGGTGAGCTCCAGGACGTCGCCGTGCTGCCCGCCCTCGTGCAGGATCTCGTCGTCGGGCGTCCCGAGCAGCCCGACGGCTCTGGCCCTGATCTCGCGCAGACCCTTGACCAGCATGGCCTTGTCGTAGCTGTGGGTCTCCAGCTCGACCACGGCCTTCAGGTCGTCGAGCATGGCCGGTAGGGCCTGCCGGGTCCAGTCGATGATCAAAACAAAAGTCCTTCCGAGGGCTGCATTACGGTCAACCATTACACGGGGTCACGACTCATCATGACAAGTCGAGATTGCCGGTGGTTCACCGCGTACGCCGCATCCTCCGGCTCATACGGATGGCTCGGGGACCGCCGCAGGCTCGCGCAACGGCAGCCGTACCTCGAACCAGGTGTCGCCCGGCTTCGAGCGCACCTTGATCTCCCCGCCGTGCCGCCCGGCCACGATCCGGTAGGAGATGTCGAGACCCAGCCCGGTGCCCTCGCCCACGGTCTTCGTGGTGAAGAACGGCTCGAAGATGCGGTCCCTGATCGCCTCGGGCACGCCTGGCCCGGTGTCGCCGATCTCGACGATCGCCTCGTCCTCGTCGTACGCGGTCCGGATGGTCAGCGTGCCCGACTCGCCCATGGCGTCGAGCGCGTTGTGCATCAGGTTGGTCCACACCTGGTTGAGCTCGCCCGCGTAGCAGGGGATCAGCGGCAGCGTGCGGTCGTAGTCAGTGACCACCGTGACGCCCGGCGCGATCTTGCCGCGGAAGATCGCGACCGTGCTGTCGAGCAGGTCGTGCACGTCGACCATCTGGAACGGCGCCCGGTCCATCTGGGAGTACTGCTTGGCCGAGCGGATCAGCGAGGTGATGCGCTCGGTCGCCTCGGTCACCTCGCTCAGCATCTGCGAGATCTCGATCGCGTCGGCCAGCCAGCGCAGCGCGGCCGGGGTGTGCTCCTCGCCCACCTTGTCGCGGATCTTCCTCAGGTCGTCGCTGGAGAACCCGGCGTTGACCAGCGACGGCGCCAGGTCCCATGCGTCCTCGACGCCCGCCTCGTCCAGCTCCTCGCCGAGCGCTTCCTCGGCGTCGGAGATCTCCATCGGCGAGCGCTGCTGCCTGCCCAGGGCTTCGGTGCAGCTTTCCTGGACCTCGACCAGCGTGCGGAGCTTGTCGGGCGCGATGCCGTCCTGGGCGAGCTGGGCGAGCTGCAACCGCGAGGTCCGCAGCAGCGTGCGCAGCTCGCTGACCGCGCGTACGGCGGCCGCGGCCGGGTTGTTCAGCTCGTGGGTGAGCCCGGCCGTGATCGTTCCGAGCGCGGTGAGCCGCTGCCGCCGGTCGATGATCTCCCGCTGCATCCTGCCGCCCGACAGCAGGCCGTCGAGCAGGTGCATCGCCATGGGGAACCATTCGGCCACGATGTAGGCGAACTTCTTGGCCGGCAGCATGAAGATCCGCGACGGGGCCGTGGCCCGCAGCGTGTGCTGGTAGGTCTGCGGTGCCCGCTCGCCGAGGTAGGCCGAGGTGGCGCCGCCGTAGACGCCGGGCTGCGAGGTGCGGGGCATGGCGACGGTGCCGGCGCTGACCGTCTCGCTGATCATCTGCACCTCGCCCTCGATCAGCACCGCGAAGCACTCCGCCGGCTCGCCCTGCCGCACGATGTCCTCGTCCTGCGCGTACGTCTGTACCGCGCCGCTGCCGGCGAGCTTGGCGAGCTGCTCGTCGGTCAGCCGCTCGAACAGGAAGAGTTTGCGCAGCTCGTCGATGTCGATGCTCGTCTGCGAGCTCATTGTTTCTCCAGGTAGCGGTGCACGAGCGCGACGGCCATCGCGCCCTCCCCGACGGCGGAGGCCACTCTCTTGATCGATTCGGCGCGTACGTCGCCCGCGGCCAGCACCCCTGGCACGTTCGTCTCCAGGTAGTAGGGCTCGCGCCGCAGCGGCCAGTTGCGCGGCCGCCGTCCGCCCTGCACCAGGTCGGGCCCGGTGAGCACGAACCCCCGCGCGTCCCGCTCGATCGTCTCCCCGAGCCAGGACGTGTACGGCTCCGCGCCGATGAACACGAACAACCACTGGGCGTCGACGTCGCGCTCCTCGCCCTTCGACGACAGCGTCAGCCGCTCCAGGTGGTCGCTGCCGCCACCGCCGACGACCTCCGTCTGGAGGTGCACCTCGACGTTGGGCAGCGCGGCGATCTGCTCGATGAGGTAGTGAGACATGGACTTCTCCAAACCATCACTCCTCACCAACAAGTGGACCTTGCTCGCGAATCCCGACAGGTAGACGGCCGCCTGCCCGGCCGAGTTGGCCGCGCCCACGATGTAGACCTCGGTGTCCTTGCACGACGGGGCCTCGGTCAGGGCCGCGCCGTAGAACACGCCCCGGGTCACGAACTCGTCCAGCCCGGGCGCCTCCAGCCGGCGGTAGGTGACGCCGGTCGCCAGGATCACCGCGTGGGCCGCGATCTCCCCGCCATCCCTGAACCCGATCACCCGCGCCTGCCCGCGCGGCTCCAGCATGGTCACCTTCCGCGCGGTCAGCAGTTCCGCCCCGAACTTGAGCGCCTGCCTGCGCGCCCGGTCGGCCAGCTGCTGGCCGGAGACGCCGTCGGGGAAACCCAGGTAGTTCTCGATGCGGGAGCTCTGGCCCGCCTGGCCGCCCGACGAGTACGCCTCGACCAGCACCGTGTTGAGCCCCTCCGACGCGCCGTAGACGGCCGCGCCGAGCCCTGCAGGCCCGCCGCCCACCACGATGAGGTCGTAGAAGTCGGTGGCCGGAGTGGTGGACAGCCCCACCGCCGTGGCCAGCTCGGACTGGTCGGGCGACTCCAGCGTGGTGCCGTCGGCGGTCACCACCAACGGCAGGTGGCAGCCCTCGCCGGCCGCGCTCACCAGCTGCGCGCCCTCCGGGTCCTCGGCCAGCATCCACTGGTACGGCACGTGGTTGCGGGCCAGGAAGTCGCGCACCTTGTAGGACGGCGCCGACCACCGGTCGCCCACCACGCGCAGCTCCGACCGCTCGATCCTGTCGGTGCGCAGCCAGGCGTCGAGCTGCCCGTCGATCACCGGGTAGAACTTCTCCTCCGGCGGATCCCACGGCTTGAGCAGGTAGTGGTCGAGGTCGACCACGTTGATCGCCTGGATCGCGGCGTCGGTGTCGGCGTAGGCCGTCAGCAACACCCGGCGCGCATATGGGTACAGGTCCATCGCGGCCTCGAGGAACTGCACGCCGTTCATCTGCGGCATGCGGTAGTCGGCCAGGATGGCCGCCACCTCGACGCCGCGCAGCCGCATCTCCTTGACCGCCTCGATGCCGTCCTTGGCCGCTTCGGCGCGGACGACCCGGTAGTCCTGACCATAGCGGCGTCTCAGGTCACGGGCGACCGCCCGCGAGACGCCCGGGTCGTCGTCCACCGTCACGATGACCGGCTTCTCCATGCCGCTACGCCCCTGCCTTGTCGCACTCCGTCCCTTAAGGGAAGGATGTCATGTGCTGAGCGCTGCCCCAGCACCCGCTCCGCGAGTCCGCGTCAGGGCCTTCGAGCAGGCCTTCCACAACCACGGCGGTCAGGCGATGACGTGGCTCTCCCCGCCGTCGACCAGCAGCGAGACCCCGTTCACGAACGACGCCCGCTCGCCGGCCAGGAACGCCACCACGTCGCCGACCTCCTCGGCGCGCCCGATGCGGCCGACGGGCACGGATTCGCCCCGCCGCCGCAGCGCCTCGTCGCCGCCCGCCAGCTCCCGCAGCCGGTCGGTCTCGATCGGGCCCGGCATCACGTTGTTGACCAGCACGCCGTCGCGGCCGGCCTCGCGGGCGAGCGTGCGCACGATGCCGGCCACGGCCGAGCGGGTGGCGTTGGACAGCGCCAGGCCGTCGATCGCCTCGCGGGCCGACCTGCTGGTGACCGTGATGATCCGGCCCCAGCCGCGGGCGCGCATCTCCGGCAGGACGGCGTGGATGAGGCGTACGGTGCCGAGCAGGTTGCGCTGGATCGCGACGTCCCACTCCTCCAGCCCCACCTCGTCGAACCGGCCGGCCGGCGGGCCGCCCGCGTTGGCCACGAGGATGTCGATCGGGCCGAGCACGTCGCGGGTCTCCTCGACCACCCGCCTGGCGGTCGCCGGGTCCTCCACGTCGGCCAGCACGGCGTGCACGACCTTGCCGTATTCCTGCAGCTCCACCACCGCGTCCGCGAGCCGTTGCGGGCTGCGGGCGCTGACGCAGACGTCGCAGCCTTCGCGTGCGAGGCTCTTGGCCGCGGCGAGCCCGATGCCCGCGCTGCCTCCGGTGACGAGGGCGACCTTGCCCGAGATGCCGAGATCCATCAGAGCCTCCTGAGGGGACCGTCGCCTTCAGGCGATCGGGGAATCGGGAGCGGGAGGGCCGCCAGGGCCCGAGGAAGCGGAGGAGTCACAAGCGTGACTATAGGTCGTGCGGGCGCCCGGACCGGCAAGGCCGGGCGTCACATCCTGTGCACGCGTACGAGCTTGTCCGGGTTGAGGACGGTATAGATGTCCTTGATGCGGCCGTCGTGGACGTTCACCATGACGATCTGGTCGCCTTCCTCCGACCGCGTCCAGAACGCCGGACTGCCGTTGACGTCGAGCAGCCGCACGTCCGTGAACGCGTAGCGCTTCACCAGCGCGGACAGGAAGGCCACCACCTTGCGCCGGCCGGCGACCGGCCGCAGTGCCGACCTGACCTTGCCGCCGCCGTCGTTCCACGAGACCACGTCCTCGTGGAACAGCTCGGTGAGCGCGTCCATGTCGCCGCCCTTCGCCGCCTCCATGAACTTCACCAGCAACCTGGTGTGGTCCGCCGCCGACGGCTGGAACCTGTCGCGCCCCTGGGCGAGCCGCGTGGACGCCCGGTGGTGCAGCTGTCTGGCGTTGGCCACGGAGGATTCGACGATCTCGGCGATCTCGGCGTACGGCAGCTCGAACGCCTCCCGCAGCACGAACACCGCCCGCTCCGGCGGCGAGAGCCGCTCCATCATGTGCAGGGTGGCGAAAGAGACGGTGTCGCGCAGCTCGGCGGTGTCCAGCGGGCCGGCCTCCGACGTCAGCACCGGCTCGGGCAGCCACGGCCCGGTGTAGGCCTCCCGCTTGACCCGCGCGGAGCGGAGCTGGTCGAGGGCCAGCCGCGAGACTACGGTCACCAGGAACGCCCGCGGCTCCCTGATCGCGTCGTGGTCGGTGCTCTGCCAGCGCAGCCACGCCTCCTGCACGACGTCCTCGGCGTCCCACATGCTGCCGAGCAGGCGGTAGGCCAGCCCGAGCAACATGGGCCGGTGCTCCTCGAAGTCCACGGTGGCATCATGCCCCGTCACCTCGGCGGGGGGTGCGCCGGGGGTCCGCCCGCGGGGACGTGACGGTTCACGGGTGGTAATGCCGCGGCAACCATGATGAGCTGGACGGGTGGCGAGAAATCTGATCCTCTCAGGAGGCCTGTTCCACGACTTCGCCGCCACGTCGGAAGCGCTCGCCGGAGTGCTCTCCGAGGTCGGGGTCGAGTCGGAGATCACCGAGGACATCGCGGGCGCGCTGAGCGAGCCGTCGGAGGTCCAGCTCATCACCGTCAACGCGCTGCGCTGGCAGATGGGTCACGACCGTTTCGCCGACCAGCGGGCCGCCTGGGCCTTCTCGTTACCGGCCGAGGCCCGCACCACCCTTCTCGACCACCTCGACCGGGGCGGCGGGCTGCTGTGCATGCACACCGCGTCGATCTGCTTCGACGACTGGCAGGGCTGGCCGCGGGTCCTGGGCGGCTGCTGGAGCTGGCCCAAGTCCCACCATCCGCCGCTGGGGTGGACGGGGGTGCGGGTGCACGGCGGGCATCCGGTGGTCGAGGGCCTGCGCGACTTCGACGTGGTCGACGAGGTCTACAGCGACCTCGACGTGCTGCCCGACGTCAGGCCGCTGGCCTCGTCGAACGGCCAGCCGCTCGTCTGGGCGCGGCCGGTCCGGCGTGGCCGGGTCCTCTACGACGCGCTGGGCCACGACACCAGGTCCTACGACAACGAGATCCACCGCACGCTTCTCCAGCGGGCGGCGTTGTGGCTGCTCAAACGGCCGGTCACGATCCGCGAGTGACGTGTCCGGAAGCTACAAGACCGGGGGGCGGCGATCCGGGCACGATGACGGTATGAACGTGAAGCTCTCCGCGATCCCCGGCTTCCTGGCCGGGCACGCGCGTGTCCTTGACCGCCGCCGCTACGACCTGATGATGGGCGAGGGCGACGCCGCCTCCGTGCTGGCCGCCCTCGACGCCTACCGCAATCCCGACGGCGGTTACGGCTGGGGCCTGGAGCCCGACCTGCGCACCCCCGAGAGCCAGCCGGGAGCGGCGCTGCACGCCTTCGCGGTGTTCGGGGACGTCGCCCCGCACGTCGCGCCCCGCACCTCCCCGCACGCCGCGGCGTTGTGCGACTGGCTGGAGTCGGTGACGCTGCCCGACGGCGGGCTGCCGTTCTCGTTGCCGCTCGCGGTCTCCGAGGCCAGCGCGCCCTGGTGGCGGAGCGGCGACCCGGCCGTCTCGTCCCTGCAGATCACCTCCGTGACCGCGGCCGCGGCCCACCAGGTCGCCGCGTACGACCCGGCCGTCGCCGCGCATCCGTGGCTGGAGCGGGCCACCCGCTACTGCCTCGACGCGATCCAGCGGCTGGAGGGCATGCCGCACGCGTACGTGCTGCTGTTCTCCGTGCACTTCCTCGACGCCGTCCACGACAGCCGGCCGGAGGCGGCCGGGCTGCTCAAGCGGCTGGGCGGCCACATCCCCGCGGACGGGCGGGTGCCGGTCGAGGGCGGCACCGAGAACGAGGCGCTGCGGCCGCTCGACTTCGCGCCCCTCCCCGGCAGGCCGGTCCGCGGCCTGTTCGAGCCCGAGGTGATCGCCGCCGATCTCGTACGGCTGGCGAGGGAGCAGCAGGACGACGGCGGGTGGGTCGTCGACTTCGCGCGCATCTCGCCCGCCGGGGCGCTCGACTGGCGCGGGGACGTCACGGTCGGCGCCGTGCGCACCCTGCGGGCCAACGGCATGGTCTAGCGAGCACGGGGCTCGTCAGAATCCGGAGGGGCGTCCCGGAGCGGGATCGTGGTTCTCGTCACCCTTGAGCGGGGGGTTGAACACGCAGATGAGCCGCATCCCGCCGGTCGAGGTCAGGCGGTGTTCCTCGCCAGGGTCCGGTGCGTAGAGCGTGCCCGGGGTGATGGTGAACAGCCCGCCGGCCGTCTCGACCCGGCCCTCGCCCTCGACGCAGTAGCAGGCTTCGAGATGCCGGTCGTAGCGGAGGAGGGTGGTCGTGCCCGGACGCACGCGGGTGTCGGTGAGCGTGTAGCCGCGTCCGTCCGCCGCGACGAGGAGGCGGCGGCTCGTGCCGTTGGTCCAGTCGACGTCCTGCGCGGATCCCAGCACGTCGCCGAGTGTCCGGATGAGCATCGTGACTCCCTTGCGGTCAGGGCCACACCACACCGTTGCGCACGGTGTCGATGCGGTGGTCGCTCACGTGTCCTTCCAGCAGGCGTGTCCCGAGACCGTACGCCTGGGCCAGCGGATCGGCGGGGTCGCGCGCCACCTCTCCGCGCGAGTTGGCGACGCCGCGCACGACGCCGACCAGGTCGTGGTGGAGATAGCGGGCGAGTTCCTGCAGCTGCGCGGTGACGCCGACCATCGAGCCCGGGTAGGTCTCCTCGGAGCTCACCACGACGGCCATCCGCTTGCCGACCAGTCGCCGCGTGACTTCCGCGCTGCCGGGATAGTCGGCCTTGATGTAGCAGAAGAGGCGGTCGATGAAGATCTTCAGCTGTCCGGCGATGCCGTACCAGTAGAGCGGGGTGGCGAGGACGAGCGCGTCGGCCGCGAGGAGCTGCCGCAGCAGGGGTTCGTAGCCGTCTCCGATCGAGCATGCTCCGTCCGCCTGCCGGCACGTGCGGCAGTCGCGCAGCGGCGCCGCGACCGCGTCGGTCAGATCGGCGAGCTCGACCTCGTGCCCGCGGCTCGCCGCACCCTCGAGAACGGTCTCCGCCAGCAGGCGGGAGTTGCCGTCCTTGCGGGGGCTAGCGCTCAGGGCGAGGGCCTTCATGAGCCGTGCACCCCTTCCTTTTCTCGGTGTCGGTGCTCGGCTCCCATCGTGCCGCCCTCGAACCATGAAGACAATCAAATGATTACGGCCGGTAATGGTAAGTTGATGTGCATGGTTGATCCGGCTCGCCTGAAGCTGCTCGTGGCCCTGCACGAGCAGGGCACGCTCCACGCCGCGGCCTCCACACTGCACATCTCCCCGTCGGCCGCCTCACAACAACTGGCGACGCTGACCCGCGAGGCGGGGGTGCCGCTCGCCGAGGCCGACGGCCGCAAGCTGCGCCTCACCGACGCCGGCCGCGTGCTCGTCGACCACGCCTATGCCATGCTCGCGCTTCTCGAGCGGGCGACGGGAGAGATCCAGTCCACCGTGAACGGCGAGCTGGGGCGGATCACGGTGGGTTCCTTCCCTTCGACGATCTCGTCCCTGCTCATTCCGGCGGCGCTCATGATCCGCGACAGCCGTCCCCGGCTGCGGATCGACATCCGCGAGGTCACGGTGCCCGGCTGCCTCGATCAGCTCGCCGGCGGAGACCTCGACGTGGTCGTCGCGGTGGAGGCCGAAGGGGCGCCCTCCGGCGGCGACGCGAGATACACCAGGGTGGAGCTGGGCACCGACGACTTCGACCTCGCTCTGCCGATCGCGCACCCGTCGGCGCGCGAGCCGGTCGTCGCCCTGTCGCTGCTCCACGGTGAGGAGTGGGTCAGCACCCTCGAAGGCGACGCCTGCGACCGCCTGCTGCACCTCGCCTGCGCCTCCGCCGGCTTCCGTCCCGAGGTGCGGCATCGTGCCGGCGACTGGACGGCGATCCTGGCCCTGGTCGAAGCGGGGATGGGCATCGCCTTCATCCCCCGCGCCGCACGGCTGCCCATCCCCGCGGGGGTCGTCACCGTGGCCCCGACCGGGCACGACATCCGGCGGCACATCTACGCGGCGGTCCGGCGGGGGGCGGAGGCCCGGCCGGCGATCGCCGCCTATCTCGCGGCGCTCAAGGCCGTCGCGTCGCCGGCGCGGGGCTATGAGCCGAGGCGGGCGGCCGACTCCGACTCCTGAGCCATCCTGCGCAGGGCGTCGAACACCCTGCCGTAGAGGACCGTGCCGAGCACCAGGGCCTCCACGGCGGCGTCGCGCGGGCCGTCGAACGGGATCTTGTCCATCTCCACCTCCGACACGAGCTTCCTGGCGGTCTCGACGTAGGGTGCCAGGTCCACGGCCACGCCGAGCTGGCGCATTCTGACCAGGGTCTGGGCCAGCTCGTCGCGGGCGGGTGCGTGGGGCTTGACGTCCCAGCCGAGCTGTTCGACGAGGTGGTCGACCTCGACGCGGGCCTGCTGCCAGTCCTCGCCGGGCTCCGGCTGGGCGCCGGGGCTCAGGGCGTAGTGGGCGGTGCCCAGCATCTCGTGAAAGGGCAGCGACTCGTCGTCGACGGCGGCGACGACCTTCTTGATGGAGGACACGGAGAGCCTGCCCACGTCGAGCAGGGCGCGGATCAGGCGGAGCCGGCGCAGGTGCGACTCGTCATATTCGGCCCGCGTCGGGGCTGTCTGCCGACCCTGGTGGAGCATGCCCTCACGCAGGTAGTACTTGATCGTGGGGATGGCCACGCCGGACCTGGCGCTCAGTTCGGAGATGCGCATCGGTAGATAATAGCGCTATCCAGATCGGGCCAGATGGCGGGCCGCGCTGACCAGCTCCTGTACGTCGGCCTGCCGGTTCCAGAGGAAGACGACTTCCAGGGGTGGGACGTCCTCCTTGATGGGGATGAATGCCAGCGTGTCGGGAATTTTCGTGCCTTCGTGGACGCAGAGGGCGTAGCCCGCGCCCGACTCCACCATGTCGATGACCAGGTCGTGCGTGGCCGCCGACGGGCCGAGGCGGGGATGCAGGTGGTGGCGTACGAACCCTTCGAGGAAACGGCGGGCGCCCGCCACCGCGTCGGACTCCGGCATGACCAGCGGCTCCGACGCCAGGTCCGCCAGCGACACCGCTCCTGCGGCGGCCAGGGGATGGGCGCACGGCATCAGCGCGTGCACCGGGAAACGGTGGACGAGCATCCGGGCCACGCCCCTCGGCATGGAGCCGGGCGCGTAGCCGAGCCCCGCCTGCAGCGCGCCGTCGGCGATGGAGACGATCTGCTCGGCCGTCCCCATGGGGGCGACGCGCAGGTTGCCGTTGTGGAGCTGGGACAGCAGGCGGGCCACCACGTCGGTCAGCCCGTCGGCCACGCCCAGCCGCGCGACGTGGCCCTTGCTCCTGGCGGCGGTCACGGCCCGCTCGAAGGCGTCGACCGCGACGGTGGCCTGGGCCAGGAACGCCTCGCCCGCCTCGGTGAGCCGCACCCCGCTCGGCGAGCGGCTGAACAGCTCGACGCCGATCTCCTTCTCCAGGGCCCTGAGCTGCTCGGACAGTGTGGGCTGGGAGATGTGCAGTGCGGTGGCGGCCCGGCGCAGGGAGCCCGCGCGCGCGATCGCCAGGGCGTAGCGGACGTAGCGTAGATCCATCGCTCACCTCGGGCGTGATGATGATGGGCTATCGGTTGATCGAACCTCGGTATTACAAGCGGCGATAGCTTCCGTGAAGATACACAGTTATCCGCCGCCGCCGATCTTCCGGTGATGCGTGATGATCCGCTGGTCAGGCGGCTGATCCCGCGGGTCGTGCCGGTCCCCGGGCAGGGGCTTCGGACGGGGGGCACGGTCATTACGGGTGTCCGTAAACTGGGGATGCGGCCGGTTGAGCAAGCGCTTGTCTGAAGCGGGGTGGCCGGTTAGCGTGATCGGCAAGGCGCTGACGGCACGGCTCCGCCGGCCGATGGCGGGCCCTGCCGGGGACGCCGGAGGAGGGAGCATGCAGCCGTTCGCGGGGCGGGCGGCCGTGGCCGGGATCGGCATGACGGCCCTGACCAGGGGGTCCGGGCGCACCGAGGAGGAGCTCGCGGCCGAGGCGTGCCGGGCGGCCTGCGCGGACGCGGGGATCGGGCCGCGCGAGGTGGACGCGGTGCTCAGCTACCACATGAACGACTCCGCGCCGGTCGTACGGGTCGCCAGGGCACTCGGGATCGAGCGGCTCGGCTGGCACAACGACATCGCCGGCGGGGGCACGCAGGCGGCGTCGATCCTGGGTGACGCGGCGATGCTGATCCACGCCGGCCTCGCCCGCAACATCCTGATCTATCGGGCGCTCAACGGGCGTTCCGGCACGCGCATGAACACCGCTCCCACCGGCATCTCCACTGGCACCCCCACGTACGGACTGGCGGGCCCGATCCCGCTGTTCGCCCTGGCCGCCACCCGCTACCTGCACGACACCGGCCTCACCGCCGAGCACCTGCACGCCGTCGTCGCCCAGTCCAGGCAGAACGCCGCGGCCAACCCCCGCGCCCTGCGCCGCGACCCGCTCACCCTCGACTCCTACCTGGCCAGACCGTTCGTCTGCACCCCGCTGCGCACGGTCGACTGCTGCCAGGAGACCGACGGGGCGTGCGCGCTGCTGGTCAGCGCCGTGCTCGACGGGCCGCGCGTGCACGCCGTGGTGCGCGGGGGAGGGCCGGGCTGCTCGTCGATGGACCGCGCGCCCGACGCCGGCACGATCTTCTCCGCGTACGTGGGCCCCATGGTGTGGGACGCCTCCGGGATGCGGCCGGCGGACGTGGACGTGGCGCTGCTGTACGACGCCTACTCGTGGCTCGTGCCCAGGCAACTGGAGGACTTCGGCTTCGCGGCGCGCGATGAGCTCGGGACGTACCTGATGGAGCGGCGGCACGGCTGGGTGAACCCGCACGGCGGCCTGCTCTCGGAGGGGTACGTGCACGGATTGAACAACGTCGCCCAGGCCGTCAGGGAACTACGGGCCGGGCGTTCCGTGGCGCTCGTGACGGGGTTCGGCGGGAGCTACGGGAGCGCCGCACTGCTCGTGAGGTGAAAAATCAGCTGAAATGCTGATGGCTCCTTCGACATGTACGGGGTGTTCTGATCCCCGAGCCCCAAGGAGGCCGACCATGGGAAACGCCCGTGGATGACGACCGGAGAAGCCGGTTCGAGGCCGTCTACAAGCAAACGTACGAACGCATACTCGGCTACGCCGTGCGCCGCTGCGACTCTCCCGAGGACGCGGCGGACGTGGTCGCCGAGATCTACGCCATCGCATGGCGCCGGATCGACGCCCTGCCGCCCGGCGAGCAGGCCCCGCTCTGGCTGTACGGAGTGGCCAGGAACGTGCTGGTCAACCACCGCCGCGGTCAGGCCAGGCACCGGCACAGGAACGCGGCGCTCGACACCGAGCTCGCCGACCTCTATGGCCACTCGCCCGAGAGCGGCGTCGAGGTCGCCGCGATCGCACGGGCCTTCCGCGAGCTGCCCGACGACGACCGCGAGCTGATCTCGCTCGTCGCCTGGGAGGGCCTGGACCACGGAGAGATCGCCAAGGTCCTCGGCTGCTCGCGCAACGCCGTGCGCATCCGGCTCTACCGGGCGCGCAAGCGGCTGTCCAAGGCGCTGGCCGGTGCCGGCGTCTCCGTGGGCGGCGTCGTCATGGAGTCGTTGTGACCTCCGCCCGTACGGACTTCAGAGAAAGGAAGCTTCGATGAACGATCTGCAGCAGCTCGCCAGGGTCCGCGACGAGGACCTGGCAGGACAGGCATCCGGCGCGGGGGCCCGGGCGCTCCTCACCTCGATCACCGGCGAAGCTCTCGCCACCGTCACGAGCGACGCGGCGGACGCTCACGCCACCAGGGGCGGCCTGTTCCGAAGGCGTACCCGCCGCCTGGCCGCGGGCGCCGTGGCCGTCGCGGGCCTGGCCGCCGCCGCCGTGATCGGCCCGGCCGTCCTCGGCGAGAACGGTCCCGCCACCTCCTACGCCGGCTCCGCCATCGACATCGAGTTGCGCGGCGACCAGTACGTCGCCACCATCAAGGACCCGCTCGCCGACTACGCCGAGTACACCAAGGGGTTCAAGGCGGTGGGCCTGAACGTGCGGCTGCAGCCCGTGCCCTCGTCGCCGTCCCAGGTGGGCAAGGTCACCGGCGTGCGCAGCCACGGCAGCCCCAACGTCGGCCACCCCGACCAGTTCCCCATCGGTTCGGGGAGCGCGCCCGAGGGCTGCACGCTCGGCCGGGACGGCTGCGCGATGACCGTCATCGTGGGGAGCGACTTCACCGGCGACGCCGTCGTCAAGCTCGGCCGGCAGGCGCAGCCGGGGGAGAAGTACCAGAACCGGGGAACGGCGACGGCCGAGGGCGAGATGCTCGAAGGCTACGACCCCGCGGAGAAGACCGTCGGGGAGGTGCGCGCCGAAGCCGGCGACCGCGGCCTGAAGACGGTCTTCCAGGTCATCACCCCCGGCCCCGGCAACGTCGGTTACCGGATGGCCCCGGAACGCCGGCAGGCCGAGGTCGGCGACGACTGGATCGTCTGGAGGGCGGAGTCGGAGCAGGCCGGCGTGCTGCGCCTGCTCGTCACCCGGGAACGCCTGCCCCGCAACCCCACCAAGCCCGCCTGACCCGACCCGCGAACCGGGCGCGGCGCTCCTGACCGGGACGGGCATGGCGCGCCTAAGTGGGATGCGTGAAACGGGAATGGCGCGCCTCGGCCGCCCGCGGGCCCAGCAGGGGCCGCGCGGCCAGCCACGCCGCCGCCCCCGCCGGGTCTCCCGCCGTGACCGCACCCTCCAGAAGGCCTCGTACGGCGTCGTGTACGGGGCCTTCCGCCGTGAGCACGCCACCGGCCAGCACGAGGGGCAGACCGGGTTCGTGCACCCGGGAGGCGGTGCTCGCCAGCTTGGACGCGGCCTCGGCCACGATGGTCAGCGCCACCGGATCACCACCCATGGCCGCCTCGCTCACCAGCGGCGCCAACTCGGCCAGCGCGAGGGGCGGCCGAGCATGCACCGCCGCCGCCAGTCGCGCCCCCGGATCACCACCTGGGCCATCGGGCAGCAGCCGCCCCAGAACTATTTCCGCCAACAACCCCCACCCGGCCCGACCACCTCCACTCGCTTCGCGGTCGCCGGCTCCGCCACGCGCCGGCCGGCGGCCGGCGGCCTCGTGGGCGCCCGGCTCGTGACCGGCGCTCATCTCGTCGCGGCCCGGCTCGGGGCGGTGCGCCGTGCCGTTCGGTTCGTGGTCGCGTACCAGATCGACGCCCGTCCTCGCCGGCGAGGGGCACGGGGTGGTGATGGCGCGGATGGTGGCGCGGGCGGCGGCGAGGCCGATCCAGAAGGCCGAGCCCTCGTCCCCGAGCAGCCACCCGTATCCGTCGGCGGTGCCGGCGGGAGCGTGGTCGGCGATCCTGGCCGCGATCGCCCCCGTGCCCGAGATGAGCACGGTGCCTGATGGTGAGGGGGTGCCGGCGGCGAAGGCGGTCACGATGTCTCCCGTCACACGTACCGGCGTGACTCCGGGAGCGCCCGGCTCGCCGGTGAGGTCCGCCCCGGGCAGAAGGCCGCCGAAGACGCGCTCGGTCAGCGTCGCGCACAGCGCGGGGTTGCCGGCCAAGCCCACGACCACGCCCACGACGGTGCCGAGGAGCGTGCCCGTGACCGGGAGGTGGGCCGATCCGGGGTCCGCCAGGGTTGCGCGCACGGCGGTGGTCAGGTTGGCGGCGGCGGTGTCCATGCCGAGCGCCCCCGGATTGGCGCCCCCCGCCTGCCCGCGCCGCACCAGCGTGCCGTCCAGCGTGAACAGCGCGGCCCGCGACGAGGTGCCGCCGGCGTCGACGCCCAGAACCAGATGCATGTCAAAAATTATTGCCGAAACACCTTGACGGCACCAGATGCTGAGCATAATTATCACCGCGTGGAACTACTGAGCCGCATCAGGGCCGAGCAGCACGACATGCCCGAGGCGCTGCGCAAGGTGGCCGATGCGATTCTCGCGGCCCCGGCGGAGGCGGCCCGGCTGACCATCGTCGACCTGGCCGAGCGGAGCGCCACGTCCACGGCCACGATCACCCGGTTCTGCCGCGCCCTCGGCTTCTCCGGCTACGCCGAGCTGCGGGTGGCCGTGGCCACCGAGACCGGCCGGGTGGCGCAGCAGACGTGGCAGACCGACATCGGCCGCGAGATCCTGCCCGACGACAGTCTCGATCGGGTGCTGAGCGTCGTGTCGGGCAACGACATCCGCCTGATCCAGGAGACCGGCGACCAGCTCGACCTGGCCGTGGTGGAGAAGGTCGCGCAGGCCGTGGCCAGGGCGGGGCGGGTGTTGTTGTTCGGGGTGTCGAGCAGCGCGGCCGTCGCCAGCGAGATGGAATACCGGCTGCAGCGCATGCGGGTGCCCACCTGGAGCAGGTCCGACGCCCACACCGCGCTGACCGACGCGGCGCTGCTCGGCCAGGGCGACGTGGCGATCGGCATCTCCCACAGCGGCCGGACGCGGGAAGTCATCGAGGTGCTCGCGGAGGCGGGCAGCCATGGCGCGATCACCGTGGCCGTCACCTCGCAGCCGAGGTCGCCGCTGGCCGAGGTGGCCGAGCTGGTGCTGACGACGGCGAGCCGCGCGACGAGCTACAGGTCCGAGGGGTTCGCCGCGATCCACTCGCAGTTGCTCGTCCTTGATGTCGTGTACGTGTCGGTCGCCCAGCGCACGTACGAACGGACGAAACAGGCGTTCGACGTCACCGTACGGGCCGTGGCCGGACACCGGCTACCAGAACAGGGCCTGACAGGACCAGGCTCACCAGAAGGGGACATATGACGGTCAACCAGCGAGTCGTCCCGCAGGCTTTCGCCGAGCACATCGCGCACCTCGTCCAGGTGATCCCGAAGGATCCGGAGATCTCGCGGGCCGCGGGCCTCTTCACCGAGGCGCTGACCGCGGGCGGCGTGATCCAGGCGTTCGGGGCGGGCCACTCGGAGGCGATCGCCATGGAGATCGCCGGCCGCGCGGGCGGCCTCGTGCCCACCAACCGGCTCGCGCTGCGCGACATCGTCCTGTACGGCGACGCGCCCAGAGCCGAGCTCGACCGCTACGACCTCGAACGCGACCCCGCCGTCGCCCACACGATCCTCGACCTGGCACCCGTCCAGGAGCACGACCTGTTCGTCATCATCTCCAACTCGGGCGTCAACGGCGTGGTCGTCGAACTGGCCACGCTCGTCAAGGAGCGCGGTCACGACCTGATCGCGATCACCTCGCGCGCCCACAGCGAAGCCGTCGCGTCCCGCCATCCCTCGGGCCGCCGGCTCACCGACCTGGCCGACGTCGTCCTCGACAACCACGCCCCCTACGGCGACGCCGTCCTGCCCCTGCCCGGCGGAGGCTCCACAGCGCCCGCGTCGATTGGAGCGGTCTCCACCATCACCTCGGCTCTGCTGGCCCAGCTCGTCGTGGCCCAGACCGTCAGCAACCTGCTCGAAGCCGGTGAAGTGCCACCGGTCTACCTCTCGGCCAACGTCCCCGAGGGCGACGCGCACAACCTCCGCCTGGAATCGCTGTACGCGGGCCGCATCCGCCGTACCGCCTGACCCGGCCGCACCCACGGCGGCGCCCGACCGGCGCCGCCCTCACACCGGCGCCCGACCGCGTCGCATCCGCTGCGGCGCGGTCAGGCGCCGCGGCACCGCTGATCTTCGGAACCGTACGACAGTCGGGGGACCACCCACCCAAGGAGAACCCCACTCATGTCCCGAAATTTCGGTAAAGTTCTGCTCTCCTTAGCCATCCCCGCTCTCCTCGTCGCCGTCTCCCTGGTCGCGCCCGCCAACGCCGACCAGGCCGTCCGCCTCCAATACCGGACCAGCGCACCCGGCGCCACCACGGCCCAGGCCGAGCCCTGGCTCCAGCTCTTCAACGACGGCACCACCACCATCCCGCTCAACCAGGTCAAGATCCGCTACTACCTGACCGGCAGCGAGACCTACCGCTTCGCCTGCTCCTGGGCGGTCGTGGGATGTTCGACGGTGACCGGCCA
The DNA here is from genome assembly GCF_039880665.1 of Nonomuraea sp. B5E05. Lineage (NCBI taxonomy): Bacteria > Bacillati > Actinomycetota > Actinomycetes > Streptosporangiales > Streptosporangiaceae > Nonomuraea > Nonomuraea sp. B5E05. The sequence continues at coordinate 91,633 of NZ_JBDPMJ010000001.1, forward strand.
GTTCGTCCGCCAGGCGGGCGGCGACCAGTACCTGGAAGTGGGCTTCACCTCGGGCAGCCTGGCTCCCGGCCGGACCACCGGCGACATGCAGCTGCGCTTCTACCGCTCCGACTGGCAGACGTTCACGCAGGGCGACGACTACTCCTACGGACCTCAGACCGGCTACTTCAACTGGGACAAGGTCACCGTCTACGTCAACGGCACGCTCTCCTGGGGCAAGCCCAACGGCAGCGACCCCGACCCCACCGTCACGCCCACCGTGTCGCCTGGTCCGGGCGGCGAGCTGTTCGACGACTTCACCTACACGGGCTCGAACGACCCCCGGCTGGCCCAGCGCGGCTGGACGGTCCGCTCCAGCTCGGGAGGTCCCGGCGTGCCCGGCGCCACCTGGTCGCCCGGCGCGGTCTCGTTCCCAGGCGGCCTGCTGACGCTCGACTCCTCGACGAACGGCACCCCCTCGGGCACCGTGCAGACCGAGCTGTCGACCGCCAACCGCAAGTTTCACGAGGGCACGTACGCCGCCCGCGTGCGCTTCAGCGACGCGCCGACCAGCGGCCCCGACGGCGAGCACGTGGTGCAGACGTTCTTCACCATCACCCCGCTGCGCTTCAACCTCGACCCCGACTACGGCGAGCTGGACTTCGAATATCTGCCGAACGGCGGCTGGGGCGAGCCGGCCAACATCCTCTACGCCACGAGCTGGGAGACCTACCAGGGCGAGCCCTGGCAGGCGGTGAACACCCACACGGAGGAGCGCGCGAGCTTCGCCGGCTGGCACGACCTCGTCATCCAGGTCTCCGGCGGCCGGATGAAGTATTACGTGGACGGCCGCCTCTTCGCCGACCACGGTGACATCTACTACCCCGAGACCCCGATGTGGATCATGTTCAACCAGTGGTTCATCGATCTCCAGGGAGCGACGGGCACGCGTACGTACCGCCAGCAGGTCGACTACGTCTTCCACAGCAAGAACGAGGTTCTCTCGCCCGCCGAGGTGCAGAGCCGGGTCGGCTCCCTGCGCTCGTCAGGCACCGCGTTCAAGGACACCGTCCCCAACGTGTGATCGTGCCCCGCGCCCGCCCGGGCGGGCGCGGGTCCACCCCCCAGCATCAGAAGGATCACCATGAAGTACCGCATCCTTGCCCTGGCGGCCGTGCTCGCGCTCGGCGCGTGCGGCACCGGCGCGGAGCCGGAGACCGGGGCGGCGGCGAACGGCGCCCCCGCCAAGCTGACCGTCTGGATCATGGACGGCAGCGTCACGCAGGAGCTGTTGAAGAAGTTCGAGACCCAACACGAGGCCGCGCACAAGGGTGTCGACCTCGACATCCAGATCCAGGCCTGGGACGGCATCGGCGAGCGCGTCACCGCGGCCCTGGCCAGCACCGATGCGCCCGACGTGATCGAGGTGGGCAACACCCAGGTCGCTCAATACTCGTCCAGCGGCGGCGTCACGGACCTCACCGCCAAGATCACCGACCTCAAGGGCGAGGACTGGCTGCCGGGGCTGGCCCAGCCGGGCAACATCGACGGCAAGCAGTACGGAATCCCCTGGTACGCCGCCAACCGCGTGGTCGTCTACAACAAGGACATGTTCGCCGAGGCCGGCATCAAGGAGCCCCCGAAAACCCGCGACGAGTGGCTAGATATCACGACAAAGCTCAATAAAGGTGGCAACCAAGGCATCTATCTGACCGGCCAGACCTGGTACGCGCTCGCCGGATTCATCTGGGACGAGGGCGGCGACCTGGCCGTCCAGGAGGGCGGCCGGTGGAAGGGCGCCCTCGACACCCCGCAGGCCCGGGCCGGTATGGACTTCTACCAGCGGCTCCAGGCTCTCGGCAAAGGGCCCAAGGACGCCGACGAGGCCGGCCCGCCGCAGCACGAGGTGTTCGCCCAGGGCAAGGTCGCGCAGATCATCGCCGTCCCCGGCGTCGCCGCCCGCGTGCTGGAGGTGGACGACAAGCTGAAGGACAAGATGGGCTTCTTCCCCATCCCGGGCAAGACCGCCGACAAACCCGGCACGGTCTTCACGGGCGGCTCCGACCTGATCATCCCGGTGGCCTCGCACCACCAGGACGAGGCGTACGAGCTGGTCAAGGCCCTGGCCGGAGAGAAGTTCCAGAAAGAGCTGGCCACGACGATGAGCTTCGTGCCCAACCGCACCTCGCTGGCCGGCGTGCTGTCGGGCGACGAGGGCACCGCCGCGATGGCCGTCGGCGCGGCCAATGGCCGGGCCACCCCGAACACCCCCAACTGGGCCGCCGTCGAGGCCACCTCGGTGATCAAGCAGTACATGACCGCCGTGCTCACCGGCGCCGACCCGGCGGCGGAGGCGAAGAAGGTCTCCGAGTCGATCACCACGACGTTGAACAGCGGATCCTGATGCGGGCTGGACACCGCTCGTTCTGGCCCTTCCTGCTCATCGCCCCCACGGTGGCAGGCGGGGCCTTTCTCCTGCTCTATCCCATGCTCAAGGCCGCGGTGATCTCGTTCCAGCACTTCCGCATGGGCGAGCTGATCAGGGGCGGCGCCACCCTCATCGGCCTGGAGAACTACGCCGAGCTGCTGGGCGGCGAGGAGTTCTGGCAGGTGGTGTGGCGCACGGCCGTGTGGACCGCGCTCAACGTGGTGCTCATCGTGGTCCTGTCCACCGGCGTCGCCCTCATGCTCGTACGCCTGCGCCGCGGCCTGCGCCTGGCCCTGATGAGCGCCCTCGCCCTGGCCTGGGCCACCCCGATCATCGCGGCCACCACGATCTTCCAGTGGTTGTTCCAGTCGGAGCTGGGCGTGGTCAACTGGCTGCTGGTCACCCTCGGCTTCGACTCCTTCCAGGGCTACACCTGGTTCGCCGACGGCACGGCCACGTTCGCCGTCCTGGTGCTCCTGGTCGTGTGGCAGTCGGTCCCGTTCGCCGCGCTCACCCTGTACGCGGGCCTCACCACGATCCCCGCCGAGCTGTACGAGTCGGCGCGGATCGACGGCGGCAACGGCCGGCAGGTGTTCTGGAAGATCACCGTGCCGATGCTCAGGCAGCTGTTCGCGCTGATCACCTCGCTGGAGGTGATCTGGGTGGCCAAATGTTTCCCGCAGATCTGGGTGCTCAGCCAGGGCGGCCCCGACGGCGCCACCACCACCCTGCCGGTCTACGCGTTCAAGGTCGCCCGCGTGCTGCACCGCTACGACCTGGGCTCGGCGGTCGCCATGCTCACGGTCGTGATCCTCGCCGTCGCCCTGGTCAGCAACCTGCGAAGGATGGTCCGCTCGTGAAACGGCTCGCGCTCAACGCGACGGCGGTGGCCGTGCTCGTGACGACGGTCTTCCCCGTCTACTGGATGTTCCTGACCGCGTTCAAGCCGACGCGGGACATCCAGGCGGCCACGCCGACGTTCTGGCCCGCCGATCCGACGCTCGACCACTTCGTCACCGCGGTCAGCGCGCCGGGGTTCTGGACCTACTGGCGCAACAGCCTGCTGGTGACGGTCGCGGCGGTGCTGGTCGCGCTGGTGGTGGCGCTGCTGGCGGCGTTCGCGATGACGAGGATGCGCTGGCGGGGGCGGGGCGCGTTCGTGGTGGCGGTGTTCGCGGCGCAGATGGCGCCGTGGGAGGCGCTGCTGGTGCCGGTGTTCATCATCGCCAGGGACACCGACCTGCTCGACTCGCTGGCCATGCTGACGGGCGTCTACTTCATGATCACGCTGCCGTTCACGATCGTGACGCTGCGCGGGTTTCTCGCCGCGATCCCGCCGGAGCTGGAGGAGGCCGCGCAGGTGGACGGATGCAGCCGGCTGGTGGCCTTCCGGCGGGTGGTCTTCCCGCTGCTGGCGCCGGGGCTGATGGCGACCTCGCTGTTCGGGTTCATCACGGCGTGGAACGAGTTCGCGTTCGTGAACGTGCTGATCATCAAGGACCAGGACAAGCGCACGCTGCCGGTGTGGCTCTCGTCGTTCCGCGACGTGTTCGGGACCGACTGGGGCGCCACCATGGCCGCCGCCAGCCTGTTCGCGCTGCCCGCGCTGCTGCTCTTCCTCTTCCTGCAGCGCCGCGTCGGCACCGGCATGACGGCGGGCGCGGTCAAGGGCTGAGGGGTCATCGCGCCGGATCGCACACGTAGGTGCCCCGGTGCGGCACCGTGACGACCCACCGCTGTTCCCGCAGCCGCGAGACGGCCAGCCGGGCCGTGACCTTGGCGACGCCGTACTGCCGCATCAGCACCTGCTCGCTCGGGATCGCCGTGTCGGGACGGAGTTCGCCGCGTCTGATGCGGGCAGCCAGGTCATCGGCGATGATCGCATACTTGGCCCTCGTCGGCTTGGCACGTGGCACGCCGGCGGGCCCGACGAAGGTGCCCTCGCCCCGAACGGTATGGGCCAGCCGCCGTCCCGCGTCTGGATCAAAGTGCTGACGGGGGTGGCAGGTTGATCAGGATGGGTGGTCTCAAGTACGGGACGCGGAGGTGAAGGCGGTGTGCAGGGCCTTGGCGTCGGGCTTCGGAAGCTGGTCGCGGGCCGCCAGCCAGGCCGCCGCGCTCGCCGCGTCACCCGCCGTCGTGACCTGCTCGCCCGCGAGCAATTCCGTCACGGCCTGGCGCACCGGCCCGGGGTTGGTCAGCACGCTGCCGGCGAGCACCACGGGCCCCGAGGTGTGCACCCTTCTGAGCGTGGCGACCAGGTGGCCGGCCGCCTCGCGCACGATCCCGGCGGCTAGCGGGTCGCCTTCTGACGCGGCCCGGCCGACCAGCGCCGACAACGCCGCCAGGCGCATGTGGTCGGCCTGCGCCAGGCGCACGATGCGGTCGGCGACGGCGCGCGGCGCGGCGGGCCGCTCGTCCCCGAGGAAGTGTTCGCCGACGAGAGCGACGAGCAGGCCGCTGCCGGCCTCCGCGCCGCCCGCCCCAGAAGCGGGATCGCGGTCCGGAGCCGTGCGGTCGAGGGCCGCGACCGGCAGGCCGCGGTCGAAGGCGTCGACCACCGCCTTGGCGGCCTCGCGGCCGATCCAGAAGCCCGAGCCCGCGTCGCCCAGCAACCACCCCAGCCCGTCGGCGACCATGCCGCGCTCGAACCCGGCGATCCTGGCCGCGACCGCGCCCGTGCCCGACAGCAGCAGCGAGCCGTCCGGCTCGGGTGACCCCGCGGCGTAGGCGATCGGCACGTCGCCCATGTAACGCGGCTCCGCCGCGATGCCGTGCCCGGCCCAGACCTTCGCCAGTGCGGGCACCATCTCCTCGACGTGCCCCGCGACCCCGGCCAGCGAGGCGACCACCCGCGATCCGTCGAGGGAGCCGAGCGCCTGCCCGAGCGCGGTCTCGATCGCCGACACCGCCTTGGTCAGCCCGTGGGCGGTCGGATTCCCCGCGCCCGCCCGGGCATAGCCCACCCGCGTGCCGTCGAGCCTGTGAACGGCGACTCGCGTGGAGGTGGCTCCGGCATCGACACCGACGACTAGCGATTGCATCACGGACTGAGTCTGGGGCTTGACGTGGCCAGGAAGCAAGAATAATTTTCGCCAGAAGACCGAGTATTCGGAAGGAATATTCGTGACTTCAGGAGCGCTAGGGCGCGTCGAAACAGAGCTACCCGGTTTGCCGGAGGCACTGCGCAGGGTGGGCGAGGTGATTCTCGGCGACCCTGCCGAGGCCGCGCGGTCGACCATCATCGCGCTGGCCGAGCGCGCCGGCAGCTCGCCCGCCACCGTGACCCGGTTCTGCCGGGCGTTCGGCTTCTCCGGCTACGCCGAGCTGCGCGTCGCCCTCGCCACCGAGACCGGGCGGGCGGCGCAGGCGGGCTGGGGAGCGGGCGTCGGCCACGAGATCGGCCCCGACGACCCGCTCGACGCGGCCATCGAGGTGATGGCCGCCGCCGACGTCCGGCTGATCCAGGACACCGCCGCCCAGCTCGACCTCGACGTGGTCGCCCAGGTGGCCGCCGCCATCGTGGCCGCCCCGCGCGTCCTCCTGGTCGGCGTCTCCACCAGCGGTAACGTCGCCACCATGTTCGAAGGCCGGCTGCGCCGCATCGGCGTCCCCTGCTGGAGCGCGGGAGACGCGCACGTGGCGCTGTCGGAGGCGGCGCTGCTCAAGGAGGGCGACGTGGCCGTCGGCATCAGCCACAGGGGCCGCACGCGCGAGGTCATGGAGGCGCTGGCCGAGGCCGGCGGCCACGGCGCGCTGACGGTCGCCGTCACCTCTTTCGCCCGCTCCCCGCTGGCCGAGCTGGCCGAGCTGGTGCTGACCACCGCCAGCAGGGAGACCACGTTCCGGCTCGGCGGGCTGGCCGCCGTCCACTCGCAACTGTTCGTGCTGGACGCCGTCTACGTGGCGATCGCCCAGAGCACGTACGAACGGACCAACGAGGCGTTCGAGCGAACGATCAGCGCCGTGGAAAGCCATCGGGTGGAGAGAAGCTAGATGACGTACGCAGACAGGGTCCTCGATCTGGCGCGCCAGGTCGCGAAGAGCCAGGCCGAGCAGGTGCGCAAGGCGGCGGAGCTGCTGGTGACCTCGCTCAGGGCGGACGGCGTGGTCAACGCCTTCGGCTCCGGGCATTCCGAGGCCATCGCCATGGAGATCGCCGGACGGGCCGGCGGCCTCGTCCCGAGCAACCGCCTCACGCCGCGTGACCTCGTCCTGTACGGCGGGCAGCCGCCCGGCGTGCTGACCCCGGAGCTCGAGCGTGACCCGGCGATCGCGCGCCAGATCTACGACCTGGCGCCGGTCGCGCCGCAGGACGTGTTCGTGCTGATCTCCAGCTCGGGCGTGAACGGCACGGTCGTCGAGCTGGCGAGGATCGTCAAGGAGCACGGCCACCCCTTGATCGCGTTGACCTCGGTCAAGCACAGCACCCAGATGACCTCGCGCCACCCGTCGGGCAGCAAGCTGCTCGACCTGGCCGACGTCGTCCTGGACAACGGCGCCCCCTACGGCGACGCCCTCCTCGAGCTGCCCGGAGGCGGCAGCTACGGTGCGGTGTCCACGATCACCTCCGCGCTGCTCGCGCAGATGGTGGTCACCGAGGCGGTGGACGAGCTCGTGGCGATGGGCGAGACGCCGCCCATCTACCTGTCGGCCAACGTGGCGGGCGGGGACGAGCACAACAAGGCGCTTGAGAGCCGCTATGCAGGGCGCATCCGGCGCGGAGCATGACAAGTCAGGAGCAGTAACGATGGCCAACACCCCCCATATCACCAGGCGTGAGCTTCTACGCGGTGCCGCTCTCGTGCCCGTGGCGGGCGCGCTCGCCGCGTGCGCGACCCCCGCCGCCCAGCCCGCGCCCTCGTCGGCGGCGCCGGCCGCCACCAGCGCGGCCAACCCGTTCGGCGTGGGCGACAAGCCCCTCGAGGTGTGGATCTTCGACGGCGGCTTCGGCCAGGCCTACGCCACGGACATCCACCAGCCGCTGTTCAAGAGCAAGTACGCGAAGGTGGAGATCAAGCACAACTCCACCAAGGAGATCACCAAGGTCCTCCAGCCGCGCTTCGCCGGCGGCAACCCGCCCGAGGTGATCGACAACTCCGGCGCCAACTTCATGGACTTCGGCGCCCTCTCCCAGGACGGCCAGCTCCAGGACCTGACGCCGCTGCTCGACGCGCCCTCGTGGGACGACCCCAACGTCAAGGTGCGCGACCTCCTGGACCCGTCGGTGATCGAGATCGGCACGTACGACGGCAAGTTCAGCGTGCTCGGCTACGTCAACTACATCCACGGGATCTGGTATTCGCAGAAGGTCTTCGACGACAACGGCTGGGAGATCCCGAAGACCTGGGACGCCTTCCTCGAGCTGTGCGAGACCATCAAGAAGTCGGGCGAGATGGCGCCCTTCACCTACGCCGGCAAACACCCGCAGTACCTGTACGAGCCGCTGCTCACCATGGCCGCGAAGATCGGCGGCAACGACGTGCTGGTCAACATCGACAACCTGGAGGACGGCGCCTGGACCGCCGAGCCGATGCTGACCGCCGCCGAGAAGTGGGCCGAGGTGGGCGCCAAATACCTCATGCAGGGCACGGCCGGCCTCGACCACGTGCAGACGCAGACGGCCCAGAACAAGATGCAGGTGGCCATGCTGCCCTGCGGCTCGTGGCTGGAGAACGAGCAGAAGTCCACCACGCCGGAGGACTTCGCGTACGCGATGTTCCCCCTCCCCGACGTCACGAGCTCCGACGCGATGCCGTACGGCACCCTGCACACCCAGCCCGGCGAGAACTTCATCGTCTCCGCCAAGAGCGCCCACCCGCAGGCCGGCATGGAATATCTGCGGGCCATGCTGTCGAAGAAGGCGGCCGGCGACTTCAGCGAGCTGGTCACCACGGTGACGACGGTCAAGGGCGCGAGTGAGGGCCGCGACATCTCGCCGGGCGTCACCAGCGCCTCCAAGGCGGTCGCCGACGCCGGCGAGAACACCGTCTACTACCGCTGGCACACCTGGTACGGCCCGCTCAACGACGAGGGCAAGGCCGCCACCGGCCAGCTCATGACCGGCGGCCTGAAGCCGAAGGCCTACCTGGAGCGCATGCAGAAGAAGGCCGACGAGATCAAGAACGACTCCTCCATCACGAAGTACAAGCGCTGATGGTGCTGTTCAACAGGTATCGCCGCGGGCTGTTCATCACCTCGTTCCTGGCAGCCCCGGTGATTCTCTACCTGGTCTACGTGATCTCGCCGTACGTCCAGGCGTTCTACATCGCGATGACCGACTGGCGCGGCGTGACGGCGGTGCCCAACTTCATCGGGCTCGACAACTTCGAGCGGCTGCTCGGCGACAGCGTCTTCTGGAAGGCCGTCACCCACAACATCGCCCTGCTGGTGTTGCTGCCGGTGATCACGATCGCCATCGCCCTGTTCTTCGCCTTCCTGCTCAACGTGGGCGGGAAGCAGGGCGTGTCGGGCATCCGCGGGTCGGGCTTCTACCGGGTGGTTTTCTTCTTCCCGCAGGTCCTGGCCGTCACCATCGTGGCGGTGCTCTTCCAGCAGGTGTTCAGGCCCGACGGCAGCGGCATGCTGAACGGGCCGCTGATGGGGCTCGGGCTCAGCCCGATCGGGTTCCTGTCCGACCCCGACGTCGCGTTCTGGTCGGTGCTCGGCGTCCTGGTCTGGCAGGCGGTCGGCTTCTACGTCGTGCTGTTCTCGGCCGGGCTGGCGAGCATCCCGAAGGACATGTTCGAGGCCGCCCAGATCGACGGGGCCAACCGGGTCACCCTGTTCTTCCGCGTGACGCTCCCGCTGTTGTGGGACACCGTCCAGGTCGCCTGGGTCTATCTGGGCATCCTCGCCATGGACGTGTTCGCGATCGTCTGGGTGATGACCGACCAGCAGGGCGGGCCCGACTGGTCGACCACGGTCATGGCGGCCGAGATCTACCGCAACGCCTTCGAATACTTCCGCTTCGGCTACGCCTCCGCCCTCGGCGTGGTGATGTTCTTCTTCACCCTCGGCTTCGCGGTCCTGTCGCTGCGCCTTTCGCGGCGCGAACGAATCGAGTACTGAGAATGGCAACGACGACTCCGGCGACCACAGGTGCGCACTCGAGGAGCGCCCTCCGCGTGGAGCGAAAGCGGCGGCTGGGGCCGATGGGCGTGCTGACGCACGCGGCGCTGGGCATCTGGACCCTCCTCGTGACGGTGCCGATCATCTGGACCTTCCTGGCCTCGGTCAAGAGCGAGGACGAGATCTTCGGCGACGCCTGGGCGCTGCCGGCCACGCTGCAGTGGGACAACTTCGCCAGGGCCTGGGAGCAGGCGCGCATCGGCCAGTACATGCTCAACAGCCTGGTCGTCGTGTCGTTCAGCACGTTCGGCACGATGCTGGTCGGCTCGATGGCGGCGTACGTGCTGGCGCGCTACCCCTTCCGCGGCAACCGGGCGATCTACATGTTGTTCGTCTCGGGCCTGGCCTTCCCGTTCTTCCTGGCGCTGACCCCGCTGTTCTTCGTGGTGCAGAACATGGGCAACGTGCCGGTGGTCGGGCCGTTCATCGGCCTGAACACGCACGCGGGCGCGGTGCTGGTCTACATCGCCTACTCGATGCCGTTCACCGTCTTCTTCCTGGCCGCCTTCTTCCGTACGCTTCCGACGGCGGTCGCGGAGGCCGCGATGGTGGACGGGGCGTCGCACACCAGGGTGTTCTTCCAGATCATGTTGCCGATGGCCAAACCCGGCATCATCAGCATCACGATCTTCAACATCCTGGGCCAGTGGAACCAGTACCAGATCCCGCTGATCCTGCTGCAGGACCGCGAGAAGTGGGTGCTCACCCAGGGCATCGCCGACATCTCCACCGCCGCCGGATACGACGCGGACTGGGCGGCCCTGTTCGCCGCCCTCACCCTGGCCATCCTGCCCATGCTGGTCGTCTACACGGTCTTCCAGCGGCAGATCCAGTCCGGCCTGACCGCGGGGGCGCTCAAGTGACGCCGGCAGTGATGCGGGCGGGGCCGCGTCCGTACGCGGCCTCGCCCTAGCGCGTCAGCAGCGGTTGATCCGGGAGTTCACCAGCTCGATGTTGCGGATGACGATGTTGTTCCCGCACGGGTTCTCGTTGATGGCGGAGTTGGTCAGCGTCAGGTTCTGCAGCGTGATGTCCGACGTCACGGGGAACTCGCTGCGGGCGGCGATGCGGATGTCGGAGCCGTTCACGGTGCCGCTCTGGGCGGCGATGGTGACGTTGTAGCAGTTCTCGATCAGGATCGAGTTGCTGCCGGTGCCGGAGATGTCCACGCGGTCGATGACGGCGCCGCCGCTCTCGGAGACGCAGAAGACGCCGCGTCCGCCGCCCCTGGCGACGACGGTGCCGACCCGGACGTTGGTCGGGTAGCCGCTGCCGATGCGGCCGTTGCGGTTGGCCATGCGGAAGGCGGCGTACCCGGTGCCGGTGCCGGCGCCCTCGGCGTCGACGGTGCCGACCGTGGCGTTGATCGTGTCGTTGAACAGCAGGCCCGACTCGCCGGTGTTCCTGGCCGTGATGGTGCCGATGGTGATGCCGTCCACGCCGTACGTCTCGACGCCGTGGCTGCCGCCGCCGGAGGCGTACACGCTGTCGATGCGCACGTTGCGGGTGCGGACGTTCCTGTTGGCGTGGTTGTCGATGCGGACGCCGAGCCCGGCCGACCCGAGCCGCAGGTCGAGCCGGCCGAGCGTGATGTTGGTGCCGTTGCGGACGAACACCCCGAAGTAGGGGTTGCCGGTCACGTTGAGGTGGGTGACCTCGACGTCGGTGACGTTCTGGGCGCGTACGGCCGCGTTGTTGGCGCTGATCGTGCCGGTCACGTTGATCGTGCCGCAGACCTCCAGGATGGTGTAGCTGGGCAGGTCGAGCGACTGGTTGGCGTTCATGGAGCCGGAGCCGCGGACGATCACCTTCTGCTTGGAGGTGCGTCCTGAGGTGAGGCTGCCGACGGCGCGGCGCATGGCCTCGATCATGCTGGCGCCGGTGTAGAGCGTGGTGCCGCCGTTCCTGGCCGTCCAGGTGCCGCCGCTGAGCACGGCCTCGGCGTCGGACGACCCGCTGCCGCAGTCGCCGGACCCGCCGCCCATCTTGACGAGCTGCCACTGCTGGTTGGCGCCGCCGAGGTCGTCCCACTGGGAGATCCTGGCGCCGTCGCCGGTGCCCCACTCCCACACCTCCAGCGCCTTGCCGCTGTTGCGGTTGATCAGCCGGACGTGGCCGCCGTCGGAGTCGGCCAGGCGGAACTGCTGGTTGGCGGCGTTCAGGTCGGCCCACTGGACGATCTGCGCGCCGCCCTCGGTCGACCATTCGTAGACGTCCAGCACCTTGCCGCTGTGGCGGGACCTGAGCCGGTAGTAGCCGTCGCCGGAGCCGACGAACTGCCACTGCTGCTGGTTGCCGTCGTTGCGGGCCCACTGCACGATGGGCGCGCCGTCGTTGGTCGCGAAGTCGTACAGGTCGAGGGCCTTGCCGCTGTGCCGGTTGACCAGCACGTACCAGGCGCTGGTGTCGACGCTCGCCGCGACGGCGGGTGGCGGCTGGGCGACGACGGCGCCGGTCAGGGCGAGGAACGTCGCCGCCAGGACGGCGAGCAGGCGCCGCCGGCCTCGTCCGGTGGCCCGAGGTAAGGAACTCACTGTTCTGCTCCCATCCTGAAAAGGAAAGCGCTTTCCTAGGATCAGATCAGCGAGTGACGCAGCCTGAGTCAAGCGGGCAGGCACCGCCAGGCCCTCTGCCTGCCCGAACCCGCTGAAACGTTCATCCGAGGAGGGGGCGCGTTCTGATGGGCTGCCCGGCCATGACGTCGGCGCCCGAGCCTCACACCTCGGCGCGCAGTGCGCGGGCGGCCGTGACCACGTTCGCCAGCGACGCCTCCACCTGCTCGTACGTCCGCGTCTTCAGCCCGCAGTCCGGGTTGACCCACACCCGCTCGGCGGGCAGCACCGCCAGCGTCCTGCGCAGCAGTTCCTCGACCTCCTCCGCGCTCGGCACGCGCGGCGAGTGGATGTCGTAGACGCCCGGCCCGAGCCCGCGCCCGAACGCCTCCACCGCTCCCAGGAGCCTGCCTCCCGACCGGGCCGACTCGACGGTGGTCACGTCGGCGTCCAGGCCGTCGATGGCGGCCAGGATCTGATCGGCGTCCGAATAGCACAGGTGCGTGTGGATCTGCGTGCGGTCGCTCGCCCCTGACGTGGCCCTCCGGTACGCCGCCACCGCCCACTCCAGGTAGTCGGCCTGCGCGGCCCGCCGCAGCGGCAGCAGCTCGCGCAGCGCCGGCTCGTCCACCTGGATGATCTTCACCCCGGCCGCCTCCAGGTCGCTCACCTCCTCGCGCACCGCGTCGGCCACCTGGAACACCACGTCACGCAGCGGCAGGTCGTCGCGGACGAACGACCAGGCCACGATGGTGACGGGCCCGGTGAGCATGCCCTTGACCGGCTTGTCCGTGAGCGACTGCGCGTAAGTGGCCCACCGGACGGTGATCGGCGAGGGACGGCTGACGTCGCCGTGCAGGATCGGCGGCCGGGTGCAGCGCGACCCGTACGACTGGACCCAGCCGTTGGCGGTGACGGCGAAGCCGTCGAGGTGCTCGGCGAAATACTGCACCATGTCGTTGCGCTCGGGCTCGCCGTGGACGAGGACGTCGAGGCCGAGCCGCTCCTGCAGCCGGATGACCCGCTCGATCTCGGCCTCGACCCGCCGCTCGTAGTCCTCCTGCGACAGCGTGCCCGCCGCGACCTCCGCCCTGGCCGCGCGGAGCTCGCCGGTCTGCGGGAACGACCCGATCGTGGTGGTCGGCAGCGGGGGCAGCCGCAGGTGCTCGGCCTGGGCCGCCGCGCGCTCCGCGTACGGGCCGCGCCCTTCCGCCGCCACGGGCGCGGGCAGGGCCGCGGAAGGCCCGGCGGGGGCGGGGCCGTGGAAGGGCGACCGGGAGAGCGCCACCACCTCCGCCACCTTCTGCTCGGCGAACGCCAGCCGCTCCTTCAACGCCGGATCCAGCCCGGGCTCGGCCGCCACGTCGTAGGGCACGTGCAGCAGCGAGCACGAGGTGCTCACCGTCACCCGCCCGGCGCGTACGGCGGCCAGCGCCGCCAGCGCCCGCTCGGGCGAGGTGCGCCACACGTCGCGCCCGGACACGACGCCCGCGACCACGGTCTTGCCCCGCAGGTCGATCTCCGGCACGCCGCCCCTGACCAGGTCGACGCCGATGGCCTCCACCGGCGTGCCGGCCAGCACCGGCAGCGCCTCTCCCGCCGAGCCGAAGTAGGTGGCCACGAACAAGCCCGGCCGCGCGGCGGCGGCCCCCAGCCGCTCGTACGCGGTCCGTACGGCGGCCAGCTCCTCCGGCGTCCGGTCGGCCACCAGCGCCGGCTCGTCGAGCTGCACCCATGCGACGCCCTCCGCGGCGAGCGCGGCCAGCAGCTCCTCGTAGCAGCCGAGCACCTCGTCCAGCCGGTCGAGGGCCGAGGCCAGCAGCAGGAACGTCACCGGCCCCACCACCACGGGCCGCGTCTCGTACCCCAGCGCCCGCGCCTCCCGCACCTCGGACAGCGGCTTGGCCGCGTCGAGCTTGAACACCGTGTCGGGCCCGATCTCCGGCACGATGTAGTGGTAGTTCGTGTCGAACCACTTCGTCATCCGCAGCGGCGCGACCTCGTCGGTGCCCCTGGCCATCGCGAAATAGGGGTCGTCCGCGTCGCGGTGGCGCGCCGGCACCGCGCCCAGCAGCACGGCCGTGTCCAGCATCTGGTCGTACATCGAGAAGGTGTTGCCCGGCAGCCCCTCCAGCCCCAGCTCGGCCAGCCTGCGCCAGGTCCGCTCGCGGATCCGGGCGCCCACCTGGTCCAGCTCGTCGCGGGTGGCGCGCCCGTCCCAGTAGGACTCCAGCGCCCGCTTCAGCTCCCTGCGCGGGCCGATCCGCGGGTAGCCGAGCACCGTGGACGTGGGAAATGGGGACATCTTCCAGGCTCCCTAGGACGTGGATCAGATCGCTGCGATCCTGCCGAGTACCCCGGGAGTCATGCACTATGTATTGGTGCTGCTTATGCTCAGGGAGATTCACTGCTTCACCAGGGTGGCGGAACGGCTCAGCTTCTCCAGGGCCGCCGCCGACCTGGGGATGTCGCAGCCCGCCATGAGCCAAGCCATCACCCGTCTCGAACGCGCCACCGGCGTCCAGCTCTTCCAGCGCACGGCCCGCGAGGTGCGGCTCACGGCGGAGGGCAAGGCGCTGCTCGCGCACGCGCGGCAAGTGATCGAGTCGGCCCGGGCGTTCACCGATGAGGCCGCGCGGCTGGCCCGGCCTACCATTCACCTTGCTTATCCTCCGCTCGTCGGCACCCTCGCCGCGCGGATCGCCAGACGGCTCGCGAGCCGCACCCCGTCACTCGGCGTGGAGCTCCGGCCCGCCGGGCGGGGCGCGGCGGCGCAGGCGCTGGCGAGCGGCGAGATCTCCGCGGCGATCCTCGCCACCCCCGCTCCCGCGCGGTTCGTCACGGCCGCCCGGTTCCACGTCACCGTCGACCACCTGGCCGTCCCCGTGAGCCACCGGCTGGCGCCCTCGGCCAAGGTCGCCCCGGCGGAACTGGGCGGTCAGGTGCTGCTCACGCCGTTCAGCCGGCCGTGGTCAGGGTTGCCCGGCCGCGCGCGCATGGTGGCCGACGACGACTTCGCCGCCGCGCTCGACCTGGTGGCGGCCGGCGCCGGGCTGCTGCCGATCCCGCAGCTCCTGGCCAGGACCATCAAGCGGGACGACGTGCGCTTCGTGCCGCTCGACGCGGGCGACCTGCGCATCACCTACGCCCTGGCCTGGTCGAAGGAGCACGTCACACCGGAGCTGATGGCCCTGGTGCAGGCCGTCCAGGACGCTTTGTGGACCAGGTGAGCTACCACGGGAGCGTGCCCGAGACGTCGACGTACGCCCCGGTCGGGCCGTCGGCGCCCACCTGCGCCATCCGTACGATGATCTCGGCGCCCTCCACCACGGTCTGCGTGCCCGTGCGCATGTTGAGGTCCGTCGCGGTGTAGCCGGGCTCCACCGCGTTGATCCGCATGCCGGGGAACGCCTTCGCGTACTGCACGGTGATCATGTTGACCGCGCTCTTCGAGGCGGGATAGGCGACGCCCGGGTAGGCGTACGTCGGCGTGTTCGGAGTGGTGACCATGGTCAGCGACGCCAGGCCGCTGCTGACGTTGACGATGACCGGGGCCGCCGAGCGCCGCAGCAGCGGCAGGAAGGCATGGGTCACGCGCACGACGCCGAAGACGTTGGTCTCGAACGTCGTGCGCATGATGTCGGCGGTCACGTCCGCGGGGCCGATGACGCCTCCGTCAGGCGTGCGCTCTTCGATGCCCGCGTTGTTCACCAGCACGTCGAGCCCGCCCTCGGCCTCAATGGTCTTGGCCGCGGCCGCGACCGAGTCGTCGTCGGTGACGTCGAGCCGGACGAACCGGGCGCCCAGCCGCTCGGCCGCCAGGCGCCCGCGTCCGGCGTCCCTGCTGCCGGCGTACACGGTGTGACCTGCCTCGATGAGCCGGCGGGCGGTCTCGAACCCCAGGCCCTTGTTCGCTCCGGTGATCAGTGTTGTCGTCATGTCCTCAAGCCTGCGGCGGGGCGGTCCGGCCGGCCAGTCGTCCCGTCGTCCTGGGACCACCAGTACCAGGCGCGCACACCGGTGCCGCGTGCACACTGGTGGCATGACGCGGACGGAGTTCGGGCAGGCGGTGCGGCGCTGGCGCGACCGCGTCTCGCCCGCGACGGTCGGGCTGCCCGGCTCCGGGCAGCGGCGCGCGGCCGGGCTGCGCCGGGAGGAGCTCGCCCTGCTGGCCGGGATCTCCGCCGACTACATCACCCGCCTCGAACAGGGCCGGGCCGCCAACCCGTCGGCGCAGGTCGTCGAGGCGCTGGCGCGGGCGCTGCGGTTGTCGGCCGACGAGCGCGCCTACCTGTTCCGGATGGCCGGGCTCGAGCCGCCGGGGCCGGAGCTGGTGCCCGGGTTCATCACTCCGAGCGTGCAGCGGCTGCTCGACAGGCTGGCCGGCACGCCCGTCGGGGTCTACGACGCGGCCTGGACGCTGCTCCTGGCCAACCCGATGTACGCGGCGCTGATGGGCGATCCGTCCGGATGGCGGGGCGACGAACGCAACGGCGTGTGGCGCAACTTCGCCGGCCCCGGCGGCCGGGTGCGCCACACGCCCGAGGCGCGGCGCGCGTTCGAGGCCGCGCTGGTCGCCGACCTGCGCGCCACAGCAGGGCGCTATCCCGCCGACCAGCAGGTGCGCCGCCTGATCGCGCGGTTGCGCGCGAGCAGCGACCGGTTCGCCGAGCTGTGGGACTCCGGCATCGTCGGCCGGCACGAGGCGGCGCGCAAGACGATCGAGCATCCGCAGGTGGGCGCCTTGACGCTCGACTGCGACGTGCTCAGCGTGGCGGGCAGCGACCTGCGGATCATGGTCTACACCGCGGAGCCCGGCACCGACGACGCCGAACGCCTCGCGCTGCTCGCTGTCCTCGGCACCCAGACGCTCATGGGCTAGCGGGCAGGTTCTTCAGCGCCTCGCGGCGGCTCAGGCCCGAGATGCCCTTGGCGTTGACGTAGCGCACGACCTCGGCCGGATTGGTCTTGGCGTATTCGCGTAACGCCCAGCCGATGGCCTTGCGCGCGAAGAAGTCGTTGTCGGACAGGCTCGGCTCGATGCACGCGTAGAGCAGGGCCGTGTCGGTGCGCGCCTTGAAGCGGTTTTGACAGAGGATCGCGGTGCGGCGCTTCCACAGGTCGGCGTCGTGAGCCCACTCCAGCATGAGCGGCCGCATGGTCTCGGGGAACGCGGCCAGCAGCCCGCCGACGCGGTGGACGGCCAGCTCGTCGACCAGGTCCCACCATGCGCCGGTGACGATCATCTCTTCGTACATCGGCACGGTGTAGAGGGTCTGGAACTCGCGGTAGTAGTGGTGGCCGGACAGCTCGACGGCGGCGTAACGCTCCTCGCGGTATTCGGCCTCCCGCCACAACGCCAGCACGGCCCGCCGCCACTCGGGCGCGGTCTCCATCCGGTGCCCGGCGAAGACCCGCCGCAGCGCCGCCCGCCTGGCCACGGCCTGGACGCCGAGGAACGGCAGCGCGGACTTCATGTACGCGCGCATCGCCTCGGCCTTGGCCGGCTCGGCGACCTCCTGCAGTGCCAGCCGCACCGCCTTGCCGAGGCTCATTTCTTGTGCGTGGTGCGCTCGCCCGTCGCGAGCCCGTCGAACAGCACGGTGATGTAGTGCTCGGCCAGGCCGCTGGTGTTGAGCCGGCCGCCCGGGCGGAACCAGCGGACCGCGACCCAGATGGTGTCGCGGATCATGCGGTAGGTCAGCTTGGGGTCGACGTCGGGCCGGAACAGCCCGGCCGCCTGGCCGGCCTTGATCTGCGCCACCCACATCTGCTCGACCTCGTCCTCGGCCTTGACGAGGTAGTTGAACCGGGGGAACTGGCGCAGATAGTTCCAGTCGTTCTGCATGACGGTGATCGCGGCGCGGTGGGGCTCGAGCGTGCCGAAGCCGATGCGGACCATCTCCGACAGCACGGTGCGCGCGTCGCCGCCGGACTCGAGGGCGGCGCGGTAGCGGGCGATGAGGTCGTCGAGGAAGGTGGAGAGCACCTCGTCGACGATCGTCTCCTTGGAGTCGAAGTGGTGGTAGAGACTTCCTGAGAGGATGCCGGCCTCGTCGGCGATCTCGCGGACGGTCGTGGCCTGGAAGCCCTTGCGCGCGAAGAGCTCCGCGGCGAGTTTGACGAGGTGGTCGCGGCGCTCTGACGCCGACCCTGACGAGGTCGTGCGCTGGCGCTTGGCCGGGGTGGTCGCGGTGCCGGAGTTCTTTCGCGTGGTCACGTGTCCATTATGAAGCCTCAGACAATCGCTTGTTCACCTAACCTGCCCAGTTCATGCGGCATTCCGTGAGTGACCAAGCGCTTGCTACGATGCGATGATGAGCGAGGCGTACATCGTCGGAGCCGTCCGCACCCCCGTCGGGCGCAGGAACGGCGGACTGGCCGGAGCGCACCCCGCCGACCTCGGCGCCCACGTGCTCAAGGAGCTGATGCGCCGCACCGGCGCCGACCCCTCGGCCGTCGACGACGTGATCTTCGGCTGCGTCGACACCGTCGGCCCGCAGGCCGGCGACGTCGCCCGCACCTGCTGGCTGGCCGCCGGCCTGCCCGAGGAGGTGCCGGGCGTCACGGTCGACCGCCAGTGCGGCTCCTCCCAGCAGGCCCTGCACTTCGCCGCCCAGGCCGTGCTCTCCGGCACGAACGACCTGGTGGTGGCCGGCGGCGTGCAGAACATGAGCATGGTCCCCATCTCGGCCGCGATGCTCGCGGGCCGCCCGCTCGGGCACGAGACCCCCTTCGCGGGTTCCAAGGGCTGGGCCGAGCGCTACGGCACGCGGGAGGTCTCGCAGTTCGCCGGGGCCGAACAGATCGCCGCCCGCTGGGAGATCACCCGCGAGGAGATGGAGCGGTACGCGTACACGTCGCACCGGCGGGCCCTGCACGCCATCGAGGCCGGTCACTTCCGGCGCGAGATCGCCCCCTTCGAGGGCGTCGCGGCGGACGAGGGCCCGCGCGCGGACACCTCGCCCGAGAAGATGGCCGGGCTCAAGCCCCTGGCCGAGGGCGGCAGGCTCACGGCGGCCCTGGCCTCCCAGATCTCCGACGGCGCCGCCGCCCTGCTCGTCGCCTCGCCCGGAGCCGTACGCGAGCACGGCCTGACCCCGCGCGCCCGCGTGCACCACCTGTCGGCCCGCGGCGCCGACCCGATCATGATGCTCTCCGCCCCCATCCCCGCCACCGCCCACGCCCTCCGCGTGACCGGCATGTCCATCGGCGACTTCGCGGCGATCGAGGTGAACGAGGCGTTCGCCTCTGTCGTGCTGGCCTGGATGAAGGAGACCGGCGCCGACCCCGCCAGGGTCAACCCGAACGGTGGCGCGATCGCGCTCGGCCACCCGCTCGGGGCGACCGGCGCGGTCCTGGCGGTGCGGCTGCTGCACGAGCTGGAGCGGACGGGCGGCACGTACGGCCTGCAGGTCATGTGCGAGGGTGGGGGCCAGGCGAACGTCACCGTCATCGAACGGCTCGCCGGCACGGGAGCGGCCTGACGTCAGAAAATGCCACTAGCAAATAGGAAACTTTCCTATTAGATTGCGGGTCATGCCCATGAGCGGTGACCTGCTGCGCCTTGCCGACGCCGTCCTCTTCCCCGGTTTCACCGGGCACGAGCCACCCGACTGGCTCCGCCGCCGGCTCGGCGAAGGGCTGGCCGGGGTGGCGCTGTTCTCGCGCAACATCGCCGGCCCCGCCCAGGTGTCCCGGCTGACCGCGGCCCTGCGCGCGGAGAACCCGTCGGTGCTCGTCGGCGTCGACGAGGAGTCGGGCGAGGTCACCCGGCTGGAGGCGGCCACCGGCAGCAGCCGCCCCGGGGCGTACGCGCTCGGCGTGGTCGACGACGTGGCCATGACCGAGACCCTGGCCGCGGACCTCGGCGCCGACCTGGCCCGCGCGGGCATCACGATCGACTTCGCCCCCTCCGCCGACGTGAACTCCAACCCGGACAACCCGGTCATCGGCCTGCGCTCCTTCGGCGCCGACCCCGCGCTGGTCTCCCGGCACGCCAGGGCGTTCGTCCGCGGCCTGCAGTCCGCCGGAGTGGCCGCCTGCGTCAAACACTTCCCCGGCCACGGGGACACCACGGTCGACTCCCACCACGGCGTGCCCGAGATGGCCGCGGACGGGGTCGAGGACGCGTTGCTGCCGTTCGCCGACGCCGTCAGGGAAGGCGTCAAGGCGGTCATGACGGGTCACCTCCTCGTGCCCTCGTACGACGGGGACCTGCCCGCCACGCTCAGCCCCAAGGTGCTCACCGGGCTGCTGCGCGAGGAGCTCGGGTTCCAGGGGATGATCATCACGGACGCCATCGAGATGGCCGCGGTGACGGCGGCGTACGGGATCGGAGGCGCCGCGGCCCGGGCCATCGCCGCCGGGGCCGACGCGATCTGCGTCGGCGGCGAGCACGCCGACGAGGCCACCGCCACGCGGATCCGCGACGCGATCGCCGCCGCGGTGGCCCAAGGACTGCTGCCCGAGGACCGGCTGGCCGACGCCGCTCGCAGGGTCCGCGAGCTGGCGGCATGGACCGCGTCCTCGGGCAGCCCCGGCGGAACCGGGGGTGCGGGCGGCCCCGCCGTGACCCAGGGCGCGGGTTCCGGCGTGCCTGGCGGGGCCGCGAACGACGGCGGCGCCGGGCTGCTGGCGGCCCGGCGGGCCGTCAGGGTCCTGCGGCGCTCCACCGAGCCGGAGCTGCCGCTGGCCGCGGCCCCGCACGTGGTGGAGCTGGCGCCGGAGACGAACCTGGCCATCGACCGGCACACCCCCTGGGGCGTGGGCGAGCCGCTGACCGGGCTGCTGCCCGGCACCGTGGTCACGCGCATGACCGCGGGGGAGACGACGGGTCCCGTACTCGAGCGGCTGCTCGGCGCGGCGGCCGGCCGCCCGCTGGTCGTGGTGGTCCGGGACGCGCACCGCCACCCATGGCAGGAGGAGGCGCTGAGGCATGTGCTGAGCGCCCGCAAGGACGCCGTGGTGGTCGAGATGGGCCTGCCCGCCCGCTCGGACCTCGGGGCCGTGCACATCGCCACCTACGGCTCCGCCCGGGTCTGCGGCCGGGCCGCCGCGGAGATCCTGGCCGGTAGTCTCTGAGACCGTGAACTTCGACGGCGAGGACCTCTCCCACAAGGTGTTGTCCGAACGGCTCGATCCCGAAGAGACCCACGTCTTCCGCGAGTGCGACCTCACGGAGACCGACCTGTGGGGCGCCTCCCTGGCCGGGGCCCGCTTCGAGTCGTGCGTGCTGGAGCAGACCGACTTCCGCAAGGCCGACCTCGACGGGGCGGTCTTCACCGGCGGGGGCGGGATGCGCACCCGCTTCAACGACGCCGACCTCATCGACGTCACGTTCACCGACGTCGACCTGTCCTCGGCCCAGTTCGGCGGCGCGCTGCTCACCGACGTGTCGTTCACCGGCTGCCGCATGATCGGCGCCGCGCTGACCGCCTCGCGCGGCACCGGCTTCACGGTCACCCGCTCCAACCTGACCCTGGCCAACCTCGGGGGCTGCTCGCTGCGCGGCGAGCACATCGAGGGGGTCCGCTTCGACGACGCCGACCTGTCGGGCTGCGACTTCACCGAGGCCACGCTCGCCGACTGCCGCCTCATCGGCACGCGCCTGCTGAACACGACGTTCACGAAGGCCGACCTGCGGGGCGCCGACCTGGGGCAGCCAGACGACGCCAAGCTCCGGGCGTTCGCGGGCGCCGTCATCAACCAGACGCAGGCCAACGCCATCCTCGCCGCCCGCGGCATCACGGTCCTCTGACCTCGCAGGGACGAGAGGGCCGCACCGAGGCGGATGTCCGCCCCGGCGGGCTCAGCGCGCCGGCGGGCCTGCCAGGGCGCCCCCGGCCTGCGGGCTCAGCGTGCCGGCAGGCCGGCCAGGGCGGCCCCGGCCTGCGGGCTCAGCGTGCCGGCAGGCGGGCCAGAGCGGCCTCGGCCTCGGCCATGACGCGCTCGATCAACTCCCTGCATGACGGCAGGTCGCCGATGACCCCCACCACCTGCCCGGACGCCATCACCCCGAGATCCGCCCTCCCGTCCACCATGGCCGCCCGCAGCAGCACCGGCGTGTTGGCCGCCTGCAGCACCTGGGCCCAGGTCAGCTCCCTGCCCCGCCGCATCCGCCGCCCTTCGCGGATCAGCCCGGCCCACGACAGCCCCGACAACCGCCGGAACCTGGCTCCGTTCGCCACCGCGCGCACCAGCCGCGACCGCTCCAGCGAGGTCACGAACGGCGTCCGCAACACCCGGTGCGGGACCCCGTCCACCTTGGTGGTCACCACGGTCTCCCGCGCCGCCAGATAGAGCTTCTTGACCTCGTCCGGCACGGGGGAGTCGCTGGTCAGCAGGAACCGGGTGCCCATGGCGATCCCGCAGGCGCCGTACGCCAGAGCCGCCACCAGCCCGCGGCCGTCGAAGAAGCCGCCGGCGGCGATCACCGGGATGTCCACGGCGTCCACGACCTGGGGCAGCAGCAGCGTCGTGGCGAGCGGCCCCGTGTGGCCCCCGCCCTCGCCGCCCTGCACGATCACCGCGTCGGCGCCCCACCCGGCCACCTTCTCCGCGTGCCTGAGCGCCCCGACCGACGGAATCGTCACCACGCCCGCGTCCTTGAGCCGGGCGATCAGCTCCCGCCTGGGCGCCATGGCGAACGACGCCACCCGTACGCCCTCGCGGACCATCACCTGGACCCGTTCGGCGGCGTCGCCCGCGTCGGAGCGGATGTTGACCCCGAACGGCGCGTCCGTGCGCTCCTTCACCCGCCTGATCGCGGCGGTCATCTCGGGCAGGGACATGGTCGCCGCCCCGATCACGCCCAGGCCGCCCGCCCGGGAGGTGGCCGCCGCCAGCCGGGCGCCGGCGACGTACCCCATGCCGGTCTGCACGATCGGATGCCGGCAGCCGGTCAGTGAGGTCAGGGCGGTCCTCACGCGGCGACCTCCCGGTCGCGCGAGCGCGCGGGGTCGAGCCGGTCCAGGACGAGCAGTTCCTCCTCGGACGGTTCCCGCGTCCGCGGGACGTTCCGGGGGATGTCGAGGGCGAACCCGGTCGCCGCCACCACCTCGTCCACGCCCACCCCCGGGTGCACCGACACCAGCCGCATCGAACCGTCAGGGCTGCCGAAGTCCAGGACGGCCAGGTTCGTCACCACCCGTCGCAGCCCGAACGCCCCGCGGTCGGTGCCGAGCCCGCTGACCATGTCCACCTCGGGCACGAACACCCGGGGGGAGTGCCGGGGGATCCAGTAACTCGTCGGGTCGCACCGCGTGTTGCCCGGCGCGCCCCGCACGCCCAGCAACTGCGCCTTGGGCCGGGCCCAGTCGCCGACGCAGGAGATGTTCGTGTTGCCGTACCGGTCGATCTGGCTCGCACCGAGCATGACGTGGCGGCGGCCGTTCAGCACCAGCCACAGGTGCTCGCGGAACGGCAGCCACCCCTCCACCACCTCCGGCGCCTCCCCCAGCGCGGGCACGTCGCCGGTGAGCAGGCAGGTGCCGTCGTGCGTGAGCAGGCCCGGCTCGAACGTCAGCCGCGCCAGCCGTGCCGCCAGCACCGTGACCGGCCCGCCGATCCCGGCCGCCAGGATCTCCCCGTCGCCCCTGAACGCCTCCGCGCACGCGACCACGCACACGTCAGCCCTACCGCTCATGGGGCCGCTCATCCCACTCCTCCCAGGGCGTCTCCGCGTAGCGCCGCTGGAGCTCCTCGTCACGCCCGTAGTCGGGCTCGCACGAGGTGAACCCGGCCCCGCCGGGCGCCTCCACGACGCCCGTCACCATCGACCGGCTGATCAGCAACGACTGCAGGGGGCCCTCCTTGAGGAGGTCGTCCACCACCCGCTCGCACGACACGTAACAGCGCGCGGCCGCCTTGGCGTAGAGGTCGTCGAGGTACGGATCCGGACCCAGGTACTGCGCGTTGCCCCGCGCGTCCGCCCGGTTCATGTGCACCAGCGCCACGTCCATCGTCAGCGCCGGGACCGCGACCAGTTCCTCCCCGTCCGCGTACGGTGACCGGACCGTCCGCAGCTCCGGGTTGACCCGCATCACGTCCGACCCCAGCCCCGCCCGCGTCGGCAGGAACGGCAGCCGGTGCGCCGCCGCCAGCAGCCCGAACATGAACATGCCCTCGTCGTACTCGGTGAACGCGATCGTCCCCGCCTGCCTGGCCCGGCGGAAGTGCGGCTCCAGCGGGATGGAGTCGAGCGTGACGAACGGGGCCACGACCCTGCGCGCCTTCCCCGCCGCGCAGAGCATGCCGACGTCGGGGCCGCCGTACGAGACGAGCGTGAGGTCGCGGACGGGGGAGCGGAGGATCGCGCGTACGAGGGCCATCGGCTTGCGGCGCGACCCCCAGCCGCCGATCCCGACCGTCATGCCGCTCTCCACCGAGGCGGCGACCTCCTCGGCCGTCATCACCTTCGTCATGCGAACCGCTCCCTGTGCCGGTCGCCCGCGCCCATCAGGTTCAGCTCGAAGGTGAAACCCTGCTCGAAGCGGTAGCTGCGGTTGACGTCCACCGGGTCGATGCCGTTGAGCGACTCCTTGGCGCAGCGGATGACGTACGGGTCCTTCGCGGCGATCTGTTCCGCCACCTCGGCCGCCGCGTCGCGCAGCCGGTCGCGCGGCACCACCTCCAGCACCGAGCCGAACGCGTGCAGCTCGGCCGCCGTGGCGTTCCTGCACGTGTAGACCATGGCCCGCATCAGGTGCGGCGGCACGAGCCTGGCCAGGTGCGTGGCCGCGCCCAGCGCGCCCCGGTCGACCTCGGGCAGCCCGAAGTAGGCGTCGTCGCTCGCCACCACCACGTCGGCGTTGCCCGCCAGCCCGACGCCGCCGCCCAGGCAGTGGCCGTGGACGGCTGCGACCACCGGCACCGCGCACGCGTAGACCGCCGCGAACGCCGCATGACACGCCCGGTTGACCGCGACCAGCCGCGCGTGCCCCTCGGCGTCCCGCAGCTCCTTGATGTCGACTCCGGCGTTGAACCCGCGCCCCTCGGCGCGCAGCACGACCACCCTGGTGCCCGGATCGTGGCCGGCCGTCCGCACGGCCTCGGCCAGTTCCTCCCAGGCCCGTACGGCCAGCGCGTTCACCGGTGGCACGGCCACGACGACCTCGGCGACCGGCCCGGCCCGCAGCGTGATCCCCAACCCGACTCCCTGTTTCACCTAACGCTTGCTTGGTACGGTAGCACCCGTGACCGTGACTTACGACTACACGGGCAGGACCGTCCTGGTGACGGGCGGCACCAGGGGCATCGGCGCCGCCATCGCCAGGGCCTTCCACGACGCGGGCGCCACCGTCACCACCTGCGCCCGCACCCCACCCGCCGAAACGCCCACCCACCCCGATGAGATCCGGTTCGTCCAGGCCGACGTGCGCGACCCCGAGAACGTCGACCGGCTCATCTCCGGCTTCGACCGGCTGGACGTGGTGGTCAACAACGCGGGCGGGTCGCCGTACGCGCCGGTGGACGGCACCTCGCCGCGCCTGCACGCCCGCGTCATCGACCTCAACCTGACGGCCCCGCTGCTCGTGGCGCAGCGCGCGTACCCGCTGCTCGCCGCCTCGTGCGGCGCGATCGTGATGATCGGCAGCGTCAGCGGCAGCCGCCCCTCGCCCGGCACCGCCGCGTACGGCGCCGCCAAGGCGGGCCTGCACCACCTGGCCCGCTGCCTGGCCGCCGAGTGGGCGCCACGCGTACGGGTCAACACGGTCGTCGTCGGCCTGGCCGCCACGACCGGCGCCAGCCCTCACTACGACCCCCGGCGGAGCGGCCCGGCGAACGATGGCCGTGTTCCGGCGCGGGAGGGCGGGCCGGCGGGCACGGTTCCGCTGACCGCCGGCCCGCCGGAGCCCGGCGAGACGGGCGCCGGCCGGATCGGGGCGACCATCCCCGCGGGCCGGATGGCGGCACCCGGCGACGTGGCCCAGGTGTGCCTGTGGCTGGCGGCGCCCGGCTACGTGACCGGCGCCGAGATACGGGTGGACGGCGGCGGCGAGATCCCGGCCTGGCGCCACCTGACCGCGAGAACCCGCTGAAACAACTCCGCTGAGGGGCGCCGGGTTGGCGTCAGCGTAGCGGCGTACGGGCCGTGAGGCGGTGTCGAAGCGGGCCGGACCCCGGCGGGTCACCGGCGCCTCGTGGCAGCGTCATGGCCGAACAAAGTTCTGATCACTCAGAGCTACTAATCGGCAACGTACGGTTATATGCTCGCACTGGCCTTGATCCGCTGAGGTCAACAAAGGTCAATGGGGCTGGTGGTGCGCCTACGGGCCCACGGCGTCCGCTGCCCCCGGCGACTTCCATACCGGTGAAGGAGCAGAAGTGATCAGAAGGGTGTGCGCCGCGGCCGCGGTGTCGGCGGTCGCCGGCGGGCTGCTGTTCGCCGTCCCCGCTCACGCCGATGACGTGGCCGGGCCCTGGGATGGGCGTTCCTGGGCGGCCAACTGGAGCCGTAACAGCGACTCGACCCAGTCCGGCAACAACTTCGCCGACGTCTTCGCCACCAACCGCGGCCAGGACCACTCGACGAACGTCAACAACGTCAACGGCATAGCCCCGACCGCCACCAACGGCGGCATCACGGTGATCTACATCTTCGACTGACCGGCTGACGTCCGACCAACCCGAACAGTGACCCGAACAGTGAAAGGACCTCACATGAAGAAGCTCTGTGTGTCCGGCATCGTCGTCGCCGCCGCGACCGGGATGGCCCTCATGTCGGCCCCCGCGTTCGCCGACACCAACGCCGGCAACGCAAGCCGCAACCGCAACGCCATCCAGTCGGGCAACAACTTCGGCAACGTCGTCAACAACAACGTGAGCGGTCGCGGCGCGACCGGGGTCAACAACGTCAACGGCGTCGCCGTGACCGCGACCCGCGATGGCGACGTCGCCATCGACGACGTGCTCGACTAGTACGGAGCCACGGCGCCGCGACCCGCCAGAACGCGCGCGCCACGAGCCCCGGGCCAGGCCGGACCCGCCGGGAAGGTGCTCGCCGCCGTCCCCGCACCCTTCCCAGTGACGGGACCGGCCTGGCCCGGCTCTTTCAGCAGGAGATCCCGCCGTCCACCGGGATGACCGTTCCCGTCAGATACGCGCCCGCCCGCGACGACAGATAGATGGCCGCGCCCGCCATGTCCTCGGGGCGCCCGATGCGGCCCAGGGGCACGCTGGAGGCGATGCTCTCGCGGGTCTCGGGGTCGTTCAGGGCGAAGGCCATCATCTTGGAGTCGAACGGCCCGGGCGCGATGGCGTTGACCGTGATGTGCTCCTTGGCCAGGTGCTGGGCCAGGTGCCGGGTGAGCATGTGCACGGCCGACTTCGTCGAGGAATAGGCATAGCTCGGCAGCGCCGGCACCCTGATCCCGTCGATCGAGCCCACGTTGATCACGCGCGCCGGGTCGTCCGCACTCGCCGCCTCCCTGAGCCTCGGCAGGAACCGCTGGGTCAGGTAGAAGACCCCCTTGACGTTGATGTTCCAGAGCTTGTCGAAGGCGTGCTCCGGATATTCCTCCAGCGGCGCCCCCCAGGTGGCGCCCGCGTTGTTGACCAGCACGTGCAGCGGCCCGTCCACCGCCGACACCAGCGACTCCAGCCCTTCGGGCGTGGACAGGTCGGCCGGCACCGCGACGCAGCCCAGCTCGGCCGCCGTCTTCTCGACCTCGGCCGTCTTCCGGGCGGAGATGTAGACGGACGCCCCTGCCTCCACGAACCCGGCGGCGATCATGCGCCCGATGCCGCGCGATCCACCCGTGACGACGACGGTCTTGCCTTCCACCGAGAACAGAGTCATGTTCCGGAAGCATGCCATACCGAACGGTCGGTTGCTAGCCGCCGGTTTCAGACGCCGGGGAGCCGGCCGTTGCGGAACAGGTCGACGAACTTCTGGTGGTCCTCGCGGGCCTGCGCTCCATACCGATGGGCGAAATCCACCAGCATGCCGATAAATCCGGACCTGTCGCTGCCGATCACGTTCACGATCGCCTCCTCCGTCGAGAAGTCGACGAGGTCGTGGCTGGACCCGTCATCGGCCACCGAGTGCATCCGCGCCACCGCCCGTCCCAGATCCTGGACGATCGAGCGCAGCTCGGCCGGTTCGTTCACGTCGTCCCAGTCCAGGTCCGCCGAGTACGGGGACACCTCCGCCACGAGCTGCCCCACCCCGTTGAGCGTGGTGTACCCGAGCCAGGGATCGGCGTAGTCCTGCAACGCCCGCTGGGACTCGGCCGTACGGTGCCCCTGGTGCTTGAAGTACGCCGACACCTTCTCGTCGGTGACGTGCCGCGCCACGGCGGGCGCCGCCGCCTGCTTCATGTAGAGGATCACGTCGTTCTCCAGCGCCTGCGAGCGCCCTTCGAGCAGCAGGTTGTACGACGGCAGCCCCGCCGACCCGATGCCCACGCCCTTGCGCAGCGCCACGTCCTTGATCACCTGCTCGACGGGGTCCACCCGCACCGGCAGCGTGGTCAGGTAGTCGACGAACGCGCCGAGCACGGCCTGCCTGGTCGCCGCGTCCACCGGCTCCCGCCCGTCCATGAGCGAGAAGCGCCGGTCATAGCCGTCGATCACGGTCTCGACGTCCAGCAGCGCCACCCGCGTGCGCAGCCGGGCCGTCTGCAGCACGCGGTGCAGCACGCCGGTGGTGGTGTCCAGGGTGAGCGAGCCGATGGCGTCGTCGCCGTGCGCCGCGACGGCGGTCATCTCGACCAGGTACGCCCCGGCGAAGTCGGTCACGAGCATGCTGATCGAGTCGTCCGACAGCGCCTTGGCGTAGCCGAGCAGGGCCACGCTGGCGGCGAACCGCTTGAGGTCCCAGACGTACGGGCCCACGTACGCCTCGTCGAAGTCGTTGACGTTGAAGACGAGGACCCCAGAGGCGTTCATGTACGTGCCGAAGTTCTCCGCGTGCAGGTCGCCGTGGATCCACACCCTGCTGGTCGGCCCGTCGAGGAAGGAGTCGTCCGCGTACTCGCCGGTCATGTCGGCGTAGAACAGGCAGGCGCTGCCCCGGTAGAAGGCGAACGGCGAAGCCGCCATCTTCCGAAATTTCCGCCTGAACGCCGCAGGATCTTCCGTGATCGACTCGCCGAACTCCGTCATGAGGACATCGAGCAGGAAGGAAGAACGTGTGCCCATCAGAGTCTCCCGAGGGGACCGTCGCCTTGAGGCGACGGGGGAATCAGGAGCGGGAGGGCCGCCAAGGCCCGAGCGTGCCCTGACCTGTCAGGTCTGCGCATCACGGATGTCCTTCCCGGTTTTGTCGGCGGCAGCCGGTATCGTGATGGTGTCATTACCGAGCGTGATGGGGGGTGGGTGTGCGCAGGTCGTTCAGGTTCCTGCTGCGCCCCACCGCCCGGCAGGCGGCGGTGCTCGCGGCGTGCCTGGAAGACCACCGCACGCTGTACAACGCCGCCTTGGAGCACCGCCGTACCGCCTACGCCAGGGCGGGCGTGAGCGTCCGGTACGGCGAGCAGTCGGCCGAGCTGAAACACATCCGCGCCGACGACCCGGAAGGGCAGACGCGCTGGTCGTTCTCCTCCCAGCAGGCCACCCTGCGACGGCTCGACAAGGCGTTTCGCGCGTTCTTCAAGCGGGTCCGCGAGGGACGCACCCCGGGCTTCCCCCGTTTCAAAGGGCGCGGCCGATTTGACACGGTCGAGTGGCCCAAGGACGGCGACGGCTGCCGGTGGAACTCCCAGCCCGAGCACCCGACCGCCACCTACGTGCGGCTCCAGGGCATCGGGCACATCCGCGTCCACCAGCACCGGCCCGTGCGCGGCCAGGTGAAAACGATCAGCGTCAAGCGCGAGGGCTCCCGCTGGTTCGTGGTGCTGTCGTGCGACGACGTGCCCGCCGAACCGCTGCCTGCCACCGGCGTGGCGACCGGGATCGACATGGGCGTGGCCGCGCTGCATGCCAAGGTGCGCAGGCAACGTCTGGACGGCGCGCACAAGGCCGCGCTCGCTCTGGTCCGCGCCTATGACGTGATCGTGCACGAGGACCTGCGGATCGCGAACATGACCCGCTCGGCGTCCGGGACGATCGAAGCTCCCGGCCGTAACGTCGCCGCCAAGTCCGGCCTCAACCGGAGCATTCTGGACGCGGGCTGGGGGGTGTTCCTGACGATCCTGTCGTACAAGGCTGAAAGCGCCGGTCGCAAGCTGATCGCGGTGAACCCCGCCGGCACCTCCCGCACCTGTGCCCGCTGCGGGCACTGCGCGAAGGAGAACCACGTCACCCAAGCCGACTTCACCTGTACGGCATGCGGACATACCGCACACGCCGACGTCAACGCGGCGATCAACATCCTCAGGGCAGGGCTTGCCCTTCGCCAGGCTGCGCAAGCGGCTTAGCGAGAAGCCGCTTTCTTCAGGCAGCGGAGGAGTCACACTGGGGACAGTAGATCGCGACGCCCCTCCCGCCTACCCTGATCTTTCCCTGACATCAGGGTCGCGCCCCTCGCGCGAGAGTCACGGGTGTTGTGAGGAGACCGAGACCACCTCGCCCGTCATGTACGACGAGTAGTCGCTGGCCAGGAAGACGATCACGTTGGCCACCTCCCACGGCTCCGCCGACCGGCCGAACGCCTCCTTGGCCGCCAGCTCCGCCAGCAGCTCCTCCCCGGTCACCTTCGCCAGATGCGGGTGCACCGCCAGCGACGGCGCCACGGCGTTCACCCGTACGCCGTGCTCGGCCGCCTCCAGGGCGACGCACCGGGTCAGGGCCATCACGCCGGCCTTGGCCGCCGCGTAGTGCGCCTGGCCCGGCTGGGCCCGCCAGCCGAGCACCGAGGCGTTGTTGACGATGACGCCCGAGCCCTGCGCGATCATCTGCCTGAGCGCGGCCCTCGTGCAGCGCATGGTGCCGGTCAGAGTGACGTCGACGACCGTGTGCCACTGCTCGTCGGTCATCTCCGCGAGCGGGGCCGTGCCGCCGAGCCCGGCGTTGTTCACCACCACGTCCAGCCTGCCGTGCGCCTCGACCGCCGCGTCGAACAGCGCCAGCACCTGCGCCTCGGAGGTCACGTCGCACGGAACCGCCAGCGGCTTGACGCCGACGAGCTCGGTCAGGGCGTCGGCGGCCGCGGCCAGGCGGCGCTCGTGCCGGTCGGAGACGACGACCGTCGCGCCCTCCTCGGCGCAGCGTCTGGCCGTCGCGTATCCGATGCCGGCTCCCGCGGCCGCCGTGACCAGCGTCACCTTGCCGTCGAGCAGGCCGTGCGCCTTGGGGTAGGGCTGGGGCATGAGCGGTCCAATCAGCGGGGGAGTCCGAGGGTGCGCTCGGCGATGATGTTCCGCTGGATCTCGCTGGATCCGGCATAGATCGTGTCCGCGCGGCTGAACAGGTAGAGGCGCTGCAGCTCGTTGAGCCCGCCGTCGGCCACCAGCCCGGCCCTGCCCTGTACGGCCTGAGCCAACTCGCCCAGCCTGCGGTGCCACTCCGACCAGTAGAGCTTGGCGATCGACACCTCGGCGCCGGTGCCGGGGCGGAGCATCCTGAGCGCGTTGAGGCGCATGATCTCCAGCTCCAGCCACGATCTGACGATCCGGTCGCGCAGCACGGGATCGTCCGCCGCGCCCGTCCGCCCGGCCGTCGCGATCACCTCGGCCAGCTCGCGCCGGAAGCCGATCTGCTGCCCGAGCGTGGACGCGCCCCGCTCGTAGCCGAGGGTGGCCATCGCCACCCGCCAGCCGTCGCCGGGCGCGCCGAGGACGTTGCCCGCCGCCGTGCGCGCGCCGTCGAAGAACACCTCGTTGAACTCGGACGTCCCGGTCAGCTGGACGATCGGCCGGACGACGACCCCGGGCTGGTCCATGGGGACGAGCAGGTACGACAGCCCGTGATGCCGCTGCGAGCCCTCCTCCGTACGGCACAGGACGAAGCACCAGTCGGCCACGTGGGCCAGCGAGGTCCACACCTTCTGGCCGGTGACCACCCACGTGCCGCCATCCAGGCGGGCCCTGGTCTGGACGTTGGCCAGGTCGGATCCGGCCTCCGGCTCGGAGTAGCCCTGGCACCACAACTCCTCACCGCGCTGGATCGGCGGGAGGAAGCGCTCTTTCTGCTCGCCGGTGCCGAACTCGAGGATGGTCGGGCCGATCAGCCCCTCGCCGATGTGGCCGACCCTGGCGGGGGCCCGCGCCCTGGCGTACTCCTCGTGGAAGGCCACCTGGTCCTCCAGGGAGGCGGCGCGGCCGCCGTACCGGCGGGGCCAGCCCAGGCAGGTCCAGCCGGCCCTGCCGAGGTGGCGCTCCCACGCCAGCCGCTCCTCATGTCCCTCGTGTTCGCGTCCGGGTCCGCCCAGTCCGCGCACATGGGCGAACTCGCCGCTCAGCGCCTCCTCCAGCCAGGCTCGCGCCTGCTCGCGAAGGCCGCCTGGCGTCTCCGGCTCAGGCAGGCGCAACGAAGCCGCCGTAGTCACCGCGGAAGAACACCAGCGGGCCGCCGTCCGCGTGGGTGTCGAGCTGGAGCACCCGCGCCACCACGATCATGTGGTCGCCCGCCAGGTGCTCGGCCTCGATGGCACAGTCGATCCAGGCCAGCGCGCCGTCGAGCACGGGGTTGCCGCCGGGGGAGCCGGTCCACGTCAGGCCGGCGAACTTGTCGCCGCCCTTGGCCGCCAGCTGAGCGCACACGGACTGCTGGTGCTCGGCCAGCACGTTCACCGTGACGACCTTGGCGCCGCGCACCTTGGGCCAGCTCGTGCTGGTGTGCGCGACGCAGAACGCCACGAGGGGCGGATCGAGCGAGACCGAGGTGAACGAGTTGGCCGCCAGGCCGCAGGGCTCCTCGCTGACGGGCTCGACCGCCGTGATGGCCACCACGCCGGTCGCGAACCTGCCGAGCACCTGGCGGAAGCGGAGGGTGTCGAGGTGGCCTTGTGAGGGGCCGGGCGGCATGGCGGCTCCGTTGCGGACTCTGCGCTGATGGGGCGTCGGAAGGCCGCGACAGCCGTCCGGCGCGATGAGCCGGGCAGCGTGTGTGCTCATGGTCCGCCTCCTCGTCCACCGGGTGCGCCTAATATTACCAAGCGCTTGCTTGGACGGTAGGGTGAACCCGGGAACAGTGTCAAGCCGGGCTGCGAGAGGTGCGTTGACATGGGTGAAATGTCCTGTCTAACGTGACGGATGTGCCCAAGCGCTTGCTTGCTTTCTCCGATCTGACCGCGATAGCCGGGGTCGGCTACACTCCCTTCACCAAGAACTCGGGCGTCAGCACCCTGACGCTGGCCTGCCGTGCCGTGCTGGCCGCCCTGGATGACGCCGGGCTGCCCGTGGACCAGGTGGACGGCCTGGCCACGCACCGCGTGGGAGACTCGGCCCCGCCGACCCTGGTCGGCCCCGCCCTCGGACTGGCGGACCTGGCCTGGCACCTGGACCAGTTCGGCGGGGGCAGCGTCTCGCACGCGGTCGTCGGCCAGGCCGCGCTGGCGGTCGCGACGGGCATGGCCGAGACGGTCGTCTGCTACCGGGCCATCAACGCCCGCTCGGAGTTCCGTATGGGCGGCACGGGCCGGGGCGTGCCGGTGAGCCCGGAGGTGCAGTACCAGGCCCCGTACGGCTATGTCGCGCCGCCGCAGCAGTACGCCATGTACGCCCGCGCCCACATGTTGAAATATGGGACAAAAGCCGAGCACTTCGGGCAGCTGGCCGTCACCCAGCGCGCGAACGCCGCCCAGAACCCCCGCGCCCTGATGCGCGCCCCCATCACCCTGGACGACTACCTGGCGAGCAGGTGGATCGCCGAGCCGTTCCGCCTCCTCGACTGCTGCCTGGAAACGGACGGCGCCTGCGCCGTCGTCGTCACCACCGCCGAACGCGCCCGCGCGCTGCGCCGCCCTCCCGTGCTGATCTCGGCCGCGGCCTGGGGCGGCGGCACCACCCACCTGTCGGGCCCCGGCGCCGACCCCACGGTGACCGCGGCCGCCGCCCTCGCCCCACGCCTGTACGCGCAGGCCGGTCTCGGGCCTGACGACATCGACGTGGCCGAGCTGTACGACTGCTTCACCTACTCGGTGATCGTCCAGCTGGAGGACTACGGCTTCTGCGGCAAGGGCGAGGGCGGACCGTACGTGGCCTCGGGCGCCACCGCGGCCGGCGGCCCGCTTCCGGTCAACACACACGGCGGTTTCCTGTCCGAGGGCTACGTGCACGGCATGAACCACATCGCCGAGGCGGTCTCCCAGCTGAGGGGCGACGCGGGCGCGCGCCAGGTGCCGGGCGCGGAGGTGGCGCTGTCCACGGCCCAGCCCGGCTACATCCTTCCGGCCACCTCGGCCCTGATCCTGCGGAGGCCGTGATGGCGGGGTACCGTCCGGAGCCCGACCGGGATTCCCGGGAGTGGTGGGAGCGGGTCGGCAGGCGGGAGTTCGCGGTGCAGGTGTGCGACGCCTGCGGCACGGCCCGCTTCCCGGCCAGGGCGTTCTGCGCGCGATGCCGTACGGAGGGCGCGCACTGGCGGGAGGTGGCGCCCGAGGGAACGGTGGAGAGCTGGATCGTCAACCACCAGCCCTTCGTGCCCGGCCTGCGGGAGCCGTACGTGGTGGTGATGGTCAGGCTGGCGGCGGTCCCCGGCTGCTTCGTGTACGGGAACTGGCGCGGCCGGCGGCCGCCGGAGCATGGCGAGCGGGTCACGGCTTCCTACACCCGGGTCGACGCGGACCTGACCCTGGTCGACTGGCGGCCAGGGCCCTAGACGATCGTCGGTCGCGGCGCAAGGTCTCGCGCTGGTTGATCTTGCGCCGCAAATTGGATTGGTACCGGAAAACCCCACCAGCCCCGCCCTTCCCAAGCGGCTCACAGGTCGGGCCCCGAGGGTTGATGATGATGCGGTAGGCGTCAACGCGGACGGCTCGGTGGTGGCTGGCGTGAGAGGTTCTGGCGTGGTGACGGGCGCGACCGTGAGGTCGTGGGTCGTGACCCTGCCCGCCAGTGGGCCCGCCAGTGGGCCCGCCTTCGAGCCTGCCTGCTCCTGGCCGTGTCCGCCCGGCCTGGCCCGGGCGCCGCCTGACCGAAGCGAGCCTCGCAACGGGAGAAGAGGCTGCAATCGGTCGAATTCCCGGGCAACTGGTCGGTCCTCGGAGGAAAACGCGTCCTGGCGGGCGTGGGGGACCCGCCAGGACGCGCTTCCTGCCCCGTGTGCGACGGCGCCAGGACTCCGGCGAGGGATGGAGTCCTAGACCGTTAGCTCACACACGGAGTCGGTGGGGAGAGAGAAGGTTTGCGCTGCCGGCGACATGCGGCGATGTCTTGAGCTGGGTCAATCGGGTCATCGTCGGGGTGCGTGACGGGGGCGCCACCCTCCTCATTCCAGACAAAGGTTCCGTCTTCGCACCACACGGTCAGCTCAGTCAACGTCGATTGCACGGAGGTGCCACTGCTCTGGTAGGTGTGGGTGGACCCCTGGCAGCACAACACGTAACGCAGTAAACGTGTTGTGTCGCGAGAGGCATGCCAGCGCGGGTATGGCATATCCGTGCGGTCCGGCAACACTGGCCTTCACCTCCTCACCGGCCTATAGATGGATTTGTACCAACGAATGGATGATGGGCCGGGCGAGGGGGTTTGGTCAAGGGGTTGTGGCCTGCTAGAACCAGATCGTCTAAATTGTTGGAACAAAAGGGGTGAAAGTGGCAAGGTCGGTGCTGTATCAGCAGGTGGCTTCGGAGTTGAGACGAGCCATCTACTCGGGTGTCCTCGGCCCCGGGGCGCAGCTGCCGACCGAGGCGCAGCTCATGGAAGACCATGGGGTGAGCAGGAACACCGTCAGGCTGGCCCTCGGCGAACTCGTCAACGAAGGGCTGGTCACGCGCACGCCGCGGCGCGGGACGGTGGTCCGAGACCGCAGACCGCTGCTGATCTATCCGCAGCGGGAGCTGGAGCCGCAACCCAGTGGGGAACTTCGGGAAGCCTTCGCCTACGCCGTGGCGCAGGAAGGCCGCGCCCCGAGCCAGTACATCGAGGTCCTGACGGTGTCTCCGGTCGAGGAGATCGCCAGCAGGCTGGAGTTGGCCGATGGGGAGTTGGCGGTGGTGAGACGTCGTCTGCGGTTCGTGGACGGCCAGCCGTACAACACCAACGATTCCTACTTTCCACGTGATCTCGTCGCCGACTCCGAGATCGCCAGGCCCGGAGACATCGCGCGAGGGGCGAACCGGGTGCTGGAAGAGCTGGGGCATGCGCAGATACGCGTCGTCGACGACATCTGGGCCCGCATGCCGAACCAGGAGGAAGCCGAGCGCCTCCAACTCGAACTCGGCACGCCAGTCATGGTCTATGTCCGTGTTGGTTTCGACGGGGCCGATATGCCCGTGCGTGTCGCGGTGTCGGTGCTGCCCGCCGACAAACATCTGATCAGATACGAGCTCGATCGCCGCTGAAGAGCTCGTTCGAAGGGGTGATCCCGCCGGCCGGGCGCAGCGAGAATTAGCCGCCTCGCTGGCCTGGGGGAGTCGTGCATACTCCCCCAAATCGCCATTTATCCATATATATCGGGTTAAGGCCCATTTCGGCCACCGCGCACCATCGCGTCATCACGCTTTGTGCCAGCGCGGCCACCCGACGCAACGGGAGTTGTATTATGCACACGAACACGCTGCTTCATCCGCTCGCGCTCCGGCGCGCGGAACCCGCGGACCTTCCCGGCGTACTCACTCTCCTGGCGGACACCGCCGAGTGGCTCCATGCGCAGGGTCTCAGGCAGTGGCCCCGCGGGGGTTTCGGTCCCGAGCGGATCGAGCCGCTCATCGAGGAGCGGGTGCTCTTCCTGCTCGACGACGAGCTCAGATATCTCGACCCCGACGAAGCGGCACCACCGGTTGCCACCATAGCCCTCGACGACCACGCCGACCCGGAATTCTGGACACCCGCCGACGATCCGGGCGCGGCCCTCTACATCCACAAGCTCGCCGTCGCCCGCCCGTGGTCGGGCAGCGGTCTCGGCGACGCCCTGCTCGACTGGGCCGGAGCCGCGGCCTGCTCCGCGGGGTTGCCCTGGTTGCGGCTCGACTGCGCCAAGGGCAATCCGCGCCTGCAGCGCTACTACCGCACCCGGGGGTTCCGGCATCTCCGTACGGTGGACCTGCCGCACCGGTCCTCCGGGGCCCTTTTCCAGCGCCCGTCGCTGGACCTTCCGGCCACGGCCTTCCGTGACCTGACGATGGCGGAGCTGATCAGCGCCTGACGCTCCTGGCCCGGCCCCCGCGCGGGGGCCGGGCCCGCGTGTGCGTCCCGTGGACGGGTGGAGGCAGCCCGTCCGCGAACCATCCGCAGCCGCAGGTGCGCGGCCCCGTACGAGGGCTCTCAGGCGGGTGGAGAGGCACGGTGGGGGTGTCATCCTGCCGCCTTTTGGGCTACGGCGGCAGAAGGGTGCAGAGCACCATATAACCTCTCCTGCATGACCGGATCCCTGCTCGAGGTGATCGCGCTCAACGTGCGCGACGCCGTGGCCGCCGAACAGGGCGGAGCCGACCGGCTTGAGGTCGTCGCCGACATGGCGGCCGACGGGCTGACCCCCTCCCCGGAGACCGTGGCCGCGATCGCCGCGGAATGTCCCCTCCCCCAGATGGTGATGCTCCGGCGCGACGCCGGCTTCACCGCCGACGCCGACGCGCTCGACCGGCTGGCCCGCGACGCCAAGGCGCTGGCGCAGGCGGGGGCGGCGGGGTTCGTGTTCGGCTTCCTGGACGGGGCCGGCGCGGTCGACCTGGCGGCCACCGAGGCGCTCATCCACGCCGTCTCCCCGCTGCCCTGGACGTTCCACCGAGCCGTCGACCACGCCGCCGACGTGCAGGCGTCGTGGCGGGCCGTGCGGTTACTCCCCAACCTGGCCACCGTGCTCACCTCGGGCTCTCCCACGGGCGTGGGAAGCGGGCTGCCGGTGCTGAAGGCACGCGCCGAGGCGGGCGACGGCTCGATCATCCTGGCCGGTGGCGGCCTGCGGCCGGCGTACGTGCCCTCCCTGCTCGACTACGGCGTCCGCGCCTTCCACGTCGGATCGGCCGTGCGGGCGAGCTGGTCGGACCCGGTCGAGTGGCGCCTGGTACGCCAGTGGCGCGCCCTGGTCGAACGCGACTGAGCCGCGGCCCTCACGGAAGGGTCAGGTCGGCGCGGTGGAGGGCGGCCGCCAGCGTGCGGATGGTGGCGGGCTCGTCCATGACGCCTCCGCCCGCCTGCCGCTGCTCCTCCCACGCGCTGACCCGCTCCCGGTAGGAGTCGTAGCGGGCCAGGTGGAAGGCGTAGACGGCGGCGAACCTGCTCACCAGGTGCGACGGGTGCATGTCCCAGCCCTGGTAGTAGCCGTGCCGCAGCGAGTGCCTGACGAGCTCGGCGTGCCGGCGCCACAACGCGTGCACGTCCTCCTTCCCGCCGGAGGCCGGCGAGGCGGCCAGCGAGCCGTCGGACAACTCCACCCCCGTGCCGGCGAACGCCGTCTGCATCACGTGCCTGGCGTGGTCGCAGGCCGGATGGTCGAGCCGCTGCTCGTGCGGCGGCAACCCGATGGCCGCCGTGTAGTCGAAGACCCCGAAATGCGCCGCCGCCAGCCGGCCGTCCAGCGACTCGGGCAGGTCGCCCCGCAGGAAGTGCAGCGTCTGCGGCGCCTCCACCTGTATCTCGAACCGCAGCCGCGTCCCGAGCCCGCTCTCCAGCCGCGCCAGCACCTCGGCGAACTGCCCGAGGTAGGCCTCCATCAGCACCTTGGGAAAGGTCACCACGAACCCGCCGGGCAGTTCCCCGGCCCGCGCG
Source organism: Nonomuraea sp. B5E05 (assembly GCF_039880665.1). Lineage (NCBI taxonomy): Bacteria > Bacillati > Actinomycetota > Actinomycetes > Streptosporangiales > Streptosporangiaceae > Nonomuraea > Nonomuraea sp. B5E05. The sequence continues at coordinate 130,476 of NZ_JBDPMJ010000001.1, forward strand.
AGCACCCCCGTGACGAACCCGCCGAGCGTGCGCACCGACCGCTCGGGGTCGCCGTCGGCGAACGACTTCACCCGCAGCCCCCACCGCCGCGGCAACGCCCCGGCGGCGTGCAGCGCGGCCACCGCCTCGGCCGCCTGCTCCACGTGCCCGTCCTCGACCGCGTCAGGGCGTACGCCGTAGCCGTCCTCGAAGTCGACGCGCACGTCCTCGACGGGCTCGGACGCGAGCTTGCGCACCACCCGCTCGTGCACGGCCGGCGCCAGCCCGCCGGGCACGCCGAACACCTCGGCCAGCTCGCCGGGGCCGGCCAGATGGGTCTTGACCAGGGATGACGCCTGATCGCCCCACGCGGAGACCGTGCCGGCGGTGAACCGGTCGGCGGGGACGTAGACGGTGTGGACGGGCTGCCACCGCGGCTCGCCTGCGGGATAGCGGGCCTGCTGGACCGTGTACGCCTCCGCGAAACCCCTAAGGTCGGCACGCACGGAGCATGGCCTCCAAGCCCACGAGCTTGACGCGTTCGCCCCTGCCGAGCGACCTGGCCAGCTCGGCCTCGGCCCGCTCGATGGCCAGCCACTCCTCGTACGTCACCGGCCGCACCCCGCGCTCGGCCAGCAGCGCGTCGACGGAGCCGCGCTGAGCCCGCTCGTGTCCCGCGAGGTCGGCGAGGAGCGTGCGCACGGTCTCCGCCGCGTCGGACTTGTTGGTGCCGATCACCCCGGTGGGCCCGCGTTTGAGCCAGCCCGCCACGTATTCGCGCTCGCGCACCCGGCCGGCCTCGTGCGGCACGGTCATGGTCGCCTCGGAGAACGGCACCCCGGGCAGCGGCACGCTCTGGTAGCCCACGGAACGCAGCACCATGCCGACGGGCAGCGTCTCGAACTCGCCCGTGCCGACCACGCGGCCCTCGTCGGACAGCCGGGTGCGTTCGAGCCTGATGCCCTCGACCCGCTCGGTGCCGAGGATCTCCACGGGCCGCAGCCAGAAGCGCACGTCGAGGCGGCGCGGCCGGCCCACAGGCTCGCGCTCGGCCCACGACTGCAGGACCTTGATGTTGCCCTGGACCTGGCGCGGGAAGTCGCCGCCCAGCACGACCGCCTCCTCCGGGCGGACGCAGACGTCGGCGTTGGCCAGCTCGCCGAGCTCGCGCAGCTCCTTCAGGGTGAACTTGGCGTGCTCGGGGCCACGGCGGCCGATCATGTGGATGGCCTTGACCTGGCTGTTCTGGAGGCGTTCGAGCACGTCGTGGGGCACGTCGGTCGAGCGCAGCTCGTCGGACGTCTTGGCCAGCACCCTGACGACGTCGACGGCCACGTTGCCGACGCCGATCACCGCGACCTCGGAGGTGTCGAGCGTGAACCTGCCGGAGTCGACGTCGGGATGGCCGCAGTACCAGTTGACGAAGTCGGTCGCCGCCACGCTCCCCGGCAGGTCCTCACCGGGGATGCCGAGCTTCCTGTCGACCATCGCGCCCGTGCAGTAGACCACCGCGTCGTAGACGCCGAGCAGGTCGTCGACGGACAGGTGCTCGCCCAGCGTGACGCCGCCGAGGAAGCGCACCTCCGGCAGCTCCAGCACCCTGCGCAGGTAGTTGGCGATCGACTTGATCGACGTGTGGTCGGGCGCGACGCCGTACCTGACCAGCCCGTACGGGGTCGGCAGGCGTTCGAGCACGTCGACATGGACAGGCTCGGACGACTGCTTGACCAGGGCCTCCGCCGTGTAGATCCCGGCGGGGCCCGACCCGATGACCGCCACGTGCAACGCCACGCTGCCTCCTAAGACCCGGTCGCACGAGACATGTGTCCCTCAGGTACAACCGGCCGGTGTGATCGATGTATCCCCGATCGCCGACCCGGATGAACGCGGCCGGGTGAACGGCGGACAACCGGGCAGTGCCGACGTGACCGCTCGTCCGGACCGCATATTCAGGCCGTTCTTTTCAGGCGCCGAGTTCACCGTAACTCGCCCGTCCCTTTCATGGGAGCCCTGGGGCTCACGGCAGACGGTCGCGCAGGGCCCGCTTGTCGATCTTGCCGTTGGCGTTGACGGGCAGGGCGTCGACCACGATGACGCGTTTGGGCACCTTGTGGCCGGACATGTTGGCCCTCGCCCAGGCGAGCAGGGCCTCGGGGTCGGGCGTCACGCCCGGCCGCGCGACCACGTACGCCAGGCCGGCCTCGCCCGCCACCGGGTCGGGCACGCCGATGACCGCGGCCTGCGCCAGCGAGCCCTCGCGCAGCAGCAGCGACTCGACCTCGGCGGGGGAGACGTTGAACCCGTTGACGATGTAGAGCTCCTTCTTGCGGTCCACGATGGCCAGGTTGCCGGCCTCGTCGAGCACGCCGACGTCGCCGGTGCGCAGCCAGCCGCAGGCGTCGACGGCCTCGGCCGTCCTGGCGGGCTCGTTCCAGTAGCCGCGCATCACGCCGTAGCCGCGCTGCAGGATCTCGCCGCGCTCGCCGGGCGCGACCTCCTTGCCGTCATCGTTGACGATCTTGACCTCGATGCCGGGCACGGGCCTGCCCGTGGTGTTCGCGATCACGTCGATGGGGTCGCCGGCCCTGGTCATGGAGACGACCGTGCCCTCCATCAGCCCGTACGCGTTGATCATCCGCTCGAGCCCGACCCGCTCGACCATCCTGGTGATCAGGGAGGACGGCACGGCGGCGGCTCCGCAGATGGCCACCCGCAGCGACGACACGTCCCACGAACCCCGGTCCAGCTCGTCGAGCAGCCGGTGGAACAGGGTGGGCGGGCCGGCGAGCACGCTCGCCCGCTCGGACGAGATCAGCGACATCAGGGCGTCGGGGGTGAAGACCGGGACCGGCACCATCGTGGCCCGGCGCAGCACGCACGCGATGAGCCCGGCGTTCAGCCCGAACCCGTGGCTGAACGGGGCGATCACCGGGTAGCGGTCGTGCTCGCCCAGGGTGACGATCTCGGACCAGTCCCAGTAGCCGCGCAGGATCTGCGCGTGGTCGAGCATGACGCCCTTGGGCGCGCCGGCGGTGCCCGACGTCGACATGATCTCGCACAGGTCGTCGGGGCGGACGGCGAGAGCCCGGTCCTCGGCCTCCCTGGCGGAGACCTCCGCGCCCAGCGCCCGTAACCCGGCCACCTCAGCGCCGACCTCGGGGCCCATCTCGGGCCCGATCCCAGCGCCGCTCTCCGGGCCCATAGCGGTGCTCAACTCAGCTCTCATCCTGGGGCTCATCTCGGCGCTCACGACCCGCAGGCCGGGAAGCGGCGGCAGGAGGCCGGCGAGCGGTGCGTCCGCCGGGCCCGCGCCTGTGATCAGGACCTTCGCGCCCGTCCTCTCGATGAGCTGGGCCGCCTCGATGCCCTTGTACCGGGACGAGAGGGGCACGATGACCGCGCCCGCGTCCCAGATCCCGAAGGCGTGCGCCACCCAGGACGCCGAGTTCACCCCCCACATCGCCACCCGGTCACCCGGGCCGACGCCCAGGGCGATCAGGCCGCGGGCGATCCCGGCCGCCGCCGCCCGCAACCCGGACAAGGTCACGCCGGCGCCGCCCCCGGCGACCACGGGTGCGCCGGGGTGGTGCTCGGCCTGGTCGCGCAGCATGCGGGGGAGCGTCCCCCAGTCCGGCATCGGTGCCATCGGCTCGCGCCTCCCGTCGCCTCTCAGATGATGAGCGCCCGGTCCCTGCCGAGGTGGTGGCCGCGCAGGTCGGTCACCGTAGCGGGGAAGGGCGCCTCCGAGACGTTCCCGGCGATCTCCACGTCGATCGAGACGGGGGTCAGCGCCCGGAGCGCCTGCTCGATTCGCGAGCGCCACATGGGGTTGCCCACCAGGCTCTCCCGGGTGAACGTCACTGTCAGCGCCGCCGCGTCCAGCGTCCCGGGGCGGCTGATCGTCAGCTCCCAGCCCGCCACGCCGTCGATCTTCGCCAGCGCCTTCTCGACGCGGGGCAGGGCCAGCCACACGCCCCTCACGAGGACGTGCTCGCCGGCCGTATGGGCGGGCGCGGGGACGCCGGGACCGTGCTCAGGACCGATCCTGGCCACCAGCCCGGTCCTCAGCACGGCGTCGCCGAGCGTCGCGTGGCCGCGAGGGGTGAGGACGAGCTCGGCCAGCGGGCCGGGCGGCGCGGACCGGTCGTCCTTGGTCAGGGGAGCCGGGGCGATCAGACCCTCGGCGAGCGGCGTGAGCGGGTCGTCCTCGCCCGCGCGCCAGGCCAGGGCCGTGCCGCCGAACGGGCTCGCCAGCACCTCCGTGACGCGTGCCCCGAACTCGCCCGCCAGATGGCCGATCGTGCGCTTCGAGGCGATCTCGCCGGTGAGCACGATGGTCCTGAGGCCCAGGTCCAGCGGGTCCAGCAGGAACTCCAGGTGCAGGCGGGCCAGGAAGTCCATCGCCCCCGTGGGGGTGATGACCAGCGTGGTGGCCCTCAGCGCGGACAGCGTGTGGTGCAGGCGCATCCGGCCGCGCGGCCCGGCGCAGGCGGCGGCCGCGGTCACGTCGGCCGCCGCGGCGCTCCACAGCGCGCCCGCCGGCTCCGCCAGGGCCACCACGACGCGGTCGCGCTCGCCCACCCCCGCCGCGCGCAGCGCCGCGCCGGTCAGCGCGGACGCTGCCGCTCGGTCGTCCGGCCCCATCGGCAGGACGCTCGACGCGTCGGGGGAGACGAGGAGCAGGCCGGTGACGGAGCGCCCGGCGGCCCCGAGATCGTCACGGGTCAGCCAGCGGCGGGTCACCGCGCCACCTCGGTCATGAACAGCGTCATCGCGCCGCACACCCGGTCGTGCGCCAGGCCGCCGACCTGCGCCTGGATGATGAGGTCGGTGGCGCCCGCCTCGGCGATCCTGGCCAGGGCCTTGCGCGAGCCCGCCACGTCGTCCACCACCACCATCAGGTTCTCGCGCAGGGTGGCCATCGCCTCCTCCGGAGGCAGCCCGGCCGCCAGCTGGCCCAGCACGCGGTGGGTGGCGTGGCGGGCGTCGTAGTAGTCGGGCGGGGTGACGAGGTTGACCTGGCGGCGGATGTACCACAGCACGGCGTCGGCGGCCGTGGCGGTCGCCTCGTCGCGGGTGGGGGCGACGTACCAGGGGATCATCAGGGCGACGCGCCGGCTGGCCGGGTCGAAGCCACTCTCGGCCAGGCATTCCCGATATTTCGTGATGTCGGCGGCCACGTCGTCGATGCCCTTGAGCATGGTCATGCCCAGCAGGTTGTACCCGTTCCGTGCCGCCGCCAGATAGCCCTCCAGCGACGTGGACGCCACCCACACCGGTGGATGCGGCTCCTGCGCCGGCCGGGGGTAGACGGCCACGTCGGGGATCTCGAAGAACTCGTTCGACCTGCTGACCGGCGCGCCGTCGGCCCGCCAGATCGCCAGCGTCGCTTCCAGCGAGTCCTCCCAGATCCGCCGCGACTGTTCGAACGGCCGCTGGAACGCCTGGTACTCCAGCGGCGAGGCGCCCCGCCCCGTGCCGAACTCCACCCGCCCGCCGCTGAGCACGTCCAGCGTGGCGACGCGCTCGGCCGTGCGGATCGGGGACTGGAACGGCAGCAGCACCACGCCGAGCCCCAGACGGATGCGCTCGGTGCGCTGGGAGACGGCGGCAAGGACCAGGTCGGGAGCGGAGGAGTGGGAGAAACCCCTGGTGAAGTGGTGCTCCACGAACCACGCGGTGTCGTACCCCAGCCGGTCGCCCAGCACGACCTGCTCGATCACGTTCCGGAACGCCTGTTGTTCGACGTCGCGGGTGCGACCGCGGACCTCCAGTTCGTATCCCAGGCTGATCCGTAGGGACGTCATCGCGCCTCCGGCAGGTTGGCGACCAAGCGCTCGCTTGGTAGAGCGTATCAGCGGCAAAGACTTGCGGGAAGGGCGCGGCGACGATCAGAGTGATGCCCGTGAAGCGAAAGCGCGCGCCGCGGCGGCCCAAGGACGGCGCGCTCCCCGGCCCCGGTCCTGGCAGCGGCCCCGACTCCGGCGACGACGACCTCTCGCCCGCGAGCGCCCGCGGCTACGAGGCGTTCGGCCGGGTGATGGCCGCGCTCGCTACCGAGGTCGACTTCATCGAGTCGTGCCGCGACCTGACCTGGTGGCGCGGAGCCGACCACAGCTGGCACATCGAGTGGCGCGACGGCCCGTACGCCTCGGAGGTGGCCGAACTCCTCTCAGGTCATGTCCGTGCCTCCGACGGCCCTCTCGTCACCGAGGCCGGCCCGGGCAGCGCGGGCTCGGCCATGCTCGACGTGATGGGCGTGCGGTTCGAGTTGCGCGCGATCGACCCGATGGGCCGGGCCACCCTGCGGGCGCGGTCCGGTTTCTGGCGGTTGTCCGAGGCCCTCGACACCACCCGCCGCACCAACACCCGTCACCCGTGGGAGGAACTGCTCGGCGGCTAGGCGCCCGCGAAGACGCGAGCCGCCAGGCGGGCGCGGTGGGCCTGCGGAGGCCCGAAGAGCTGCGCGTCCGAGGTGGCGCGCTTGAGATAGCGGTGCGCGGGGTGTTCCCAGGTGATCCCGATCCCGCCGTGGACCTGGATGTTCTCGCCGGCCGCCGCCAGATAGGCCTCCGTGCAGTACGACCCCGCGATGGCCGCGGACACCTCGTCGCGGGCCGCGGCCTCCGCCGCCGAGCAAGCCGACTCCACCAGCAGGAGCAGATCGGCCAGCTTGTGCTTGATCGCCTGGAAGGACCCGATCGGCCGCCCGAACTGCCGCCGCGCCCTGGCGTGCTCGACGGCCATCTCCAGGCACCGCCGCGCCCCGCCCGCCTGCTCGGCGGCCAGGGCCGCGATGCCGAGGTCGCGCACACGGGTCCACGACCCGCCGTCGCCCAGCCGGCGTGCCGGGGCCTGCCGGAAGGCGAGCCGCTGCAACGGGCGGCTCTCGTCCATCGTCGCGTACGGCTCGCGCCGCGTCGGCACGGCCTCCACCAGCAGCCCGCCGGCGTAGACGAGCACCACCTCGCCCGCCGGCGCGTACGGGACGTCGCCCGTGAGCAGGTCGCCCTCCAGTCGCAGGTCGCCGTCGCCCGGCAGCACCACGGTCGCGGTCGCCGAGCCGTCGGCCAGCGTGCTCAGCAGTTCCCCGGCCCCGCAGGCCCCGGCCGCCGCGACGGCCATCACCGCCGACTGCAGGAACGGATGGGGAGACAGGACCCGGCCCAGCTCCCCGGCCACGGCCGCCATCTCGGCCGGGCCGCAGCCCGCGCCGCCGTGCTCCTGGGGAACGAGCAGCCCGGCGATGCCCAGGTCGCGCGCGGCCTCCTGCCACGACGCGCCGGGCCGGCCGGTGAGATAGGCGCGGACGGCGTCGCGGAGCTCATCGGGAAGGCCCACGGACGCATCTTAACCAAGCGATTGCTTGATGGCACATCGATGACCCAATTTTGCCCTTTTTGTACGATTTCATAGTCTGGTGCTGGTCATCCCTGGAATCTGCCGGGAAGGGGCTGACCTGGGATGGAGATGGACAACACCACGCTCGACTATGGCGACTACGCCGAATACGACCGGCGTCAGCGCAACATCGAACACCACCTGCTGGCGGCCTTCCTCGGTGGTCTGGCCGTCGGCCCCATGGGCATGCTCGCCACCGGCGACGCCCCCGGATGGCTGGGCCAGATCTACGACCCGTACGTCTACTTCGCGCTCACCCTGGCGGTCGGCGCCACCGCCTCGGGATTCGGGTGGGCGCTGGTGACGACGTTTCTGGCGGCCGTGTCCACGCTGGTCTCGGCCATGGGCACGAGCGCGCTGTTCGGCGAGGACGTCCTGGGCCCCGTCGGCGAGGCCGCCGGGGCCAACTGGACGCTCGTCCTGCTCGTCTGCCTGGGCCTGGGCGCCCACGTCACCCGCAGGGACGACGTGTGGGGCGACGTCGCGGCGGCCGGGGTCGGGGCGGCCCTGATCGCGGACGTGGCCGGCAGGGCGGTTCCCGGGCTTGTGGAGAGCGACGGCTCGTTCTGGCCGTATCCCGCGGTGGTGATCGGGCTGCTGTCCGTGGCGCTGGTGCTCGGGTTGCGCAGGAACGCGTGGGGACGGGTGCGCGCGCTGGCGATGTCGGCGGTGTTGTCGGCCCTGCTCGCGGCCGGCCTGACCGGTTCGCTGGCGGGCCTGCTCCCGCTGCCGGTCTGACCGCGGGAATAGGCAGCGCGGCGCGCCGCCGGAAGTCGATAGCCTGTAGTCCTTCAGAACCGGGTTCGAGCAAGGAGTGGCCGTGTTGCTGCGCATGTCGTCGTTGTTTCTTCGCACCCTGCGGGACGACCCGGCAGACGCGGAAGTGCCGAGCCACAAGCTCCTCGTCCGCGCCGGCTATGTCCGCCGCGTGGCGCCTGGCATCTACTCCTGGCTCCCCCTCGGCAAGCTGGTGCTCGACAACATCACCAGGATCGTCCGCGAGGAGATGAACCGGATGGGCGGCCAGGAGGTGCTCTTCCCCGCCCTGCTGCCCCGCGACTACTACGAGGCGACCGGCCGCTGGACCGAATACGGTGACACGCTCTTCCGCCTGCGGGACCGCAAGGGCGCCGACTACCTGCTCGGCCCCACGCACGAGGAGCTCTTCGCCGACATGGTCAAGGGCGAATACTCCTCCTACAAGGACTACCCGGTCATCCTCTACCAGATCCAGACCAAATACCGCGACGAGGCGCGGCCCAGGGCGGGCATCCTGCGCGGCCGCGAGTTCCTCATGAAGGACTCCTACTCCTTCGACCTCGACGACGACGGGCTCAAGCGCTCCTACGAGCAGCACCGCGAGACCTACATCCGCACGTTCGACCGCCTCGGCATCAACTACAAGATCGTCTTCGCCCAGTCGGGCGCGATGGGCGGCTCGGCCTCGGAGGAGTTCCTGGCGCCCACGCCGACCGGCGAGGACACGTTCGTGGCCTGCCGCGCCTGCGGCTACGCGGCCAACGCCGAGGCCGTCGTCACGCCCGCGCCCGCCGCCCGCTCCTTCGACGACGCGCCCGCGCTCCGGGTCATGGACACCCCCGACACCCCGACCATCGAGACGCTGGTCTCCTACGTCAACGAGCACCACGGCCTGTCCGTCACCGCCGCCGACACACTCAAGAACGTCGTCGTCAAGGTGACCACGCCCGGCTCCGACAAGGCCGAGACGCTGGTCATCGGCGTGCCCGGCGACCGCGAGGTCGACTTCAAGCGCCTCGAGGCCGCCCTGGCGCCCGGCGAGCCCGCCATCTTCGAGGCCGCCGACTTCGCCCGGCACCCGGGCCTCGTACGCGGCTACATCGGCCCGCAGGTCCTGCGCGAGCTCGGCATCCGCTACCTCGTCGACCCGCGTGTCGCCACCGGCACGTCCTGGGTGACGGGCGCCAACGAGCCCGGCAAGCACGCCGCCAACGTGGTCGCGGGGCGCGACTTCGTCCCCGACGGCACGATCGAGGCCGCCGAGGTGCGCGCAGGCGACGCCTGCCCCCGCTGCGGCTCCGAGCTGTCCATCGACCGCGGCATCGAGATCGGCCACATCTTCCAGCTCGGCCGCAAATACGCCGACGTGGCCGGGCTCGACGCGCTCGGCCCCGACGGCAAGCCCGTCCGCGTCACGATGGGCTCCTACGGCATCGGCGTCTCGCGTGCGGTGGCGGTCATCGCGGAGCAGCTGCACGACTCGCTCGGGCTGGTGTGGCCGCGCGAGGTCGCGCCCGCCGACGTGCACATCGTCGGCACCGGCAAGGAGAACCAGATCGAGGCCGCGCTCGAACTGGCCGCCGAGCTGGAGTCGCGCGGCCTGCGGGTGCTGGTCGACGACCGGGCGCAGGTCTCGCCGGGAGTGAAGTTCAAGGACGCCGAGCTGCTGGGGCTGCCGACGATCGTGGTGGTCGGGCGCGGCCTGGCGCAGGGCGTGGTCGAGCTGCGCGACCGCGTCTCCGGTGAGAAGTCGGAGATCCCGCTCGCCGAGGCCGCCGACCGCATCGTGGCCGCCGCTTCCTCCTGAGCTTCCGCCGCGGCGCCCATCCGCTTGAGGGCGGGCGCCGCGACCTGCCGCGGCACGGGCATCCTGGCGCTGCCACCAGGACGGCGTCCTGGTGTGGTCAGGCGGACGGCACGGAGGCCCTGGCGCGCCCGCGTACGATCGCCGGCCCGATCAGGCACGCCGCCGCCACGAGCAGGATGGCCAGCGACACCGGCCGCGTCACGAACACAGAAGGGTCGCCCTCGCTGAACGCCAGCGCCCTCCTGAACTGCACCTCCATCAACGGCCCCAGCACCGCCCCCAGGATGAGCGGCGCCACCGGATACCGCGCCCGGTGCAGCACCCACCCCAGCAGACCGAACCCGTACGCCACCAGCACCTCGAACACGCTCTGCGAGATCGAGTAGACCCCCAGCGTGGCGAAGGTGAGGATGGCCGCCGTCAGCAGCGCGGCGGGCACGCTGAGCAGCTTCACCCACACCCGGATCAGCGGCAGGTTCAGCACGAGCAGCATCACGTTGCCGAGGTAGAGGCTGGCGATCAGCGTCCACACCAGCACCGGCTGCTGGTCGAAGAGCCGCGGCCCCGGCTGCACGTCGTAGATCTGGAACGCGATCAGCAGCATGCTCGCCGTGGCCGAGGTCGGGATGCCCAGCGTGAGCAGCGGCACCAGCACTCCGGAGAACGCCGCGTTGTTGGCGGCCTCGGGGCCGGCGACCCCCTCGATGGCCCCCTGCCCGAACTCCTCCTTGTGCCGCGACAACCGCTTCTCCACGTTGTAGCTGAGGAACGTGGGGAGCTCGGCGCCTCCGGCGGGCAGCGACCCGATGGGCAGCCCGAAGGCCGTCCCGCGCAGCCACGGCTTCCACGAGCGGCGCCAGTCGTCGCGGGTCATCCCGATCCTGCCGTCGACCGTGACGGGAGCCTGCTCGGGCCGGTTCCGGGAGGCGGCCGTGGAGACCGCCTCCGCCACGGCGAACAACCCGACCGCGAGCGCCACCACCGACAGCCCTTCGTACAGCTCGGGCAGCCCGAACGCGAAGCGCGGCTGGCCGGTCATCTGGTCGATCCCCACCATCCCGATCGTCAGCCCCAGGAGCAGGCTCGACAGCCCGCGCACGATCGAGTCCCCCATCAGCGAGGTGACCGTCACGAAGGCGAGCACCATGATCGAGAAGTACTCGGCCGGCTGGATGAGCTTGGCGATGTTCGACATGCCGGGGGCCAGGAAGGTGATGACGACCGTGGAGATCGTGCCCGCCACGAACGACCCGATGGCCGCCGTCGCCAGCGCCGCCCCCGCCCGGCCGCGCCTGGCCATGGGATAGCCCTCCAGCGTCGTGGGGATGGAGGCCGTCTCGCCGGGGATGTTGAGCAGGATGGCGGTGGTCGAGCCGCCGTACATGCCGCCGTAGTAGATGCCGGCGAACATCACGAACGCCCCGACCGGGTCGAACACGAACGTCAGCGGCAACAGCAGCGCGATGGTCGTGGCGGGCCCGAGCCCTGGCAGCACGCCCACCAGCGTGCCGATGGTGACGCCGAGGACGGCGAGCAGCAGGTTCTGCAGGCTCAGCGCGTGACCGAACCCGTCGAGCAGGTTGCCGAGCACGTCCATCTCAGATCGCCAATCTGACCAGGCCGGGCGGCAGCGTGATGCCGAGCAGCCGGTCGAACAGGAAGTACGTGGCCAGCGCCAGCACCAGCCCCACGAGCACGTCGCGCAGCAGCCTCCTGCTGCCCAGCACCCTGGCCACGACCGCGAAGAACACGGTCGTGGCCTGCCAGTAGCCGGCGGGGACCAGCGCCAGGGCGTAGCCTGCCAGCGCCGCCACCAGCAGCAGCACCGACGGCCAGTGCGTCTCCTCCTCGGCGTCCTGCGTGCCGGCCCTGAAGGCCTGGACGACGCCGATCAAGGACACCACCGCCAGCCCGCCTCCGACCAGCAGCGGGAACGCCCGGGGCCCCACGGCCTGGTACCCCTCGCCCTGCGGGATCGCGAAGGCCTGGACCAGCACGACCACGGCCGCGAGCAGGAAGCCGGCGGAGACGATCCGCTGCGTCACTTGCCGAGCCCCAGCTCGCCCAGGATGGCGGTGACCTGCGTGCGCTGCTCGGCCAGCACCTTGCCGAACTCGTCGCCCGGCTTCCAGTCCTCGGTCCAGTTGTTGCGCTCCAGGATCTTCTTCCAGCACGAGGTCTTGCGCACCTTGTCGAGCAGGCCGATCACCTCCTGCTGCTGCTCTTCGGTCAGCCCGGCGGGCGCGAGCACGCCGGCCAGCGTGGAGACCGCCTCGTCGCCCAGGCCGAGCTCCTTCATCGTGGGCGCGTCGAGGCCGGGGACCCGCTGCTCGGAGTCGACGGAGAGCGCCCGCAGCTCGCCCGCCTCGATCTGCGCGCTCAGCTCGGCGACCGTGTCGATGCCGGCCGTCGCGGCCCCGCTGAGCAGCAGGTTCATGGACTCGCCGCCACCCGCGGTGGGCACGAAGTTGATCTCCTTGGCGGCGATGCCACGCTGCTTGGCCAGCCCCGCCACCGTCATCTGGCCGGGCCCGCCGAGCGATCCGCCGGTCCACTTGACGCTGCGCGGCTTGGCCTCCATCGCGTCGAGCAGCGCCTTCAGATCCTTGTACGGCGACTTCGCCGGAACCACGATGGCGCTCGGGCCCCGGCTCAGCCCGGCCACGGGGGTGAGCTCGGACAGGTCCACCGGAGACTTGTTGCTCACGATGCCGCCCAGCATGGTCACGCTGTCCATGACCATGAGCTGGTACGGGTCGCCCTTGTGCTTGGCGAACTGCGCCAGCCCGATCGTGCCGCCCGCGCCGGGCACGTTCGTCACCGTGGCGTCCACGTCGGCCACTTCGCACTCGCCGAGCGCGCCGGCGATGCCGCGCGCCCGCGTGTCCCAGCCGCCGCCGGGACTGCCCGGCGCCATGATCGACAGGGCCTTGCTCGGATAGGCGGCCCCGGCGTCGGCGCTCTCGCCGCCCACGGCGCAGCCGCTGAGGGTCACGGCCGCAGCGACGGCGGCCAGCAGCTTGATCTTCATGATGACTCCCGGGGGGTGAGGATCGAGGTGAAGAAGTCCTTGACCGGTTCGAGCACGCGCATCGGCTGGTGGCCGACGCCGGGCACGACGTCGAACCGCACGCTGATGCCGTGGGCCTCGTAGTTGTCGCGCAGGGCCGTGAGCCGCTCGACGCGGGTGACGCCGTGGGCGTCGGCGCCGTCCATCCAGTTGCTGTCGCCCTGGTTGTTGATCTCCCAAGTCTCCACGTCGGCGCTGCCCACGACCATCTGCACCGGCACGTCGCGCAGTTCGTCCACCCTGGGCGGGCAGCCGAACTCCTCCTCGAACCCCTTCAGCCCGATCCACCAGGGGCTGGTGTGGTCGATGTACGTTATCCGCCCCGGTGCACCAATGGACAATCCGGACAGCCGGTCGGGATGCAGGTAGCCGAACCGGTGCACGAACTGGCCGCCACCGGAGAATCCATGCAGCAGGAAGCGTTCCGCCGCCACGTTGAAGCGCTCGGCGACCTCCTCCACCATGGCCAGCAGGACGCGGTCGAAGCGGATGTCCCCATACCGGATGAACTTGAAGGCATGCAGGTCGTGCGGGTCCTCGATGCCGGCGGGAAAGAGCGGGGCGAGCACCAGGCAGCCGTGCTCCTCGGCCCACCCGGCGAAGTTGTCGCGATACTGCGGGCCGCGCCGGCCGGTCCCGTGCTGCAGGACCACCATCGGCAGGGGAGCGCCGTCAGGGTCGTGCGCGGACGGCACGTACAGGCAGTACGAGAACCGCTGGTCGAACCTCGACGCGAACACGGTCGTGGCGCCCGCCGAGTAGAAGGCGGTCGGATGCTTGACCACATGCAATGCCTCAGTCATGAGGCGACAGCCTGGGTAAACGCGGGGTCACCCGCAAGGAGATTGACGCGTACGCGGTAATGTGCAGGGTGGCCGTCACGCTGTTCCTCGACTCATCCGCCACCGAATCCATCGTGGTGCGGCGCTCGCCACTGGCCGAGCTGTGCGCCTGCCTGCACGCGTTCGACGAGCCAGGGCACCACCCCGCCAGCGCCGCCTGGGCCGCCAGGGCGCACCGCGACCTGCCCGACGGGCTGCTGGCGGCGGCGGCCGCCTGGGCGCCGCTCTGGGGTGCCTTCCGCGCCCGCTACCTGCTGCCGCTGTCCGCCACGCCCAAGCGCACGCTGGCCGGCGAGCTGCGGGAGGTGGCCGCGCTGCCCATCGGCGACTTCACCGCGATGACCGTGCAGGCCCTGATCGGCAAGAACGACACCGAGCTGGTGCCACTGCTCGGCGACGAGGAGCTGAACCGGATGCGGCTGATCTCCACCAGCCGCGTGGAGATCGGCGCCCGGCTGCGCGCCGACCCCGAAGGCTTCCGTGAAGAGCTGCTCGCCTTCCTCACCCGCTTCGCCGCCGCGGTGTTCGACGCCGAATGGCCGTCGCTGCGCCAGGCGATCGACCACGACGGCGCGCTGCGTACGCGTGATCTGCGCACGCGCGGGCCGCTGGCCCTCGCCGACCTCCCGACCGCCACCGCGGCCAGAACCGCGTCGGGGTCACTGCGGATCGTGTTCGGCAAGCTCTACAGCGCCACCGCCCGGGTGGACGCCGGGCGTCCCTGCCTGATCGTGCCGACCGTCCACGGGCGGCCGCACCTCGTGATCAAGCACTTTCCCGGCCATCCCGTGGTCATCCAGTACAGCGCCGGCGCCGCTCCCGCGCCGACCCTGGAGACGGCCAGGCGCCGGCTCGCCGCCCTGCAGGACCCGACGAGGCTGCGGCTCTGCTACGCGATCCTGCGCAACCCGGTCGCCACCGCCGAGCTGGCCACCCAGCTCGGCATGACCGCGCCCCAGGTCTCCAGGCACCTGCGCAGACTCAGGGAGGCCGAGCTCGTCCACACCCACCGGCGCGGCTCGGTCGTCTACTACCAGCTCGACGCGGCCGCCATCGAGCGACTCGGACCCGACCTACTCTCCGTCCTGTACCGGTGAGGACGAGGGCGGCGGCGTCGCCGGCGGCGGCGGCATGCCGGGGAACGCCGGGGGCTGGGCGGGGCGGAAGGCGTAGGAGCGGGTCACGGCCTTCTGCATGGCCAGCGCGGCGTAGCGGCGCAGCGCGTCGTCCTGCGCCGCGGCCAGCTCGAGGTAGGCGGCCGTGACGCCGTTCTCCAGGTGCACCGCCAGCTTGGCGGCCTGCGCGTCGTCGGAGGGGACGAACGGCAGCGCGTAGGAGGCGTCGGGCTCGGCGGGCTCGCCGCCCCGGGAGATGATGTAGCCGCGCAGCTGGTCGCGGTGCACCCGGTGGGCGTCGAAGGCGGCGGTCATCCTGTCGCGCAACGACCCCGACGTGCGCGCGCCGAGCAGCCCGAACGCGAACAGCGCGGCGTGCTCGGCCGCCAGCGCCCTGCGCAGCTTCTCGATGTCGCCCGCGTTCACAACGACCTCGGCAGGGCGGCGGCGTGGGCGGCCTCGCAGGCGCCGATGCTGGCGACCAACTGGGCCATCCCCGGTGACAGGCCCGCGAGCTGGCGGGCGCGCCGCGCCGCCGCCTTCCGCTCCAGCGAGCGCAGCCGGGACAGCGAGGGTTTCTCCGGCCTGGCACGTGCGGACGGCGATCCGGTCGGTGACGGGGACGGTGACCCGCTGGGGGCCGCGGAGCCGGGGGACACGTGCTTGCGCAGCGTGTCGACGTGGGCCTGATGCCGGTCGCGGAACGGCACGAGCTTCCGCGCTCCGTCGGCGATCAGCGACGAATAGAGCGCGATCGTGCCCTCCTTCTCCGCGATCAGTCCCTTCACCAGCACCGTCTCCGGCGAGTCGGACGGCGGCGCGGACGGCTGCGAAGGGCCGGAGGCGCTGCACGCGGTGAGAGCGGCCGCTCCGCCCACCAGCAGGGCACGCCTGGAGAGCTGACGCGGGCGCACGAGTTTGACCTCCACTGTTCACGGAGCGGACGGACGAGAAACCTGCTCATCAGCCCGCCGCTCAACCGCCGTGCCGCGCTGATGCCGTGGCGGCAGCCCGCCTGGCGGCTTTCTCGTCGGTAGCATCGTACGGGCTGGCACCCGGGATCGTTGTCAGGCGACGCTCCGCCATTCGAGCACGACGAGTGGCGCTCTTTTCGTGCCCCCGTACGGATAGGGTGTCAACTGTCGTCGCTGGCCGAGCGGCCAGGCGGCGGAGAGCCAGAGGCGAGGTCCGCCCGGCTGAGACATGACAATAGGGGAGGTCGATATGGGCAGCGCATCATCCCGCGACCACCTGATGAAGCTCCTTGAGCCCGTGGTCGGCGCGGAGGGCCTCGATCTGGAGGACATCACGATCACGCAGGCCGGCAAGAGACGGCTGCTGCGCGTGATCGTCGACCGCGACGGCGGGGTGAGCCTCGACGACGTCGCCGACGTGAGCCAGGCGGTCTCCGCGGCTCTGGACGACACCGACGCGATGGGCCAGGCCGCCTACACGCTCGAGGTCTCCTCGCCCGGCGTCGACCGCCCGCTCACCGAGCCGCGTCACTGGCGGCGCGCCGCCAAACGGCTGGTGAAGGCCGAGATGAGAGACGGCTCCGTGGTGGAGGGCCGCATCCTGGCGGCAGACGCCGGCGGCGTCGACCTCGACGTCGCGGGCGCCGCGCGCCGGCTTAATTACGAAGACCTGGCCCGGGGACGGGTACAAGTGGAGTTCCGCCGGATCGACGACGTCGACGGCGACGAAGGCTAAGGGGGAGCCGTCGTGGACATCGACATGAGCGTCCTGCGCAGCCTCGAACGGGAGAAGGACATCTCCTTCGACCTGGTCGTCAAGGCGATCGAGGACGCGCTGCTGATCGCCTACTTCCGCACCGACGGCGCCGCCTCCAAGGCGCGTGCCGAGCTCGACAGGCAGAGCGGTCACGTCACGATCTGGGCCGGCGAGGTCGACGATGAAGGCGAGATCGTCAGGGAATATGACGACACGCCCAGCAATTTCAGCAGGATCGCCGCCACCACCGCCAAGCAGGTCATCCTGCAGCAGTTGCGCGACGCCGAAGACGAGATCAACTTCGGCGAGTTCGCCAGCCGCGAGGGCGAGCTGGTCTCCGGCGTCATCCAGCAGGGCAAGGATCCGCGCGTGGTGCTGGTCGACCTCGGCAAGATCGAGGCCGTGCTGCCCCACGCCGAGCAGGTCCCCGGCGAGGAATACGTGCACGGAGAGCGCATCCGCGCCTACGTGGTGCAGGTGAAGAAGGGCCACAAGGGCCCGTCGGTCACCCTGTCGCGCACGCACCCCGGGCTGGTGAAGAAACTGTTCGCGCTCGAGGTGCCGGAGATCGCCGACGGCACCGTGGAGATCGCCGCGGTGGCGCGCGAGGCGGGCCACCGTACGAAGATCGCGGTCAGGTCGCGCAAGCCCGGCGTCAACGCCAAGGGCGCGTGCATCGGCCCGATGGGGTCACGGGTCCGTAACGTGATGACCGAGCTCCACGGCGAGAAGATCGACATCATCGACTGGTCGGAAGATCCGGGCGAATTCGTGGGGAATGCCCTGTCCCCCGCGCGCGTTTCCCACGTTGAGGTTCTCGATCTCGACGGGCGTGTGGCGCGTGTGACCGTTCCCGACTACCAGCTCTCGCTGGCCATCGGCAAAGAGGGGCAGAATGCCCGGCTCGCCGCCCGACTGACAGGATGGCGGATCGACATCCGTCCTGACACCCAAGCCGAGGATGCCGCCGGTTCCGTAGATGCGTCGACACGGTAAGCTGGAATATGGTGGCCTGGCCGCCCCACAGCGCACCTGTGTGGGCTGCAGGGTTCGCACGGCTAAGTCCGAGCTGCTCCGCCTGGTGCGGGTCGAGGACCACGTGGTTCCCGACCTGCGAGGACGGCTCCCCGGGCGTGGTGCATCGCTGCACCCGTCCGCGAGTTGTCTGGAGCTTGCCGAGCGTCGCCGAGCGTTCCCGCGCGCGTTCCGCGTGCCGGGGGCGCTTGACGTCTCGCGCGTGCGGGCGCACCTGGAAGGAGAACCACGAAATGTCATGTAGGACGCCGAGTTGATGGGCGGAGTCAGATTGCTATGAGCGCCTGATGAGCACGCGGCGATGAAGACGTCAAGGTAGCGACGGTCCGGACGGCACAGCCAGCCTCCCGGGCCGAGTAAGGGAGTGCAGTGGCGAAGGTCCGGGTATACGAGCTCGCTAAGGAGTTCGGCGTAGAGAGCAAGGTCGTCATGGCCAAGCTCCAAGAGATGGGAGAGTTCGTCCGTTCGGCGTCCTCGACCATCGAAGCGCCGGTGGTCCGCAGGCTCACCGAAGCTCTGGGCGCATCCAAGGGTGGGCCCTCCAGAGGCGGCGGTCAGCCGTCCAGCAAACCGCAGCCCCCGAGGGCTGCCCCCCGGCCGGCCGAAGGCCAGGCCGGTAACGGCGCGCAGGCGCCGACCCCCTCACCGCGTCCGGGTCCCAAGCCCGGTCCGCGTCCAGGCCCCGCGGGCGGCGCGCAGCCGCGTCCGCCGGTGCCCATGCCGCACCAGCCGCAGCAGCAGCCCGAGGCGGCGCGCGGCGAGTCCAGCGCGCCGCAGGCACGTTTCGAGAGCGGCGCGCCCGCCCGTCCTGGCCCGCGGCCGGGTCCGGCGGCCCGCCCGGGTCCCAAGCCCGGTCCCGCGCCCCGTCCCGGGCCCGGAGGCGGCGGCTCTTCGCAGGCGCCGCGTCCAGGCGGTCAGTCCGGCGGCGGCCCGCGTCCCGGTCCGGGTCCCAAGCCCGGTCCGCGTGGTCCGCGTCCCGGCAACAACCCGTTCTCTTCCAACGCCAGCGGCATGGGCCAGTCCCGTCCGCCGCGTCCGGGAGGCAACCGCGACGGCGGCGGCCCCGGCCAGCGTGAGCGCCGTGACGGCCCGCCGCGCGACGGCGCGATCCCGCGTCCGCCGCAGGGCCGTGGCGGTGGCGAGGGCAGGCCGGGCACCGCTGGGCCGCGTCCCGGTCCGCCCGCGGGCGGACCGCGTCCCGGTCCCGGTGCGGGCGGTCCCCGTCCTGGTGGTCCGCGTCCCAACCCGATGATGATGCCGCAGGGCCGTCCTGCCGGCCCCGGTGGTGGCGGCGGTGGCCGTCCCGGCGGTGGCGGCGGCGGTGGCGGTCGTCCCGGCGGCGGTGGCCGCCCCGGTGGTGGCGGCGGTCGTCCCGGTGGCGGTGGCGGCGGCTACGCCGGCCGTCCCGGTGGCGGCGGTGCCGGTCCGCGCACCGGCACCGGCGGTCCCGGCGGCTTCGGCGGCCGGCCTGGTGGCGGGGGTCGCGGTCGTGGCGGCGGCACCGCCGGAGCCTTCGGGCGTCCCGGTGGCCGTCCGGCGCGTGGCCGCAAGTCCAAGCGGCAGAGGCGCCAGGAGTTCGACAACATGTCGGCGCCCGCGATCGGCGGCGTGCAGGTCGCTCGCGGCAACGGCGCGACGATCCGCCTTCCGCGGGGCGCGTCGCTGTCCGACTTCGCCGACCGCATCGGCGCCAACCCCGCCGCGCTCGTGCAGATCATGCTGCACCTCGGCGAGATGGTGACGGCGACGCAGTCGGTCAACGAGGAGACGCTGCAGCTGCTCGGCGCCGAGCTCGACTACAACATCCAGGTCGTCAGCCCGGAGGAGGAGGACCGCGAGCTTCTCGAGGCCTTCGACATCGAGTTCGGCGAGGACGAGGGCGACGAGGCCGACCTGGCC
Source organism: Nonomuraea sp. B5E05 (assembly GCF_039880665.1). Taxonomy (NCBI): domain Bacteria; kingdom Bacillati; phylum Actinomycetota; class Actinomycetes; order Streptosporangiales; family Streptosporangiaceae; genus Nonomuraea; species Nonomuraea sp. B5E05. Next base: position 150,114 of record NZ_JBDPMJ010000001.1, read on the forward strand.
GCGCGCCCGCCGGTCGTGACCGTCATGGGTCACGTCGACCACGGTAAGACGAAGCTGCTCGACGCCATCCGCAAGACCAACGTGGTGGCGCGCGAGGCGGGTGGCATCACCCAGCACATCGGCGCTTACCAGGTCTCCGCCGAGCACGAGGGTGAAGACCGCAAGATCACCTTCATCGACACCCCGGGTCACGAGGCGTTCACCGCCATGCGTGCCCGAGGCGCCAAGTCCACCGACATCGCGGTGCTGGTGGTCGCGGCCGACGACGGTGTGAAGCCGCAGACGATCGAGGCGCTCAACCACGCCCAGGCGGCCGAGGTGCCGGTCGTGGTCGCGGTCAACAAGGTCGACAAGGAGGGCGCCGACCCCAACAAGGTGCGCGCCCAGCTCACCGAATACGGCCTGGTGGCGGAGGAATACGGCGGCTCGACGCTCTTCGTCGACATCTCGGCGAAGAACGGCACGGGCATCGAGCAGCTCCTCGAGGCCATCCTGCTGACCGCGGACGCCGAGCTCGACCTGCGGGCCAACCCGTCGATGGACGCTCAGGGCATCGCGATCGAGGCGCACCTCGACCGTGGCCGTGGCCCCGTCGCGACCGTCCTGGTCCAGCGAGGCACGCTGCGGGTGGGCGACTCGATCGTGTGCGGCGAGGCCTTCGGCCGCGTCCGCGCCCTGCTCGACGACACCGGTGAGCCGGTCGAGGAGGCCACGCCGTCCCGTCCGGTCCTGGTGATGGGTCTGACGGCCGTGCCGAGCGCCGGCGACAACTTCATCGTCGTCACCGACGACCGGATGGCCCGGCAGATCGCCCAGCAGCGCGCGGCGCGCAAGCGCAGCGCCGACATGGCGAAGTCGAGCCGTCGCCGCAGCCTCGAGGACATCTTCAAGGACCTCGAGAAGGGCAGCGTCGACGAGCTCAAGCTCATCATCAAGGGCGACGTGTCCGGTTCGGTGGAGGCCCTGGAAGACGCCCTGCTCAAGATCGACGTCGGCGACGAGGTCAGGCTCCGTGTCCTGCACCGCGCGGTCGGCGCGATCACCGAGTACGACGTCAACCTGGCCGTCGCCGACGACAACGCGGTCATCATCGGCTTCAACGTCCGCCCCGAGCCCCGGGCGCGCGACCTGGCCGAGCGCGAGGGCGTCGACATCCGCTACTACTCGGTCATCTACCAGGCGATCGAGGAGATCGAAGCGGCGCTCAAGGGCATGCTCAAGCCCGAGTTCGAAGAGGCCCAGCTGGGCACCGCCGAGGTCCGCGAGGTCTTCAAGGTGCCGAAGATCGGCAACATCGCCGGTTCGCTGGTCCGCTCCGGCGTGATCGTCCGCAACAGCAAGGCCAGGGTGATCCGCGATGGCGTCGTCATCGCCGACAACCTGACCGTCTCGTCCCTGCGTCGCTTCAAGGATGACGCGACCGAGGTCCGCGAGGGCTTCGAGTGCGGCATCGGGATCGGCTACAACGATCTGCGGGTCGACGACGTGATCGAGACGTTCGAGATGCGGGAGAAGCCGCGCGCGTGACGCGCGGCCGGGCGCCCGGCGGGACATCCGCCGGGCGCCTCTCGCACGCCTTGGCCTGGTCCCCACCGCAGCAGGCCGGGCGTGCGTCCACCCCACCAGGACAAGCGGTGGTTGCCAACGATGTATGTGGGTGCCTTGACCCTGGACATCCTGCTCGGCGACGTGCGATCGCTGAAGCAGAAGCGCTCCGCCGTACGCCCGTTGATCGCCGAGGTCCAGCGCCGTTATCCCGGCGTGGCGGTGGCTGAGACCGGCCATCTCGACCTGCACCGCAGGGCGGAAATCGGCATCGCGGTGGTCTCCGCCTCAGCGGGAAACTGCAACGAAGTGCTGGACGCCTGCGAGCGGTTGGTGGCCTTCCGCCCTGAGATCGAGCTGCTGTCGGCCCGGCACCGGCTCTACACCGACGAAGATTGAACGACTGCACGGCCAGGTCGTGCGTGAGGGGGAGCGAACCATGGTGGATGCCGCACGAGCGCGCAAGCTCGCCGACCGCATCCAGCAGATCGTCGCCGAGATGCTGGAGCGCCGGATCAAAGATCCGCGCCTGGGCTTCGTCACCGTGACCGACACGCGCATCACCGCTGACCTGCGTGAGGCGACCGTGTTCTACACGGTGTTCGGCTCGGAGGCCGAGCGGGCCGACAGCGCCGCGGCCCTCGAGAGCGCCAGGGGCATCATCCGCTCCGAAGTGGGACGCCAGACCGGCGTTCGCTTCACCCCCACGCTGACGTTCAAGCACGACCCGCTGCCTGACAGCGCGCGCCAGCTCGACGATCTGATCAACGCCGCCAGGGCGCGCGACGCCGAGGTGGCGCGGCAGGCCCAGAGCGCCACCTACGCGGGCGAGGCCGACCCCTACCGCAAGCCCGAAGAGGGCCAAGACGGGGGTGCTGTTGGCAGGGACGACCTGGCGTGACGCCCGACGTACGCGACAGGGCGGAGCCTCCCCGGGTCAACGGGCGGCCGGCGGACGAGTGCGCGGTCCCCGAGGCCGCGTGGAGCCGGGCGCTGCACCTGATCCGGCAGGCCGACGAGGTGGCGATGGCCTGCCACGTGACGCCCGACGGCGACGCGCTCGGCTCGATGCTGGCCGTGGCGTTCACGCTGCGTTCGATGGGCAAGCGGGTGGTGACGTCGTTCGGCGACCACCATTTCGTGGTGCCGCGGCTGCTGCGGTTCATGCCGGGGCAGGAGATGCTGGTGCCGCCGGAGGAGTTCCCCGAATCCCCCGACCTGATGATCACGTTCGACTCGTCGACGTTCCAGCGGCTGGGGCTCCTGGGCGCCAGCACCGCCAGGGCCCGTGAGGTCATCGTGGTCGACCACCACCCCTCCAACGAGGGCGAGTTCGGCACGCTCAGCCTCATCGACTCCACGGCCGCGGCCACGGCCATGCTGGCCGAGGAGCTGATCTACCGGCTCGGCGGGCAGCTCGACCGCGACATCGCCACCTGCCTGTACGCGGGTCTGGTGACCGACACCGGCTCGTTCCGCTACTCCACGACCACGCCCGCCGTGCACCACATGGCGGCCAGGCTGGTCGCCACCGGGCTGCGCACCGACGAGATCGCCCGTGAGCTGTGGGACCGTTCCCCCTTCGGCTATCTCAAGGTGCTGGCAGGGGCGCTGGAGCGGGTGACATTGGAAGACGGGCTCGTGTGGACGTACGTGTCACAGGTCGATCGGGCCGCGTACGGGCTGCCCTACTCCGAGCTCGAAGGCGTCATCGACATCCTGCGGCGCACCGACGAGGCCGAGGTCGCGGTGGTGCTCAAGGAGGACGACCAGGGCTACTGGCAGGTGTCCACCCGCTCCAAGGGCAACGTAGACGTGGCCGCCGTGTGCGCGGCGCTGGGCGGCGGCGGTCACCACAACGCGGCCGGCTACACCTCCCAGGACAGCGTGCAGGACACGATGGTGAAGTTCCGGCGAGAGCTGAGGAAGGCCTGATGGCCCAGAGCGGTCTGATCATCGTCGACAAGGCGGGCGGCTGGACCTCCCACGACGTGGTGGCCAAGATGCGGCGCGTCGCGGGCACCCGCCGCGTGGGGCACGCGGGCACGCTCGACCCGATGGCGACGGGCGTGCTGGTGGTCGGCGTGGAGAAGGCGACCAGGCTGCTCGGCCATCTGGCGCTGACGGAGAAGGTCTACGAAGCCACGATGAGGCTCGGCGTGAGCACCAACACCGACGACGCCGAGGGCGAGGTCACCGCCGCGGTCCCGGCCTCCGGCGTGACCGCGGCCGAGATCCACAAGGGCGTCGCGGCGCTGACGGGCGCGATCATGCAGATCCCGCCGCAGGTCAGCGCGATCAAGGTCGACGGGCAGCGGGCCTACAAGAAGGCGCGCGCGGGCGAGACGGTCGAGCTGCAGGCCAGGCCGGTGACGGTGAGCGCGTTCGAGGTGCTGGACATCAGGGCCGGCGACGAGGTCGTGGACGTCGACGCGGTCGTGACCTGCTCCAGCGGCACCTACATCCGCGCGCTGGCCCGCGACCTCGGGGCGGAGCTCGGCGTCGGAGGCCACCTGACGCGGCTGCGGCGCACCCGGGTGGGCCCCTACGACCTGTCGCTGGCCAGGACGGTCGAGCAGCTCGCCGAGGAGTGCGTGATCCTGCCGATCGGCGCGGCGGTCGCGGCGGCCTTCCCGCGCAGAGACGTCACCGCGGAGGAGGCACGCGTGATCGGCCACGGCGGCCGGCTGCCCGCCGCGGGGCTCGGTGCGGGCCCGATCGGCGTGTTCGGGCCGGACGGTGAGCTGCTCGCGCTCGTGGAGGAGCGGGGCGCGCTCGCCAAGCCGATCGCCGTCTTCGCGGGATGAGCGCGGTCAGCCGGGTTTGCGGGCGACGATGATGTCACGCACGATCGCCTGGTCGACCCAGTGCTCGAAGTCGGGGTAGTCCATCACGTCCAGGCCGGCGCCGGCGAGGACCTTGGCCAGTTCGGCGCGCTTGCCACCGTAGGTGTTCCAGGCGATGCCCATCGCGCCGCCGGGGCGCAGCAACTCGGCCCAGCCGGGCACGGCCCTGCTCAGCAGCTCCATGGGGCTGCGCGACAACCCGCCGCCGCCCTTGCTGCCGTGCTGGACACCGTAGGGGGCGTCGGTCGCCACGACGTCGAACGAGCGCGGCTTGAAGAACTCGCGGCTCTTGAGCGTGTCGGCGTTGACCACGGTCAGGCGCTGCACGTCGCCGGCCTTGAACGCCTCTTTCGACAGGCCGAACGTGATGTTGAGCCGCCGCCCGGCCAGCGCCCGCTCGCGGCGCACCAGCACGGTCTCCGCGGTGTGCTTGAGCCGCTTGTTGCGCAGCCAGGTCTTGATGAAACCGGCGTAGGCCTCGAAGTCCTTACCGTCGACGTCGAGGCCGTAGGCGTCGTAGCCGTACATGAGGGCCTGGTTGAGGGTCGTGCCGCGGCCGCACATCGGGTCGAACACCGCCAGCCGCTCGCCCAGCCCTCTGCCCGTGGCCAGCGCGGTGACGTTGAGCAGCAGTTTGGTGAAGTGTTCGTTGGTCTTGCCGGCGTATTTCTGGATGGTGATCAGGTCGCTGCTGAGCCGGTCGAGCGGGCGCACGGTCAGCGGCCTGAGCAGCTCGCCCTCCACGCCGAACAGGGCGTAGCCGGAGGAGAGGTTAGACAGCAGCGAGAGGTGCGGCTCCGCCAGCGGCTCCGCGGTCTCGAACGTCACGTAGGGGACACCGCCGATGACGGTCTCGTCGCCGGCCGACACCTGCCCGCCGAGGCCGCGCGCGCTGAAGACGGCCAGCTCGTTGCGGGTCAGCCGGACGGAGCTTTCGGCGTAGACCCGGTTGAAGGCAGGCAGGATCAGAAGCGCGTAACGAGGCACGAGGCCCGATACTATCCGCTGGCGGAGAAGGGCGCCGGGACGAGCCGGCGCTGTTACCAACCCCCTGGGTTGCGGGAGACCGCGACACGCATGGCAGGCTTGGGTGCGGTTGATCCGTGACGAGCGAATGGGGCCTGGCGTGCAGGGTTCGGGAAGGCTTGTCGTCACCATCGGCGTGTTCGACGGGGTGCACCGCGGGCACCGGCGGGTGATCGAGCGTGCGGTGGCCATCGCCCGCGAGCGAGGGCTGCGGAGCGTCGCCGTCACCTTCGAGCCGCATCCCGAGGAGGTCGTGCGACCGGGGTCGCACCCGCCCCGGCTCACCAGCCTGCGGCGCAGGGGTGAGCTGCTGGCCGGGCTGGGGATCGACGAGGTCGACGTGGTGGAGTTCACCCTCGAGCTGCAGCGGACCAGCCCCGACGACTTCGTCCAGAGCGTGGCGGCCGAGCGGCTGCGGGCCGCGGTCGTGATCGTGGGGGAGGACTTCGTGTTCGGGCACGAAGCCAGCGGGGACGTCCAGACATTGCGGACGTTGGGCGACAAGTACGATTTCGAGGTGGAGGTCGTGCCCATGCTCGACGGCGTCTCCTCGACCGCCATCCGCGAACTGCTCGTGGCCGGCGACGTCGAGGGCGCGAGAGAGCGGCTCGGGCGGCCGCACCGCGTGGAGGGCGTGGTCGTGCGCGGCTACCAGCGGGGGCGGCAACTCGGGTTCCCGACCGCCAACGTGGAGACGCCCCCGCACACCGCGATCCCGGCCGACGGAGTCTACGCCGGCTGGCTGGAGTGCGTGCCCGTCGCCAACCTGCCCGCCCTCTACAAGGGTGAGCGGTGGCCGGCGGCGATCTCGGTCGGCACCAATCCGACGTTCGAGGGCGTGCCGCGCACCGTCGAGGCGTACGCGCTCGACCGCGACGACCTGGAGCTGTACGGCGCGCACGTCGCGGTCGAGTTCGCGGCGCGGCTGCGTGGCAACACCCGCTTCGAGTCGATCGAAACGCTGGTCGCTCAGATCCACGCCGACGTCGAGGCAACCCGGAGGATCACCGGCTGACCGCTTCCCCGGCCTCCGCGTGTCCTGCGCCGCGTGTCCCGACGACCCTGCACAAGGTGGTAGCCTTGCATGTCGGCTCTGTAGCGGCGGTGCTGCGCGCTGCCCATGAAGGCCTTCACGCGGCGACTGTAGGCACGCACGGTCGTTCGCACACTCACATCAATCGTGCGTGCCCGTAGCTCAAAGGAGAGCCGTGTCCCTCGACACCGCTGCCAAGAAGTCCATCATCAGTGAATATGCGACGGTCGAAGGCGACACCGGGTCGCCCGAGGTTCAGATCGCCCTGCTGAGCAAGCGCATCAGCGAGCTCACCGAGCACCTGAAGACGCACAAGCACGACCACCACAGCCGTCGTGGCCTGCTGCTGCTCGTCGGCCGCCGGCGCCGCCTGCTGAAATACCTGCAGAAGGTCGACATCCAGCGCTACCGTTCGCTCATCGAGCGGCTCGGCCTGCGCCGATAGCATGAAAGGGAGCGGCGTCCGCGCCGCTCCCTTCGCATATGGCCGCAGCCATATGTCCGGGCGCGTGGCGTCACACGCCTCCCGCGCCCGGCGTACAACTGAAGATCCGAGACACACAGCCCCCGCGTCCGCTTAGCACCATGCGACCCGCGACGCCTGCGGGCCGGTCCTCGGTAGTGGCTTCCGGTAGGAAAGACCGGGCGCTTCGATCGAAGACCGGCGCTGCACCTAACGAGGGTGCCGGTGAGAAAAGGGCGCGGGAGACCGACCACAAGGAGGTCCCCCGTGGAGGGTGTCCACACAGCTGAAGCCGTCATAGACAACGGTTCGTTCGGCACGCGCACGATCCGGTTCGAGACCGGTCGCATCGCACGCCAGGCGGCGGGTTCCGCCGTCGCCTACCTCGACAACGACACGATGGTGCTCTCGGCCACCACCGCGTCCAAGTCGCCCAAGGAGAACCTCGACTTCTTCCCGCTCACGGTCGACGTCGAAGAGCGCATGTACGCCGCGGGCCGCATCCCCGGCTCGTTCTTCCGCCGTGAGGGCCGTCCTTCCGAGGACGCCATCCTCACCTGCCGCCTGATCGACCGGCCGCTGCGCCCGTCCTTCGTCAAGGGGCTGCGCAACGAGATCCAGGTCGTCGCCACCGTGATGGCGCTCAATCCCGACCACCTCTACGACGTGGTGGCGATCAACGCCGCGTCGCTGTCCACCCAGCTCGCCGGCCTGCCGTTCTCCGGCCCGATCGGCGGCGTGCGCGTCGCGCTGATCGACGGTCAGTGGGTGGCGTTCCCGACCCACCACGAGCTGGAGCGGGCCACGTTCGACATGGTCGTGGCCGGCCGCGTGCTCGCCGACGGCGATGTAGCGATCATGATGGTCGAGGCGGAGTCCACGAAGGACACGCTCAAGCTGGTCGCCGACGGTGCCGTCGCGCCGACCGAGGAGACCGTCGCCCAGGGCCTCGACGCCGCCAAGCCCTTCATCAAGGTGCTGTGCGAGGCGCAGGCGCGCATCGCGCGGGTCGCGGCCAAGGAGACGGCCGAATACCCGGTCTTCCTCGACTACCAGGACGACGTCTATGACGCGGTCGAGGCCGCGGTGAAGCCCGAGCTGGCCGCCGCGCTGACCATCGCCGGCAAGCAGGAGCGCGAGAACGAGCTCGACAAGGTCAAGGCGCTGGCCGCCGAGAAGCTCCTGCCCGAGTTCGAGGGGCGCGAGAAGGAGATCTCCGCCGCGTTCCGCTCGGCGATGAAGAAGCTCATGCGCGAGCGGGTCATCAAGGAAGGCGTCCGCATCGACGGCCGCGGCACCAAGGACATCCGCGCCCTGTCGGCCGAGGTGCACGTGGTGCCCCGGGTGCACGGCTCGGCGCTGTTCGAGCGCGGCGAGACCCAGATCCTGGGCATCACCACGCTCAACATGCTGCGCATGGAGCAGGTCATCGACACGCTCAACCCCGAGCGGACCAAGCGCTACATGCACAACTACAACTTCCCCCCCTACTCCACCGGCGAGACCGGCCGGGTGGGCTCGCCCAAGCGCCGCGAGATCGGCCACGGCGCGCTCGCCGAGCGGGCGCTGATCCCCGTGCTGCCCACGCGCGAGGAGTTCCCGTACGCCATCCGCCAGGTTTCCGAGGCGCTCGGCTCCAACGGCTCCACCTCGATGGGCTCGGTCTGCGCCTCCACGATGGCGCTGCTCGACGCCGGCGTGCCGCTCAAAGAGATGGTCGCGGGCATCGCGATGGGACTGATCGGCGAGGGTGACACCTACGTCACGCTGACCGACATCCTCGGCGCGGAAGACGCCATGGGCGACATGGACTTCAAGGTCGCCGGCACCAAGGACGTCATCACCGCGCTCCAGCTCGACACCAAGCTCGACGGCATCCCCGCCTCGGTGCTGGCCGGCGCGCTCAAGCAGGCCAAGGGCGCCCGCCTGGCGATCCTCGACGTGATGCAGGAGGCGATCGACTCTCCGGCGGAGATGAACCCGACCGCGCCGCGCATCATCACCATCAAGGTCCCGGTCGACAAGATCGGCGAGGTCATCGGCCCGAAGGGCAAGATGATCAACCAGATCCAGGACGACACGGGCGCCGAGATCACCATCGAGGACGACGGCACCATCTACATCGGCGCCACCGACGGCCCGTCCGCCGAGGCGGCCCGTTCGGCGATCAACGCCATCGCCAACCCGCACATGCCGGAAGTCGGCGAGCGTTACCTGGGCACGGTCGTCAAGATCGCGGCCTTCGGCGCGTTCATCTCGCTGATGCCCGGCAAGGACGGCCTGCTGCACGTCTCCCAGATCCGCAAGCTGCACGGCGGCAAGCGCATCGAGAACGTCGAAGACGTGATGAGCGTCGGCGAGAAGATCCAGGTGGAGATCGCCGAGATCGACGGCCGGGGCAAGCTCTCCCTGGTGCCGGTCGAGGTCATCGAGCGGGAGGCCGCCGAGAAGGAGGCGAAGGGCGCTTCCGGGAACGCCGAGGGCGGCGACGCCGCTCCCGAGCAGCCCGCGCCGGCCGCCGACGACCGGCCCGAGCGGCCCCGCCGCACCCGCACCCGCGTGCGCAGCAGCCGCAACGAGGGGGACGACCGCAACTCGTGAGCGAGCTCAGCCAGGCAACCATCGTCAACGGCGGCGTGCTCACGAAGGAGTCTCCGTGAGCACGACCACGTTGCACCCCGGCACAGACGGTGCCGGGGTGGTGAGGCGCACCGTTCTGCCGGGTGGGCTGCGCGTGGTGACCGAGACCATGCCGACCGTGCGCAGCGTCGCGGTCGGCATGTGGGTCGGCATCGGCTCGCGTGACGAGGCCCTCGAACACATGGGCGCCACCCATTTCCTCGAACACCTGCTGTTCAAGGGCACCCCCACGCGTGACGCCATGGAGATCTCCGCCTCCATCGAGGGCATCGGCGGTGAGATCAACGCCTTCACCGCCAAGGAGTACACCTGCTACTACGCGCGCGTCCTCGACGAGGATCTGCCGATCGCGGTCGACGTGCTCGCCGACGTGGTGACCAGTTCGCTGGTGGCCGAGCAGGACGTCGAGTCGGAGCGCGGGGTGATTCTCGAAGAGATCGCCATGCACGACGACGACCCGTCCGACGTGGTGCACGAGCAGTTCGCCGCCGCACTCTACGGTGACTCGCCGATCGGGCGGCCCATCCTGGGCACGGTCGAGTCGATCAACACCCTGGGACGCGACCGGATCGCCGAGTACTACCGCCTCTACTACCGGCCCCGCCGCACGGTCGTGTCCGTCGCGGGCAACGTACGCCACGAAGAGGTCGTCGAGCTGGTCACCAGGGCCTACGAGCGGGCGGGCATGCTCGACGGCCCGGCCGAGTTCGCCCCGCCGCGCACCAGCGGACCCGGCGCCGAGACCCGCTCGGGCGTCACGGTGCTCGACCGGCCGACCGAGCAGGCCAACCTGGTGCTCGGCACGACCGGCATGGCCCGCACCGACGACCGCAGATTCGCGCTCGGCGTGCTCAACGCCGCCCTGGGCGGCGGCATGTCGTCCCGGCTCTTCCAGGAGATCAGGGAGAAGCGCGGCCTGGCCTACTCCGCCTACAGCTACACCTCGGCCTACGCCGACACCGGCCAGTTCGGCATCTACGTGGGCTGCCTGCCCTCGAAGATCGACGACGTGCTCAAGATCTGCCGCGACGAGGTGTCCAGGGTGGTGGCCGAGGGCCTGACCGCCGACGAGATCATGCGCGGCAAGGGCCAGATGCGCGGCGGTCTCGTGCTCGGCCTGGAGGACACCGGCTCGCGCATGTCGCGCATCGGCAAGAGCGAGCTGGTCTACGACGAGCTGATGTCCGTGGACGAGGTGCTGGCGCGCATCGAGGGCGTCACGCCCGACGAGATCTCCGAGGTGGCCGCCGACGTGCTCAACCGGCCGCTCACGCTCGCCGTGATCGGCCCGTACGGCGACAAGGATTTCACCGACGCCATCAGCTGACCTGCCGCTACTCCGCGAAAGCCCCGGTGCCCAGGCCGGGGCTCTCGCGCGATGACCTGATCGGGCGGCGCGGGCCGGGACGTCGGGAGCACGCCCGGGCAGGACGATAGGGTTGTCGGTGTGATCAAGGTAGGAGTGCTCGGCGCCCGCGGTCGCGTGGGCGTCGAGGTGTGCAAAGCAGTCGAGGCCGCCACCGACATGGAGCTGGTGGCCGCGCTCGACCAGGACGACGCCATCGAAGGGCTCGCGGGCGCCGAGGTGGTCGTCGACTTCACCCATCCCGACGTGGTCATGGGCAACCTCGAGTGGGCCATCGGCCACGGTGTCCACCCGGTGGTGGGCACGACCGGGTTCGACGAGGGGCGGCTGGAGACCGTACGCGGATGGCTGGCGGCATCGCCGGGCACCAACTGCCTGATCGCCCCCAACTTCGGCATCGCGGCCGTGCTCATGATGCACTTCGCCCAGCGGGCGGCCCGCTATTTCGAGTCCGTCGAGATCGTCGAGCTGCACCATCCCAACAAGGCCGACGCGCCGTCCGGCACCGCCCGGCGTACGGCTGAGATGGTCGCCGAGGCGCGGGCCGAGGCGGGATCGGCCCGGATGCCCGACGCCACGACCACCGCGCTCGACGGCGCCCGTGGGGCCGACGTGGAGGGCGTCCACGTGCACGCGGTGCGCCTGTCGGGGCTGATCGCGCACCAGGAGGTGCTGCTCGGCGGCGACGGCGAGATCCTGACCATCCGGCACGACACGATGAGCAGGTCGGCGTTCACGCCTGGCGTGCTGCTCGGGGTGCGCAGGGTCCGCGAGCTGCCCGGCCTCACCGTGGGGCTCGAGCCGCTGCTCGACCTCTGACCTCGCCCCTGGCCGCGCACACCGCCCGGGCCGCCGCACACGACTGACGTCACCCCTGGCCGCGCACACGACGTGCCCACCACCGGGCGGTCGTGGGCACGTCGTGAGGAGAGGGTCCCGGCTCCGCACAGCCGGGCCTACGATCACCAAGATTAATACCCGAGGCGAGGTCCGCCCGAGACATGAGATCGTGTCGTCGTGACTCCTCCGCGCCCTGAAGGGAGCGGCCTCTCGCCCCGCCTGCGCGGGAGACGACGGCCAAGCCCTGACCGATGCCCGACGGCACAAGCTCAATCTGATCCGGAGATGGCCGCAATGCCTGAGGTTCTGCCACGGCACGCAGGCTTTGGCGGCCCTCCCGCTCCCGATTCCCCGTCGCCTGAAGGCGACGCTCCCCTCAGGAGGCTCTGATGGTGCGATGGGCGGATGCGGGGGAGCTGGCCGGGCTGGCCGACGTCGAGCTGGCGGCCGACGGGATCTTCACCCAGGTGGGGATCGTCTTCCCTCCCGGCACGACCATGATCGAAGAGGTTGACGACCCCGGGAGGGTCCTGGTCGAGGGGGAGCCGCCCGAGGGGTTCGCCCTGCTGGGCCGGGCCGACGGCAACGTGCATCTCGACCAGCTGGCCGTACACCCGCGCAGCATGCGCAAGGGCATCGGCGGGCGGTTGATGGAGGCGGTGATCGACCACGCGCGGGCCTCCGGTGCGCCGGCGGTGACGCTGACGACCTATCGCGACGTGCCGTGGAACGCGCCGTGGTACACCCGGCACGGCTTCGCGGTGCTGCCCGAGCCGGAGTGGGGACCCGAGTTGCGCGCGCTGGTGGAGCACGAACGGGAGCTCGGCCTCGAGATCACCCCCCGGGTGGTGATGCGCCGCCAGCCGCTTTGAGGCAGGCGGCATCGAGGAAGGTCAGCCGCAAGCCGAGGGTCATCGCCCGATGATCCGGTCGGCCGCCGAATGCCCGCGGTTATCCGACCGTGATAACGCTGGACACGTCACCCCCGCGCGAGGTAGGCGTCCACCTCGGCGAGGTAGGCGTCCTTGACGTGCCGTGGCAGCCAGGCGACCTCGAACGCCTGGCGCTCAAGCTGGGCCAGCTCGTCTCTGGTGAGCTGGAGCGCGCCCTGCAGCGCCACCAGATTCTCCCCCACGTAGGCCCCGAAATAGGCCGGGTCGTCGGAGTTGATCGTCACCCGCACTCCCAGGTCCATCAGCTTGCGGATGCCCTCGGCCTTCATCGAGTCGGTGACGTAACCGTTCGAGATCGGGCAGCAGGTCAGCCCCATGCCGCGCTCCAGGACCACCTCCACCAGCCGCTGGTCCTCCAGGATGTTGACGCCGTGGTCGATCCGGTTGACGCCGATGTCCTCGACGGCCTGCCGGATGTGCTCGACCGCGTCGTCCTGGTCGACGTCGCAGTGCATCGTCAGGAGATAGCCCTCCTGCCTGGCCCGCTCATAGACCGCCGCGAACTTGACCGGCGGGTTGCCCTTCTCGTCGGAGTCGAGCCCGACGCCGGCGATCCACTCCTTGTACGGCAACGACTCCAGCAGCGTGGCCATCGCGTATTCGGCCTGGAAGTCGCGCAGGAAGCACATGATGAGCTGCGCCCGCACCCCGAGCCGCGCTTCCGCGTCCATCAGCGCCCGCCGCAGCCCTCGGATCACCACGTCGAACGGCACTCCGCGCGAGGTGTGGGCCTGCGGGTCGAAGAAGATCTCGGCGTAGCGGACGTTCTGCTCGGCGGCCTTGCGGAGGTAGGCCATGGCCAGGTCGTAGAAGTCGGGCTCGGTGCGCAGCACCCGCATGCCCTCGTAGTAGATCCGCAGGAAGGACGGCAGGCTGTCGAAGGTGTAGGCGGCCCGCATCTGCTCGACGCTCGCGTAGGGCAGCCGCAGGCCGTTGCGCCTGGCCAGCTCGAACTTGAGCTCGGGCTCGAGGGTGCCCTCGATGTGCAGGTGGAGCTCGCATTTGGGCAGACCGGCGATGAAGTCCTTCACCCGTCCACCCTAGAAGACGCCCGGCCACCCTAGAAGATGCCCGGCCACCCTAGAAGATGCCCGGCCACCCTAGAAGATGAACGCCAGCCCCACCGCGAAGAGCAGACCGTACGCCATCTGCAGTTTCCCCGTCTGCTGCAGCACCGCGATCAGCGCGGGGCCGACCGCCTTGCCCAGCACCGCCCTGATCGGCGAGACCGCCAGCGGCGCGGCGAGCAGGGCGAGCGCGGCCCACGGCGTGATCGGGATCATGGCCAGCGCCACCAGGAACGGCACCACCTGGCAGGCGACGTAGAGTGCGCGGGTGCGCTCGGCGCCCAGCAGCACGGCGAGCGTGCGCTTGCCCGCCTGGCCGTCCGTGCCGACGTCGCGCAGGTTGTTGACCACGAGCATCGAGCACGACAGCAGCCCCACGGGGACCGACGCGACGAGCGCCGCCCAGCTGAGCGACCCGGTCTGCACGAAGGCCGTGCCGACCACGGGCACCACCCCGAAGAACACGAACACGGCGACCTCGCCCAGGCCGCGGTAGCCGTACGGGCGCTTGCCGCCCGTGTAGAACCAGCCGGCCGCGATGCACGCCGCGCCCACCAGCAGGATCCACCACGCCTGCGTGACGATGACCAGGACGAGCCCCAGCACCGCCGCCACGGCGAAGCTGCCCAGTGCGGCGGTCAGCACCTGCCGCGGCGTGGCCGCCCGCGAGCCCACCAGCCGCATCGGGCCGACCCGCTGGTCGTCGGTGCCGCGGACGCCGTCGCTGTAGTCGTTGGCGTAGTTGACGCCGATCTGCAGGGAGAGCGCCACGAGCAGTGCCAGGACCGCCCGCCACCACACGAAGCCGCCCTCGCCGATGGCCACGCCGGTGCCCACCATGACCGGCACGACGGCGTTGGGAAGCGTGCGCGGGCGGGCGCCCGCGATCCACTGACCGGAGGTTGCCATGTCGTCGACCCTCTAGCTGATGTCGGTGGTGAGCCGGACCATCCTGATCGGGCGGCCCATGTCGAGAACGCGTTCGGCGGTGTCCTCGCCCCAGCCGGCCGATTCGAGGAAGCCGAGCACCGCGTAGTTGTCGGCGAAAGCCCAGGTGACGATCTGCCGGAAGCCGTCTTCGCGCAGGTGGTCGACGGTGGCGTTGAGCAGGCGGCTGCCGTGGCCCCGCCGGACGAAATCGGGATCGACCAGCAGCGTCAGCATCTCGGCCACCACGCTGGGGTCGAGGTCGGGGTCTTCGGCGGGGGCATGGGAGGCCAGCCCCACCACGCGCTCGCCGCCGCGGGGAGTGGTCAGCGCGGCGCTGCCTCCCTTGCCGAGCGCGGGGAAGCCCTCGGTGTCGAGGATGGTCTCCACGGCCACCAGCACCCGGTGCATGGGGGTGGGTGGGGCGACGATCGCCTCGTCCCACTGGCGCAACCACATCTTCTCCGCAGCCGCGCCGGTCATCTGCTCGAGTGGGCCCTCGGGGAGGAAATCCCGATAGCCGTAGCGCCAGGCGCGGATCTGCGTATTCGCAACCTGGAGCACATCCTCGCGCCGGGCCGCCCGGACGCCTACGTCTGCCATCTCGGCCCGCTCCTTCGACTGCCGTTCATGCCACAAGGCACGACTTACACCGTATCGGTGTTTGACCCTTGGAGATGACGCGAACCCTTCTTCCTCGCCCGGTAAGCCCGGGTCTTGGTGCGGTTACCGCATACCCTCATGGAACACCACGAGCGCGATCGGTTCTTCGACGCGTCGATGAACGCCCACTGGCAGGTGTCCTCCGCGCACACCTTAAGCCGGTCCCAGGACGCGGTCACGGCCGCCACGGCGATCGTCGCCAGCCCGCCCCGCACGCCGCCGCAGGCGGCGGCAGGCTCGGGACGCCCGCCCTGCCTCGCCCTGATCGTGAACGGCAACGCGGGCAGTTGGGCGGCCTCGCGTCTGAGCGCCGCCCTGAGGCCTTCGCGCAGGGCGGTCGCGGTGTGGAGGTCGTCGTCGGTGGCCCGGTCGCGCGGCCCGGCCAGGCCGCGCTCGCGCAGCCACAGGGCCAGCTCGGCGGGGGAGGACAGCTCGTCCGCCTGTGCCTCGACGTCGTAGGTGTTCACGAAGTCGCGTACGAGCTCCGCAGGGCACGGCATGCCGGCCACTCTAACGGGCGTGGATCACGTTCATGCGCGCCCTCCGGAGAGCGTGTCCAGCGCCTGGGCGAGCCGGCGTACCCCTTCGTGCAGCTCGGCCAGATGCGCGGCGGCCATGTGGGTCACCCGGATCCGCGGCCCCGGCGGCTCGGACGGGTAGTAGATCCGGCCGGGGCTCACCAGAACGCCGTTCCGCCTGGCGGCCTCCACCAGCGCGTTCTCGTCGACCTCGGCCGGCAGCCGCACCCACAGGTGCATCCCGCCGGCGGGCAGCAGGTGCGGCTCGGCTCGCGGCATCCGCGCGGCGAGCGCCGCTGCCAGCGCGTCGCGCCGGATCCCGATCTCCGCGTGCACGGCGGCGAGGTGCCGCCGCCACGCGGGTGACTCCACGAACTCCAGCGCCGTCTCCTGCAGCGGCCGTGACACGAAGAACGATTCGACGAGCTGGCCGGCCCGCAGCCGGTGCGCGGCCGGCCCTCTGGCGATGACGGCCGCCACCCGCATGCTCGGCGACAGGATCTTCGTCAGAGAGCCCACGTGGACGACGGTGCCGTGCCGGTCCATGGACGCCAGGGACGGGGGCGCCTGGCCGGTCAGGTAGCGGGCGAAGTCGTCCTCGATGACGAACGCGCCCGCCGCCCTGGCCACGTCCAGCACCTGCGCCCGGCGTCCGGCCGGCAGGGTCGCGCCCGTCGGGTTGTGCAGGGTGGGCTGGCAGAGGAAGACCCGCGCGCCGGTGACGGCGAACGCCTCGGCCAGCAGGTCGGGCCGTACGCCGTCGCGGTCCATGGGCACCGCCGTGGGCCGCAGCCCCGCGGCCCTGGCCGCCACCAGCGCGCCCGGGTAGGTGGGCGTCTCGACCAGCACCGGCGTGCCGGGTGCGGCGAGCGCGCGGAACGCGTGAGTGAGCGCCGCCTGGCCGCCGCTCACGATGAGCGCGTCGGCGGCGGTCACGTCGCCTCCGGCCTGCGCCGCGAACCACCTGCGCAGTTCGGGCAGGCCGGGCAGCGGCGGCATGGCCCAGGCGCCGGGCCGCCGCACGGCCCGCGCCGCCGCGGCCGCCAACTGCCTGTCGGGCCGCAGTCCCGGACGCAGGTAGCCGCCGGTGAGCGGTACGACGCCTTCGGCGGCCACGCCCAGCAGTTCCGCGACGGGCCCTTCGTCGACCACCCGGTCGCCCAGGGCGACGGTCTGCCACGAGAGGTCCGCCGGGTCCTCGCCCCTGGGCACCTGGTGCGCCACGAACGCCCCGCTGCCGGGTCTCGTCACCACCCGCCCCTCGGCGGCCAGCTGCCCGATGGCCCGCGACACCGTGACGGGGCTGACGTTGTGCCTGCGCATGATCTCCCGGCTGGACGGCAGCCGCGCTCTGGGGCCGAGCCTGGCGGCCTCGTCACGCAGTATCGCGGCGATCTTGGCGATACTGCTATCGTTGTCCATGAAAGTGGAGAATAGCGCTACCGCCAGCGGTGGAGTAGCGGTCCCCGCCTCCGACCGAGGCCCGCGACGTCGCGGCACCGCTCTGGCGTTCCTCGGCGTCCTGGCGTTCTCCGGCTCCTTCCCCGCCACCGTCTTCGCGCTGCGGGGCTTCGACCCGTGGCTGATCGCCCTGGGCCGGGCCGCCGTGGCAGGCGTGGTGGCCCTGGTCTGCCTGAAGGCCACCGGCCGCCCGCTGCTCCCGCCGCGCGACCAGTGGCGCGCCTACGCCCTGATCTCAGTGGGCGTGGTCTTCGGCTTCCCCGCCTTCAGCGGCCTGGCCCTGGACCTGGGCGCGAGCACCGCTCACGCCGCGGTGGTCACCGGCCTCCTCCCCGCCGCCACCGCCGCCTGCGCCGTCGTGTCGGCCGGCGAGCGCCCCCGCCCGCTCTTCTGGGCCGCCTGTACGGCCGGCGCCGCCGCCATCACCGCCTTCACCCTCACCCAGCACCAGGGCAGGCCGACCTGGCCAGACCTGCTCCTGGTCGGCGCGCTGCTGTCGGCGGCGGTCGGCTACACGGAGGGCGGCCGGCTGTCCAGAAAGACCCCTGGCTGGCAGGTCATCTCCCACGCGCTCGTCCTGTCCCTGCCCTTGACTGCCCCCATCACGGCGGCACTGGCCCTGACCACCCCCGTGACGCCGACCCCGCAGTCGGTGGCCGGTTTCGCCTACGTGGCGCTGGTCTCGATGTTCCTGGGCTTCTTCCCCTGGTACGCGGGGCTGGCCAAGGGCGGCATCGCCAGGGCGGGCCAGACCCAGCTCACCCAGCCCCTGCTGACCCTGATCTGGGCGTGGTTCCTGATGGGCGAACGGTTCGGCCCGGTCACCGTCGTCGCGGCGCTGGCCGTCCTGGTCTGCGTGGCCGTCACCCAGCGCGCCCGTACTTGAAAGACGTGACGCCGACACGCAGGATGGGGGAGGAGGTGTCACACATGGCGGACCTCACGATCCCAGAGGGCGGTTTCTGGCCTGCACCGCAGATCCCGCAGCCCAACATCTATCCCATGGAATGGCGCGTCGAGACCGAGAAACTCGCCGCTATCTACGAGAAGTCCAAGCGCATGGTCTGGAACCCCGCCGACCTGCCCTGGGACGGTCTCCGGCCGGACGACTTCACCCGCGAGCAGCGCCTGGGCATCATGTACTGGTTCGCGGTCCTGGCGAACTTCGACGCCTCGGGGCCCGCGGTGTTCGCCCGTGCCACGATCCAGGCGTTCGAGAAACACGAGGAGGACCCGGTCAGGAAGTGTTTCTTCTCGATCACCCGTGACGAGATGAACCACGAGGAGTGCTGCCAGCGCACCATCGCCAGGCTCTGGCCGGGCGGACCGCTCGACTGGACGCCCTCCGACGACCTCGAATCAGCCGCCCACAACAACATCGGCTGGCTCTACCACAACGGCGGCCGCTACTGGAACGGCTACAACTCGGCCGTGGGCAAATACTCGCTCCCGGTGTTGTTCACCAGCTTCATGATGGGCGAGATGGCCGCCTCCACGCTCTTCAGGGGCATGGCCTCGGGGACGCAGCACCCGGTCTTCGGCGAGATGTTCCAGCGCATCGGCAGGGACGAATCACGACATCTCCAGATTTGCATGACCATCCTGGAGAACGAGTGGCCCGGGCTCACCGAGGACACCAAGTCGCTGATCACGCGCCAGCTCAGGGCGGGGTTCGTCTTCCTCAGCATGATCCTCTGGGAGCCTCCTGAGGGCTTCTGGGAACTTCCGCCGTACTTCCTGGCCAACCACCGCGTCCTCATGGACCACGCCAGGGAGGCCGGGCTCGGCGTGCTGTCGTACGAGGAGCAGGCGGAGAACTGGCGCGTGGCCATGGCCAGGGTCCGGGCGATCGTGGAGCGCTGGGGGATCGCCTTCCCCGCCATTCCCGAGCTCGACCTGGAAGGGGTGCCGGTGGACTTCATCGATCCCGAGGAGATCATCCCGGTCTTCTAACATGGCGGCCATGTGGCCGCGTATGGACGGACTCCGGGTGCTGGAACTGGGGACCCCCGGCAGGGTGCGCACCCTGCTCACCGACCTCGTCCTGTCGGGAAAGAAGATCGCCACCGCGGGCGTGCTCGCCCTCGACTACGAAGCCGAGGGCGAGGAAGTGGAACGGGTCGGCGAGCGCCTGGTCCTGGTCGACGACACCGGCGGCAGGGTCGGGGAGGTCGAGATCACGCGGGTGGAGCTGACGCCGTTCGCCTCTGTCACCTGGGAGTTCGCGGTGGCCGAGGGAGAGGGGTACCAGTCGATCGACGACTGGCGGGAGACGCACCGCCGCTACTGGGCGGGCGTGGGTCATGAGGTGGACGACGCCACGACGATCGTCTGCGTGTGGTTCCGTCTCGGCCGGCGTTCGTAGTAGCCGCGGGACGCGGCGGGGCTCACGGACGGGGACGGACTAAGAATCCCGATTTATGGGCCATTTCTCTGGGCTGTTCACATATGTGCCCCGATAAGGGACGGTGAAGACCCATCCCTGCTCTCTGAGATAGGCGACCGCCTGGCGTACGGTGACTTTGGCTACGCCGTACTGTCGCATCATCACTTTCTCGCCGGGGATGGCCCTGTTCGGCGAGATATCGCCATTCTGGATGTTCTGCGCGACTTCTCCGGCGATTTTCTGATAGAGCGGCATCGTCTTGGGCGATCGTGGCGCACCCGGCTGGCCGACGAACGTGCCCTCGCCTTGCACGGTGTACGCCAGCCCCTGCTCGCGCAGTTCGCGGGCCACCCGCCGGGCGGTCGTCCGCGCGATGTCATATTCCTTTTCGAGCGCGGCCTCGCTCGGCACCGGATCGCCTGCTTGGAGCTCGCCGCGTTCGATCTGATCGCGGACCAGGTCGGCGACCTGCCTGTAGATGGGCACGGGCCCTTCGCGATCTAGCACGTCCGGATTATAGACGAAGCCGTACATGAGCGCTCAAAACAGACGCATTGCAGGTCTATGGATACGTTCCCTAGACCAGGGGATACCTCCGCCGTTATAGTGACCGGCATGCGATGGGAAGAAGGAGACCTGCACGGTCGGCACGTTCGGCCGGGCGCCGACGTACGCGGAGCCATCATGTGGGACCCAGAGGTCCCGCGATCGCGGGTGCGGGTCAGGGATTGCACGTGCGAATGCATGCCGGTGGTTTACGAGTTGTGCATGGCGGGCGGCCTGTGCTTCATCCGGAAAATCACGAGAGTGGGAGTCAACGTAAAGGTCGAGGAGTTCACCACCAGACCGAACTCTCGAGTGCATGACCTGTGGAACTCCCTGTTCGATCTGCCGAAAAAGCAGGTTCGCGTCGACAACTCAAGACCGCAACCCGGTGCGGAGCAGCGCCCGACCGATGACGAGGATGGCCTTGCAAAAATGACCGGCCTACTGGGGCTGCAGCGTGGCTTCCGGAACATCCTTCAGCCCATGAGTCGGGCGGTCGCGCGTGCACCAGGTCCAGCGGAGCCTGGTGTGCGACCGATCGGCCTGCTTCTGGGGCACACGCTGGTTCTTGCCCTTGCAGGGCGAAGCGACCTTACCTGAAGGGCATTGGCCGGCCAGGGTGCTGATCCCCGCCCCCTTCGGCGGGCGCAGGATGCCTGGATACGGGCGGTGCTCAGATCGAGTTCCGCCACGCAGCGCTCCTGGGGCTACAGGATCGTCCCGTCCGGCTGATGAGGTGCACCTTCATCCCGGGTCCGCGATGCTTACCGGAGAAGCGGGGCCGATCGCTGTTGATCCGGTCGGTGTGGATCTGCGTGCCGTCCAGCACCAGGTAATGCAGCCCGTCCTGCTTCGCCCCGCGCAACGCCGCGCTCTGACCGGCCTCCGGTGCATCAGCGGATGCTCGCGTCGGTTCGCCTTGAGCGTCCCGTCGGGCGCGCACTGGACGTCGGATGCGGCGCCGGCGTCTCCACTGCGGCGCTCGCGCCCTTGGCCCATCGTGTCGTCGGCCTGGAGCCGGTCCCGGCGATGCTTGTCCACCGGCGATCCGTCGCGCCCTCAGCTCGATTCGTCATCAGCACAGCGGAGCGGCTGCCGTTCGCCGCGGCGTCGTTCGGCCTCGTCGCCGGCGCTGGTTCGCTGAACTACACCGACCTCACCTCCGCCCTTGCCGAGGTGGTCCGCGTCCTGACCCCGGACGGGGTCTTCCTCGTGTACGACTTCTCGAAAAACCGGTCCTCGCCGCCAGGCGACGCGCTGGCGGCGTGGTTCGAGTCGTTCGAGCAGCGGTTTCCATCGCCGCCCGGATGGCGGCCGCTGGCCGTGCAGCACTTGCCGCTCCTCGCGGCGGGGCTGCGCCTGCTCGACTACGCCGACGTTGAGATCGCCCTGCCGATGACACTGGGCGATTATCTGCGTTACGTACTGGGAGAGGTCGCCGTGGACAGCCAGGGAGAGGTCGCCGTGGACAGCGCCATCGCGCGGGGGGATGACAGCGTGGAGCAGGCGAGCGACTGGTGTCGTCGTACACTCGCGGAGGTTTTCCGGGGTGGGGATCTGACCGTGGTTTTGCGAGGGTATCTAGCGACGCGGGCCCCGGCCGGCGGCGGCCGATCCGCTGGATGACGGTTTGCGGCTGCCGTGACCGGTGCCCGTCCAACCAGATCGAGCAGAGCCATGGCGTTGGAAGGCGAGGCGCCGAATCGAACGGGCTTGCGCGGAAGGTGTTCCGCGCCGGTCCCCGGCGACGCGCCT
The DNA here is from genome assembly GCF_039880665.1 of Nonomuraea sp. B5E05. Taxonomy (NCBI): domain Bacteria; kingdom Bacillati; phylum Actinomycetota; class Actinomycetes; order Streptosporangiales; family Streptosporangiaceae; genus Nonomuraea; species Nonomuraea sp. B5E05. The sequence continues at coordinate 172,149 of NZ_JBDPMJ010000001.1, forward strand.
GCCCAATCGCACGACGTAGACGATCGGACTTCGCCCGGGACCGGCGCGAAACCACGGACGTGGCGACGTGCCCTCCGGAGGCACAGAGCCACGCCATGGCGGGTGATGGCCGACTGACGTCCATAACGGCCTCCCGCGGCATTAGGTTCTCATGGTCGTCCCTTGGAAAACTGCAGTTCGTCGCTATGCAGGAGATCATGGCCTTTGCTGTTGGCTGGGCGAGAGTCGGCGGCGGATTGGGTTTATGTCGGGATACGTCGCCAGGCCTCATCGACGATGATCACGTGGTCGAGGAGGCGCACCCCGACGGTCTCGGCGGCCGCGAGGAGTTGGGCGGTGGCTTCCAGGTCGGCCACACTCGGCTCCAGGGACCCGCCTGGATGATTGTGCGCCAGGCCGAACATCGCGCCGCCCGCGGTGAGCACTTCGGTGATCACCTCCCGGATCGGCACCGTCGTATGGTCGGCCCCGCCCTTGGAGAGCACAACGCGCCTGAGCACCCGGCCACGGATGTCGCACACGACCAGGACCAGCCGCTCCTGAGCACGATCTCGCAGCAGAGAGGCGCACGCGTGTGCCAGGTCGGACGTGTTGTTGATCCGCTCCCGCTCCGGCCAGGCGTCCGCCCGCCGTACGAGATGGAAGGCCGCGCTCACCCGCGCGGCCTTGGCCGGGCCGATGCCGGGCACGGTGAGCAGCCGGTGCGGCTCGGATCGGCTGAGTGCCTCCAGATCTCCGCAGTGCTGGATCACCTCGCTGGCCAGATCGAGAGCGCTCGACCCGCGAAACCCCGAGCCGAGCAGCACGGCCAGCAACTCCCGGTCGGCCAGCGCAGCGGCACCGCTGGCCATGAGCCGTTCGCGGGGCCGGTCGCTTTTCGGCAGATCCTTGACTCGCATGGGCAACCTCCGCGACCGTTCTATCAACGCGTACCGACAATCTCTGACCTGCGCGTTTGTCGCGAATCCCAGACGTCGCCCCATAGGCGAAATATCGAGATATCACGGCGCGCAGCCGGGGCGTTGATGACGGGATTGCCACCGGCTTCGCCCGGAGCACCGACGTCGGCGGCCTCCCCAGCGGTCCTTGAGCAGCCGCAGAACGTCCTGCCACCTGGCAATGTTCTGCCCACCCTGGCGGGGCGTGCACACCGTCGAACCGGCCGGAGGCTCTTGCGGGGGAGTTCGTTGTGGCGGCCCAGATCGGTGCCGAGCACCGGTGGCGCCTGTTTCCCACTCACGGCGCTTGTCCGCTGTCCGCGCACTTGCCTGCTCCGGGGATCCGCAGTCCCGGCGCCGCCTGTGGACACGCATCGTGCGCTGAGAGAGTCCAGGAGATGCGCGGAGTCGCGCCCTGCGAGGTGTGATCGTGGCGGAAGGGTGGGCTCCGGGCGAGGAGGCGCTCGCCCGGAGCCAGGTCCTGCCTAAACGGGCATGCTGTACGTGATCCGGAAGCGGTCTCCCGGGATGACGATGTCGCTGGTCTCAACGGGACGATCGCCGGCCCAGTGAGTGCGCTCGATGTGTAGAACATGAACGCCCGCCGCCAGGTCGAGCGCATCGCTCTCCGCGGGGCGGGGAACGCGGGTGTGCACGCTCTCGACGACCTCGGTGATCTTGATGCCGTGGGCGTACATCCTCGCCACCAGGCCGCGCCGCTCCTCCTCCGAATGGGCGGCGAACTCCATCGGCTCGTAGGAGGTGGCGAGTTGCAGTGGTTTGCCGTCGCCGCGATAGACGAAACGCGTCTTGCTCAGCGTGGTCGACTCGCTGAGGCGCAGCCGCCTGGCGATCTCAGGGCCCGCTTCGGCTGGTTCGCTGTGCCAGTCCCACGTCACGCGCCTGCCCTGAGACTGCAGGTCTGCCGCGAACGGGGCGGGGTGGTCCAAGAACCGCCATCGATGCAACGAGGTGAGGTCGGGGCGTTCCCTGACGTAATGGCCCGATCCCACGCGGCCGATGATGAGGCCTTCACCCGCTAGTACGCGGAGGGCGTGACGGGCGGCGGTCTCGCCGACCTGATATTTACGTGTCAGCTGCGCCCGTGACGGAATGGGCGCGCCGGGGGGAAGGGTGCCGTCGGTGATCTGTCGCCGGATGTCTTCGACGACACGCAGGTAGACCGGATCTGAGGTGGCCACTAGTCCATCCCTGGGGGTTCGTGTGAGGCGTTGCCCTATGTTGCCGTATTCGGCAGGTAACCGACCGTCATCGATGACTGCTGGAGCCCCAACTTTGCGATGGCGGAAAATTATCGGAGAAACCCTGTAACGCGGATGTAAGGGACGCCGATTCTCCGATAGAGGTCGTCGATGTGTGTACCCCCGAGCACATATCGGCGACCTCTTCCATGCCCATAACTGCCGCTCCAGCGGCTCTGTGGATCGAGCGAACCGGTTGCGTCCGGCCCGTGGCGTTCCGGTGGGGTGGAGCTGCGGCCAGGGACGTCGCTTCGACTGCCCGGGCTCGTCACGCAGGCCCTACATCCGCGCAGTTCGGACAGTACGGCACACCGCTTGTACGGCCAAATCCCCCAGCGGGGTCGGAGAACCGAGACCGGGCTGCAGTCAGCCGCACCCCGTATCGAGCCACGCTGGCCGGCCAGAACAGGCACAAGCGAGGCAGCGCACGGGGACAGGGATGAGTGTGGGCGTGCGGGGACAGGAAGTCGGCGGCGGGCGCGAGGGCCGGGATGGCGGCCGGGTGCGGGGACGACGCGGCGTGTGCGGAGACGGGGACGGCGGCGGCGCCTGCGGGACGGCGATGGCGGCGGTTGCGGCGGTTGCGGGACGGCGATGGCGGCGTTTAGGGGGACGGCGATGGCGGCGGTAGCAAGAAAAGGTTCTGAGCCGCGGTGACTTTCCGGTTCCTGGCTGGGAGGGCCATCCGCCGGGGAGAGAGATTCGGGAGCGGACCAGGGCCAGGGATCGCGTGGTTCGGCGTGGAAGAGGTGAGTGATCGGCCAAACACCCGGACGGCCTCCAGATCGCGGGCCCCTTGAGGGACGTCGTCGGCCCGCGCGGCTTACCCGGGAGCCGGGGTGAGCGGCAGCGAGGGTGTTCCTGGGCGGGAGCCGCGGAGCTGCGACGTGGTCCGCGCGCGTAATGGCGGGTCACAACGGCCGGTGTGGCTAGAGGACTCAGTCGAAGGACCTATCGTTGGGTGAGCGGCACGCGACTGCTGTCGAAAGGGGGCAAAAGGCGGCTCCAGGCAGGCAAAGCGGGGTGGCGACGTCCAATGGATTTCTGAATCCAGGTAGCGTTCGCACTATGGCATCGCCAACTGGAACCACCGATGCGCCCTTCGGCCGTATGCTGACCGCGATGGTCACGCCGTTCACTTCTGACGGTGAGGTCGATTATGTGGCTGTGCGACGTCTTGCTACCTATCTGGTAGACGAGCAGCGAAATGACGGCTTGATCGTCAACGGGACGACGGGTGAGTCGCCCACCACGTCCGACGAGGAGAAGCAGCGCATCGTCAGTGCCGTCCTCGACGCGGTCGGTGACCGCGCGGTCGTGGTGGCAGGAGCGGGCTCCAACGACACCCGCCATAGTGTCGAGCTCGCGAAGCAGGCGGCACGTGCCGGCGCACACGGCCTCCTGGTGGTAACGCCTTACTACAACAAGCCTCCGCAAGAGGGTTTGTATCGGCACTTCACCGCTGTCGCCGACGCGACCGACCTTCCCGTGATGCTCTATGACATCCCGGGGCGTAGCGGAGTGCCGATCAAAACTGAGACTCTGATCAGGCTGGCGCAACACGAACGGATTGTGGCCGTCAAGGATGCCAAGGGCGACCTGTTCGCCGCCAGTCAGGTGATGATCGCGACCGATCTTGTCTTCTATTCGGGAGACGATCTGCTCAACCTGGCCTGGCTCTCGCTCGGGGCGACCGGGTTCGTCAGCGTCGTCGGACATGTGGTCGGCGCCGAGTTGGCGCGAATGATCCACCTGCACAAGAGCGGCGAGGTCGCTCAAGCGCTTACCCTCCACAGCCAGGTGGCTCCCGTAGTGGACGGGATCATGTTGCGTGCGGGCGGCGCGATCATGACAAAGGCGGCACTGAGCATGGTGGGCGTGCCGGTAGGGCCGGTACGGCTGCCGCTCGTGGACGCGACAGAGAAGCAAATCGCCGAGCTGCGTGCTTGCCTGGTAGCCGGCGGGGTGAAGTTGACAGACGCATAGGAACGGGGAGGAACCGGGAGTTTTGAGAACACGATCTGACCGTGGGGGCCGGGCATGAGCCATCCGCATCCTGAGCTTGGCCCCCCACCGGCGCTGCCTCACGGCGGCTTGCGCATCGTCGCGCTCGGCGGGCTGGGCGAGATCGGCAGAAACATGGCCGTCTTCGAATACGATGGCCGTCTGCTGATCGTCGACTGCGGGGTGTTGTTCCCCGAGCCTGACCAGCCGGGTGTCGACCTCATCCTGCCCGACTTCGAATACATCAGGGACCGGCTTGACGATGTCGAAGCCGTCGTACTGACGCACGCTCACGAAGACCACATCGGAGCTGTGCCCTATCTGCTGCGCGAGCGGCGCGATATTCCGCTCATCGGATCCAAGCTCACGCTTGCCCTGATCGAGGCCAAGCTCACCGAGCACCGGATCCAGCCGACCAAACGCGAGGTCGTCGAAGGCGAACGGCACATCTTCGGACCCTTCGACTGTGAGTTTCTCGCGGTCAACCACTCGATCCCCGACGCGCTGGCCGTGGCTATCAGGACGCCCGCCGGCATCGTGCTGCACACCGGCGACTTCCGGATGGATCAGCTGCCGAGCGACGGCCGCCTCACCGATCTCGGAGGCTTCGCCAGGCTCGGCACCGAGGGCGTCGACCTGCTGATGTCCGACTCGACCAACGCCGAGGTGCCTGGGTTCGTCACCAGCGAGCGGGAGATCGGGCCGGTCATCGACGAGGTGATCCGCACCTCCGAGCAGCGGGTCATCGTGGCGAGCTTCGCCTCGCACGTCCACCGCATCCAGCAGGTCATGGACGCCGCCGCCCGGCACGGCCGCAAGGTCGCCCTGGTCGGACGCTCGATGGTGCGCAACATGGGAGTGGCCCGAGACCTGGGCTATCTCAAGGTGCCGCCGGAGCTGATCGTCGACTCGCGCGACATCGAGGAGTGGCCGCCACAGGATGTGGTGCTGGTCTGCACCGGCTCGCAGGGCGAGCCGATGGCGGCGTTGTCGAGGATGGCCAACCGTGACCATCCGATCCGCATCGCCGAGGGCGACACCGTGCTCCTGGCTTCCTCGCTGGTGCCGGGTAACGAGACCGCGGTCAACAAGGTGATCAACGGTCTCACCCGGTGGGGCGCACGGGTCGTGCACAAGGGCAACGCCAAGGTGCACGTCTCCGGTCACGCGGCCGCCGGCGAGCTCCTCTACGTGCTCAACCTGACACGCCCGTCGAACTTCATGCCCGTGCACGGCGAATGGCGGCACCTGCGCGCCCACGCCAAGCTGGCCGCCCTCACGGGCGTGCCGGACGATCACATCGTGATCGCCGAAGACGGCGTCGTGGTCGACCTGATCGACGGTCGCGCAAAGATCGCCGGTGCGGTGCACGCCGGATATGTCTACGTTGACGGTTCGTCGGTCGGTGAGATCACCGACACCTCGCTGAAGGACCGCAGGATCCTCGGAGACGAGGGATTCATCTCCGTGGTCGTCGTCGTCGACTCCAACACCGGCAAGCTCACCGCGGGCCCCGAGATTCACGCCCGAGGCTCGGGCATCGACCCTCAGCAGTTCGACGAGTTCATTCCGCAGATCGAACAGGCCCTTGAGGAGAAGGCCGCGGAGGGGGTGGTCGACATGCAGGAGATTCGCCGGGTGGTCCGCCGCACGGTGGGCCGCTGGGTGAGCGACACCTATCGCCGCCGTCCGATGATCATCCCCGTGGTGCTCGAGGTCTGAGCCCACTGACGGCATGGCAGCCGGAACGCCTGATGGTACGGCAGGCGTTCCGGTCTTGCGCAGCGCCGGACGCCCACATGCCCGGCGTGGTCTTTTGATCCGCATGTCAGGGGCTTTCGTGTGGGTCGGCGTTGACATGCCAGGATGCTTCCTGAGTATCGGCGCCCACATCTCAGGCGTTCCTCCTGCGTATCAGCCAGGCTGCGGCTAGCAGGGGGAGAGCCGCATAGGCGACCAGCACGGCGGCGGCCACCGCGGGAGGCAAGAGCGAGCCGTAGACCGAGGTTGTGATCGTGTCACCGGTGATCTCGCGGGGAAGCGCTCCGATCATCACGGACCCGAGGCGCTCGCTCCAAGGCTCGGGGATGTTGCCGATGATCATGGGGATGACGTAGACGAGACCGACGATGACGGCGATCGCACCGGCGCTCGAGCGCAGGAGCGCGCCGAGGCCGAGGCCGAGTAGCGCGAACACCGGCACCGAGACGCTGATGGCGATCAGGAGCGGAAGCCGGTCCGCGAACGCGCCGGTGTATGCACCCGAGAACCGGTCACCGAGCACCGATCGGGTGACGGCATAGGTGCCGAAGACCGCTGTCGCACCGGTGATCAGGCCCAGTGCTCCCACGACCGTGGACTTGGCGACGAGCATCGGCCACCGGCGCGGGACGATGGTCAGGCTTGTTCTGATCATGCCGGTCGCGTATTCGGACGTGATGGCCAGCGTGCCCAGGATGCCCATGCAGAGCTGGGGCACGATCACGACCACCTCCTCGAGGTCCGCGATGCGAGCGCTCAGGCGTTGTTGGGGTGGGGCGTCGTCGTACATGCCGGCCGCCATCACGGCCAGCGCGTAGCCCAGCAGAACGGCGCTGATGCCGAGGACGAGAATGAGATAAGTGGAGCGAACCGAGCGGAGCTTGATCCATTCCGACGCGAGAACGCCCATGAACGAATGCATTCGTGTACGGGAGCGCTGGTGACGGACACGTGGGGTGCTCGATGCTCGACGGGCTTCGGCTGGTGGTCTGCGCCGGCTGATCATCGGGCGGCTCCGAATTGCACGCTGGAGGCGGTCAGCGCCATGTAGGCGTCTTCGAGCGATGGGTAGGCCGCCGTCAGCTCCGCGACCGTCGCCTCGGCGACCAGCTTGCCGCGGCCGATGATGACGATGCGCTCGGCGGTGAGGGCCATCTCGCTCATGAGATGGCTGGACAGGAGGATCGTCCTGCCTTCAGCGGCCAGCGAGCGCATGAGGCCGCGGATCCACCGCACGCCATCGGGATCGAGGCCGTTGACAGGCTCGTCGAACATCAACACGTCGGGGTCGCCGAGCAGGGCGGCCGCGATCCCGAGCCGTTGTTTCATGCCGAGCGAGAAGCCGCCTACCCTCTTGCGGCCGACATCCGCCAGGCCGACCTGCTCCAGCACCTCGGTCACTCGGGCTGGGCCGATGTCGTTGGTGCGAGCGAGGCAGAGCAGGTGGTTGTAGGCGCTGCGTCCGCCGTGGACGGCACTCGCATCCAAGAGCGCGCCTACTTCGTGCATCGGCCTGCTGAACGATGTGTAAGGCCGGCCGTTGATGAGCGCGTGTCCGGAAGTGGACGCATCGAGGCCGAGGATCAGGCGCAGGGTGGTGGACTTGCCGGCGCCGTTGGGGCCCAGAAATCCGGTCACGTGGCCGGGGCCTACCTTGAAGGACAGGTCGTCTACCGCGAGTGTGTCGCCGTACCGTTTCGTGAGGCGGTGGAGTTCGATCACGCCGTAAAGGATGCGGTGCGGAGGGTCGGCGGCGCGTCGGACCACGGTTCGAATCTGAAGGTCAAACCCTGGGCTGACGTGCGCCCGCCGGTTCAGCCGCTACGGTTCAACGCGTGGACGACAGGCATCCCTTCTTCGCCCGGCGCTTGAGCCGCATCCAGCTGATCATGCTCGATCTGGCGGTGGGGCTGTGCTTCGGGTCCGTGGCCTTCACGATGGCGGTCAACGCCACGGCGCTGCCACCATGGCTGAGGTTCGCTCTGCCCTTCGGGCTCGGCCTGCTGCTGTCGGTGCGCAGGCTGTGGCCGCTGCCTGTTTTCTGCCTGACGTTGGTGCTGGCCGTCTTCGCCGTCATGACCGATGCCATCGGGTTCGCCTACCTCGCACCCGCGTACGCCCTCTATATTGTCGCGCTGTCGGACAGGGTCGGCCCCTTGATCCCTTCGTCCGCCATCGGAGGCTTGAGCCTGGTCACGTTGTTCGGGTTGACCCTGGCGGGTGCGCCACAGGAGAGTGCCCCCGACTGGCTGGTCCACTTCGATAAGCCGCTCATGGGGATCGCGGCCCTGGGCGGCTCATGGACGATCGGCCGTGCCGTGCACGAGCGCAGGCATTATGCGGCGCGCGAGGCCGAGCGGCTGGCGTCGCAAGCGGTGACCGATGAACGGCTGCGCATCGCCCGCGAGCTGCATGACGTGGTCACGCACAGCGTGGGGCTGATCGCCGTCAAGGCGGGCGTGGCCAATCATGTGATGTCGACCAGGCCGGAGGAGGCACACGACGCTCTGCGGGTGATCGAGACGGCCAGCCGCAGCGCACTGATCGAGATGCGGCACCTGCTCGGCATGCTGAGGTCCACCAATGTGCCTGATCTCGTGCCCGCCCCGGGCATCGATGGGCTCGAGGATCTCGCGGAGCAGGCGCGGCTGGCCGGGGTTGACGTGGACTTGCAGGTTCGCATCGGTGGCGACGGCTGTGCTGGGCCGGTGCCTGGTGGTGATGCTCACGACCCACGGGACGGGCTGCCTGAGGGGGCGGGGTTGTCGGTCTACCGGATCGTGCAGGAGGCGCTGACCAACGTTGCCAAGCACGCGGCGCCTGCCCGGTGCCGGGTGTCCGTCGTGGCCGACGGCAAGGACGTAAGGATTGAAGTGATGGATGACGGACCGGGGAGACGCACGTTGCCTTCCGCCGGCACCGGGCACGGCCTGATCGGGATGCGGGAGCGGGTCATGATGTATGGCGGCACGTTCGAGGCGGGGAGCAGGCATGGAAGCGGGTTTCGGGTGTTCGCCCAGTTGCCCTATCAGGAGGCGCCGTGATCCGGGTGGTCGTGGCCGATGATCAGGCGTTGCTCAGGGGAAGTTTCAGGGTGCTGGTCGACTCTGAGCCGGACCTGGGCGTGGTCGGGGAGGCTGCGACGGGGGCCGAAGCGGTCACCGTGGCCATGGAGCAGCGGCCCGATTTGGTGTTGATGGACGTCCGGATGCCTGAGATGGACGGCATCGAGGCCACCCGCAGGCTCAAGGACGTTTCCCGGGTGCTTGTGGTGACGATGTTCGATCTTGACGCATACGTTTACGATGCGCTTCGGGCTGGAGCGAGCGGGTTCCTCCTCAAGGACACGCCCCCTGCGGATCTGCTCGCCGCCATCAGAGTGGTCGCGAGCGGGGAGGCATTGCTGGCGCCAACGGTGACGCGAAGGTTGATCGAAGAGTTCACCCGCACCCCGATGACGCCACGGGTGAGAGGGCTGGACGGGGTTACCGAGCGGGAAAGGGATGTGCTCACGCTGATTGCCCGTGGGCTGTCCAACGGCGAAATCGCGGAGCATCTTCAGGTGAGTCTGGCCACGGTGAAGACCCACATCACGCGGCTGCTGGCCAAGTTGGAGGCGCGTGACCGGGCGCAGCTCGTCATCGCCGCATATGAGAGTGGGCTGGTTTCCGCGGCGGGCTGATTCTCTCGTCATCAGGTGAGTTCGTACGCCCAGCAGAGCAGGTGATGGAGCCGTGACGGAGCTCGCGGTGGTGTCGCCGCAGCGCCAGGTCCACGCTGGGCTGCCATCGCCTGCGCATGAGCGACCTGATCGTTTTGGCGAGGGCCCGCTCCCTGCGGCCCAGCTCCTCTCAGGAGGCCATCGGTTCGGCGGCTCCTTCGAGGCCATAACGGATATCACCTGCTCTGCTGTCGACGACACGTGAAGATCGAGTGTCGTTGACACTCCGCGACCGCGATTCGAGGCCGCCGTGACGAGCTCATCGACCAGGCGGCCATGAACCCACGCCCGTCCACGCGAGCCCTCAGCCCGGTTGCTTGATGCTTTCGATGATCCGGGCGAAGCCTTCCTCCCCATGGCCGGCGTCGATCTGCTGTTGGATGAGCCGCTGGACCATGGCGACGACATCGGTGCTGATGCCCTGGTCGGAACTGGCGGCCAGGAGGTCACCGAGGTTGGAGAACTGGAGGCTCTGTTGCCCTTCGACGGTGTAGTCTCCGCCATCGATGACGGCGGCGAACCCCTGGAAGGCGCCGGTCATGGCGGTCAGCCAAGGTGTGGCCAGAGCAGCGAACTCGCCCGCCGTCACGCCGGCCGGCGCGACCATGGCGGCGCCGTGCATGAATCCGGCGAACATGACGTACATCCCCGCGAGTAGGGCGAGGTCGTACAGGGACGCCAGCCCAGGATCCGCACCGAGGTAGGTGCTGGTTCCCCACAGGTCGAGCAGCGGCCTGTACTGATGGAAGGCATCGGCCGATCCGCTGTAGAGGATGGATGACCCAGGCTGGCCGATCATGTGCGGTACGGCCATGATGCCGCCGTCCAGATACGTGATCCCGGCATGGGCTGCCCAGGCGGCCAGCTCCCGAGACTGGGCCGGTGACGTCGTGGTCACGTTGATCAACGTTCGTCCGGCCAAGTCATGGGAGAGGGGATCGAGCACCTCATGGACCGACGCGTGGTCCAGCAGGCATGTGATCACCAACCGGCTGGCCCGGACAGCGTCGCCGGCCGTGGAGGCGGCCTTCGCGCCCTGCGCGACGAGGTCGTCCGCCTTCTCCGGTGAGCGGTTCCAGACGGTTGTGGCGTGTCCGGCCTTCACCAGGGCGCCCGCGAGAGCGCTGCCCATCGCTCCCAGGCCGAGAACACTTACCTGGACGCTGCTGTTCGTTGTCATTACTGGGGCTCCCCGTCGTGTTCATCGATCGGCTGAATCCTCTCGGCCGCCGGTAGGTTTGACCAGTACGGACTATTTAGTCAGGTACTCACTCGCGGGTAAGTACGTATTGGAGGGGGCGGGTGGCAACATCAGCACGACGTGGTCCCTACTTCTGCGGCATCGACGCGGCTATGGACGTCGTCGCCGGCAAGTGGAAGTCGTTGATCCTCTGGGAGTTGCATCACTACGGGACCCGCAGGTTCGCCGAGCTTCGGCGTGGTCTGCCAGGCGTCAGCGAGAAAATGTTGATTCAACATCTGAGGGAGATGGAAGAAGACGGGCTCGTGCATCGTGAGGTTTACCGAGAAGTGCCGCCGAAGGTCGAGTACTCCCTGACGGAGCACGGCGTTTCGCTCAATGCGGCTCTGACCTCATTGGGAGAATGGGGCACCGAACGCATGCGGCGGATCAGCGCTGAAAAGGTCGTTGTCACCGATGAGGGGACAAAGGGGCGATAGAAAGTGCATGGTCCGGCTCGTAGGCAGGCAGTCGCAGCAGCGCCACAAGATCTGCCCCATCCTGGCGTGCCCGGGGCATGACGATCTGCCGGCGGCTCATGGCAGTCGAACCTGCTCAGCCATGCCGCCGCCGGACCGCAAAGACTGCGGTACGCTTGGACCACGAGACGAATCTCTGACCGAAAGTGACTTTTCACCATGGCTTGCTGCCGTTCGGTGAAAGCTGATCTCAGGTCGGTCGGGAAGTGGTCGAGAGGCGGTGCGCCCTATATACTGGGCGTGCCCGCTCGCGAAGTGAGCAGCGGAGAACTACAAAGATTTACTGTCAAGCGACGATGTTCGCCGACGTTCGGTTTTCCCCATTTCGCTGAGATCAGCTTATTGTCAGCCATTGCATATGTGCGCCGCCGAACGGGCCCTTTCTCTCGCGTACCGCATCGAGGAGCCAGCGTGCGGTTTCCTCCGCTTGCGAGATCAACTCAGGTGGATAGTTCAGTAGCACCTGGTGCTCGGCGAACTCATCCTCGTCATCGAGGATGAGCTGGCCGTCACGCAGACGGATCACGTCCAGGTCAAGATCCAGCATGGTCACCTCACCGTCCCTCCACTCCGGGATGGTGGTGACGTCAACATAGATTTCGCTTCTGTGGGGAGGGGCGTTGAACGAGGCCGTCCACCAGGCTTTTCGGGGAAACAGCATGATCGCGGTGGACTCCCACGTGACGGGCGGCCCCTCGCCCTTGCGGGCGACCGTGCCGCCGGGCACCTCCACCCAGACTCCGTGCTCGTCCTCCCCGAGCACGCGGCCCGGGTGGTTCCAGTGCAATGCTCCGCCGTACTTCCGAAACACGACTCGAACATCAGTCATAAAGGGAAATCTATCTGCCGCCGGTGCGGCTGTCGGCTCGGACACTCCCTGGTCTGGTTCGCACGCTGGTGGCGGCCCGGCAGAGGGTTGTGGCGCAGGCGCGAACCCTCCGCCGGAACGTTGTGGCGTCCGGGGGCAGGCGGCGTGGCCGGGGAGGGCGAGCAGGCCGGGCAGCGCGCGAATGCCGTGATGTCCGGTGAACTGCGAAGGCCGTGTGCAGAGGGTCGCGGGGGTCGCGGGAGCGTGTGCGCGTCGCGGAAGGCCGTGTGGGGGTTGCGGGAGGCGTGTGCGCGCGTCGCGGAAGGCCGTGTCCGGCAGGTCAGGGACACCGGGTGATGTCCCTGACGAGTGGTGGATCAACGATCACGGGGTGCGTCACCTACCTGCCGGACATAGCTGGGCAGGTGAGAGAACGACATGGCGTCACCTGCCTGCCGGATATGGCCGGGCAGGTGAGAAACCGCCTCGCTCTGCGGGACGCCACCCGTGAGAGAGGACTTAGTGGTGGAGACGCAAGGCTTCTCTCATGGCTTTCAGGCGTTGCGGAGAGGCCAGGCCGGCGTGGTAGAGGTGAAACTCGGACGCTCCTGCCTTGGCGTACGTCCTGAGCTGGTCGGCCAGTGCTTCCGCGTCGGCTGGGCGGGGTGGGAGGGCGAGGACGTAGGCGCCCACTCTCTGGCCGGGGCCGGACAACTCCGTGAGGCGGGTGAGCCGGGCGGCGTCCGTGGCAGGGTCGCCCCAGCAGTTGGCCACCAGCACGTCGGCTCCCTGCTCGCCTGAGGGAAGGGGGGCGAAGGCGCCGGCGGCCCAGGGGTCCGGGTTGGCGTGCAGGGTTATGGGGACGGTGGGGGAGGCGCTCCTCGCGACGGCCATGAGGCGTTCGCGCAGGGAGGTGGACAGCCCGGCCCGGACGGTGCGCACCTCGTCGGCCAGCCGGCCGAGAGCCTCGTCGATGGTCGTGGGCGAGGTCTCGGCAGGAAGGGTGCGGTCGATGGCGGCGCGGACCTGGTCCCGGGTGTTCGGGGGATAGCGGTCGGCGCAGGCGGTGCAGAAGCAGAGTGACAGCAGGTCGATGTCCGCGGAGGTCCAGTCGGCGCCGGATGTCTTCTCGTGGACGCTCTGGTGGCCGAAGCCCATCGGTCCGCAGGCTTCCAGGATCAGCCCGTCGGGTTCGCCCACGGTGAGGATCTCCTGGACCAGGCGCTCGCAGTATTCGATGACGTCCTCGTGCGCGGGGCACAGGGCGTACGGGTAGGGGTCGCCGAAGGCGTTACGGACGGTCAGGTCCGGATGGGCAGTTCCCAGGTGGGAGTTGTGAGTCAGCACGGTCCAGGCGTGCACCTGCAGGCCGGCTGCCTTCAGGGTGTCCCGGGCCTGGAGGTAGGCGTCCTCAGGAGTCCAGGTGGGAGAGGCGGGGACGAGACGCGACCACGATGAAGGGCGGATCGGGAGATAGAAGGCGGGGTAGGGCACGTCAAGGACGCGGTGTGCGGGGTGGTACGGCGTGGCGGCCCTGGTGGAGTGGTAGCTGGCCGCCAGCGCGACCGCCTCCACGCCCAGGCCGGCGAGGCGTTCGGGGGCGGAGGGGTCACCGACGACGTCCCACGGGTAGACGTAGGCCACGTTCACCATCGGGGCCTCCTCGCGTTGAAGGCGGGCTCGAAGCGCCGCATGTACGTCGTGTCGTCGCGGGCGCGGATCCCGCATTTCTCGTACTGCTCGCTCATGAGGGCCAGGGCGTCGCGGTCCAGTTCGACGCCCAGGCCCGGGCCTGCGGGCACGGGGACGGCTCCGGCGGTGAAGCGCAGGGCGCCTGGCGCGACCACGTCCTGGCCGTTCTGCCAGGGGGTGTGGGTGTCGCAGGCGAAGGTGAGGTTCGGGGTGGCGGCGGCCAGATGGGTCATGGCGGCCAGGCTGATCCCGAGGTGGGAGTTGGAGTGCATGGACAGTTCCAGTCCGAACGTGTCGCAGAGGGAGGCGATGTGCGAGGAACGGACCAGGCCGCCCCAGTAGTGGTGGTCGAGCAGGAGCACGCCGATCGCGCGGGAGGCGATGGCGGGAGGGAGGTGTTCGGGGGTCACCACGCACATGTTCGTGGCGAGCGGCATGGGGACGGCGGCGGCCACCTCGGCCATGCCGGGAATGCCGGGTGTGGGGTCTTCGAGGTACTGGAGGGTGCCTTCGAGTTCCCGGCCCACGCGGATCGAGGTCTCCACCGTCCAGGCGGCGTTGGGGTCCAGACGCAACGGCACCCCGGGGAACGCCTCATGCAGGGCCCGGATGGCGGCGATCTCCTGGTCCGGGGGGTAGACACCCCCTTTGAGCTTGATGGACGCGAAGCCATACTCCTTGATGAGCAGCCTGGCCTGCTCGACGACACCCGTTTCGTCCAGGGCCGCCCCGAAGCGGTCCGGCTCCTCGTCCGGGTGGCCCGCCCACTTGTAGAAGAGGTACGCGCTGTAGGGGACGGCGTCCCTGACCCTGCCGCCCAGCAGATCCACGACCGGCACGCCGGCGGCCTTGCCGCGGATGTCCAGGCACGCCACTTCGAAGGGGGAGAAGACCCGGTCGATGCTCTTCTCCTTCGTGGCGACACCGGTCAGGCCGTGCATGTCGCTGACGACGTCGCCGATGATCGCGCTGATCCGGGCGTACATCGTGTTGGTGTCGTGCACGTCGAGGCCGACCAGGGCCTGCGCGCACTCGCGCACCTTGCCGAGGTGGCCGGAGTCCCCATAGGTCTCTCCCAACCCGGTCAGACCTTCGTCGGTGACGACCTCGACAATGGTACGGAGGGCCCATGGCTCGTGGACTCCAGCGGCGTTCAGAAGGGGCGGATCCCGGAAAGCGACAGGCGTTATGCGGATCTGCCTAATGATCATTACGACCGCCGTCCATGTATGTGAACAATAGCCAGATTTGTGGACAAGTCGCCGCAACTGTAAGAATCAGGCTGAAGAAGTGTCAAGACTCCGAAGGGCGATTCGATGATCTACGGACACGACCCCAGGACAGGCGAGACCGTGGGTACCGCACTGCCCGAGACTGACAGCGCCGGGGTCGACGTGGCCGTTTCCGCCGCGGCCGCCGCCGGCGCCGCCTGGCGGGCGGCCTCCGCAGAGGAGCGGGCGCGCGCGCTCGAGGCCGTCTCCGACGCGCTCGCCGCGCACGTGGACGAGCTGTGGCAGCTCGCCGACCAGGAGACCGCACTCGGAGAGGTACGGCTGCGCGGTGAGGTGGCACGTGCGGCCGGGCAGTTCCGGCTGTTCGCCCAGGTGATCAGAGACGGCGGCTACCTGGAGGCCGTCATCGACCACGCCGATGGCTCCCTGACGCCGCCGAGGCCCGACGTACGCCGGATGAAGCACGCGCTGCGGGGCGTCGTCGCCGTCTTCTCGGCCAGCAACTTCCCGTTCGCGTTCTCGGTGGCCGGGGGCGACACCGCGTCCGCGCTGGCCGCCGGGTGTCCGGTGGTCGTCAAGGCGCACCCCGGGCACCCGAACACCTCCGAGCGAGTCGCGAAGATCGTCCGTGAGGCGCTGCCGAACCCCGATCTGCTGGGGTTGGTGCAGGGCATGCAGGCGGGCGTCGACCTGGTCAAGCACCCCAAGGTGGTCGCGGCCGGGTTCACCGGATCGGTGGCCGGGGGCAAGGCGATCCAGAAACTGATCGACGAGCGGGAGGTGCCGATTCCGTTCTACGGCGAGCTGGGAAGCGTCAACCCCGTGGTCGTGCTGCCGTCGGCACCCGCCAAGGAAGTGGCCACGGGGTTCGCCGGGTCGCTGACGCTGGGCGTCGGGCAGTTCTGTACGAATCCCGGGCTCATGTTCGTGCCGAACGACGACGAGCTGCGGCAGGCCCTCGTGGAGGCCGTTGAGGGGACCAGCGGCGGGACCATGCTGGCCGAGCGCATCAGGGACGGCTATCTCGGCGGGGCCGAGCGGCTGGGCGAGCTGCGGCTGCTGGCCGAGGGCAAGCCCGGTGAGGGGCACTGGGCGGTCACGCCCAAGGTGTTCACCACCGATCTCGACACGTTCGCGCAGAAGCTCCCGCACATCGCCGAGGAGTGCTTCGGGCCGGCGGCGATCGTGGTGACCTACCGGGATGTCTCCGATCTGCCGCCGGTGATTGAGCGGCTCGAAGGGTCGCTCACCGCGACCGTTCACAGCACCGACCCCGCCGAGGCGGGTGACGTCGCCGAGGTGCTCGGCAAGAAGGCGGGCCGGCTCATCTGGAACGGGTGGCCGACCGGGGTGGCCGTGTGCTGGGCGATGCATCACGGTGGTCCGTGGCCCGCGTCGACGTCGGCGTTCACGTCCGTCGGTGCCACGGCCATCGATCGGTGGCTGGCGCCCACGGCGTACCAGGACTGGCCGGAGGCGCTGCTGCCGGATGAGCTCAAGGACGCCAACCCGCTGTCCATTCCGCGCCGGGTGGACGGTCGGCTGCAGGGGTGAGCCCCCGGAGGTGACCGAGGACGTGGGGCGGCCCGCTCGTCGTCGCGGGATCGCCCCACGTCGGCGCCCCTGCCCCCGGTCGGCTTTCGGGCTCGGCAAGCGGCAGAAAGACAACGCGATGGCGTCGGTGCGAGGCCGTGACCTCACCGCGCCGTACCTGCTCGGCCAGCACTTCGGCCCCGCAGATGGCGGGCCGCGGCTGGAGGTGGGGTGCGGGCTCGGGTTGCGTGCGGGCGTCGGTTCGGTTGTGGCGGGCGTGCGCGCGGGCGTGGCGGTTCGGTTGTGGCGGGCGTGCGCGGGCGTGGGAGAGTTCGAGCGGGCAAGTGCCGAGCGCGAGTGCGCCCCTCGATGGGCAGGGGGACGCGGGTGGTCAGGAGCCGGCGATGCGCAGGCCGGTGGCGATGAGGCGCTCCAGCGACGTCACGTGCTCGGGCGAGGGATCCACCAGCGGCGGCCGTACGCCTCCGACCTCCAGGCCCCGGATCCGCACACCTGCCTTGACCAGCGAGACCGCATAGCCGGGCACGAGGTCGCGCAGCTCGACCAGCGGCAGGTAGAAGTGGGTGAGCAGCCGCTGCACCAGCACCTCGTCCCCGCCCGTCACCGCCTTGTAGAAGGCCAGCGAGATCTCGGGCGCGAAGGCGAACACGGCGCTTGAATACAGGTTCACCCCGAGCCCTCGATAGGCGGGCACGGTCAGTTCGGCGGTGGGCAGCCCGTTGAAGAACGTGAAGGGCTTGTCGGTCGATTTCCGCACGGTCAGGATGATCCGCTGGAGCAGGTCGAAGTCGCCGAGCCCGTCCTTGAAACCGATGACTTCGGGCACCTGGGCCAGTTCGGCGACGGCCTCAGGGGTGAAGCGGGCGGTGCCGCGCTGATAGATGATCACGGGGAGGCCGCCGGCCTCGGCGATCTCGCGGACGTACTGGACCAGACCGCCCGCGGGGCCGGTGACCAGGTAGGGAGGCATGAGCAGCAGCCCGTCGGCGCCCTGGGCGGCCGCAGCCCTGGCGATGGCCTTGGCTGCGGGCAGCGGGCCGCCGGCGCCGCCGAAGACGGGCACGCGCCCCTCGGCCGCCTTGACGGAAACGGCCATGACCCTGGTGTACTCGTCGAGGTCGAGGGCGCTGAACTCGCCGGTGCCGCACGCGGTGAACACTCCTCCCGCCCCGGCCGCGACCCCGGTGGCGACGTGCCGGGCCAGCGCGGGTTCGGCGAGGTCGCCGTCGGCGCCGAAGGGAGTCACCGGGAAGAAGAGAACACCATCTAGCCGCATCAACAGTCCTTTCTAGCGGATGCCCTCCCTGCGAAGAGTGGCAGCCAGCTTGCGGGTGTGTTTGATCATCGCGTCGATGATCTGCTCGACGTCGGCGGGTCCGAGTTCGGCGGGCATGGAGCAGCTGATCGCGTCGGTGGCCGGGATGCGGTAGTCGACCGCGACGGCCACGCAGGCCACACCGGGCGTGCCCTGCTCGCGTTCGTACGACCAGCCCCGCGTGCGGACCTGGTCGAGTTCGCCGGTCAGTTTGCTCATGTCGGTGATCGTCTGGTGGGTCAGCCCCACCAGCGGCTCCGGAAGGAGTGTCATGACCTCGTCGTCGGTGAGCTGGGCGAGCAGCACCTGTCCGAGCGCCGTGACGTGCGCGGGCAGCCGCCGCCCCACCCGGGGGATCACGTGATCGGCCTCGCGTGACTCCCTGGTCGCCAGGTAGAGCACGTGCGCGCCGTCCCGCCGGGCGAAGTGCACGGTCTGCCCGATCTCGTCCCGGAGGTCCTCCAGCGTCTCCTGCGCGTAGGGCAGCGCGGGGTCCTTGTCGAGGTACGCGGTGCCGGTCAGGAGCGCGTGCGGCCCGATCCCGAAGGCCGACCTGGCCGAGTCGGTCTCCACCCAGTTGAGCTCGACCAGCGTCCGCATGAGGGCGTGGAGGCTGCTGCGGGGGAATCCGGTGCGCTGCTGGAGCTCCGACAGTGTCATGCTGTGGTGCGAGTCGGCCAGGGCCTCGAGGATGCGTACCGTCCGCTCGGCGGACTTGACCAGCTGGGGCTCCATACTCATCCCATCTCGTATCCTTCGGCGGCTTCAAACATCCAGGATATGGGATACCGTCCATATACGTGGACGCCTAACCCTTGACCGCGCCGCTGGTCAGGCCACGCATGAACTGCCGCTGGAAAGCCAGGAACGCGATGATCGACGGGAGCAGCGCCAGCAGCGAGGCGGCGAGCAGCACGCCGATCCCCACCTCCTCGTCGGAGCGGAGCGAGCGCAGCGCGATTGGCAGTGTCCACATGTCGGACGCCGGTGCGACGATCAACGGCAGCAGATACTGGTCCCAGATCATGGTGAAGCCGAAGACGCCGATCACGCCGAGCGCGGGGCGGCACAGCGGCACGATGATCGTGGCGAAGATGCGCAACTCTCCTGCGCCGTCGATGCGCGCGGCCTCCTCCAGCTCGACCGGCACCTCCTTCATGAACTCCGTCATCACGAGAATGGAGAAGCCCCAGGCGCCGACGGGCAGGATCATGCCCGCGTAGGTGCCGATGAGGTTGAGGTTCAGCAGCGGCATGTCGGCCAGGACGAGCGAGAGGGGGATCGCGATGATCTCCTCGGGGAGCATCATCGTGGCGAGCATGAGCAGCATCACGAACGTCATGCCGCGAAACTTCTTGCGCGCCAGAGCGTAGGCGGCGAAGACGCTGACCAGCATCTGCAGCAGCAGCCCGAAGCCCACGACCACGAACGAGTTGAGCAGGTAGAGATAGACGTTCTTCTCCCCGGCCTGGACGAAGTTCTCCAGGGTGAACTCGTCGGGCCACAGGGAGAAGGACGTCGGG
The DNA here is from genome assembly GCF_039880665.1 of Nonomuraea sp. B5E05. Lineage (NCBI taxonomy): Bacteria > Bacillati > Actinomycetota > Actinomycetes > Streptosporangiales > Streptosporangiaceae > Nonomuraea > Nonomuraea sp. B5E05. Next base: position 191,678 of record NZ_JBDPMJ010000001.1, read on the forward strand.
TCGAGGGTCTTGCTGAAGGAACTCATCAGCAGCGCGATCAGCGGCCCGGTGAAAACCACCACCATAAGGCCATAAATCAGGGTCTTTCCGGCGATGGCCAGGGGACCCTTGCGCGACTCCAGGCCCAGAGCGCTGTCGAACCTCATGTCGTCTGCCTCCTGCGCAACATCTGCACGACCACCGTGAGCGCCAGCGTGGCGGCGAACAACACGATCCCGCCCGCCGAGGCGACGCCCAGCTCGTTCTTCTGGAAGCCGAGCTTGTAGATCAGGGTCATGAGCACCTCGGAGGAGCCGTTCGGGCCGCCGTTGGTGAGCACGTACACCTCGACGAACACCCGCAGCCCGCGGATGGCCGCCAGCGTGAACAGGATCCAGAACACCGGACGCAGCGCCGGCAGTGTGATGTGCCGCAGCCGGCGCCAGGTGGAGGCCCCGTCCACGGCCGCCGCCTCGTAGAGCGTGCGGTCCACGCCGACCAGCCCGGCCAGGAAGATCATCATGTCGTACGGCGTGCCGCGCCAGATGCTCATGATCATGATCGACCACAGCGAGGAGTCCTCGCTGGCCAGCCAGGGCTGCGGATCGATCCCGGCCCAGCCGATGATGATGTTGAGCATGCCGCTGTCGGCCGGGTGGAACATGATCCGCCAGACCTCGGCCACGGCCGCCATCGTGGTGACGACCGGCAGGAAGGCGGCCGTCCTGACGAACCACAGGTATCGCGCCGGCCCTTCGATAAGCAGTGCGAGACCGAGCCCCAGCACGATCGAGCCGACCGTGGTGCCGAGCGCCAGCACGATGCTGTGCCAGATGGCCGAGGCGAACTCGTCGTCGGAGATGATCGTCTGGTAGTTCTGCAGGCCGACCCATTCGTCACCGAGGAACGTCTGGACCTTGAACAGGCTCTTCCACAGGCCCACGAACATCGGGATGAACTTGAAGTACAGGAAGAGCACCAGAGCGGGCGCCAGGAACAACCACGCGATCACCGGCCCCCGCCACCGCACCGCCCTGGTGCGGCGGTGAGGGGGCGCCGCCGAGCTCCGCGCCGGCGTGAGTGTGGAGGTCATGACGCTTTCTGGCTCTGCAGTTCCTGGGTGAGCTTGGTGTTCAGCTCCTCCATCTTGGCTTTGACGTCGGCGCCGCAGTCGGCCCAGACGGCGTTGATGGAGTCGGCGGAGTCCTGGCGGATCGGCGCCCAGTTGGCCACCGGCGGGGCGTAGACGGCGTGCTCGTACGACTCCTGGAACACCTTCCACCGCGGGTCCTGCCGCTCGGCGGCCATGTCGACCTGGGTGTTGACGGGCAGCCGGACGATGGCGCCGTTGGCGTCCTTGTTCATGCCGATCCGCTGGCCTTCGGCGGAGATGGCGAACTCGGCGAACTTCTTCTGCGCCTCCTGGTTCTCGGAGCCGGCCATGAGGTAGACGTTCTCGCCCTCGCCGAGCGTGCCGGGACCGCCGGACGGGCCCTTGGGCACCGGGACGACCTCGATCTTGTCGGTGCCGATGCTCTCGACGAACCTGGCCAGCACGTACGGGCCGGTCAGGTAGATGCCGCCCTGCCCCTTCTCGAAGACCTCGTGCGTGACGGTCGTGTCGTTGCTGACCGCGCCGGGGTTGACGGTCTTGGTCGTGCAGAACTGGTCCTGCAGGTACTGGACGGCTTCGACGGTCTTCGGGTCGTTCATCGTGGCGGTGAACGTGCCGGAGCCGCTGGCCTTGACGAAGTCGCCGCCGTTGGCGTAGATGAGCGAGGAGGCGTACCACGAGGCGTAGCCGCGCTTGGTGCCGGCGGGGATGACGAAGCCGCTGGTGTCCTTCTTGCCGTTGCCGTCGGGGTCCTTCTCGGTGAAGGCGGTGGCGAGCTTGGCGAGGTCCTCCCACGTCTCGGGGGGCTCCATGCCGACCTTCTCGCGCCAGTCCTTGCGGATGAACAGCGCGAACGCCTGGCCGGAGAACGGAGCCGCGTAGATCTTGCCGTCACTGGCCGTGGCGGCCTTCCATGCCAGCTCCGACACCTGGTCGCCGCCTGCGAGTGAGGCTTTGTCGACCTCCTGGAGCCAGCCCTGCGACTGCATGGTGCCGATCTGGGCGGTGTCGTTGATGACGATGTCGGGAAGCTGCTTCTGCGCCGCCTGCTGGTTCAGCTTGGTCTCGAAGTCGTCGAATATCGCGACGACTTTCGTGGGCGTGCCGCTGGCCTTGGTGAATGCGTCGGCGAGCTTCTGTGCGGTCTTGGCAGAGTCGGAATCAGCCGCTTGCCTGATCCAGATTTCCAAGGTGTTGTCTTCTGAGCTTGATCCCCCGGAACCGCAGCCTGTCAGCGTTACGGCCAGGGACGCGATGATCGCGGTCCCGAGCAGACGTCGTGACATCAGACCGCCTCCCGTTCACATACGTGGACATGAGTCGTGCACATGGATATGTGTCTGTGACCGTAATCACTCATCCCGTTCACGGTCAATATTCAAGGATGTGAATTTCTGCCAGAATCGTGTACACCAAGGGGCATGCGCATTCTGATGACAGGGGCCGCGGGAAAAGTCGGCACGCTGCTCCGCCCGCGACTCGCCCGCGAGGGACGCACGCTGCGGCTCTCCGACCTGCATCCCGTCGAACCGGGCCCGGGAGAGGAGTGGGTGGCGGCCGATCTCGCCGACCCGGCCGCCATGGCCGAGGCCATGAAGGACGTGGACGCGGTGCTCCACATGGGAGGCCAGAGCAGGGAGCGGCCCTGGGCCGACATCGTGCGGGCCAACATCGAGGGCATGCACGTGCTGATGGAGGCGGCACGCAACGAGGGCGTCGAGCACCTCGTGCTCATGGGCAGCCACCACGCGGCGGGATACCACACCAGGCCGGCCGGGGGCGCCGACCTGCCCGACTACGCCTTCCCCCGGCCCGACACCTATTACGGCGTGAGCAAGGTCGTCATGGAGGCGCTGGGGAGCCTCTACCACGACCGGTTCGGCATGAACGTGACCGTGATCAGGCTCGGCACCTGCAACGAGGCGTCGGCCGACACGCGCGGGCTGGCCACCTGGATCTCGCCCGACGACCTGACCCGCCTGGTCGAGGCCGGGCTCACAGCGCCCGGCTACCACGTGGTCTGGGGAGTCTCCGACAACACCCGCCGCTGGTGGTCGCTGGAGGAGGCCAAGGCCATCGGGTACGTCTCCCGCGACGACTCCGAGGCCCGGGCCGCCGCGCTCATCGCCGAGCAGGGCGAGCCCGACCTGTCGCAGCCGCTGCATGATCGGGCCGGCGGCGTGTTCACGCTCAACGAACTCGGCGGCATCTGGTGAACCCCGCTTAGCCCTCAGCAACCGGTTGCAAGAACCTTGACGGCTACTGGCGTGAAGGTCAAGGTTTAGTCTGGCAACCGTTTGCAAGGGAGGACGGCGATGGCGGCGACGATCAAGGACGTGGCCCGCGCCTGCGGCGTCCACGTGTCCACCGTGTCGCGCACGTTCTCCGCGCCCCACCTGGTCAACCCCGCCACCCGGAGCCGCGTGCTGGCCGCCGCCGACGACCTCGGCTATCGGCCCAACCGCGCGGCCAGGGCGCTGACGACCGGCCGCACGTTCAACATGGGCCTCATCGTCGCCGACATCGCCAACCCGTTCTTCCCCCCGCTCATCAAGGCCGCCCAGGCGCAGGCCAGGGGGCGCGACTACCACGTGTTCGTGGCCGACACCGACGAGGACCCGCGGGTCGAGGAGGAGCTGATCAGGACGTTCGCCAAGCAGGTGGACGGCGTCCTGCTGTGCAGCCCCCGGCTGTCGAACCGGATGATCGAGCGCCTGGCCGAGGACGTGCCGTTCGCGGTGGTGAACCGGCGCGTCAAGGGCATGCCCGCCGTGCTCATGAACGTCGCCCAGGGCGCCAAGCACGCGCTGGAGCACCTCACCGGGCTCGGCCACCGCAGGATCGCCCTCGTGTCCGGTCCGATCGGCTCGTGGACCAGCAACGAGATGCAGGGTGTGGCCGCCGAGGCGCCCGGTCTGGACCTGGTCTTCTTCGGCCCCAACCAGCCGACGGAGGCCGGCGGCCTGGCCGTGGCCGCCGACGTGGCCGCCTGCGGGGCGACCGCGGTGCTCGCCTACAACGATCTCGTCGCGCTTGGCCTCATAGAGGGACTGTCGGCGATGGAGATAGGGGTACCAGACCAGGTAAGTGTGATCGGGTTCGACGACATCCTTCCCGGACGGCTCAACCGGCCCAAGCTGACCACGGTGGCCATGCCGGCGGCGGCGGCCGGGAGGATGGCAGTCGATCTGCTGCTCCAGTCGGGGGGCGAGGGCGCGACCGTGACCCTCGACACCGCCCTCATTGTCCGCGAGTCCACGGGAAGGGCCCAGTGAAAATGGTTTTCGGAACGCTGCCGTCAGGCGAGCAGGTCGAGCGCGTGGAGCTGTCATCGGGGAGGCTGCGCGCCGAGGTGCTCACCTACGGCGCCATCCTGCGCTCCCTGGAGGTGTCCGGGGTGAACGTCGTGCTCGGGCTGGACACGCTGGACGACTATCTCACCCGCAGCCGCTACTTCGGCGCCGTCGTCGGCCGCTACGGCAACCGCATCGCGAACGGGCGCTTCACCCTGGACGGCGTCGAATATCATCTGCCGATCAACAACGGCGCCCACAGCCTGCACGGCGGCACCGACGGCTTCGACCGCAGGGTGTGGACCATCGCCGGCCGCACCGACTCGTCGGTGATGCTCGCGCTGACCAGCCCCGACGGTGACCAGGGCTATCCGGGCACGCTGACCTCAACGGTCACGTACACGCTGGCCGACGGCGCCATCCGGATCGACTACTCCATGAAGAGCGACGCGCCGACCGTGGTCAACCTGACCAACCACTCCTACTTCAACCTCAAGGGCAGCGGCGACGTGCTCGACCACGTCATCCAGATGGAGGCGGAGCACTACCTGCCGGTCGACGAGGGCAAGATCCCCACGGGGGAGCTCGCGCCGGTCAAGGGCACGCCGTTCGACTTCAGCGAGCCGCACGCCGTGGGGGAGCGCTACGACGGCGCGTACGACCACTGCTTCGTGCTCGACGGCGACATCAGGGTGACCGCCGGCGGGCTCACCATGGAGGTCACCACCACGGAGCCCGGCGTGCAGTTCTACAGCGGCAGCATGCTGGACGGCGTGGAGACGCCGTACGGGCCGTTCGCCGGGTTGTGCCTGGAGACCCAGCACTTCCCCGACTCGCCCAACCAGCCGCGCTTCCCCTCCACCGTGCTGCGGCCGGGTGAGATCCGCACGTCGTCCACCACCTACCGGTTCGCCTGACCGGGCGCGGGGCGGCGGCGGCCCTGCTCACCGGCCCTGATCACCAGCAGGGCCACGTCGTCCTGCGACGGCTCGGGGGCGAACGTCTCGACCACGTGCCGCACCCGTTCGGCCACCGCGTGGGCGCTCAGCCCACGGCACTGCGCGAGCAGCGCGGCGAGCCCGTTGCCGTCGTCCAGCAGCCGGGAGCCGTCACGCCGCTCGGTCACGCCGTCGGTCACGCACAGGAGCACCTCCTCGGGCGCCAGCTCGAACGTCTCGACGTAGAACCTGGCGCCGGCCTCGATGCCCAGCAGCAGCTGGGGCGTCGCCACCGCCTCGACCAGGCCGTCCGCGCGCAGCACCAGCGGCGGCGGATGCCCCGCCGAGGCGATCGTGCACAGCGCGCCGCCCTGCGGGAGCGGGGTCAGCTCGCCGCACAGCAGGCTGAGGAACCTGCCCTCGTCGTCCTCCTCCAGCAGCGCCTGGTTGAGCCGGTCGAAGATGTCGGCCACCGTGTAGTGCTCCTTGGCCAGCAGGCGTACGGCGTGGCGGGCCAGCCCGGTCACCGCGGCCGCCTCCGGGCCGCTGCCACAAACGTCGCCCAGCGCGAAGCACCAGTGGTCGCCCACCGTGAACAGGTCGTAGAAGTCGCCGCCGACGTCCGCGCCCTCTTCGGCGGGCTCGTAGACGACGGCGCTTTCCAGGCCGGGCATGGGCGCCACGCGCATCGGCAGCAGGCTGCGCTGCAGCACCCGCGACGTGGTGGCCTGCCGGGCGTAGAGCATCGCGGTGTGCAGGTTGAGCGCCACCAGGCGGCACAGGTCGGCCAGCAGGTCGGCCACCTCCAGCGGCAGCGTCGGCTCCGCGCGGCCGATCACCAGCGCGCCGTGCGAGCGGCCCTGGGTGAGCAGCGGGAACGCCAGCACCGCCTCCGGGCCGGCGGGCCAGCTCACCTCGTCGAGCGCGGTGCGGGGGATGGCGGGCAACGACTTGCGCAGGTCGGCGTTGTGGCGTTCCTCGCTGTGCCAGACGTGGGCGAGCCTGGTCATGCCCGCGAGGTCGGTCAGGTAGACGGCCGCCCAGGTCGCGATCTTGGGGACGACGAGCTGCGCGGTCAGCGCCGCGATGAGCTCCTCGTCGTGCACGCCCGCCAGCAGCTCGCCCGCCTCGGCCAGGAAGGACAGCCGGCCCCGGTGCGCGCGGTCCTGCTCGGCCAGCCGCGCGCGCTGCACCGGCATCGCGACCTGGTCGGCGATGTGCTGCAGGCTCACCGTGAGCTCCTGGTCAAGGTGGCCGGGCTGCTCCGCCGTCACGGCGAGGTAGCCGGTCACCTCGCCGGCCAGGAGCAGGGGCGCGCACGCCAGCGAGCGGGCGCGCAGCTGCTCGGCCAGCTCGACGTCACCGGCCAGCAGGTCCTCGATCATCGTGGGCGTCTTGCGCTCGGCGCCGAACACGCCGGTGGCCAGCACCCCCACCAGCCCCGCCGTCGCGCCCGCGCCCGCCGCCACGCCGAACCTGCTGCCGCCCTCCGTGGGGAGCAACACGTACGCGGCGTCGCCGCCGCTGGACATCTGCACGATCCTGGCGATCGTGTCGAGCAGCTCGGGGAACGGCATGTCCTGGTCGAGCAGGTCCTTGATACGCCGGCCCGCCTCCCTGCGGGGCGCGGGCGGCGGCGTCAGGACGTAGCGGTGGTCGCCCGCCACCACCATCCAGATCGACCGGCGATCCCGCGCACGCCCGTCGGTGCGCAGGTGGGAGACGTAGACGGGCACCAGCCTCCCGTCGGCGTGCCGCATGCGAGCCTCGCCCCGCCAGCGGCCCAGGCCGAGCGTGTCGGTCAGCGACAGCGCGTACGGGCCGTGGCCGCGCCAGGCGACCAGGTCGGCCAGCGGCCGGCCGATCGCCTGCTCGGGACGCCAGCCGAGCAACTGCCGCGCCTCGGAGTTCCACGACCGTACGAGCCCGTCGCCGTCGGTGACCACCACGCCGACGTGCAGGGTGTCGATGGCGGCGGGGGCCGTGACCGGCGGGCCGGTCACGGTCTCCTGCCCGTCGCCGCCGTCCGCGAGCTCCAGGCGCACCCAGACGCGCTTGGCGGTCCTCGTGTACGTGACGCCCCAGGCGTCGGCCAGCATGCCCGCGAGCGCGAGCCCACGCCCGGACGGCCGCACCTCGTCCGTGAGGGTCACGTCGGGCATGACGCCGGCCTCGTCGATCGTCCGCTCGGGCAGGTGGTCGTCGACTTCGATCTCCAGCTTCGCCGGGCCGGCGTCCGCGTCGAGACGGCACGTCAGCTCGATCCCGGTGCCCGCGTGCACGACGGCGTTGGTGACGAGCTCGCTGGTCAGCAGCACGGCGTCCTCGGCGAGGTGGCTCAGATGCCACTCGCCGAGGACCTGACGGACGAACTTGCGCGCGTGGGCCGGAGCATGGGGTGTGCCGTCGAAGGCCGTGCTCGACACCCGGGTCGTGTCCACTCTGCGTCCTAGAACATCACTCGATGTGGCACCTTGGTCACTCACAGAGTGGCAGACCGGCGGCGTCACCACCTCCGGTTGTCGATGATCCCCATGCGAGGAAAGGACTCTGCCGGTTTTGAGGTGCCGGAATGTCACGACACCGGCGAGCCTCCGCGCGTTCCGCGGTGTCTCCGACGTACCTTTGGCATCATGGCCACCCGTACGCCGAAAAGCGCATCGAAGGGGCCGGCGAAGCGGTCGACCTCGTCTCGCTCGACCTCCGCCAAGCGCGGGGGCTCGTCGGCGGGACGGTCCAGGGCTAAGGGATCCGCCACCGGTCGCAAGCCTTCCGTGACCCACCAGGACCCGATCAGCTGGGTCTTCACGATGATCGGCAAGCTGATCGTCGGGTTGTGGATGCTGGTCGCCAACGGCATCGGCAGCACCGCCCGGGCGCTGGGCAAGAACGCCCGCGAACTCGATCCGGCGCACCGGCGCGACGGGGTGGGGCTGGCGGTGCTCGGGGCCGCCATCGTGGTCGCGGCCATGACGTGGCGCAACTCCGACGGCGCGGTCTCCGGCGTGGTGAACGCGGCCGCGCGCGGCGTGTTCGGCTCGCTGGCCTGGGCGCTGCCGCTGCTGCTCGGCCTGCTGGCCTGGCGCTACCTGCGCCATCCCGACCAGAACGCCGACACCGGGCGCATGGTGATCGGATGGGCCGCCCTGCTGATCGGCGTGCTCGGCGTCATCCACGTGGCCAACGGCACCCCCTACCCGGCGGGCGAGGGCCAGGGCATGGACAAGGTGTCGCAGGCCGGGGGCATGGTCGGGTTCATCGTGGCGGCGCCGCCGATGAGCATCCTGCCGCCGTGGATCACGATCCCGCTGCTGCTGATCCTGTCGGGGTTCGGCGTGCTGGTGATCACCGCCACCCCCGTGCACCGCGTTCCCGAGCGGCTGGCCGAGCTCAAGCACCTGCTGTTCGAGCGGCAGGCCGACGCCGAGCCCAAGGGCTCCACGTCCAGGACGTCCGCCAAGAAGCGGTCCAAGCCCAAGAAGGCGGAGGACGGCGAGGGCGGCGACCTCGTCAAGCCGTACGACACGCCCGTGCTGGCAGAGAAGGACAAACACACCGACCACTCCCCGGAGATCGTGCCGGGCCTGACGGACGAGGAATCGGCGCCCGCGCCCGACCTGGAGCGCAAGCCGGAGCCCCCCGAGCCGACGCCGGCGCCGCGCAAGGTGGAGCAGCTCGTGCTGTCGCCGCAGGCGGGTCCTTACAGCCTGCCCGACCTGCAGCACCTCAAGCCGGGCACGGCGCCGAAACCGCAGACCAAGGCCAACACGACCGTGGTCAACGCGTTGACCAGCGTGCTGGAGCAGTTCGGCATCGACGCGCAGGTCATCGGGTTCACCCGGGGGCCGACCGTGACCCGCTACGAGATCGAGCTGGGGCCCGCGGTCAAGGTCGAGAAGGTCACGGCGCTCACCAAGAACATCGCGTACGCCGTCAAATCCGCAGATGTCAGGATTTTGTCGCCCATCCCGGGCAAGTCGGCGATCGGGGTCGAGATCCCGAACGCCGACAAGGACCTGGTGGCGCTGGGCGACGTGCTGCGCTCCCAGGTGGCGCAGGCCGACCACCACCCGATGATCGTCGGCCTGGGCAAAGACGTCGAGGGCCGCACCATCGTCGCCAACCTCGCCAAGATGCCCCACCTGCTCATCGCGGGCGCGACCGGCGCCGGTAAGTCGGTCTGCGTCAACGGGCTGATCACCAGCGTCCTGATGCGGGCCACGCCCGACGAGGTGCGCATGGTGCTGGTCGACCCCAAGCGGGTCGAGCTGAGCGTCTACGAGGGCATCCCTCACCTGATCACGCCGATCATCACCAACCCGAAGAAGGCCGCCGAAGCTCTCGAATGGGTGGTCGGTGAGATGGACCGGCGCTACGACGACCTGGCCGCGTCGGGGTTCCGGCACGTCGACGAGTTCAACAAGGCCGTGCGGGCGGGCAAGTTGCAGCCGCCCCCGGGCAGCGAGCGGGTCTACCAGCCGTACCCGTACCTGCTGGTGATCGTGGACGAGCTGGCCGACCTGATGATGGTGGCCCCGCGCGACGTCGAGGACTCGATCGTGCGCATCACCCAGCTCGCCCGCGCGGCGGGCATCCACCTGGTGATCGCCACGCAGCGGCCGTCGGTCGACGTGGTCACCGGCCTCATCAAGGCCAACGTGCCGTCCAGGCTGGCCTTCGCGGTGTCGAGCCTCACCGACTCGCGGGTCATCCTCGACCAGCCGGGCGCCGACAAGCTGGTCGGCCAGGGTGACGCGCTGTTCCTGCCGATGGGCGCGAGCAAGCCGATCCGCATCCAGAACGCGTTCGTCTCGGAGAAGGAGATCGCCGAGATCGTCGCGTACTGCAAGGCGCAGATGCAGGCCGAATACCGCGAGGACGTCGCCGCCGCGCCGGTCAAGCGCGAGATCGACGAGGACATCGGCGACGATCTCGACCTGCTGATCCAGGCGGCCGAGCTGATCGTCAGCACCCAGTTCGGCTCCACCTCGATGTTGCAGCGCAAGCTGCGCGTCGGGTTCGCCAAGGCCGGGCGGCTGATGGACCTGCTCGAGAGCCGCAACGTGGTCGGTCCGAGCGAAGGATCCAAGGCGCGCGAAGTGCTGGTGAAACCGGATGATCTGCCGGGATTGCTGGCCGACCTGCGTGGCGAATGACCCCAATGCGTGCATGCCCAGCGGTAACTGGTTGAATATGAACCACTACGCAACGTCGTGGTGGTTAGTCCAGGCGCCATGGGGAGGCGTTCGCTGTGCAGGATCAGAGCATCGGGGCCGTGCTGACGGCAGCCAGGCAGTCGGCTGGGTTGACGGTCGCGCAGGTCAGCGCGGCCACCAATATTCGCGAGACGATCATCCATCGCATGGAGCAGGATGATTACGGCCAATGCGGCGGTGACTTCTACGCCAGGGGGCACATCAGGGCTGTGGCCCAGGCTGTGGGGCTCGACGCCGAGTCCACCGTCCACCTTTTCGACCAGCAGCACGGTGGTGCGCCCGAGCCGGTGGCCGCCTCGGCCGTGTTCCAGGCCGACCGCAAGATCAACCTGCCGGAGCGGCGGGGTCCCAACTGGACGGCGGCGCTGGGGGTGGCGCTGGCGATCGTGATGGTGTTCGGCTTGATGCGGGTGCTGGGGGACGCGAGCGACCAGGCGCGCACGGCCGACGTGCGGGCGGCGTCGGCCAAGCCCAGCGTCCCGCCCAACACGCCCATCACCGAGACGCCGCGCGCCAGGCCCGCCAAGAAGGGCATAGTGACGCTGCGGATCAAAGCCAACCGGTCGTCGTACGTGAACGTGCGCGACGCCGAGGGTCACAAGCTGTTCGCGGGGACGCTCAAAGCGGGAAAGACGTCGACCTGGCGGGCCGAGGGCAGGGTGAACGTGCTGATCGCCGACGCGGGAGCGGTGTCGGTGCAGGTCAACGGCAAGAAAGTGACGGAGCTCGGCGAGACGGGGGAGATGGTGCGGCGCTCGTTCGGCCCGCCGAAAACGCAGGCGCGATAGTCACGCGTGAGTCACCTGGGGGAGCCAGTGCATCGGGTGGTGGCCAACTCCCGATACCGTAGTGTTCACCATGTCATCCCGCCGAACCGCATCGCTGATCACTCTGGGCTGCGCGCGCAACGAGGTCGACTCCGAGGAGCTGGCCGCGCGACTTGAGGCTGCCGGTTGGCAGCTGGGCGACGACGACCCCGATGTCGTCGTCGTCAACACCTGTGGCTTCATCGAGTCGGCCAAGAAAGACTCCATCGACACGGTGCTGGCCGCCGCCGACTCCGGTGCGAAGGTGGTGGCGGCGGGCTGCATGGCGGAGCGCTACGGCAACGAGCTGGCCGACGCGCTGCCCGAGGCCAGTGCGGTGATCTCTTTCGACGACTACGCCGAGATCGGCGACCGCCTCGACGACGTGGTCGCCGGCCGGTCGCTCAAGCCGCACACGCCACGCGACCGCCGCACCCTGCTGCCCATCTCGCCGGTGGACCGTGCCAGCGCGCCCCGGCCCAACATCCCCGGCCACGGCGACCTGCCGGCGGGCCTGGCGCCCGCGAGCGGCCCGCGCGTGCTGCGCAAGCGGCTCGACGAGAGCCCGGTCGGCTCGCTCAAGCTGGCCTCCGGTTGTGACCGGCGCTGCACGTTCTGCGCCATCCCCGCCTTCCGCGGCTCCTACGTCTCGCGCAAGCCGGAAGAGTTGCTGGCCGAGGCCGACTGGCTGGCCCACCGGGGCGTGCGCGAGCTCGTCCTGGTCAGCGAGAACTCCACGTCCTACGGCAAGGACCTGGGCGATCTGCGGGCGCTGGAGAAACTGCTGCCCGAGCTCGCGGCCGTCGAGGGCGTCGAGCGGGTGCGGGTCAGCTATCTCCAGCCGGCGGAGCTCCGTCCCGGCCTGATCGACGTGATCTCCGGCACCGACGGCGTCGCCGCCTACTTCGACCTGTCCTTCCAGCACGCCAGCGGCTCCGTCCTGCGCCGCATGCGCCGCTTCGGCGATCCCCAGCGCTTCCTCGGGCTGCTGGAGACCATCCGTGAGCGCGCCCCTGAGGCGGGTGTGCGCTCCAACTTCATCGTGGGCTTCCCCGGCGAGACCGAGGAGGAGTTCGGCGAGCTGGTCGCCTTCCTGGAGGCCGCCAGGCTCGACGTGATAGGTGTGTTCGGCTATTCCGACGAAGACGGCACCGAGGCGGCCGAGCTGCCGGGCAAGCTTCCTCAGGAGGTCGTCGACGAGCGCGTGCGGGCGCTCACCGAGCTGGCCGAGGAGTTGACCGCGCAACGCGCTGAGGAGCGCATCGGCACCGAGGTCGACGTGCTGATCGACGACGACCTGGGCGACGGCGGCTACGAGGGCCGGGCCGCCCACCAGGGCCCCGAAGTCGACGGCTCGGTCACGGTGCAGGGCATCGGCCTGGTCCGGGGAGAGATCGTGCGCGCGGTCGTGGTCGACGCCGAGGGGGTCGATCTGATCGCGCGCATCAAGGCCAGTCCATGAAAAGGGACGAGCGCCGCGTGGTAAGCCCGTGGAACATCGCCAACGTCCTCACGGTCCTCCGGTTGGTGCTCGTCCCCTTCTTCGTCGTCTGCCTGTTCGTGCCGGGCACGGGCTGGCGGATCGCCGCACTGGCGGTCTTCGCGGTCGCCTCGATCACCGACCATCTCGACGGCGAGCTGGCCCGGCGTTACGGCCTCATCACCGACTTCGGCAAGATCGCCGACCCGATCGCCGACAAGGCGCTCACCGGCGCGGCCCTGGTGTGCCTGTCGATCCTCGGCGAGCTGCCGTGGTGGGTCACGGTCGTGATCCTCGGCAGGGAGCTGGGCATCACGGCGCTCAGGTTCGTGCTGCTGCGGCACGCCGTCATCCCGGCCAGCTACGGTGGCAAGGTCAAGACCGTGTTGCAGATCGCCGCCATCGTGCTCTATCTGCTGCCGTTCGTGCCCGATCCCGTCAGATGGGCGGTGATGGGGGCGGCGGTGGTCGTCACGGTGGGCACGGGCGTCGACTATGTCGTCAGGGCGATCCGGCTGCGTACGGTGGCCGAGCGAGCGCGCGGGGAGTGATCGACCGATGGCGGACGCGGCCGAGGTCCTGAGATTGCTGGTGGCCCAGAATGCCACGGTCGCCGTGGCCGAGTCGCTGACCGGCGGGCTCATCGGGGCCACCATCACGTCCGTCTCGGGCGCCTCCGAGGCGTTCGTGGGCGGGGTGATCTCCTACGCCACCGATCTCAAGCGGGAGTTGCTGGGCGTGCCCGGCGATCTGCTGCGCCGTGAGGGGGCCGTGCATCCCGAGGTGGCCGCGGCCATGGCGGCGGGGGTCGCGCGGCTGTGCGGGGCCACGTACGGGCTGGCGGTGACCGGGGTGGCGGGGCCCGAGCCCCAGGACGGGCGGCCCGTCGGCACCGTCCACGTGGCCGTCTGCGGGCCCGGCGGGCAGATTTCGGCCCGGACGTTGACCCTGCGGGGGTCGCGCGAACGTATCAGGGTAGAGACGGTGGACGAGGCGGTTGATCTCCTGGCAGGTGTGCTGAAGGCGAACATAGGGGAACATTCCGGGTGATTACTGTGTTACGTCCCGAGCGAACATCCGACGCACGGTCTGACGCTGTGTCGGTGGATACGGGTACGGTGGAGCTGTGAGTGAGGTCCGTGAGCCATCTGCAAGCACCGAGCGCCCGGCAGGCGGGCCTGATGAGTCGAGCGACGCGCCACGAGCGGCGGTCCCTGGCCGGCCGCGCCCAGTGATGACGGCGAGGAGTATGTACGAAGCGAAGAAGACCAATGTTCGGCACGAACCGATCACGCGGGGCGTGGTGAAGACATCCGCGCCGGGGAGGGAGCGACAGATGATTCTGCTGCGTCAGCTGCTCGGCGACGTGCTGAGGCGGTTGCGGGTGCGGCAGGGACGCACGCTGCGCGAGGTGTCCACCCTCGCACGTGTTTCGCTCGGCTACTTGTCCGAGGTGGAGCGCGGGCAGAAGGAGGCCTCGTCCGAGCTGCTCGCATCCATTTGCGGCGCACTCGGCGTGCCCCTTTCGCAGGTGCTGCGTGAAGTTTCCGATCAGTTCGCGCTGGCGGAGCTCCAGGCTGCCCCCGTGCTTGCCGACGTGCCCGAGCACGAGCGTCTGCCCCTGTCGGAGTCGGTCCCCGGATCGATCCCCGAGTCCGTGTTCCCCGAGGTCAAGGACATGGTGGCCGCCTAACGCGGTTGGCAGCCGGCACACCACAGGATCAGCCGTTCCTGTGGGCCTGTCCCCATCTCCCCGCGGCTGATGCGGGTGCCGCATCGGCGACAGGGCCTCCCCGCCCTGCCGTAGATCCATGTCCGGTTCGCCGGGCGGCGATCACCTGTGGTCACCGTGCCCGCAGGAGATCGATGATGTGCGTTGGCGGCCATGATCCGCTGCGCCAGTGACACGAGCCCTTCCAGATCCTCGACCTCCCCGACCGCTCGCCACGGCCAGATCCCGCGCAGGAACAGGGTCTCGGCTCGATAGATCGTGCCGATCCCGGCCAGGTTGCGCTGATCGAGCAGCGCCTCCCCGATGGCTCTGCCGGGCTCCGCTCGCAGTCTCCGTGCGGCCTCATCCGGATCCCAGTCAGGCCCCAGCAGGTCCGGGCCGAGGTGCCCGACCAGACGTGCCTCCTCATCCGTCCTGACGAGATCCACCATGCCGAGCCTGAGCCCCACCGCCTGCCAGCGCTCGTTGGCCAGAACCAGCCTGACCAGGTCGCCGGGCGGGGTGCGCCGCCCCGCCGGTGTCACCACCCAGCTCCCGTCCATCCGCAGGTGGGTGTGCACGGTCAGGTCGCCCTCCACGCGGGTGAGCAGGTGCTTGCCCCGCGACACCGTGGTGACGACGGCGCGCCCGGTCAGGTCGGCCGTGGCGTGCCTGGGCACGCGGAAGTCCGACCTGGTGAGCACGTGCCCGTCCAGGGCGCCTCGCAGGCGGCCGGCCGTACGATGGACGGCATCTCCTTCAGGCATCCTTCCAGTCTAGGAAGCCTTCGTTCCGCGCCTTCGGCGACCATAATGATGATCGGGGGAGCGGACGTGTCAGGAGGCTGACTGCGGCATGCCAGCTATCTCATGGTGTACGCGGGGGCGTGAAGGCGCTGGCCCTGGACGGCAAGGAGCTGCGGGCCTTTCCTGACGTGGGCGAGGTGGCGGCGGGAACGCCGACGTCGTCCTGATGGACGCCACCGGCCGGCCCGTCCGCACGCTGGCCGACGGCCCGGCCGCCGAGCTGGACGACGTCGCGTTCTGGTTCACCCGTAAGTAGCGACCCACTCGTCCACCAGGGCGCAGAGCTGGTCGAGGGCCTCCTCGACACGCTCGCGGTCGCCGGTGGTGAGCAGGTCGATCTGCAACCCGGTGTACGCCGAGTTGGCCAGCGTGGAGATGCGCAGCGCGTCGGCCTCGGGCACGCCCCGCTCGCGCAGCAGCCCTGCCACGAACTCCGACCGGTCCGCCAGCAGTCGCGGGACGTGGCCCCGCAGACGCCCGCCCGCCGCCAGGCCCTCGATCTCGTGGACGAGCCGCGCGATGGGGAGGTTGTCCTCCGAGGACTGCCAGTCCCAGGTGCGGCGGATGATCGTGCCCACGCTGTCGGAGCCCGCCCAGCCGGGCAACGAGCGCAGCCAGGCGCGGTGCCGTTCGTCCAGGCGCTCCATGGTGGCCGAGAGGAGCTCGTCCTTGTCGGCGAAGTGGTGCGTCAGCACGCGCGTGGACTTCCCCAGATGCTCGGCCAGCGGCCGCATCGAGAGCGTCGAGAGGCCGTGTCCCGCCAGATAGTCGACGATCCGGTCGAGCAGCTCGGCGCGGCGGTTGGGGTCGGCGGTCCTGGCCATGGGCTGACATCCCTTTGACGTCATTGAGGTGACGACTGTTACCCTACCTGGGAAACGACTGTTACCTTTATCAAGGGGATTCCCATGTCCGTTGACGTGCGGCAGCGTGCCCGCGTGCCCGCATGGTTGCTCGCGCTGGCGTTCACCACGTTCGCCTTCGCCACCGACGACTACGTGATCGCGGGCGTGCTGCCGGCCATCTCCGCCGACCTCGGGGTCAGCGAGGCAGCCGGCGGGCAGCTGGTCACCGTGTTCTCCCTGGCGTTCGCGCTGGGGGCGCCCGTGGCGTCCGTGGTGACCGCCACCTGGCCGAGGCGCGGGCTGATCACCGGTGCCCTGGCGCTCTTCGTGGCCGCCAACTGGGCGGCCGCGTTCGCCGGCTCGTACGCCGTGCTCATGGGCCTGCGGGTGCTGGCGGCGCTCGCCGCGGCGGCCGTCGTGCCGGCCGCGTACGCCATCGCGACCTCCATGGCCCCGGAAGGGCGTCAGGGACGTTACCTGGCCCTCGTGATGGGCGGGCTGACCGGCTCCCTGATGCTGGGCGTGCCCATCGGCACCTGGGTGGGCGGCGCGTTCGGCTGGCCGGCCACGTTCGGGGTCGGCGGGCTGCTGGGGCTCGCCGCGCTCGTGGCGACCAGGCTCACGCTGCCCGAGCCGCCGCCGGGGGAGGCCATGCCCATGGGACGCCGGCTGGCCCCGCTGGCCCGGCCACGGGTGCTGGTCGGCCTGCTCGGGATCGTGGCCATCGTGCTGGGCAGCATGGTGCTGATGACGTACCTTGCGCCGTTCCTGCGGGATCTGGCCGGGGCCGGGCCCGCCGAGCTGGGGTGGGTCTTCGCCATGGCCGGGCTGGCCGGGCTGGTGGGCGGGCAACTCGGCGGGCGCGCCGCCGACCGGTGGGGCGCGGACCGGGCGCTGATGGCCGGGATCGCCGGGTTCACGGCGGTGATGGCGGCCTTCACCGCCTGCTGGCTCCTGCGGCCGATGACGCTGCTCGCGCTCCTGCCCCTGCTGATGGTGTGGGCGGCCGTGTCGTGGTGGATCCCGCCGCCCGCGCAGACCCGGCTGCTCGCGATGGCGGGCCCCGCCGCGCCGCAGGCGCTCGCGCTCAACAGCAGCGCCGTCTATGTCGGGGTGTCGGGTGGCGGCGCGCTCGGCGGGCTCGTGCTCGACGCCCACGGCAGCGGCTGGCTGCCCGCCGCCGCGGCCGTGGCCGAACTGGCCGCGCTCGCGTTGTTCTGGACGGCGAGCCGGCTGCGCGCCTGACGCGGGTGTCAGGTCGAGGCGGCGGGTCGGCTGCGCGCTTGATGCGGCGGGTCGGGTCGAGGCGGCGGGCCTGGGGCGGGCGGTCAGTCCCAGGCGGCGGGGTCGGAGGCGAGCAGCCGGATGCGCTCGGGCAGCGTGCCGGAGGCGACCTGCTCCAGGGTGACCTCCTCGAGGATGGAGCGTTCGGTGGCCCGCAGCGCGATCCACACCTGCTGCAGCGACTCAGCGGGCCCGCGGTAGCCGACGTGCTCGGGCCGCTCGCCGCGCACGTTGGCGAGCGGGCCGTCCACCGCCCTGATCACGTCGGCCAGGGAGATCTCGGTAGCCGCGCGGGCCAGCACATAACCGCCCTCCGGCCCCCGCTGCCCGCGCACCAGCCCGGCGCGGCGCATCTGCAGCAGGATGTTCTCCAGATATTTGGGGGGCATGTCCTGCTCTTTGGCGAGCTCGCCCACAGTAGTCGGGCCGGCACCGGCTGCGGCGAGTTCGGCGGCGGCGCGGAGGGCGTAGTCGACACGAGCGGAAAGGCGCATGTTCTTGATTATCCCTCCTGGTCAAGACTGGTAGCTCGCAAGGCCGTCAGAACGGGCGCCCGGCGCTAAACTTCTAACAACCTTTTCGATTGACGGGTGGGAATTCCGCGTGGAGCGACGCCCTGGTGTGCCCAGGCTGCTGAGGGAGATCAACGACCGGGCCGCGCTGGAGTTGTTGCTGGCCACCGGCCCCATGACGCGCGGGCAGATCGGCGACCTGACCGGCCTGTCCAAGGTCACGGCCTCGCAGACGCTGGCCAGGCTGGAGGAGCGCGGCCTGGTCGAGGTGGTCGGCACCCAGGTCGGCGGGCGCGGCCCCAACGCCGCCCTCTACTCCGTGATCCCCTCCAGCGCGTACGTCGCCGGCCTGGAGGTCGGGCCCGAGCTGATCTCCGCCGCGGTCGCCGACATCCACGGCCGCACCATCGCCGAGGTCACCGTCGATCCGCAGGGCGACGACGACCCGGTCTCCGTGGTGCACGACGCGATCGCCAAGGCATGCCGCAGCGCCAAGGTCAGCCTGGCCAGGCTGCGCGGCGTCGTGATCGGCACCCCCGGCGTGGTCGACCCGCGCAGCGGCGACGTGCGCTTCTCGTTCGACCTGCCGGGCTGGCACGAGGGCATCCACGAAGCCCTCGCCGACGACCTGCGGCGGGGGGTGACCATCGAGAACGACGTCAACCTCGCCGCCATCGCCGAGCGGGTCGACGGCGCGGCGCAGGGGATCGACGACTTCGTGCTGCTGTGGGCGAGCCGCGGGCTCGGCCTCGCGGTCATGCTCGGCGGCAAGCTCCACCGGGGGCGTGCCGGCAGCGCGGGCGAGATCGGCTACCTGCCGGTGCCCGGCGTCCCGCTGCCCGAGGACATCCGCACCATGCCGGGGCGCCTGCCGTCGCTGGCGGGCGGCCTGCAGTCGCTGGTCAGCGCCGAGGCGGTGACCGAACTGGCTCGCGGCCACGGTTTCGCGGCCGGCAGCGCGGGCGAGTGCGTCCAGGTCGCGGTGGCGGCGGGCGCCGAGGGCGAGCCGCTGCTCTCCGAGATCGCCGACCGGCTCGCCCTGGGCGTGGCCGCGGTGTGCGTGATCCTCGACCCGGGCCTGGTGGTGCTGGGCGGGGTGGTCGGCCGCGCGGGGGGCGCCGCCCTCACGTCCCGGGTGGAGGAGGCGGTGGCCCGCATCTGCCCGGTGCGGCCCCAGGTCGTCACCACCATGGTGACCGGCCAGAACCCGGTGCTGCGCGGCGCCGTGCTGGCCGCGCTCGACCAGGCCCGCGAGGCCCTGCTCACTTCCTAGACCCGACCCACCCGAAGCCGACTGGGGCCGGCCTCCCCGGGCCGACGTGGGCCCGGCCCCCCAGGGCCGGCTGGGGCCGACGTGGGGCCGACGTGGGGCCGACCTCCCGCGGGCTGATCTAGCGTCCGCTGAGCAGTTCGACGGCGGCCTGGGCGTTGGGCCTGGCGGCCCCGTACGTCGCGATGTAGGCGGCGCTGCCAGGCTGCCACACGGGCAGCCCCATCTCGATGACCGTGGTGTCGCGGCGGGCCGCCAGCAGCGCGGAGACCAGGTCCTGGCTGGCCTGGTGGCGGTGCGCGTCCTTGACCACGACGACCAGCGACCGGTTCGCGGCCTTGGCCAGCAGCACGGGGACATCCGCGGTCGTGGGCCCGACCCTGACGATCTCCGCGTCGGGCAGCCACGGGCCCACGCCCCAGGGCACGTCGCCCACGGCGATCGTCGGCGGCGTGTCCACCTCGATCACCAGGGGCTCGACCAGAGGTTCGGGGGCGCCGGTCAGCCGTACGGCGCGGCGGGCGGCGTGCAGGCCGACGCCGTTCTGCTCCGCCGCCGCCTCGTGGGGCGCGCCGAACCAGGCGCGCAGCGCCGCCACCCGCTCCGCGGCCTGTTCCAGCCGCTCCAGCGGCAGGCGGTTCTCGCGCACGGCGGTGACGATCGCCGCGATGATCGCCTGGATGTCGTCGTAGGTGGGCAGCGGGCCGAGGCAGAGCAGGTCGGCGCCGGACGCGAGCGTCAGCACAGCGCCCCCGGCCAGGCCCACGCTCTTGGTGATGGCGTGCATGTCGAGCGCGTCGGTGACGACCACGCCGTCGTAGCCGAGCTCGCCCCTCAAGAGCCCGGTCAGCGCGGGTCCGGACAGCGTGGCGGGGGCGTCGCCCGTCACCGCCGGCACCGCCACGTGCGCGGTCATCACCGACTTGGCCCCGGCGCCGATCGCCGCGCGGAACGGGGCCAGCTCGCGCTCCCGCAGCACGTCCAGGCCGACGTCCACGACCGGTACCGCGAGGTGGGAGTCCACCCGGGTGGCGCCGTGGCCGGGGAAGTGCTTGACGCAGGCGGCCACGCCGCCCGCCTGCAGACCCCGTACGGCCGCCACCGTGTGCCTGGCGACCAGCTCCGCGTCCGTGCCGAACGACCTGGTGCCGATCACCGGGTTGTCCGCCTCGGTGTTGACGTCCGCGCTCGGCGCCATGTTCAGGTTCACGCCGCAGGCGGCCAGCTCGGCGGCGATCGCCTGGTGCACGCGGTGGGTCAGCTCGACGTCGTCCACCGCGCCGAGCGCCGCGTTCCCCGGGTACGGGCTGCCGACGTGGTAGGCCAGCCGCGTCACGTCCCCGCCCTCCTCGTCGAGCGAGATGACGGGCTCACCGGCGGCGCGCAGCGCGGCGGTCAGGTCGCGTACCTGGCCGGGCTCGGCCACGTTGAAGCCGAAAAGTGTGACACCGCCGAGACCGTGCTCGAGCTCGCGCAGCACCCATCCGGGCGCCGTGGTGCCCTGGAAAGCGGCGAGCAGCGTGCCGGCCGCGAGGCGGCGCAGCCCCCGATCACTCTGGCTCATCGGACCTTCCTTTCGTTGGAGACCCCGGGCTCATGCCTTGGGGCGGAAGCGAACCGCCGTGCAGCGGTGCGTGGATCGACGGTCGCGGTCCGGGCGAAACGTCCCGCGAAGCGGAAAGGCCCAGGCTGGGATCTCCCGGATGCATCCGTGGGGAGCGGGCCGACCGTTTTCCGGCAGGGCGGAGTACGGCACGGGCGCGCCGTACGGAAGCGGACGTCAGCCCTTCACGGCCCCGGCGACCAGGCCGGAGACCATGCGGCGCTGGACGACGAGGAAGAAGATGACGACGGGGATGGTCATCATCGTGGAGGTGGCCATGATGGCGCCCCAGTCGGTGCCCTTCTGGCCGAAGAAGTACTGGAGGGCGACGGGCATGGTGTATTTGGTCGGGTCGCTGATCAGGTACAGCGACATGATGAGCTCGTTCCACGCGGTGATGAACGAGAAGATGCTGGTCGCGACGAGCCCGGGGGCCACCAGCGGGAAGAGCACCTTCCAGAAGGTGGTGAACCGGCTTGCCCCGTCGATCCAGGCCGCCTCCTCCAGCGACTTGGGCACCGCGGCCACGAACGTGCGGAGCATCCAGATCCCGAACGGCAGGGTCAGCGCCACCTGCGTGACGATCAGGCCGAGCAGCTGGTCGTAGAGGCCCAGCCGCTTGACGCTCAGGAACAGCGGGATGACCAGCGCCTCGGCGGGGATCATCTGCACGATGAGCAGCAGCGCGAGGAACGGCGTGCGGCCCCTGAACCTGAAGCGGGCGACCGCCGTGGCCGACAGCAGCGCGAAGACGGCTCCGATCAGGATCGTGCCGAGCGCGACGATGGCGCTGTTGCGCATGTAGAGCCAGATGGAGTGCCCGGCCACGCCCTCGGAGAGCACGCGCTGCACGTGCTCGAAGGTGAAGTGCGTCGGGAACGGGATGAAGTCGGTGGTGAAGATCTGGTCGTTGGCCTTGAAGGCGGTGGAGACCATCCAGTAGACGGGGAAGGTGGCCACCACGAAGACCAGCACGCCCAGCGTGTTGAGCGTGACCTTGCCCAGGCGTCTGCGGGCCAGCGGGGTCATCACGTGTCCTCCTGCTTGAACATCTGCCGGATGTAGGCCGCCGTGACGATGAGCAGGATCACGGTCAGCACGAGGGCGATGGCCGCGCCCGAGCCCATCTTCGGCGGGGCCTTGAACGCCTCGGTCACCGCGTACATCGACAGGTTGTAGGCCTCCCGGTTGTTCGTGCCGGCCAGCACGTAGAGCTGGGAGAAGACCTTGAAGTCCCAGATGATCGAGAGCACGGTCAGCACCGCGAACACCGGCTTCAGCAGCGGGAACGTGATCCTCCAGAACGTCCGCCACGGGGCGGCGCCGTCGACCTTGGCGGCCTCGTAGAGCTCGGCGGGGACCCCCTTGAGCCCGGCCAGCACCGAGACGGCGACGAACGGGAAGCCTGCCCAGACGACGCAGATGACCAGCACCATGTAAATGGACCAGGCGTCGTTGAGCCACGGCTCGCCGGTCCAGTCGGCCCGGCCGAACAGGGCGGTGGAGAGCCAGTCGGGCAGCAGGTTGAGCGCCCAGTTGATGATGCCGGCCTCGGCGTCGAACAACCAGCGCCAGATCACGCCCTGCGCCACCGGCGGCACCGCCCAGGCGAACATGATGCCGATGATGACGAACAGCGACATCTTCTTGCCGAGCCGGTGCAGCAACACGCCGACGGCGGTGCCGAGGACGAGGGTGAGCGGCACCGCGATCACGGCGAACACCACCGTGTTGCGGAGCGAGGACCAGAAGATGTCGTTGTCGACGAAGCTGGTGAAGTTGTCGAGCCCGACCCAGGTGGCCGGCTTCTTGCCGGAGATCTGGACCAGGCCCACCTTCTGGAAGGCGATGATCCCCATCTGGATCAGGGGGTAGAGCAGCAGCGCGCCGATGACCAGCAGGCCGGGGACGAGCAGGACGTAGGGGATGGACCACGCGGGCAGCCCGCTGGCCTTGCGCGGCGGGCTCGGGCGGCGCGGCCCCGGGCCGGAGGAGCGGTCCCCGCCCCGGGGAAGCGTTGACGTGTTCGTCATAGCTCAGGAGGCGTTGAGGATGTCTTCGAGTTCCTTGTTGGCCGCGGCCAGTGCCTCGTCGGCGGACGCCTTGCCCTCGATGACCTTGCGGGCGGCGTTCTGCAGCACCGCCTTGGTCTCGTTGGCCTCGGTCCACTGCGGGTCGGCGGGGAAGGCCTTGGCCTTGGCGAAGGCGGCGGCGAACGGCGCCTGCACCGGGTCTTCGGCCAGCTTGGCGAGGGCCTCGGGATAGACGGGGAGCAGGCCGCCGTCGGTGGCGTACTTGACGCCCCATTCCTTGCCGGAGGCCAGCTTCACGAACTCCTTGGCCGCGTCCTTCTCCTCCGAGGTGCCCCAGACGGCGATGTCGTTGCCGCCGAGGAAGGCCTGCGCCTCGCCGCCCGCCTGGGACGGGAGGGGGAAGAAGGCGAGCTTGTCGCCCTTGAGCTTGCCCTTGCTGTCCTCCTCGATTCCGGCGAGGTCCCACGCGGCGGTGAGGTACATGCCGACCTTGTGGTTGGCGAAGCGGGTGCGGATCTCGCTGGTGTTCTGGTTGAGGCGCGACTTGCTGGACAGGCCGTCGGTGACCAGGCCGGTGTACTGCGCGAAGCCGGTCTTGAAGCTCGGCTCGGTCAGCTTGCCGACCCACTTGTCGCCCTCCTTGACGGCGTACTCGCCGCCGGCGGTCCAGGCGAGGGCGCCGAGCAGGTGGTTGGCGTCGGAGCCGCCGTTGAAGGCGAACCCGTCGACGTCGGAGCCCTTCTCGGCCTGGATCTTCTTGGCCGCGGCGACGAGTTCGTCCCAGGTCTTGGGCACCTCGATCTTGAGCTCCTTGAACCAGTCGGCGCGGTAGAGCACCGCCCGGGTGCCGCCGCCCCACGGCACGGCGTACGTCTCGCCGTCGATGGTCTCGAGGCCCATCAGGTTCTTCGGGATCTGGGCCTGGTCGCCCGAGGCCACAATGTCCGTGACCGGCTCCAGCGCCTCCTGGCTCTGCCAGAGCGGGACCTGGTCGTTGCCGATCTCGGTGACGTCGGGGCCGGCGCCGCCCGCCGCCGCGGCCGTGAACTTGTCGTTGACCTGGGCCCATGGAATCCACTCGACCTTCACCTTGGCGCCGGTCTGCTTCTCGAACTCGGCGACCAACTCGTCGGTGTACTTCTGGGCGTCGGGGTTGGTGTCGCCCAGGCGCCAGAAGGTCAGGGTCTTGCCGGCGTACTTGGGCCCGCTCGCGGCGGCCGCGCTCGGTGAGGACTCAGGCGTCTCGCCGGACCCGCAGGCTGCCAGGCCCAGGGCCAGGGCGGCCGTGGTGACCGTAGTGGCTGTGATCTTCGCGATCCTCACAGGGTTCTCCCTTCCCGGGTGCCGGCCTACGGTCCGCACCAGGCTGATCGTCAATGCCGAACGATGCTGATAAACTAACAAGAAACTTTCCTTTATAAAACGGCCGTTAGCCGATCGTGACGAGAGGGGCCACGTCGATGAGCCGAGACCCGGGAACCCCTCGGTTATTGCGCCGGCTGAACGACCGGGCGGCGCTCGAACTGCTCATCGGAGACGGCCCTCTCACCCGCGCCGAGCTCGGCGAGCGGACCGGCCTGTCCAAGGTCACCGCAGGTCAGCTCCTCGTCAGACTCGAAGAGCGAGGACTCGTCGAGGTCACGGGGGAGCGGGCCGGCGGCAGAGGGCCACACGCCGCCCTGTACGCCGTGGTGCCCTCCTGCGCCTACGTCGCCGGGCTCGAGGTCCTGCCCGACAGCCTCCGCGTCGGTGTGGCGGACATCACAGGCAGGACCGTGGTCGAGATCACACTCAACCCCTCGGACGGCCGCGATCCGGTCGAGGCGGTGCACGCGGCCGTGCGGCGGGCCTGCGAGGCGGCGAACATCGACCTGTCACGGTTGCGCTCCTTCGTCATCGGCACCAGAGGCGTGGTCGACCCGGTCAGCGGGGACGTGCGCTGGTCGTACGACCTGCCGGCCTGGCACGTCGGCGTGCTGGCCAGCCTGCGCGAGACACTCGGCGCATCGGTGACGATCGAGAACGACGTCAACCTGGTCGCCCTCGCCGAGCACAAGCACGGAGCGGCCGCCGGGCACGACGACTTCGTGGTGATCTGGGCGGGCGTCGGCCAAGGGCTCGGCGTCATGCTGGGCGGCCGGCTGCACCGCGGCTTCACCGGGGGAGCGGGCGAGATCGGCTGGCTGCCGGTGCCGGGCGAGCCGCTGCCCGCCGACGTCTCCCAGCCGCAGTCGGGTTCGTTCCAGCGCCTGGTGGGCCACGACGCCCTGCGCGGCCTGGCCGAAGGGCGCGGGCTGACCGGCAACACGGTGCCCGACCTCGTGCGCGGCGGCGACGAGGGCTATCTGGACGAGGTGGCGCGGCGGCTGGCCGTGGGTGCGGCGGCCGTGACCGTCGTGCTCGACCCCGGGCTGATCGTGCTGAGCGGCGACGTCGGCAGGGCGGGCGGCGCGCGGCTGGCCGCCAAGGTGCAGGAGGCGGTGGCGCGCGTGTGCCCGAGCCGGCCCACCGTGGTCACGACCGGGGTCGCCGGCAACCCGGTGTTGCGCGGCGCCCTGGCGGCGGCTCTGGAACAGGCCCGGGAACAGGTTTTCTCGGACACTGTGTGAGAATTTCTGCCCATGTGGCAGTCCCCGAACGATGTCGTGCTCATCTCGGACCCCCGTGTCGCCTCCGTCCCGGTGCAGGAGTGCGGCGAACCACTGACCGACGTACGCGGGCGGCTGCGCGTGGACACGCGCATGGCCGACGCCGACGGCGCGTACGCCCACCTGCGAGCCGGCCTGCTCGACCGCCTGGAGAAGGCGGAAGCCCTGCTGCCCGACGGCTATCACCTGCTG
This sequence comes from Nonomuraea sp. B5E05, assembly GCF_039880665.1. NCBI lineage: Bacteria > Bacillati > Actinomycetota > Actinomycetes > Streptosporangiales > Streptosporangiaceae > Nonomuraea > Nonomuraea sp. B5E05. The sequence goes on from NZ_JBDPMJ010000001.1 coordinate 217,408, forward strand.
ATCGTCGAGGGCTACCGCCCCATCGCGACGCAGCGGCGGATCTTCGACGAATACCGGGCGGAGCTGGAGGCGGCGTTCCCCGACATTTCGCCCGACCAGTCTTATGTTGCGGCGAGTCGTTACGTGTCCCCCGTCGAGGTCGCCCCCCACACCGCCGGCGCCGCCGTCGACCTGACCCTGTGCGCCCCCAACGGCACCGAATATGACATGGGCACCCAGGTCAACGACAACCCCGAGCAGAGCGACGGCGCCTGCTACACCGCCGCCCCCACCATCTCCGACGACGCCCGCGCTCACCGCAAGCTCCTCGCCGCCGCGCTGGAGCCCGTCGGGCTGGTCAACTACCCCACGGAGTGGTGGCACTGGTCCTACGGCGACCGCTACTGGGCCATGGCCACACGCGCCTCTTACGCCCTCTACGGACCCATCTGACAAGCACCTGTCGGACGGGTTTCCCCCAGGGCACGGTACGGGCACAACTTCGTACGGAGACTTCTGGACTCCCCAACGAGGTGTGGGCATGGTTCCGTTGATCGGGATCGAAGAGGAATACCTCGTCGTCGATCCCCGCACCCGCCACGTGGCTCCCCGAGCGGCCGAAGTCCTGGCCGCGGCCACGGATGTGCTGGACGTGGTGCAAGAAATCACCCGTTTCCAGGTGGAGGCACGCACGCCGCCGTCCGCCGACCTGAGCGAGCTGGGCTCGCAACTGCGCACCGTGCGCAAGGAAGTGGCGGACGCGGCCCGCACGTGCGGGCTGGCCGTCGTCGCGAGCGGCATCCCCGTCCTGGGGAACGTCATGCAGCCGCCGCTCACCGACGACGACCGTTACCACCAGGGCAGGGTGCTCTACCGCGCGCTGCAGGACGAGATCAGCATCTGCGCCCTGCACGTGCACGTGGACGTCCCCGACGAGGAACACGCCGTCTATGTCGGCAACCACCTGCGGCCGTGGTTGCCCACGCTGATCGCGCTGGCCGCCAACTCGCCGTTCTTCGTGGGGCGCGACACCGGGTACGCGTCCTGGCGGGTGATCAGCTGGGGGCGCTGGCCGGTCTCCGGCGCGCCCCCCTACTTCCCGTCGTACCGCGACTACGAGCTCGCGCTGCGCTCGCTGGCGGAGTCGGGCGTGCTGCTCGACGCCAGGACCGTCTACTGGGACTCCCGCCCGTCGCCGCGGTTGCCGACCGTGGAGATCAGGGTGGCCGACGTGCCCCTCGACGTGGCCGACAGCCTCACCCTGATCGGGCTCATCCGTGCCCTGGTCGTGACCTCCCTGGAGGCCGTCGGGCGCGGCGACCGAGGGCTGCCGGTCCCCGCCGAGGTGCTGCGCGCCGCCTACTGGCGGGCCGCCCGCGACGGGCTGCTGGGCGACAGCATGGACGTGCGGCACGGCACGCTCGTGCCCGCCCCGGTGATGGCGGGGCGCCTCCTGGAGCACGTACGCCCGGCGCTGGCCGAGGCGGGCGACCTGACGTTCGTCCAGGAGGGTCTGGACCGGCTGCTGCGCCAGGGCTCGGGAGCCATGCGGCAACGCCGGGTGCACTCCAGGGGCAACGACCTGGCCGAGGTGGTGGACGACCTGATCGAGGCGACAGTCGCCTAGACCAGGATCGTGGTCACCGGGGTGCTAACCCTTCGCCGGGTCGACCTCGGCGAAGGACCTGCCCACGGCGATGTTGTCGTGGAAGACCGTGCGGCTGGTGACGTCGGTCGGCCCGCTGTTCCAGGCCGGCTTGTAGATGCCCCACTTCAGGTAGCCCTGGGTCGTGGCGTCGTCGTTGAAGGTGTTGGGGCCGGTGGCGGTCACGACCTTGCGCCAGCCGGGGCTCTTGTGGGTCTGGTGCCAGCCGTCGATGGCGCCCTGACTGCCGTGGCTCCACGTGAACTTGAAGACGAAGTCGTGCCACTGGCCCGGCCGCACCTCGGCGAGGTCGAAGCTCACCTTCTTCACGGAGGCCGCGGTCGAGCAGGCGTTGCCGTCGGAGTTGACCCTGAGCCGCCATTTCCCTGACGGCTGCACGGTGAGGAAGGCGCTGGGCGCCTTGTCGGCCTCGCACGTGTCACGCCAGGGCTTCCACTGGAAGAGGATGTCCTCCCTGGAGTCGCTCTGCCAACTGCTCGCCAGGTAGATGCTGAACCCGTAGTAGACGGTCTTGCCGGACCTGAAGTGGCTGTCCTCGACCTTCATCGAATGGCTCTCGGCCCGGGTGCCCCCGGCGACCGCCGCGTCGCCGTACTTCAGAATGCTGCGAATCGCGTACTTGCCGGTCCGCGGCAGGTCGTCGACCTGGATCGAGTGCTTGCAGCACTCGTTGAACCCCAGCGCAGGCTGCCCCGAAGTTTTCGCGCCGTTCTCGTAACCGATCCGCAGGACAGCGGCCGACGCATGGGCGTTCACGGGCCAGAGGCTGACGGCGGCGAACACCGACATGGCCGCGGACACCGGCTTGGCGAAAGCGCACACCTGGGTTGCTCACTCCTCGAGTCGGAAGCACGGCGGCGCCCTCGCGTCCCGCGCGCGCCGCCGTGCTGGGCGAAGGCGCCACTCTACGAGGGCACGCGCCCCGCCGGTGTCAGATGATCACCCGACAACCGACCCTCGGTGCGGCTTTCGCAAACGACGGTCACGCCGCGCAGCACACCGGCCGGCGTCACCGGCCGACGGCGTAGCCCTGCGCGCCCCGCGGGTTCGCGGCGGCCTTGAGGAAGGCGCCGTCACGGGCGACCGCGCTGAGCCGGCCCAGCGCCCACGGACCCTGCGCCTCCACCACGTGCCCGCGCCGCCGCAGCTCCGCGACGACGCCAGGGTCGAGGCGGTCCTCGACGTGCAGGACGCCGGGGCGTGAGCCGCGCGGGAAGAACGAGCTGGGGAAGTGCTCGGAGTGGAACATGGGGGCGTCGATGGCCTCCTGCAGGTTCAGCCCGCCGTGCACGACGGAGAGGAAGAAGTTCGGGCTCCACTGGTCCTGCTGGTCGCCCCCCGGGGTGCCGAACGCCAGCCACGGCCGGCCGTCCCTGAGCGCGAACGAGGGCGACAGCGTGGTGCGCGGCCGCGCACCGGGCCGCAACGAGGTCGGCAGGCCCTCCTGAAGCCAGAACATCTGCGCCCGCGTGCCCAGGCAGAAGCCCAGCGCGGGAATGGTGGGCGAGCTCTGCAGCCAGCCGCCGCTGGGCGTGGCCGAGACCATGTTGCCGTGCCGGTCGACCACGTCGACGTGGCAGGTGTCGCCCCTGACCGTGCCGTCGGCGGAGGTCACCTCCACGCCGCCCGCGCTCTTGGCGACCGTGGGCTCGCCGACGCCCTGCGGGGCGCGCGCGCCGGAGACGCCGGGGGCGCTGCTGGAGGTGCCGGGCGCGGGGAGGACGGGCAACCTGGGCGTCCGGCCGCCGGGCGCGCCCGGCCGCAGCTCCATGCTGGCCTCGGGGCCGACGAGGGCGCGCCGCTCCGCGTTGTACGCCTCGCCCAGCAGGTCGGACATGGGCACGTCGGCGTCGCCGTACCAGGCTTCGCGGTCGGCGAAGGCGAGCTTGGCGACCTCCGTCACCGTGTGCACGTAGTCGGCGCTCAGATATCCCATCGCGTCCAGGTCGAACCCGGACAGCAGCGCGAGCTGCTGCAGGAACACCGGGCCCTGCCCCCACGGCCCCGTCTTGCACACGGTGTGCCCGCGGTAGTCGAAGGTCACGGGATCCTCGACGGAGGCCGCCCAGCCGGCCAGGTCGTCGCCGGTCAGCAGCCCGCCGTGCACCTCGCCGGAGCTGTCGCGCCAGGCCGTCTTGGCGCTGAACTCGGCGATCGCCTCGGCGACGAAGCCTTCGTACCAGGCCTTCCTGGCGGCGGCGAGCTGCCCCTCGCGGGTGCTCGACGCCGACTCGGCCTCCGCCACCAGCCGCCGGTAGGTCGCGGCCAGCACCGGGTTGGCCAGCTTCGACCCCGGCGCGGGCGCGGCACCGCCGGGCAGCCACGTCGCCGCCGACGTCGGCCAGTCGTCGGTGAACAGCCCCGCGACCGACTCGATCGTGGCGGAGATCCGCTCCAGCACCGGCACGCCGTGCTCGGCGTAGTGGATCGCGGGGGCCAGCACGTCGGCCAGCGACCAGGTGCCCCAGCGCTCCAGCATGAGCATCCAGCCGCCGAACGCCCCCGGCACGGTCGCCGCCAGCAGCCCCGTGCCGGGCACCACGTCCAGGCCGAGCCCCGTGTAGTGCTCGATCGTGGCCGCGGCGGGCGCCACGCCCTGGCCGCACACCACCGACACCTTCTGGTCGGCCTCGCTCCACAGCAGAATCGGCACCTCACCGCCCGGGCCGTTCAGATGGGGTTCGGCGACCTGCAGCACGAACCCGGCGGCGACGGCCGCGTCGAAGGCGTTGCCGCCGCGTTCCAGCACGCCCATGCCGGCGGCAGACGCCAGCCAGTGCGTGCTGGCGACCATGCCGAAGTCGCCTGAGAGCTCGGGCCTGGTGGTGAACAAACCATTCTCCTTCTAGCGATGAGCGGCCGCGTCGGGGATGCGGTCCGCCGTGATGAGGTGACACGCGGCCGGATGCCCGTTGCCCCGCGCGTCGGTCAAGGGGGGCTCGTCGGTGCGGCAGGCGTCGTACGCCAGCGGGCACCGCGTGTGGAACCGGCACCCGGAGGGCGGATCGACCGGGCTCGGCACGTCGCCGCCGAGCACGATCCTGCGCCGCTCGCGCTGCCGCACCGGATCGGCCACCGGGGCCGCCGACAGCAGCGCCTGCGTGTACGGGTGCCGCGGCGCGCCGAAGATCTCGGCTTTGGGGCCCGACTCCACGATCTTGCCCAGGTACATGACGGCGATCCGGTCGGCCAGGAACTCCACGACCGACAGGTCATGCGTGATGAACAGGCAGGAGAAGCCCATGTCCCGCTGCAGGTCGGTGATCAGGTTGAGCACGGACGCCTGCACGGACACGTCGAGAGCCGACACCGGCTCGTCCGCCACGACCAGCTTCGGCTCCAGGATCAGCGCCCTGGCCAGCCCCACCCGCTGGCGCTGCCCGCCGGACAGCTCGTGCGGGAACCGCGAGCGCATCTCCTGCCGCAGCCCGACCTTCTCCAGCATGGCCGACACCCGCTCGGAGGCGCCCCGGCGGTCGGCCACCTTGTGCCGCAGCAGCGGCTCGCCGACGATCTGTTCGATCGTGAAGCGGGGGTTGAGCGAGGAGAAGGGGTCCTGGAAGACCATGTGCATGTCCCGGCGCAGCGGGCGCATGGCCCGGCGCGACAGGCGGGTGATGTCGCGGCCGGCCAGCTCGATCGTGCCCGCGGTCGGGTCGGTCAGGCGCAGCACGCACTTACCCACCGTGGACTTGCCGCTGCCGGACTCGCCGACCAGGCCGAGCACCTCGCCCTGGCCGATCTCCAGCGACAGGCCGTCCACGGCGCGCACCTGGCCGTAGTGCTTGACCAGGTCGTCGATGCGCAGGATCACTCCGTGCCTCCCGGGTGAAAGCAGGCCGCCAGATGGCCTTCCGCCTGGCGTACGAGCGGGGGCCGCGAGAGGCGGCAGTCGGCCTGGACGCGCGGGCAGCGGTCGTGGAAGGCGCACTCGTCGGGGTCGGACAGCGGCGAGGGCACCATGCCGGGGATCTCCGCCAGCCGCCCGCCGACCGCGGCGGTGGGCAGGGCCTTCATCAACCCCAGCGTGTACGGGTGACGCGGGTTCGCGAACAGCTCGGTCACCGTGGCCTGCTCCACGGCGCGGCCCGCGTACATGACCACGGCCCGGTCGGCGATGTCGGCCACCACGCCCAGGTCGTGCGTGATGAGGATGATCGCCGTGCCGAGCCGGTCGCGCAGGTCGCGGAAGACGTCCAGCACGCCCGCCTGGATCGTCACGTCGAGCGCGGTGGTGGGCTCGTCGGCGATCAGGACCCGAGGGGAGCAGGCCACCGCGATCGCGATCATCACGCGCTGCCGCATGCCTCCGGACAGCTGGTGCGGATATTCCTTCATCCTGCGCGCCGCCGCCGGGATGCCGACCAGCTCCAGCAGCTCGACCGCGCGGTCGCCGGCCGCCCGCCGGGACAGGCCCTCGTGCCTGCGCAGCACCTCGGTGATCTGGTAGCCGACGCTGAACGACGGGTTGAGCGAGGTCATCGGCTCCTGGAAGACGACCGAGACGTCCTTGCCGCGTACGTGCCGCAGGTCCGGCTCGGGCAGCGTGGTGAGCTCGCGGCCATCCAGCCGCACCGAGCCGGACAGCCGGGTCGTGTCGGGCGGCAGCAGCCGGGGCACCGACATCGCGGTGACCGACTTGCCGCAGCCGGACTCGCCGCACAGTGCCAGGATCTCGCCCTCGTCCAGGGTGAGCGAGATGTCCCTGACCGCCTGCACCAGGCCGTCCTCGGTGTCGAACCCGACGGACAGGTCGGTGATCTCCAGCAGGCTCATCGGCCGCTCCTCGGGTCCAGTACGTCGCGCAGCCCGTCACCGAGCAGGTTGAAGCCGAGCGTGGCCAGCGCGATCATCAGGCCGGGCCAGATGGCCAGCCACGGCGCGTCGCTCAGGTACTGCTGCGCGGTCGTCAGCATCACCCCCCACGAGGCCGTCGGCGGTTGCACGCCCAGCCCGAGGAACGACAGCGTGGACTCGCCGATGATGGCCGCCGGGATCGCCACCGTGGCCTGCACGATGAGCGGGCTGGCGCAGTTGGGCAGCACGTACCTGAAGATGATGTGCCCGTCGCCTGCGCCGTCGGCGACGGCCGCCGCCACGTAGTCCATCTCCCTGACCGCCAGCACCTCGCCCCGGGTGATGCGGATGACGGCGGGCAGCTGGGAGAAGCCCAGCGCCAGCACCACGCCCTTCAGCGACGGTCCGATGATCGCCGCCAGGCCCACCGCGAACACCAGGAAGGGGAAGGCCAGCGTCACGTCCACCAGCCGCATCACGATCGGGTCGAGCCAGCGCCGGTAGAACCCGGCGACCAGCCCGATCGGGATGCCCACGGCCATCGCGAGCAGGGTCGACAACACGCCGGCCTGGAGCGACACCTGCGCGCCGTGCGCGATCCTGGCGAACGCGTCCCTGCCCAGGTCGTCGGTGCCCATCAGGTGCGCAGGCGACGGCGGCGCCAGCGTGGCCAGGTAGTCCTGCGCGGCCGGGTCGCCGGTTACCAGCGGCCCCGCCAGGGCCAGCAGGACGAAGCCCGCTACCAGCACCAGCCCCGCCATCGGCATCGGCCGCCGCCGGAAACGCCGCCACAACCTGCGCCTGCGGGCGGCCCGGCCGGCCGCGACGGCCTGCTCAGTCATGGGAGCCTCCCGACAGCCTGATCCGCGGGTTGAGGAAGGCGTAGGCGATGTCGACCAGCAGGTTGACGACGACGTAGCCGATCACCGTGATCAGCACGACGGCCTGGATGACCGGGTAGTTCCTGGTCAGCACCGCGTCCACGGTCAGCTTGCCGAACCCGGGGATCACGAAGATCTGCTCGGTCACCACGGCGCCGCTGATCAGGGCGCCGAGCTGGAGGCCGAGCACGGTGACGACGGTCGTCAGGCTGTTGCGCAGCGCGTGCGCGCCGACGACCTTGGCCTCCGACAGGCCCTTGGACCGCGCGGTCCTGACGTAGTCGGCCGACAGCGCGCCCAGCATGGCAGAGCGGGTCTGCCGCATCAGGATGGCCGCGAAGCCGGTGCCGAGCACGAGGGCGGGCAGGATCATGCGCTGCAGGTTCTGGGCCGGGTCCTGGGTGAAGGGCACGTATCCGGAGGCGGGCAGCACCCGCCAGGTGACCGCGAACAGCAGGATGGCGAGCAGGCCCAGCCAGAAGTGCGGCACCGACAACCCGGCCAGGCCGAAGCCGGTGGCGACGTAGTCGGCGATTTTGCCGCGGCGCACCGCCGCGACGATGCCCGCGCCCACGCCGATGACGATCGCGACCAGCATGGCCAGGGCGGACAGCTCCAGCGTCACCGGCAGCCGTTCGGCGATGATGTCGATCACCGGGAGCTGGTCCTGCGTGGAACGGCCGAGGTTGCCGGTCAGGGTCTGGCCGATGTAGTCGACGTACTGTGCGGGCAGCGGCTTGTCCAGGCCGAACTCCTGCCGGATGGCCTCGACCACCTCGGGCGAGGCCTCCTGTCCTGCCATGACGGTGGCCGGGTCGCCGGGCAGCGCCCTGATCCCCAGGAAGATCAGGACACTGCCCAGGAACATGACGATCACCGCGGATCCGCAGCGCCGGAGGATGAACCAGACCATCAGGCGGTGAACCCGGCGGTGACGAAGCGCGGCAGGCCGTCCTTGAAGTACTGGACTCCGGCGACGTTCTTGTTCATGCCCAGGTAGTACTTGTTGTGGTAGAGGTACACGATCCCGCGCAGCTCGGCGATCTTCTTCGTCGCGCTGCTGTAGAGCTCCGCCCGCTTGGCGGTGTCCGACTCGGCGGCCGCCTCCTTGACCGGGTCGTCGATGCCCGGGTCGGACATGCCGCTGTAGTTGTTGGCACCGCGGCTGGTGACCATGCCGGTGAGGTTGCCGTCCGGGTCCACCCGGCCCGACCAGCCGACCAGCATGGCGTCGAAGTCGCCGGCCTTGCCCTGCTCCAGGTTGCTGACGAACTCGCCCGTCTTCACGCTCACGTTGAAGCCCGCCTCCTTGGCCATCTGCTGGATGACCTGCGCCAGGCGGATGTTGGTGGCGTCGTTGGGCGTGTTGAGGCTGACGGGGACCGGCGTCGGCACGCCGGAGGCCTGGACGAGCTGCTTGGCCCTGGCCAGGTCGCGCTTCGAGCACTGCAGGTCCTGCGCCCGGTAGGGGCTGTCCAGCGGCAGGGGGGAGCAGTCGGCCTCGTACAGGCTGTTGTAGACGGTCTTGTTGATCAGCTCGCGGTCGAGGGACAGCTCGAACGCCTCACGCAGCTGCGGGCTCTTGCCCAGCGCCGTGTCCACCTCGCCGGCCTTCTCCGTGGCCCCGTCGGCGTTGCCGACGTTGATCGTGACGCCGTAGTAGCCGAGGCCGCCGCCCGCCACGACCTTCAGGTTGGGGTCGGCCTGCACACCCTTGACCGTGGTGGTGGCGAGCTGGTCGGCCACCTGAACGTCGCCGGACTTCAGGTTGGCGGCCCGTACGTTGGGGTCGATGATGATCTTGTAGACGAGCTTGTCGAGCTTGACCTTGGCCGCGTCGTAGTAGTCGGGCGCCTTCTCCAGCACGATCTGGCTGCCGGAGGTGCGGCCGGCGAACTTGAACGGTCCCACGCACACCGGGCTCGCGCCGAAGTTGTCGCCCGCCTCGTCCAGTGCCTTGGGCGACATGATCATTCCAGCGCGGTCGGCGAGTTGCGCGGTCAGCGGGGTGAAAGCCTGCGAGAGCGTGAGCCTGACCGTGGCGGGGTCGACCACGGTGACCTTGTCGACCGGGGCGAGGTCGGCCTGGCGCGCCGACTTCTTCCAGGTGCGGTGCCGGTCGAGCGATTTCTTGACGGCCTCGGCGTCGAGCGGTGTCCCGTCGTTGAACTTCACGCCCTCGCGCAGCTTGATCGTCACCTCCTTGCCGTCGTCGGAGACCTCCGGCAGCGCGGCGGCCAGTTGCGGCACCAGAGCCGAGGCCGCGTCGATGTCGTAGAGCTTCTCGCACATGTTCGCGAAGACCTCGCGGCCCACCAGCGTGGTCGCGGAGCTCGGGTCGAGTGCGTCGGGGTCGGCGTTGAGGGCGATGTTGAGCGTGCCGCCCGCCTTGACCGGCCGGTTGTCGGTGGTGGCGTCGGCGATGGATGGAGGTGCGGCGGGCGTGCCGGTGGATCCGCCTCCGCCGCATGCCGCCAGGGCCACGGGGAGAACGGCGAGTGCCGCGACGAGCCTGGGGGACGGTCTCATGGGGCCTCCGTAGAACCTTTTAGGAGACTGTATACAAGACCTGACATTTCATAAGTGTTTCATAACGCTGTGTTGTTATCTGACCGTTTTCTAATCGTTCGGGTGTTTCGTTGTGCGGCCCACGGCCACCAGGAACGACCTCCTGGCCGCGGCCACGTGCGCGACCGCCCTGGCCTGCGCCTCGTCCTCGTCGCCCGCGGCGATGGCCTCGTACAGGCTCACGTGTTCTGACCAGGAGTGCGGCCCCCGCGCGGCGGCGGTCTGGCTGAAGACCCACTGCGCCCGCTGGAGCATCGGCTTCATCATCAGGCTCAGGTAGGAGTTGCCCGCGGCTTCGCCCACGGCCAGGTGGAAGGCGGTGTTGAGGTCGGCCACCTGCTCCAGGCGCCCGGCTTCCACCGCCTCCCTGGCCTGCTCGAGCACCTGCCGGAGTCGCTCGGCGGCGGCCGGGTCGCGCTTGCGCGCCGCCAGCCGGGCCGCGAGCCCCTCGATCGCCATGCGCACGTCGAAGAGCTCCTCGCCCTCTTCGGCGGACAGGCGGGCGACCGTGGCGCCGAGCCGGGGGACGACCTCGATGAAGCCCTCGGCGGCCAGCACCCGGATGGACTCGCGTACCGGGTTGCGCGAGACGCCGAGCGCGGCGGCCAGCCGGTCCTCGACCAGCCGTTCGCCCTGGGCGAGCTCGCCGGAGAGTATGCGACGCCGCAGCTCCTCGGTGACCTCGTCGCGTAATGTCTGATGGGCCGCGCCCAGCGTGATACCACTCATTTGACGACTTATCGTATACAGCTCCCTTGCGGGTCAGGCTTCCCCGCGTGGACTCCAGTCCGCCTCCTCCGCCACCCGGCTGACCTCCCACATGCGCTCGAACTCTCCCTTGAAGTGCTCGTACCAGAAGTGGTCGCGGCGCGGGGTGAGCGTGAAGACGGGATCGCGGCCCGCCGACCGGTGAGTCCCGAGCTCGACGTGGATCACCCCGTCGTCGTCGCCGGCGTCCAGGACCACCAGCCCGAACGCGGGCACGAACGGCAGGAACCGCACCTCGACGTCGCCCTTGGCGATCAGATCGCGCAGCAGGTACATCGTGGACCTGACCCGGTGCTCGAAGACGTCGGACCGGCCGGGGATCGTGCTCCTCCTGGCCGCCTCCTCCGGCACCGTGCCCCGCGGATCGATCAGCAGGACCTTGACCGACCCGCCACGCGCCAGGCACTTCTGCAGGTCGTCGACCAGGCCCCGGACGGTGCGGTTGAGCGTCACGCCCGCCAGGCGGACGTCGTCCGCCCGGCGGACCCGCTCGTCGAGCCCCTTCTTGGCGGTGGTCAGGAAGGCGTCGGCGGCCAGCTTCTCCTCGACCAGGCGGTTGAGAGTGACGACCCGCGACTCGAGATCGGTCACCTGGTGCCTCGGGCCCAGCGCGTTCACCGCCACCAGCGCCAGCGTGGCCAGCGTGGCGGCGGCCACGACCTGCGCGTTGACGACGCTGAAGACGCCGAGCACGCCCACCGCCAGCGCGATGAGTGCCGTCAGGTAGATCTCGAGGTTCCTGCCCGTGCTGAGATCGGTGCGTAAACGTTTCAGAGGCCCCATGCGACCCATCTTCCCGGCCCGCGCGAGGCGGGCGGAAGCCTCCCTACCCGGTGACCGTGCCCGCGCGGCGTTTGGCGCGGTAGGAGAGCCACAGGCCCGTCCCGTACAGGGCCACGCCGAGGACGATCATGGCTGCGACGGTCGGCACGCGCAGCCCCGGCGGCATGTACGTGGCCAGGAACCACGAGTGCTCCAGCATGCCGTTGTTCACGAAGATGCCGGCCACGATCCCCTGCGGGAACAGCGGGATGGCGCCGAGCGACCAGCAGGTCATGACGATCACTCGCTGGGCCCTGGGCATGTCCGGCAGTTTGAACGCCGTGCCGGCTCCGCCGTCGGGGCGGCGGCCCGTACGCATCATGTGCAGCAACTCGGGGCCCCGGGCGGCCAGCCGCCGCTCGGCCAGCAGCCCCAGCCCCCAGTGACACAGGACACCGGTGGCCACCCCGGCCGCCACGCCCCACCAGCCGTACAACACCGCCACCACGATGGCGGGCGCGCCCGTCAGCGCGACGAGGGCCATCGCCAGGTACGCCAGGCCGGTCAGCGCGCCGTCGTCCTCGCTCGTCCGCAGGGGATTGCCGCCGCGCTTCTGGGGGTCGGTGCCGGGCACCAGCGCGAACACCGAGAGGAGCGGCACCAGCCCGGCCGCGCCACCGAGCAGCGCGGCCGTGGCCGCCAAGATCAGCGGCATCGTGCCGTCCACGACCAGGGAGAGCGCCACCGCCGCCACCACCGCCACCGGGCCCACGGCCACCAGCCAGGCCCACTGCCGCCCGCGCACGTCGGACCCGCCCGGCGCCATCAGCGACAACCAGAGCGCGGTGCCGTCGGTGCCGTAGAGGTTGGACGTCATCGAGGCCGCCATCACGATGAAGATCGGCGCCGCCCACGGCAACATTTCCGTCCAGCCGAGCACGAGGGGCGCCCCCGCGAAGAACACCGCGTACGCCAGCGCGAACGTCAGCTGGTGGTTGCGCACCAGGTCGCGCGACCACGTACGCAGCTCCTTGGCGACCACCGCCGAGCCCGCCGTGCCCGCCCGCATCGGCCGGCGGCTGCGCGCCGACGGCCGGGTCGCGCCCGCCCGCCGGGTCAGCAGCGCCGCCCACGCGCCGAGCAGCAGCACGATCAGCACCGCCATCGCGGCCAGCGCCCAATAGTCACCGCGTACCGCCAGCAACCCCCACCCCGACGGCAGGTAACGCACGAACTCGGGAATCCGCCCACCCTGCCCGAACGCCACCGCGAACACCCACGCCTGCCCCAGGAACGCCAGCACCGCGCCGTTGACCACCCCCGCGCCGATCGCCCCAACGCGCGAGCGCAGCGCGATGCCCAGCAGCGCCACGGCCACCTTCGACAGCAGCACGAACATCGCCAGCTGCAACACCATCGCGGGCGCCGCCACCAGCGCCGCCACGGCGCTCTCCCGCGCGCCCGCCACCACGAGCCCCGACAGGGCGATCAGGCTGATCGCCGGCGCGACGCCCACGAACGCCGACACCAGCAGCCCGCCCGCCAGCCGCGCCGGCGGCAACCCCACCAGCGAGAAGAACTCGGGCCGCAGCGTCTCGTCGCCGCCGCCGGAGAAGACGGGGCCGATGATCCAGCCGAGCATCCACACGGCGTAGGCGGCGGCCGCCCAGTCGCCGTCAAGGAAGGTCAGATAGATCGTGCCCGCCGCGAGCACCAGCCCGAGCACGCCGCCCGTCGCCATCGTGCCGCCGCGCTGCCCCGTGACCGAATGGCGGAGGATCGCGACCTTCATCCGGACCAGAGTGACGGCTACAACCATGACAATCCCTTGGTGCCGGTGGAGCCCGCGCCGACCAGCTCCACGAACCGGTCCTCCAGCGTCGCCGCGCCGCGCACCTCGTGCAGCGGGCCCGCCGCCGCCACCCGGCCCTTGTCGATCACGCACACGTGGTCGCAGAGCTGCTCGACCAGCGCCATCACATGGCTCGACAACACGATCGAACCGCCGCCCGCCACGAACCCGCGCAGGATCATCTTGATCGTGGCAGCCGACACCGGGTCCACCGCCTCGAACGGCTCATCCAGCACCAGCAGCTTGGGAGCGTGCAACAACGCCGTGGCCAGGCCGATCTTCTTACGCATGCCGGTCGAGTATTCGATCACCAGCGTCTTCTCAGCCTCGTCCAGCTCCAGCACCGACAGCAACTCCTCGGCCCGCTCGGCCACCACCTCCTTGCCCAGCCCGCGCAGCAGCCCGAGATAGGTGAGAACCTCGCGGCCGGTGAGCCGCTCCGGCATGGCCAGCCCGTCGGGGAGCACGCCCACCAGCTGCTTGGCCCGGCCGGGATCGGACCACACGTCGGCGCCCAGGATCCGCGCCGTTCCGGCGTCCGGCCTGAGCAGGCCGACCGCCATGGACAGCGTGGTCGTCTTGCCCGCGCCGTTCTGCCCGACGAGGCCGTAGAACGACCCCTGGGGAACGGTCAGGTCGACGTGGTCGACGGCGACGTTCTCGCCGAACGTCTTGGCCAACCCCTTGATCTCCAAGGCGGCTGTCATGGGTCTCTCCTGGTGGCGAGGGTGAACAAGGTGACGAGTTCGCGGGTGTGCAGGTCGAGGTCGAAGCCCGGATCGTGCAGGAGGCGGCCGGGCACCGCGTCGATCGCGCCGCGAATGCTGATGGCCATGCTGCGCTGGTCGAAGTCGCGGAACTCGCCCGTCCGCTTGCCCCAGCCGAGCACCTTCTCCAGGTCGGCGATCGCCACCTCGGCCTGCGCCGCGTACGGCCCGGGGCCGCCCTCCTCGCCCGGGGTGTGCGTGATCACCTCCACCAGCGCCAGCAGGGGCTTGCGGTGCAGCCGCATGAACTCCATGTTGCCCTCGATGTAGGCGCGCAGGCCGTCGCTCGCCGTGGACTGGGCGAGGATGCGGGGGACCATCAGGTCGGTCGCCACCCTGGCGACCTCCGCGACGACCGCCTCGATGAGCTGCTTCTTGCCGCCGAAGTGGTACGAGATCACGCCGGTGCTGATCTTCGCCTGCTCGGCGATCCTGGCCAGGGTCGTGTGGGCGTACCCCTGGTCGGCGAGCACCTCGACGGCGCACGCGATGATCTGGGCCCGGCGCGCCTGTTCAATGAACGTGCGACTTTTTGGCGACACGACCAGAATTTTAAACGACCATTCAACCGTCGCCTGGCCGTCACCAGGGGCGCTGCGCCCGAAGGATGCCGGAGCTCGGTCAGGCGCGCAGGCGCAGGCCACGGGGTGTCGGGTGGAAACCGGCCGCCTCCAGCGCGGCCGCCAGCGGTGAGTCGACGATGGAGGCCCCGTCGGCCCGTTCCACGGTCAGCTTGCCCAGCGCGCCGTCGCGTACGGCCAGTGCCAGGGCGTCGACGGCCGGTTGCAGGCGCGTGTCGTCGGCGAACGACAGCAGGGTCTTGCCACCCCGCTCGACGTAGAGCACCAGATGGCCGTCGACCAGGACCACCAGGGACCCGGCCTTCCTGCCCGGCTTGTGCCCGACGTCGCCGGGGTGTTGCGGCCAGGGGAGCGCGGCGCCGTACGGGCTGGCCGGGTCGGCGGCGGCGAGCACCACGGCCCGCCGCCCAGAGCCGCCAGACCGCCCGGAACCCGCAGAAGCGCCCTCGTATCCGGCCCTCGGCGCGACACCGGCTCCTGGCGCGACCCCGGCTCCCGGTCCGAATCCAGCGCCTGGCCCCGGTTCGGTACCGGGCCCGAGCCCGGTTTCCGGCGCGAAGCCGGACGCCCCCGGGGCGATGCCCGGTGCCATGGCGCGCATCCGGTCGACCGCCCCGGGCAGCGCGAACTGGGCGCCGCCCAGCCCTTCGACGAAGTAGCCCCGCCGGCAGCGCCCGCTCTCCTCGTACGCCCGCAACACCTGATAGATCGGCGTGAACCCACCGGGCAAGCGCTCCGAGGTCACCGCCCCGCGCGTCACCACCCCGTGCCGTTCGAGCAGCACTTCGGCCTGGGCGTTGGCCCGCTGCGTCGCGTCGGGCGCGGGGCCGGGCAGCATCCACCACCGCCCGGCCACCGTGGGCGGCCCGCTCCTGCTCGGCAGCACCGCCCGGCGCCGCCGCGTGGTGGCGGGCCGGTGCGCGGGCCGTCCGGTGCCGAGGGTGGCCCGCAGCGGCGCGAGCGTGTCACCCGACACTCGCCCCGCCCACGCCAGGTCCCACAACGCGGCGACGAGCGTCGTGTCGTCGAGCGAGCCGAGCTGGTCGGAGATCCCGCGAAAGAACAGCGCGCCACCTCCGCCCAGCAGCTCCAGCACGCTCTCGTGGACGGGCGTCATGGTGATCTCGGCGGGTTCGGGCAGCAGCAGCGGCGCGGTGTCGGTGAAGTAGAGGGACACCCAGCCGTCACCGCCGGGCAGCGAGCCCTGCCCCGCCCACATCACCTCGCCGGACGACGTCAGCTCGTCGAGCAGCGCCGGATGGTAGCCGGGCACCCGCGCCGGCAGCACCAGCGTCTCCAGCGCGGACGCGGGCACGGCCGCCCCCTGGAGCTGCTCGATGGAGCGGACCAGGGAGTCCATCGCCCTGGCTGCCCCGGCCCGCTCGGCCGAGGCGGGCCCCGAGCCGGTGATGCCGTGCCAGGCCGGGAGAAACACGGCCAGCGTCTCCGGCGCGACCGGCTCGACCTCCTTGCGGAGCCTTGCCAGCGACCGGCGGCGCAACATCCGCAGCACCCCGGCGTCGCACCACTCCTCGCCCCGCCCGCCGGGCCGGAACTCGCCGCTGACGACGCGCCCGGTCACCGCCAGCCGCCGCAGCGCGTCCGTCACCACGGCGACGCCCAGCCCGAACCTCGCCGCGGCCGTGCCGGCGTGGAAGGGCCCGCGCGTGCGGGCGTGCCGCGCGACCAGGTCGGCCAGCGGGTCGGCGACCGGCTCCAGGAACACGTGCGGCACCCCCACCGGCAGGGGCACGCCGAGCGCGTCACGCAACCGCGCCGCGTCCTCGATGGCCGCCCACTGCTCCTCGCCCGCGACCCGTACTCTGATCGCCCGCCGCGCGCGCTCCAGCTCCCCCAGCCAGGCCGGGTCGCCGCCACGCACGCTCACGTCGGGCGCCAGCAGCGGGCCGTGCGAGCGCAGCAGGTCGGCGAGGTCTTCCGCGTCGCGCAGCGGCCGGTCGAGCCGGGCCAGCTCGCGCTCGCTGTCGGAGATCACGTCGGGGTCGAGCAGCTCGCGCAGGTCGGCCTGCCCGAGCAGCTCGGACAGCAGCGTGGTGTCGAGGGCCAGGGCCTGCGCCCGCCGCTCGGCCAGCGGCGCGTCGCCTTCGTACATGAACGCGCCCACGTAGTGGAACAACAACGACGCCGCGAACGGGGAGGCCTGCGAGGTCTCCACCTCCACCAGCCGCACCCTGCGCGCCGCGATGTCGCGCATGAGCTGGACGAGGCCGGGCACGTCGAAGACGTCCTGCAGGCACTCGCGCATCGTCTCCAGCACGATCGGGAACGAGGCGTATCGGGAGGCCACGCCCAGCAGGTGGGCGGCCCGCTGGCGCTGCTGCCACAGCGGGCTGCGCCTGCCCGGCGTGCGGCGCGGCAGCAGCAGCGCCCGCCCCGCACACTCCCTGAACCGGGAGGCGAACATGGCCGACCCGCCCAGCTCCTCGGTGACGATCTGCTCGATCTCCTCGGCGTCGAACGCCGCAACGTCGGTGGGAGGCTCGGCCAGCGTGTCGGGGATGCGCAGCACGATGCCGTCGTCGGAGTGCACGGCCTGCACGTCGACGCCGTAACGCTCGCGCAGCCGCCGGTTGACGGCCAGCGCCCACGGCGCGTGCACCCGCGCGCCGTAGGGGGAGTGGATCACCACCCGCCAGTCGCCCAGCTCGTCGTGGAAGCGCTCCACCAGCAGTGTGCGGTCGTCGGGGACGTAGCCGGTGGCCTCGCGCTGCTCGTTGAGGTAGGCCAGCAGGTTGCCCGAGGCGTAGGCGTCGAGCCCCGCCGCCCGCATCCGGTCGGTCGAGCCCTGCTGGGCCTGCTCGCGCAGGAACCGCCCGATCGCCCGGCCCAGCTCGGCCGGACGGCCGGGCGCGTCGCCGTGCCAGAACGGCAGCTTGCCCGGCTGCCCCGGCGCCGGTGAGACGAGCACCCGGTCGGCCGTGATGTCCTCGATCCGCCAGGACGTCGCGCCCAGCACGAACACGTCGCCCACCCGCGACTCGTAGACCATCTCCTCGTCGAGCTCGCCCACCCTGGAGGAGCGCTCGCCCACCAGGAACACCCCGAACAGGCCGCGGTCGGGGATGGTGCCGCCGTTGGTGACCGCCAGCCGCTGCGCCCCTGGACGCCCCTGCAGGGTGCCGGTCACGCGGTCCCACACGATGCGGGGGCGCAGCTCGGCGAACTCCTCACTCGGATAGCGGCCGGCCAGCATGTCGAGCGTGGCCTCCAGCGCGCCGCGCGGCAGCGTGGCGTAGGGGGCGGCGCGCCTGACCACGGACTCCAGCTCGTCGACCGTCCACTCGTCGAGCGCCGTCATGGCGACGATCTGCTGGGCCAGCACGTCGAGCGGGTTGCGCGGATAGCGCAGCTCCTCGATCTCGCCGCTCTTCATCCGCTCGGCCACCACGGCCGTCTGCACCAGATCGCCGCGGTATTTCGGGAAGATCACTCCTTTGGACACCGCCCCCACCTGGTGGCCCGCCCGGCCGATGCGCTGCAGCCCGCTGGCCACGCTCGGCGGCGCCTCCACGCACGCGACCAGGTCGACCGCGCCCATGTCGATGCCCAGCTCCAAGCTGGAGGTGGCGACCACGGCGGGCAGCCGGCCCGACTTGAGCGCCTCCTCGATCTGCGCCCGCTCCTCCTTGGAGACCGAGCCGTGGTGAGCGCGTACGATCTCCGTCACGACGCCCTTGGCGGATCCGGCCTGCGCCATCATCTCGGCGGGCGTGCGCTGGGCGGACCCGGCCTCGGCGGGCGGCCGATCGGGCGGACCCGTCTCCCAGATGGACAGATCGACGGTCTCCGTGCCGTGCTCGCGCTCGTATGCCAGCTCGTTGAGCCGGGTGCACAGCCGCTCGGCCAGCCGCCGCGAGTTGGCGAAGACGATCGTCGAGCTGTGCGCCCCGATCAGGTCGAAGAGCCGGTCTTCGACATGCGGCCAGATCGACCTGCCGCTCGGCTCGGGCGCGAACTCCTCGCCCTCCTGCGGCTTGCCGCCCTCCATCTCCGTCATGTCCTCGACCGGGACGACGACCTCGACCTCGATCTGCTTGTCCGACGGCGGCTGCACCACGGTGGCCGGGCGAACCCCGCCCAGGAACGTCGCCACCTCGCTCACCGGGCGCACGGTCGCCGACAACCCGATGCGCTGCGCGGGCCGCTCGAGCAGGGCGTCGAGCCGCTCCAGGGTGAGCGCCAGATGCGCCCCGCGCTTGGTGGCCGCGACCGCGTGCACCTCGTCGACGATCACCGTCTCGACCTCGCGCAACGCCTCGCGAGCCTGGCTGGTGAGCAGCAGGAACAGCGACTCGGGCGTCGTGATCAGGATGTCGGACGGCCTGGCGGCGAACCGCCTGCGGTCTTCCGCCGGGGTGTCGCCCGAGCGGATCGCCACCGAGATCTCCGGCACCGGCAGCCCCAGCCGCCGCGCCGTCTGCCTGATGCCCGCCAGCGGCGCGCGCAGGTTGCGCTCGACGTCGACGGCCAGCGCCTTGAGCGGCGACACGTAGAGCACGCGCGTGCCCTTGCGCCCGGCCTGCTCCCGGGCCCGCTCCCTGGTCCGCTTGTGAGCCCGCTCCTGGGCCCGCTCATCGACCGGCGTCGCGGCGAGCCGGTCGAGCGACCACAGGAACGCCGCCAGCGTCTTGCCCGACCCGGTGGGCGCGACGACCAGGGTGTTGTCGCCGCGCGCGATCGACTCCCACGCCCCCTCCTGGGCGGCGGTGGGATCCTGGAATGCTCCGGCGAACCATTGCCTGGTCACCTGGCTGAAGTGGTCTAGCGAGCTCACCAGCACATACTGCCTCGCGTCACCGACAGAAACCGCATTCGCACGACAGCGCGTGATTGAGCGGGCGCCATGGCGGACATACAGCGACCGTGACCATTGACTACGCGTCCATCGAAGCCCGCCGTGCGGAGCTCAGGCGGCGTCACGTCTTACCGCACCGGCCGTCCAGCAGCGCGCGGGGCCTGCACCACGTGGCCCTGCTGTCGTCCGACGTGGAACGGACCATAACGTTCTACCAGGAACTCCTGGAGTTCCCGCTCACCGAGATCATCGAAAACCGCGACTACAAGGGCTCCAGCCACTTCTTCTTCGACATCGGCAACGGCAACCTGCTCGCCTTCTTCGACTTCCCCGGCCTCGACCTCGGGCCGTACCAGGAAGTGCTCGGCGGGCTGCACCACATCGCGATCTCCGTCGATCCCGCCACGTGGGAACGACTGCGCGGGAAGCTGGAGATGGCCGGCGTGCCGCACCAGATCAGAGCGGCGCCTCCATCTACTTCAAGGACCCCGACGGCGCCCGCCTGGAGCTGCTCGCCGACCATCTCGGTGAGATGTACGGCGCGCGGGTGATGTGACCTAGCGGCGCGACGCCCTGCGCGTTCGCGGCCTGCCCGCACGCGGTAACCGCCTGATGCCCGCGTGCCCTCGGCGCGCTCCTCCTTCTCCTTCCGTACGGCGAGGCGCAGCGCGAGCTGCAACCGGCGGCGCCTGGCCCTGTTGGCCCTGGCGACGGCTGACTTCGGGGGTGAAGACTTGGGGGTCTTTGGCATGGGGATGTCCTACCCACCCGTGGCGGGCTTCCATACTTGAGTGCATGCGCCTGACCGAGTTCTGGAGACGGATGAACGCTCACTTCGGTGAGACCTACGCCGAGTCATGGGCGCGCGACTACGTGCTCGCCCCGCTCGGCGGGCGCACGGTGACGCAGGCGCTGGCCGACGGTGAGAGCGCCAAGACCGTCTGGCGCGCCGTGTGCCAGGTGGAGGACGTCTCGCCCAAGCTGCGCTGAAGCGGCTAGGGCTGGGCCGCGTCCAGCGCCCGGCGCAGCGCGGCGGCCGTGCTCTCCAGGTCGTCGGCGCTGCCCAGCCCGCCGGGAGACCACAGGAAGAGCCAGCCCTGGCCGGACGGCGTCGCGAAGATCATCGTCTGGCGGCCGGTGTGCGGATGCCACACCCACAACACCGGATCGTCCTCGCCGACCAACCGGCTGACCAGGCCCACGTCGGGCAGCAGTTCGGCGAGCGACTCCAGACGGACGCGCCGTTCCCCGGTGAAGCCGCTCGCCACGTCGCCGCCTCCAAGCCCTCGCCCTGCAGTGAGTCTCCCCAGCTCACCGCGCATGACAACACGCCGGGACCGACCTTCGTGAACATCACGTGGCGAGATCGCGGAGTCACGCGGAGCGCGTGCTTCCAGCGCTCTGGATCCACGAGGATCCGGGTGGGCAGAGCCGAGGTCGCCTCTTCGACGATCCAGTCCTGGCGGACTCCCCGCGGCGATGCTGGAAACCCTGCCACCGCCGGAACGTCCTGGCGTACCTTGGGTCACCTGTGCTGATCGACTTCACAGCGGGCGCGGCTCGTGGCGTGTTCCCGCTGTGCTCGAACAGTCGTTCGGCTACGATGGAAGCGCGCCGAGCCACGTCTTCCCCGGCAGTCCCAGAAAATGTCGGTGGCAGGCCGTAGCTTTCACTCGACTGACCGGACCACGATCCTCCAGGGGGAGTTCCATGGCTATCAACGACCGCGAGAAGGCCCTCGAGACCGCGCTCGCTCAGATCGAGCGGCAGTTCGGCAAGGGCTCAGTGATGCGCCTGGGCGACGACGCCCGAGCTCCCATCGAGGTGGTCCCTACCGGGTCGATCTCCCTCGACGTGGCCCTCGGCATCGGCGGCCTGCCGCGCGGCCGCATCGTCGAGGTCTACGGCCCCGAGTCCTCGGGCAAGACGACCATCGCCCTGCACGCGGTGGCCAACGCCCAGCGGGCCGGCGGCATCGCGGCGTTCGTCGACGCCGAGCACGCCCTCGACCCCGAATACGCCAAGAAGCTCGGCGTCGACACCGACGCCCTGCTGGTCTCCCAGCCCGACACCGGTGAGCAGGCGCTCGAGATCGCCGACATGCTCATCAGGTCCGGCGCCGTCGACATCATCGTCATCGACTCGGTGGCCGCGCTCGTGCCCAAGGCCGAGATCGAGGGCGAGATGGGCGACAGCCACGTCGGCCTCCAGGCCCGCCTCATGTCCCAGGCGCTGCGCAAGATCGCCGGTGCCCTGAGCAGCACCGGCACCACCGCGATCTTCATCAACCAGCTCCGCGAGAAGATCGGTGTGATGTTCGGCTGCATGTCGTACGGCACGCGCGTCACGCTCGCCGACGGCACACAGGAGAAAATCGGCAAGATCGTCAATCAGAAGATGGACGTCGAGGTTCTCTCCTACGACCCGGAGACCGACAAGCTCGTTCCCCGCCGCATCGTCAACTGGTTCGACAACGGCAACGCCGAGCGGTTCCTGCAGTTCACTGTGGCCAAGTCGGGCGGAAACGGAAAGGCCCAGTTCGCTGCGACGGAGAACCACCAGATCCGCACCCCGGGCGGCTGGCGTGACGCTGGTGAGCTGATCGCGGGAGATCGCGTCATGCTCACGGAGACCCACCGCCTGAGCGACAAGCAGTGGCAGGTCATCCTGGGGTCGCTGATGGGAGATGGAAACCTGTCGCCCAATCGCCGTGGCCGCACCGGCGTTCGCTTCCGCATGGGGCATGGCGCCAAGCAGGAGGATTATCTGTCCTGGAAGTGCTCGATGCTGGGCAACATCACCCACAGCCGCAGCACCAATGCCAAGGGCGCGGTCTTCGCCGACTTCACTCCTCTTCCCGAGCTTGAAGAGCTGCGCCAGGTGGTCTATCTCGGTGGCGGCAAGAAGCACATCACCTCGGAATACCTCAAGGCGCTGACACCGCTGGCTCTGGCGGTGTGGTACATGGACGATGGCTCGTTCACGCTCCGTTCGAAGGGGCTCCAGCAGCGCACCGAAGGCGGTTCCGGTCGCATCGAGATCTGCGTCGAGGCGATGAGCCAGGGCTCCCAGGAGCGTCTTCGTGACTACCTGTGTGACACCTATGGCCTCAACGTGAAGGTTCAGCATCGCGGGGCCCGAGGTGTGGCCGTCCTGCAGTTCGACACGGAATCGTCGGCCACGTTCCAGAAGCTGGTGGCGCCCTACGTCCACCCCTCGATGGCCTACAAGCTCCTGCCTCGCTACCGCGGCCAGTTCGCGGTCGAGCCGGAGTTCACCGACCCCGAGCCGCGGCTTGTGCCCTCACGGATCCTCGACATTCGCATCAAGCCGAAGACCCGCTCGATGAGGAAGTTCGACCTCGAGATCGAGGGGACGCACAACTACTTCGTCGACGGTGTCATGGCCCACAACAGCCCCGAGACGACGACGGGTGGCAAGGCGCTCAAGTTCTACGCCTCGGTCCGGATGGACATTCGCCGCATCGAGACGCTCAAGGACGGCACGGAGGCGGTCGGCAACCGCACCAGGGTCAAGGTCGTGAAGAACAAGATGGCCCCGCCCTTCCGGGTCGCCGACTTCGACATCCTCTACGGCGTGGGCATCTCCCGCGAGGGCGGCCTCATCGACATGGGCGTGGAGCACGGCTTCGTGCGCAAGTCCGGCGCCTGGTACACCTACGAAGGCGACCAGCTCGGCCAGGGCAAGGAGAACGCGCGCAACTTCCTGCGCAACCACCCCGACATGGCCAACGAGATCGAGAAGAAGATCAAGGACAAGCTGGGTGTCGGTCCACGCCTCGACACTCCGGCCGAGCCCGCCGCTCCGGCCCCGGCGGCCGCTCCTTCCGGCCGGGGTTCCAAGTCCACCCCCAAGCCGGGTGACGTCTGATCGTTGACCTATGAATAACCCCGACCGGTCGCAGGCGCCCCAGCCGGGCAACCGGGGCGCCTGGCCGAACACCACCTCGCCGCGCGGTCGCGACCTCGCTCTCTCGGCGGCGGACGGCTGGCCGTCGCTCGACCAATGGCGCAACCGCCTGCGCACCCCCGACACCGAGCCCGGCAACGCCCCTACGGGTTCCGGGAGCCCGGCTGCGGATTCCACCGTGCCCGGATCCCCGCCTCCGCCGCCGGGCTGCTCCCGCCCGGACGGCGATGGTCCGGGGCGTGATGACCAGCGTGTCCGGGATGCCCCGGAAGAGCCGGGGCGAGGTGCGACCCCGCCTCCGGGACCTGACGGCTCTGGTGCGCGTGATGGCGGTCGGGCGGAGCAACCTTCGCCCTCCGGCGACGGAGACGGCGGATGGCATTCCGAGGTGCTGGCCGGGAGCAGTTGGTTCGCCGGGGAGCAGGCCGAGGGCGGTAAGAAACGATCGGGCGGGGAGCGCCGGTCCAGCAGGTCCGGCAGGCGCGGTGAGAAGAGGGCGAAAGGATGGTTGCCCGAGGGCCCTGACGCCGAGAGCCCGGCCGGTGCCGCTCCGGCCGCCGACCCGGAGTCGGTGGCCCGGGCCATCTGCCTGCGCCTTCTCACCATGGCTCCCAAGACCCGAGCCCAGCTCGCCGAAGCTCTGCGCAAGCGGGAAGTGCCGGACGACGCCGCGGAGGCGGTGCTCAGCCGGTTCTCAGAGCTGGGGCTGATCGACGACGAGGCGTTCGCCGCGGCCTGGGTCGACTCCAGGCACCACGGTCGGGGCCTGGCCAAGCGCGCCCTGGCCGCCGAGCTGCGCCATCGGGGCGTCGACACCGACACGGTCAAGGAAGCCGTCGACCGCCTCGAGCCCGACCAGGAGGCGGAGACCGCTCGCCGGCTGGTGGAGCGCAAGCTGGCCGCGACCCGATCCCTCGACCCGCGCGCCCGCACCCGCCGCCTCGCCGGCATGCTCGCCCGCAAGGGCTACTCCTCGGGCCTGGCCTTCCGGGTCATCCGGGAAGCCCTGGAACAGGAGGGCATCGACATGGAAGAAGACTTCCCCTGACGTGACCCGCCGTCAGCCTGGCGGAGTGCCGGGCGCCGTCAACCGGTCCACCTGAGGGACGTCCGCTCCCGGCACGGGGAGGCTCCCGGATTCCGGCGGTTTCCGGGAGCAATGGCGGATCTTGTGGTGGATGTGGCGATGCGGGTCGGTAAGACACGCTTGGAGACGCGTTTGCTTGCTCGTGACCTGTTCGACGCATAACCTCGACGGCAGTGAGGAGTTACTCCGCGCAGTGCGGATTGCCATACCGGTGAACGACGGACGAGCGAGCTTGGGCGATCGAGGCGGGCGAGGTGTCGGCTTTCCGAGCCGACGCCCGGTCAGCCTTGGCTGGGCATCGACCCAGGTGATGACCGGGCTGTCCGTGGCGTGCTTGTGACCCCTCCCGTTTTGTGGCCGCGTTATGAGGTGTTGACGACGCGAGGAGGGCGGGGCGCACATGGGGCCGCTGGTCGTGGTGCTGATGGTGGCGGTGCTCGTGCTCGCGTTCGGGATGATCGTCGCGCTCCTCGTCGTCATACGCCGCACGTCCGGCCCGCTGCCACGTTCCGGCAAGCCGAGCTCCGAGCAGATGCAGGCCGTTCACGAGGAGCTCGAGCAGGCGCGTGAGGAGGCGCAGGAGATCCGCCACAAGGCGGAGACCGACGCCGAGGAGATTCTGCGCAGGTCGGAGAGCGCTGCCGAGAGCGCGGCGCAGATGCGGCGGGAGGTCGAGGAGGAGGCCCGGATCCTCAAGTCCGAGCTCAAAGAGCTACGGGCCGATCTGGAGCGCAGGGAGGCCAGGCTGGCCGAGCGCGAGCAGCGGCTGGACGAGGAGGCCAGACGGCAGTCCGAGCGTGACAGGAAGCTCGCCGAGACCGAGGTCGAGCTGGCCGACCGGCGTGAGGAGCTGCTCCAGGTCGAGCAGGAGCGGCGGGTCATCCTGGAGCGGGTCGCCGGGTTGACCGGCGCGCAGGCCAAGGCGGAGCTGGTCAGGGAGATCGAGAACCAAGCCAAGCGCGAGGCCGCCCTGATCGTGAGGGAGATCGAGGGGGCCGCCCGCAAGGAGGGCGAGAAGCGGGCCACCAAGATTGTGACGCTGGCCGTGCAGCGGGTGGCGGCGGAGCAGACGGCGGAGTCGGTCGTCAGCGTGTTGCACCTGCCGGGCGATGAGATGAAGGGCCGGATCATCGGGCGCGAGGGGCGTAACATCCGCGCCTTCGAGTCCACGACCGGGGTCAACCTGATCATCGACGACACGCCCGAGGCGGTGTTGCTGTCGTGCTTCGACCCGGTGCGGAGGGAGACCGCCAGGCTGACGCTGGAGAAGCTGGTGCTGGACGGCCGCATCCATCCCCAGCGCATCGAGGAGGCCCATGACCGCAGCCGCCAGGAGGTCCAGGACCTGTGCGCGCGGGCCGGCGAGGACGCCCTGGTCGAGCTGGGCATCACCGACATGCATCCCGAGCTGACGCTGCTGCTCGGGCAGTTGCGCTACCGCACCTCTTATGGACAGAACGTCCTCAAGCACCTGATCGAGTCCGCGCACATCGCCGGCATCATGGCCGCGGAGCTGAAGATGAACCAGCGGCTGATGAAGCGTTGCGCCCTGCTCCACGACATCGGCAAGGCTCTCACGCACGAGGTCGAGGGCAGCCACGCGCTGATCGGCGCGGAGATCGCCCGCCGTTACGGCGAGGAGGAGGACGTGGTGCACGCCATCGAGGCGCACCACAACGAGGTCGAGGTCCGCACCGTCGAGGCGGTGCTCACGCAGGCCGCCGACGCGATCAGCGGCAGCCGTCCAGGGGCCCGCCGTGAGTCCCTGGAGGCGTACGTCAAGCGGCTGGAGCGGCTGGAGGAGATCGCGCAGTCGCACGACGGGGTGGAGAAGGTCTTCGCCATGCAGGCCGGCCGGGAGATCCGTGTCATGGTCAAGCCCGACGCGGTCGACGACATCCAGGCGCAGGTGATCGCCCGCGACGTGGCCAAGCAGGTGGAGGAGGAGCTGACCTACCCGGGGCAGATCCGCATCAGCGTGGTCAGGGAGTCGAGGGCCACAGAGTTCGCCCGTTAGGCGAAGAGCTGCTGGTAGAAGGCGAGCTCGGCGGCGAGCGCCGCGGCCCGCGTCTCGGTGCGGCGGAAGCCGTGCGACTCCCCGTCGAAGGAGAGATAGGTGCACGGGATGCCGCGTTCGGAGAGCGCGTCGGCGAAGGCCACCGACTGCTGGGGCGGCACCACGGGGTCGTCGAGCCCCTGCAGGAGCAGCATGGGGCAGGTCACGCCGTCGACGAGTCCGAGCGGCTCGCGGGCGGCGTAGACCTGCGGGTCTTCCGGCCCCACCAGCCACTCCACATAGCGTGACTCGAA
This sequence comes from Nonomuraea sp. B5E05, assembly GCF_039880665.1. NCBI lineage: Bacteria > Bacillati > Actinomycetota > Actinomycetes > Streptosporangiales > Streptosporangiaceae > Nonomuraea > Nonomuraea sp. B5E05. Next base: position 244,172 of record NZ_JBDPMJ010000001.1, read on the forward strand.
GTCGTGGGTGTGCTCGGAGAGGGGCGCGAGCGCGCTGATGCCGTAGTAGGAGACGCCGCCCGCGAACACGTCGGACCGGCAGCACGCGGCCAGCACGGTCCAGCCGCCCGCGCTGCTGCCGCGTACCGCGATCTTGGCGGGGTCTGCCAGGCCTTCGGCGGCCAGCCACCGTGCGGCGGCTATCGTGTCGGCGACGTCCACCAGGCCCCACTGCCCTTTCAGCCGGTCGCGGTAGGGCCTGCCGTAGCCGGTGGAGCCGCCGTAGTTGACGTCGAGCACGCCGATGCCGCGCGAGGTCAGGAACGCCTTCTCCAGGTCGAGCGCGCTGTCGGCGCAGGCCGTCGGCCCGCCGTGCACGAAGATCACGTACGGGGGGACGCCGGTGGTCGCCGGTCCGTGCGGCGGATAGAGGAACGCGGGGGCCGGCGTCTCCACCGCGCGGGGAAGCGGCAGGCAGGCGGGGTCGGGCAGGCGCGCGACGTCCTGGCCGAGCGCGACGTGCGTGCCCGCCGCCGTGTCCACCCGGACGACCGACCGGGGGAGCGTGGCGGAGTAGCCGACCCCGACCACCGACATGCCCTCGGCCGCCAGCGCCGCGTCCCATCCCGAACAGGGCACGTCGAGGTCGGTCAGCGTGCCCGACTCGGGGTCGAGCACGCCCATCCGCAGGTCGCCGCGCCCGTGCAGGACCGCGATACGCCCGTCGCCGAGCACGGTGTACGGCCGGCCGCCCAGCTGCCACGGCGGCGCTGCGAACTCCTCCTCGGCGGGATGGACCGCCCGCGTGTCCCCACCCCGCAGACCGCTCTCGTAGAGGTTCCACCATCCTGAGGAGTCGGAGATCAGGTAGAGGTGGGCGTCGTCCTTCCAGGCGGGGGCGAGCACGGATTCGGCGGGCCCGCCGCGCACGGTCCATTCCTCGCCGCTGGAGAGGTGGACGACCCGCAACTCGGTGCCGTCCCAGGGCATGAGCGGGTGGTTCCAGCAGAGGTAAGCCAGGTGCCGCCCGTCAGGGGAGATGGCGGGGGAGGCGTAGAAGTCGCAGCCCGTGACCCAGGTGCGAGGGTCGCCGCCGTCCAGCGGGATCGACACGATGGCCCGGGTCACCTTGCCGTCGTCGCCGTGCCGCTCGCGAACGCCCCACACCTGGCCGTCGTGCACGACCAGGTCGGCGTAGCGGCAGCCGTCGCCGGTGAGCGGCTCGGGCTCACCGCCATCCGCCAGGATGTACAGGCGCTGGTCGTCGAGGTTGGCGAAGACCACCTCGCCGCCGGGGGTCACGGTGTAGGGCCTGCCGCCGTACTCGTGCACCCGGGTGCGCGCGCACCACGGGGCCCGCAGCAGCTCGCGGTGGGTGCCGTCGGCGGTGCGGCACACGATCGTGGTGCGTCCGCCCTCTTCAGGGCGGTCCTCGGTCCACCACACCTTGCCGCCCCGGACGGTGGGCCAGCTCGGACGCACACCTGCGTTCGCCACGTCTCTGGTCGAGATGGGGGAGGGCCAGAAAGGCATACCCGCATCCTGCCGGAAGATCGGCGAGCGTGCTGGCCGGATCTTGGATCAGGGGCAGCCCGCGGGCGGCGGCGGAGCCGTGGGCAGGTCGAGCCCCGTCTTGCCGAACCATTTCTGCAGCAGCCGGGCGGCCGTGCCGTCCCCCCACATCATGGTGATCGCCTCATTGACGGCCTCGCACGTGGCGATCTCGCCCTCCTTGAGGCCGACGGCCCACTGCTCCTCGCTGATCGGGTCGTTGAGCAGCCTGAGCTTCTTGGGGTCCTGCTCGACGTACCCGGCCAGGGACAGGTTCTCGGTGCTCACCGCGTCGAGCCGGCGGTCGAGCAGCTTGCGTACGCACTCGGAGTAGTTGGCCGCGGGCACGAGGATGGCCGGCAGATCCAGCTTGCCGTCCGGCGGCGGGTCGACGATGCGCCGGTAGGAGTTGGAGCCCTTGGCCAGGCAGATGCGCTGGCCCGCCAGGTCGCTCGTCTTCTGGATGGAGGCGTCGTCGGAGCGGACCATCGTGTCCTGGTACGCGGTCACGTACGGGCCCGCGAACGTCACCCGGGGCCTGCGCGACATGGTGATGGAGTAGGAGGCGACGACCATGTCGACGGTGCCGTTCTGGAGCAACGCCTCCCGGGCGGAGGAGGGGGCCTCGCGCCACGTGATGCGTACGTCCTCGCCGTCCGCGAGGTAGCGGACGATGTAGCGGGCGACGTCGATATCGAAACCCTCGGGGGCGCCGGGCCCGGTCTTGAGGCCCACGCCCGGCTGGTCCCACTTGGTGCCGACCGTGACCGTGCCGCCCTCTCTGATCTTCTCCGCGACGGTGGAGTATGAGCCGTTTCCGCCGCACGCTGCCAGGCACACGGCCATGGCCGCCCCTGCGAGCGCCGCCCCACGCATGGTCACCCCGATCATCTCCTATGCAAAGGAGCTTGTCGGCTGAATAACGCGCGCAGGCGGGTCCCGCAACGCCTCTAAACGGAGAAGTGGGGTTTTCTTGGCAATTTATCGGTGTACGGGCAGCGCACGCGCCGCCCGTACACCGTCAGGCGGCGCCTTCGCCCATGCCCACGGCCGGCGTGACCGGCTTGGCCGCGGTCTTGCGGCTGCGCCTGCTACGCCCCTCCAGCCAGGTGGCCAGATAGCTCAGGGCCATGTTGAGCGCGACGTAGATGATGCCGATGACGATCGCCGCCGGGATCAACGAGCCGAAGAACCGGGCAGGAAGGATCTTGAAGCCGGTGTTGAGCAGATCGACGTAGGCGATGATGTAGCCGAGCGCGGTGTCCTTCAGCAGCACCACGAGCTGGCTGACGATCGCCGGCATCATCGCCGTGACGGCCTGCGGCAACAGCACCAGCCGCATCACCTGGTTCTTCCGCATGCCCACCGCGTAGGCGGCCTCCGACTGCCCCTTGGGCACGGCCTGCACGCCTGCCCTGACGACCTCGGCGAGCACCGAGCCGTTGTAGAGCATCAGGCCGACGACCACCGCCATGAACGCGTAGTCGCCGCCGCCCATCAGCAACGGGGCCAGATAGAAGATGAAGAAGATCAGCAGCAGCAGCGGGATGGCCCTGAAGACCTCCACCACCACGCCGGCCGGGACCCTGATCCAGGCATGGTCCGAGAGCCGGGCCAGGCCGAAGATCGCGCCGAAGGCGAGCGCGAGCACCGCGGCCACGGCCGCCGCCTTCAAGGTGCCGATGAGACCCGGGATGATGTAGAACTCCCACGTCTCCCACTGCAGGAACGGCTGCCAGATCTTGCCTTCCCACTGGCCCTTGGCGTCGAAGCCTTTGAAGACGCCGTAGACGACCGCCCCGACGGCGATGAGGCTGACGACGGTGAGGGCGTGGTTGCGCACCCGCCCGCGCGGGCCGGGGGCGTCGAACAGGACAGAAGTGCTCATCGGACCACCGCCAGGCGCCGCGACAACCAGCCGGTGAAGAACCCGATCGGCATGGTCAGCACCATGAAGGCGACGACGATGCCGAGAAAGATGGGGATCGACGCGCCGGTCTGGTCGAACGTCTCCTTCATCACGGCCGCCGCATCGGCGAGGAACCCGCCGGCGGTGGCGACCGTGGTGTTCTTGATCATGGCGATGATCACGCTGCCCAGCGGGGCGACCACGGCGCGGAACGCCTGAGGCAGGATGATCATCGTCAGTGACTGGCTGAACGTCAGGCCGATCGCCCTGGCCGCCTCGGCCTGTCCCATCGGCACCGTGTTGACACCCGAGCGCAGCGCCTCGCACACGAAGGCCGCCGTGTAGAGCGACAGGCCCATCGCGACGAGCCAGAACGAGTTGGACCGCGGCTCGTCGGAGAAGACCAGGCCGAGCTGGTCGCTCAGGCCCAGCGCCGAGAACGCCAGCACCAGCGTCAGGGGGGTGTTACGGACAACGTTGACGTAGGTCGTGCCCGCCGCACGCAGCACCGGCGTGGGGGAGACCCGCATCGCGACCAGGATCGTACCGATGATCAGGGAGGCGACCAGGGCCACGAGCGCGAGCTTGACGTTCTCCAGAAACCCGAGCGCGAGGTCGGGGCCGTACGTGATTAGTTCGTCCATCGTGCTCCACCGCAGGGGCGAAAGGCGGCCGGGGGGCCGGCCGCCGTCGCCGACGTGATCAGCTGCAGCCCTCGGCCGGCGGCGCGGCTTCCGACAGCTTCAGGCCCTGGATGCCGCCGAACCACTTGTCCAGCAGCTGCTTCATGGTGCCGTTGTCCCACAGCTTCTTCACCGCGGTGTTGACGGCCTCGCACGTCTTCGTGTCGCCCTTCTTCAGCCCGACGCCGTATTTCTCGTCGGTGAAGCCCTGGCCCAGCACCTTGAAGTTGCCGCCCGCCTGCTTGGCGAAGCCCGCCAGGATCAGGTCGTCGGTGGTGACGGCGTCGAGGTTGCTGCCGGTCAGCTTCTGCACGCACTCGGAGTAGTTGGCCGCGTCGACGGTCGTGGCGTCGATGTTGAGCTCGCCGTCCGGAGGCCCTTCGGTGATGCGCTTGTAGGAGTTGGAGCCGGCGGCCTTGCAGATCTTCTTGCCCTTGAGCTCCTGCGGGCTGTTGATCGACGTGTCGTCCTTGCGGACCATGACGTCCTGGTGGGCGATCACGTAGGGGCCGCCGAAGGTGACCTTGCCCTTGCGCTCCTCGGTGATGGAATAGGTGGCGACGACCATGTCGACCGTGCCGTTCTGGAGGAACGGCTCACGGTTGGACGAGGCCGACTCCTTCCACTCGATCTCGACCTCCTTGCCGCCGGCCAGCTCCTTCACCAGGGCCTTGGCCACGTCAACGTCGAAACCCTCGGGCTCGGCGCCCATCTTCAGGCCCAGGCTCGGCTGGTCCCACTTGGTGCCGACCACGATCGTGTTGGCGCCCTGGACCTTCTCCAGCACGGTGGCGTACGTCTGGTCGTCGCCTCCACAAGCCGTCAGGCCGGCGGCCAGAGCCGCTACCGAGAGCACCGCTCCCGTTCGACGCATGTGCATGTGTACCTGCCTCATCTCAGTGCGTGAGGATCTTCGAAAGGAAGTCGCGCGCCCGGTCGGTCTGCGCGTTGGTGAAGAACTCGTCGGGGGTGTTCTCCTCGACGATCTGCCCGTCCGCCATGAACACCACGCGGTTGGCGGCGCGGCGGGCGAAACCCATCTCGTGCGTGACGACCACCATGGTCATCCCGTCACGGGCCAGCCCGACCATGACATCGAGCACCTCCTGCACCATCTCGGGGTCCAGTGCCGAGGTCGGCTCGTCGAACAGGATCATCTTAGGGTCCATCGCCAGTGCCCTGGCGATGGCGACCCGCTGCTGCTGGCCGCCCGACAGCTGGGCCGGATATTTGTCCGCCTGTGCCGCGATGCCTACCCGTTCGAGAAGCTCCATCGCACGCTTGTTGGCCGCATCGCGCGCGATGCCGCGCACCTTGATCGGGCCGAGCGTGACGTTCTCCCGGATGGTCTTGTGAGCGAACAGATTGAACGACTGGAAGACCATGCCGACGTCGGAACGCAGCCTCGCCAGGGCCTTGCCCTCCTCGGGCAGCACCTGGCCGTCAAATATGATCTGCCCGTCACTGATCGTCTCCAGCCGGTTGATCGCGCGGCAGAGCGTGGACTTCCCGCCGCCCGACGGGCCGATGACGACCAGAACCTCGCCACGAGAGACGGTCAAGTTGATGTTCTTCAGGACATGCAGCGACCCGAAGTGCTTGTTGACGTTCTCCAGCCGAACCAGTGGAGCGCCGTCGCCGTTCTCCGTCATGGACCAAAACGGTAGAGGGCATTAAGACGCTGGTCACTAACCGGGTGGTACCGATCCGATCACATCGTGCCGTCAAGCTGGACTTTTAGATCGGTACGGGCTGTCTCAAGCCTGACAACGACTACCCTGGAAAGCGCCATGACTGTGACCCAGGAGAGCGCCCGCACCTATGAAGTGCGCACATATGGGTGCCAGATGAACGTCCACGACTCCGAACGGCTCTCCGGCCTGCTGGAGGATGCCGGCTACGTGCCCGCCCCCGACGGCGAGACCGCCGACGTGGTCGTGTTCAACACGTGTGCCGTGCGGGAGAACGCCGACAACCGCCTCTACGGCAACCTCGGCCACCTGCGGCCCGCCAAGGTGAGCAACCCGCGCATGCAGATCGCCGTGGGCGGCTGCCTCGCCCAGAAGGACCAGGGCGAGATCGTCCGCAAGGCGCCATGGGTCGACGTGGTCTTCGGCACCCACAACATCGGCTCGCTGCCGGTGCTGCTGGAGCGCGCCCGCATCGAAGGCGAGGCGCAGGTCGAGCTGAAGGAGTCGCTCGAGGTCTTCCCCTCGACGCTGCCCACCAGGCGCGAGTCCGCCTACGCCGCCTGGGTGGCCGTCTCGGTCGGCTGCAACAACACCTGCACGTTCTGCATCGTCCCCTCCCTGCGCGGCAAGGAGAAGGACCGCCGGCCCGGCGAGATCCTGGCCGAGGTCGAGACCCTCGTCGGCCAGGGCGTCCTCGAGGTCACGCTGCTGGGCCAGAACGTCAACACCTACGGCGTGGAGTTCGGCGACCGGCTGGCCTTCGGCAAGCTGCTGCGCTCGTGCGGCTCCATCGAGGGCCTGGAGCGGGTCCGCTTCACCTCGCCCCACCCCGCCGCGTTCACCGACGACGTGATCGCCGCCATGGCCGAGACGCCCAACGTCATGCACCAGTTGCACATGCCGCTGCAGTCGGGCTCCGACCGGGTGCTGCGCGCGATGCGCCGCTCCTACCGCGCCGAGCGCTACCTCGGCATCATCGAACGCGTGCGCGCCGCCATGCCGGACGCGGCCATCTCGACCGACATCATCGTCGGCTTCCCCGGCGAGACCGAGGAGGACTTCCAGGCCACGCTCGACGTCGTCAGGCAGAGCCGCTTCGCCAACGCCTTCACCTTCCAATACTCCATCCGTCCCGGCACGCCGGCGGCCACCATGGACGACCAGATCCCCAAGGAGGTCGTCCAGGAACGCTACGAGCGGCTGGTGGCCCTCCAGGAGGAGATCTCGTGGGAGGAGAACAAGAAGCAGGTGGGCCGGACGCTCGAGGTGCTGGTAGCCGAGGGTGAGGGGCGCAAGGACGACGCCACCCGCCGGCTGTCCGGCCGTGCGCCCGACAACCGGCTCGTGCACTTCGCCGTGGGCTCGGAGACGCCCCGGCCGGGTGACATGGTGACGGTCGAGGTGACGTACGCGGCCCCGCACCACCTGGTGGCGGACGGGCCCGCATACGAGGTCAGGCGGACGCGGGCGGGCGACGCCTGGGAGTCCCGCCAGGCCGGCCCTTCCACGGGTCCGGGGGTGCTGCTCGGCATGCCCACCGTCGGCCGCCCCGCTCCCACCACCGCCCTGTCGGGCGCCTGCTCGGCCCACTGACCCCGGCGTCAGCGAGTGAGGCGGTCGAGGAAGCTGTAGCAGGGCTGCCGGCGGAAGTCGTCGAACGTGGCGCAGGGGTCGATGCCGCGTGCCGGAGGTGCGGGGACGACCGGGCGCCGGGTCGGCGCGGGCGCGGGGTCGCGGGGAGGCGGCTGAGGAGGCGGCTGCGGAGAGGGCGAGCCCTCCGGGCCGGGCGCCGCGGACCGGACCTGAACGGGTGCCCGTGGCACCGCCGACCGGTCGCGGAAGGGCGGCGGAGGCGCGGCCGTGCGTCCGGGGAAGGGCGCCGGCGAGCCCGGGGGCGCGGTCGCGGCCGGCGGGCCCGTGGCCGGTGACGGGCGGACGGGTCCGAGCGTGCCCCAGGGCGGTGTTCGGGCGCCCGAGGAAGGCGTTCGGGCGCCCCAGGGCGGTGTTCCCGTGATGTCCCAGGGTGGCGGGACGGGTTGGATCCACGGCGGTGCCAACGGCCCCATCACGGCGTCCGCGGTCTGTGCGGACGGTTGCGGGAACGTTCCAGAAAATGGCTCGGAAGATGGGGGCGCGGTCGCACTTTGTGTCATGTTCGACGCCCAGAGTGGCGGTGGAGGTGTTATTGATCTTGAGGAATGCGGAGCTTCCTGATCGAATTCGGCGGAGCTTTGCGGAGACGGTTCTGAGGAGCCGGTGAATGCCAGGAAAATTCCCAGGGTCGCGGTGACGAGTACCCCGGCTGTTCCGGCCAGCGGTGCCAGGTTGGCGCGGCTACCTGGTCTTATGGATCTAAGGGGGGACAAGTCGTGATTCCTTCGTGATTGTTCTGCGAGCATTCCGGTGTTGCGGCTAGTGTGGTCCATCACCCGCGGAAGCCGGTGAGCTTTCCCGATACGACCGCAGGGAGCTGCAGCACCATGCAAGGTTCGCGTGAGCCGGATCACCAGGAGATCCTGGTTGGGCCTGGGGACACCCGCCCGGCTTCGAGAAATGCGCCCCCTGGGCACAAACCCTCGAAGAACAACAAGAAGATCGCCATGATCGTCGCCTCGGTGGCGGTCGCCCTGGTGGCGGCGGCCGGCGGCGGCTACTTCCTGGCGGGAAACCCCGCCGATCCCGCCCAGCCCGGAGGCGCCCAGCCGGGGCCCTCGCAGAGCGTCGGCGGCGACGAAGAACTCCAGGGCGACGACGACGCGACCATGGGTGACGCCAAGACCGACGCTCCTGACGACAACCTGCCGACCGGCGAGGACGACGGCAGCATGGGCGACGCCAGGACGGACAACGACGGCGAGGGCGGCCCCGGCAACCACGACACGGGCTCGACGGGCTCCAACCCGTCCGATGGCACCAAGCAGACCAGCACCGGCAAGAAGCCCGCGACGACGTCCCCGAGCAAGCCTGCGCAGGACGAGGCTGACTCTCCGGCCGACGGCCCGGCGGGCCTGGTCAACGGCCAGTGCGCCACGGGCGGCTGCTGACGGTGTCAGGAAGGGCCGGGGCCGCTCGCCATTGAGCGCCCGGGTGCTCGCGTCCCTCGTCGAGGGCTGGTCGCTCGTTCGGACGCCGGTGAAGTGGCTTGCCGTAATCCGCCGGTATTGGACCTTCGGGTGCTCCGGGGTGCTCCGTAAGGTCGCCGCATGACGACTGACAAGGCGGACGCGCTTCGAGCCCTTCACGTGCCGGGCACTCCGCTGGTCCTGCCCAACGTCTGGGACGCCGCGTCGGCGCGGGCCGTACAGGATGCCGGTTTCCCCGCGGTCGCCACCGGCAGCGCCGCCGTCTCGCGCGTTCTGGGCTACGAGGACGGCGAGGGCACCCCTGCCGAGGAGATGATGGCGGCCGTGGCGCGCGTGGCCAGAGCGGTCGACGTGCCCGTCACCGCCGACGTCGAGCGCGGGTACGCGCTCGAACCGGCCGCGCTCGCCGAGGCGCTGGCGGGCGCCGGAGCCGTCGGGTGCAACCTGGAGGACTCCGTCCCCGGCACCGGCGAGATGGTGGAGACCGGCGTCCAGGCGGACTTCCTCGCCGAGGTGCGCGCCGCCGCGGGCCCTGGCCTGGTGATCAACGCCAGGATCGACCTGTACCTGTACGGCCGCGGCGACCGCGCCGCGGCCGTCGAGCGCGCACGGCGCTATCTGGAGGCGGGAGCCGACTGCGTCTACCCGATCGGCCTGGCGGACGAGGAGGAGATCCGGGCGCTGGCCGGCGAGCTGGGCGGGATGGTCAACATCCTGTTCCGGCCGGGAGGCCCCTCGCCGGCGCGGCTGGCCGAGCTCGGGGTGGCCAGGATCAGCTTCGGCAGCGGGCTGCACCGCGCGTCCGCCGACTACACGCGTGGGCTGCTGGCGAAGGTCAAGGAGGGCCTGAGCCCCTACTGACGGCGGCGCGGCACGGGGATCTTCATCAGGTCGCGGGCGAGCACCACCTCGCCGTCGAAGCTGCGCCGCGCCTCGGCGGCGAAGGCCGGCTCCTCGGCGAACCCGTACCGCTCGGAGAAGTGCGTGAGCACGAGCCTGCGCACCCCCGCGTCGGCCGCCACCATCCCCGCCTCGAACGCCGTCAGGTGCCCGTACTCCTTGGCCAGCGCGCTTTCCGATGACAGGAACGTCGACTCGATCACCAGCAGGTCGGCCCCCGACGCCAGCTCGAAGACGGCGTCGCAGAGCCGGGTGTCCATCACGAAGGCGACGCTCTGCCCCGGCTTGGGCTCGCTGCACTGGTCGATCGTGACACCGCGTACGGAGCCGGTGCGCTGCAGCTCGCCGACCTCGGGGCCGCGGATGCCGTGGGCGGCCAGCCGCGCAGGCAGCATGCGGCGGCCGTCAGCCTCCTGGAGGCGGTAGCCGTAGGACTCGACCGGATGGGACAGGCGGCGCGCGGTCAGCGGGCCGACGGCGGTGAGGTCGCCGTCGAGGGGATGCTCGGAGATGACGGACGTGTCGGCGAAGACGGCGGCGTGGCGGAGCCTGCGCCAGTAGGGTTCGCCGGAGCCGGGGAAGAGCGCCCGCACCGGGTGCCTGACCTTGTCGCGGGCGATGCGCTGCACCACGCCCGGCACGCCGAGGCAGTGGTCGCCGTGGAAGTGCGTGACGCAGAGCCAGTGCACGTCGTGCGCGCTGACTCCGGCGTGCAGCATCTGCCGCTGCGCGCCCTCGCCCGGGTCGAACAGGAAGCCCTGACCGTCCCAGCGCAGGAGGTAGCCATTGTGGTTACGGTGTCGGGTAGGGACCGCGCTGGCGGTGCCCAGCACCACGAGCTCACGTGAGGACATGATGCCCGTCGCCGCAGAGACCGCCGCCTTCGCCGAGGTGCCGACGCCGGTCGGCCTGTTCGTGCTGGCCGTCACCGAGACCGGCCTCGTGGCGTCGGGCTGGGCGTCGGCGCACGGGTCGCGTGCGCGCCTGGCCGACCGGCTCGGCCTGCCTGAGGTTCATGATGCGGATCGTACGGCCTTCGCGGTCGCGGAGCTGAACGCCTACTTCGCCGGCGACCTGAAGGTCTTCGAGACGCCGATCGACTGGCGCCTGATGTCCGGCTCGCGGCTGCGGGTGCTCCAGGCCCTCCACCAGGTCCCGTACGGCACCGCCGTCACCTACGGCGAGCTGGCCCGCCGCAGCGGCTCCAGCGTGCCGGCCCGCGGCATCGGCTCGATCATGGGCTCCAACCCGATCCCGATCTTCGTGCCCTGTCACCGCGTGATCGCGGGCACCGGCCTGGGCGGCTTCAGCGGCGGCGAGGGCGTGGAGACCAAGCGCCGGCTGCTGACCCATGAGGGCTATTTGCAACCGACGCTGCTCGACCTCTAGCAGACTGGTCAGCGTGAGCCAGCAGCCCGTCATCGCCGTCGTCGGCCCCACCGCGGCGGGAAAGTCCGATCTCGCCGTCGACCTCGCGCTCCGGTTGGGGGGCGAGTGCGTCAACGCCGACTCCATGCAGCTCTACCGGGGGATGGACATCGGCACGGCCAAGCTGACCCCGGCCGAGCAGCGCGGGGTTCCCCATCACCTGCTGGACGTCTGGGACGTCACGGTCACGGCCAGCGTGGCCGAATACCAGAAGCTGGCCAGGGCCGTCTTCGACCGCGTCGACGTGCCGGTCCTGGTCGGCGGCAGCGGGCTCTACGTGCGTGCGGCCATCGACGAGCTGGAGTTCCCCGGCACCGACCCGGAGATCAGGGCGAGGCTGGAGGCGGAGCTGGCCGAGCGCGGCGCCGCCGAGCTGTACGAACGGCTGCGAAACCTGGATCCGGCCGCCGCGGCGGCGATCCTGCCCAGCAACGGCCGCCGCATCGTCCGCGCCCTTGAGGTGATCGAGCATTCCGGGCGCCCGTTCTCGGCCACGATGCCCTCCTACGAAGCGGTCTACCCGACCGTGCAGCTCGGGCTCGAGGTGCCGAGGCCGGAGCTGGACGAGCGGATCGCGGTCAGGGTCGAGCGCATGTGGCGGGCGGGGCTGGTCGACGAGGTGCGGGGGCTGCTCGGCGAAGGGCTGGCCGAGGGCCGCACGGCGAGCCGCGCCCTCGGGTACGCCCAGGTCATCCGCTTCCTGGAGGGCGAGTGGAGCGAGGAGCGGGCGATCGCGGAGACCATCCGGCTGACCAGGCGCTTCGCGCGCCGCCAGGAGTCGTGGTTCCGCCGTGATCCGCGGGTGTGCTGGTTCCCCTACGACGCACCGGATCTGCTTGAGCGATCCCTCGATCGGATCGCGGCGAGCCGGTGCGCATAAACTTTCAGAATGCGCTTTCTCAAGGGGCACGGCACCGAGAACGACTTCGTCATCCTGCCTGATCCCGACGGCGAGCTGGACGTCTCAGCCTCGCTCGTCGCGAAGATCTGCGACAGGAGGACAGGCATCGGGGCCGACGGTGTGCTCAGGGTCGCGCGCACCAAGCAGAGCCACGAGGTGGCCGAGCAGGCGTCGGCGGCCGAATGGTTCATGGACTACCGCAACGCCGACGGCAGCGTGGCGGAGATGTGCGGCAACGGCGTGCGCGTGTTCGCCCGCTACCTGATCGACGCCGGGCTGGTGGAGCACGCGGAGTTCGCCGTGGCCACCCGTGGCGGCCTGCGCAAGGTTCGCGTCGAGCCGAACGGCGACGTCACGGTCGACATGGGCCGGCCCGTCGTCCACGGCGAAAGCGTGGCCACCGTCGGCTCACACGAATACACCGGCCTGTACATCGACATGGGCAACCCGCACCTGGCCTGCGCCATCGGCGATCCCGTCGCCCAGCTCGACCTCGCCCACCAGCCGGGCTTCGACACGGGGGTCTTCCCCGGCGGCGTCAACATCGAGCTGTTCAACCCGGTGGGCACCAGCCGCGCGGTGATGCGCGTGTTCGAGCGCGGCTCCGGTGAGACCCGGTCGTGCGGCACCGGAGCGGTTGCCACGGCCGTCGCCGCCGCGAGCCTGTCGGGCGACAGCACGGGCACCTGGACGGTCGAGGTGGTCGGCGGCACGCTGACCGTCATCCTCGACGAGGACACCAGCTACCTTTCCGGTCCTGCGGTCATCGTGGCGAGTGGCGAACTGATGCTTGCAGAATGATGTTCTCTTGAGGAATGCTGGGTTCACTTCGCGAACTGAGAGGTGGACATGGCGGACCCACGCACGACCGCGACACAGGTCAGGGCCCCGATCGGCCAGTTCGGCGGCGGTTTCACGATCTCCAGAGAGGCCAAGGCCGTCTGCGACGAGTACGCCCTCGGCCCCCGCGAGCTGTACTTCCGCGGCCGCTGCGGCGTGCTCGGCGAGTGCGACGCCGACGTGGTCAGCGCGGTCGTCGTCTTCTTCCCGCCCGAGCACGTCGAAGAGAGCTGGAACGGCGGCCGCAAGGTGGCCACTGAGCAGGCCGTCGAGCTCTACGCCGAGGTGTGCAGGGCCTGGGGACGGCGCAAGCTGGGCGGCCACGACGGCTGCGCCAGGATCGCCGAGCTGCTCCAGCGGGTCGTCGAGGAGGCCTCGCCCGTCGGCGCGCCGCTGTTCGCGGGCTGGCGGGCGGTGCCGCTGCCCGACGACCCACCGGCGCGTGCCGTGCAGCTCATGCACGTCGTACGCGAGCTGCGCGGCGGACTGCACGCCAACGCCGTGATCGCGGCAGGCCTCGACCCTCTGGAGGCGACGCTCGCCGCCGGCCACGACTCGACCCCGCTCGGGCGCACGACGGGGGAGCAGATCGCCCGGTTCTTCACCTGGCCGGAGCCCTACCCGCAGCCCGGCCCCGACGTGGTCGAGCGGCGCGCCGCCGTGGAGGAGACGACCGACGATCTCATGGCACGCGCCTTTTCGGTCCTGAGCGACAGTGAATCGGACGAGCTGATCGGGCTTCTGCGTTTTGGGGACGCTCGTTGACCTGGCAGACTGGCTGCCCATGGACGTGGACATCTGGGCCTGGGTCGGCGAAACCCAGCAGCAGCTTTCTGAGGCGGGCAACGTTGGCCTCGCCATGGCGCTGGGAGACCTTCCCGCACAGGCCTATGAGGGCCGTAACCCGCAGCTCGACGTCATGGCTCCGGCCATCGCGCAGCAGGCAGAGGCCCTGGAGCTGCCCTGGCTCGAGTTCTACGCCCGCTACTGGCACCTGATCGGCCGCATCGGCGACCGGGCGCAGGGCGCGGTCGCCATCGACGACGCCCAGCAGCTGCTCGAGTTCGCTCAGCGCGAAGACGTGCGCGAGTGCCCGGCCGTTCCGGCGGCGGTCGAGGCGATGGCCGTCGCATGGGCCAACGCCGACGGCCCCGGCCACGCCGCCGAGCGGCTCGAGTTGCTGGGCGCGCAGATCGAGGCGCTGACCCCGGAGAAGCCCGCCTTCACCGGGCTCGTCACGCAACATGTCGCCGCGCTCACCGACGCGGGCCGGCCGGGCGAGGCCGTGACCTATGCCGAGTCGGCCGTCGAGCGGCTGACGGTCGCCGGTCGCGAGGCGAGCTGGGAGCTCGGCGCCGAGAGCGCCCGCGCGCTGCTCGCCGCCGGCCGCGCCGAGGACGCGCTGCAGGCGTTGCAGGCCGCATCGGAGTTCCAGCCGGACGACCCGGTGGCCAAGGAGCACCGCGACGGCGTGCGCAGGGCGCTCATCCTGGCCACGCTCGGTCGCATCGCCGAAGCCGTCGACGCGCTGCCCGACCTCGACGTGGTGGGCGAGCACCCGCGGGTGTTCGTCGAGTGGTCGCAGGCCGTCAGCAAGCTGGCCGGTTCCGCCCAGATCACCAACACCTGGCAGCTGGGCCGCGTGCTGCGCCAGTGGATCGACTACTTCAGCATGATGGGCGGCTACCGCGCCCGCGTCGAGCTCGCGCTGGTCGCGGGCGAGCTGGCCATCGCCAGGCAGGGTGTCTGGCAGGCCAGGCTGCTGGCCGACCTCGCCGAGTCGGGAGTCGCCGAGTTGCGCGAGAGCGAGGGGCTCGCCGAGCGCATCGCCGCCCTGCGGGCCACCGCCGACGCCACGGGCGAGCCCGAGCCGCCCGGCCCGCTGCAGGAGCGGGTCGGCCTCTTCGACGCCGCCGACGGCTTCAACGCCGACCCGGAGAAGTGGGTGGGCTGGCTGGCCCCGCTGTCCGGGCAGGACCTCGAGGCCACCCGCCGCCACACGACCACGGCCGGCTTCCTGGGCTACCCCGCCACCGGCGCCGACATCTACTGGAAGATGCTGGTCGACTCCGGTGACATCGCCACCGCCGACTCCGACGACGTGGCCTACCTCACCACGCTGCTCATCGAGGCCCGCCAGGATGAGCGGCTGGAGCAGATGGCCGCGATGTTGCCGCACGACGCCCAATACCTCGCGCTCGCCAGGCTGCACAGCGCCCGCGAGCGCTGGCCCGAGACGCTCGAAGCGGCCGAGCACGCCGTGGCGGCCGGCGCCGGGCTCGAGGCCCGCCGCCTGCTGTCGGGCGCTGCCCAGCAGCTCGACCAGAACGACCGGGCGGCCGGGGTGCTGCACGAAGTGCTCGACGAGCTCGTCGACGAAGACGTCTGGCGCATGATCGTCATGGCCACCGCCGCCGAGAACTGGGAGATCGTGCACAAGGGCGCGGCCAAGATCGGCATGCCGATCAACTCCAAGGAAGGCCCGATCGAGGAGGAGATGGGCCTCATCAGGGTCATCCTGCCCGCCCCCGACGGTGGCCAGCGCCAGGTCCTGTCGATCCGCACCGGCCCGGCCACCGCCAGGCTGGCGCTGCCCCAGCCGCGCGGCATGGACTACAACGCCGGCGACCTGGTCGTCTTCGACCCGCAGCTGCTGGAGCCGGTGCCCGAAGACCCCGAGGAGCAGCAGAACTTCGTGCCGCCCTTCGCCGCGGTGAGCATCCTGCGGCCCGGCGGCTACACCAGCTACTTCTTCGACGGCGCTGCGCCGAGCGAGGAGGACTGGGCGGAGTTCACCGAGGTCATGGCCGAGCGTGG
This sequence comes from Nonomuraea sp. B5E05, assembly GCF_039880665.1. NCBI lineage: Bacteria > Bacillati > Actinomycetota > Actinomycetes > Streptosporangiales > Streptosporangiaceae > Nonomuraea > Nonomuraea sp. B5E05. The sequence continues at coordinate 259,954 of NZ_JBDPMJ010000001.1, forward strand.
CTGGCCGATGTGGGTCTACAGCGACGAAAACTACACCGTCTCCCACCCGTCCTCGGGCGAGCGGCTGCCCGGGGTGTTCGGCTGGGTCGCGGTGCCGCCCGACGTGTCGCCCAACGAGGTCGACGCCCTGCTCGACGACGCCACCGAGCGGTGGGTGCACCCGCTGGCCTGGCTCGACCTGGCCCGCGAGATCGACGTCGAGGTCGAGCGGCACGAGCGCATCGTCAAGGAATACGGCCTGTAAGGCTCCCGGGCCGACCGGAAGGACGAAGACCGACGTGCTGGAGCGCTTCCGGCTCGACGGCAAGGTGGCCATCGTCACCGGCGCCTCCGCCGGGCTGGGCGTCGCCTTCGCCCGGGGCCTGGCCGAGGCGGGCGCCGACGTCGTGGTCGCCGCCCGGCGCGCCGAGCGGCTGGAGCAGACCCGGCGGCTGGTCGAGGAGACCGGCCGCCGGTGCCTGGCCGTGCCGGCCGACGTGTCGCGGCCGGAAGACTGCGACGCCGTCGTGGCCGCCGCCGTCGAGGCCATGGGCGGCGTCGACGTGCTGATCAACAACGCCGGCGTCGGCACGGCCGTGCCCGCGCTGCGCGAGACCCCGCAGGAGTTCCGGCGGGTCATCGACGTCAACCTGCACGGCACCTACTGGATGGCGCAGGCGTGCGCGCGGGTGATGCGGCCCGGCTCGTCGATCGTCAACATCGGCAGCGTGCTCGGCGAGACCACGGCAGGGCTGCCGCAGGCCGCCTACAGCGCGTCCAAGGCGGCGGTGACCGGGCTGACGCGCGACCTCGCGCAGCAGTGGACCGGTCGCCGCGGCATCAGGGTCAACTGCCTGGAGCCGGGGTTCTTCGCCTCCGAGATGACCGAGCAGTACAAACCCGGTTATCTGGAGCGGATGGTGGAGTCGCGGGTGGTCATGGACCGCGCCGGCGACCCGGCCGAGCTGGTGGCCGCCGCGGTCTTCCTGGCGAGCGACGCGGCCTCGTACATCACCGGGGTGACGCTGCCGGTGGACGGCGGGATCCTGCTCACTTAGGCCTCGCCACGAGCGGCGGGTCCAGCTGTGGACGGCGGGATCGCCAGGTGGGCTCCGTCACGACGAGCGCGCGGCGGGGGTCGCTCAGTCGGGGCCCGCCACGAGCAGGTCGTGGCGGGCGGCGAGGAAGCCCGCGTGGAAGCGGGTCCTGGCGCCCAGCCGCTCGCACAACACCTGCACACGGCGCTGCACCGTACGCGGGCTCAACCCCAGCTGCCTGGCGATGGCGTCGTCCTTCATCCCGGCCGCGAGCAGGGCCAGCACTTCGGCGTCGGGGGCCTGCGGCCACATCTCGGGCTCCAGCGCCTCGGCGGAGGTCAGGCGGAGCGGCACGGCGGCCCGCCACAACGTCTCGAACAGCCCCACCAGAGCGTCGAGCAGCGCGGACGGGTGCACCACGAGGGCACTCTCCACGGCTCGGTCATCGTCGGAGACCAGGGGCAGGATGGCGGTGCGGGCGTCGGCGACGGCCAGCTTGACCGGCACCTGGCCGAGCCTGGCCTGCTCGCCGTCGGCGATGGCGCGGCGCGTGTGGGCGAGCATGCCGGGGTGCTCGAACGCCAGCGGGCTGTAGATGCCGCGGGTGGGTGCTCCCTGGCGGGCCGCCCGCTGCCGGTTCTCCTGGTCGTCGCTGATGTCGACCGCGTACGGGGGATGCACGAGCACGAGCATCTCCCGGGTGGCGTTGCGTTCGAGCTGCAGATAGCGGCGGGCCACGGCGTCGCGCCCGGTCACCACCTCCAGGACCTCCTCGGGCTGCGGCCCGCTGCGCTCGGCGACCTCGGTGGCCAGCAGCGCGGCGGCGGCCCTGCTGTGGGCGATCTCCTCCTGGCGGCGGGCGACGAGGATGTCGATGGCGACGTTCGGGGGAGTGGCGACGAGTCTCAGCGGGCGGCCCGCGACGCGGGAGATCAGCCCGAGGTCCTCCAGCCTGGGTAACATGCGGCGGATGGCGGCGGGGGACGACCCTGTTTCCGCGGCGAGCCGGCTCAACGTGGCGGGGCCGTGCCGGAGCAGGGCGCGGTAGGCCGTCTCCTCGGCGACGGTGACGCCGAGCCCTTCCAGCAAGCGCCGCTGCGCCATGTCGCCCTCACCCCCAAGATCCCCACAAGCGTAAGGTGGGCCGCGTTCAGCGGTCCACCTCAGGCTGCGGTGTCCGGGTTTCGGGGGGCGGGTTGGCAGTGTTCCGGAAAGCCGCTCTTGTTCCAGAGGTACGCATGGGCCTATGTTCGGTTGCGTAGTGCGGTGCGTGTTGCGTATTAAGGAACAACCGGAGGCGCCATGAGTGGACCCCGTTTGGTGATCGTGGGGGCGGGAATCGTGGGGTGCGCTCTCGCCGACGAGTTCACCGAGCGGGGGTGGAGCGACGTCACCGTGCTCGACCAGGGCCCGCTCTTCGCCGCCGGCGGCTCCAGCTCCCACGCGCCCGGCCTGGTCTTCCAGACCAACCCGTCCAAGACGATGACCGAGTTCGCCTCCTACACCGTGCGCAAGTACACCGCGCTGGGGGAGAGTTGTTTCCGCCAGGTCGGCGGCCTGGAGGTGGCCACCACCCCGGAACGCTGGGCCGACCTGCACCGCAAGCACGGCTGGGCCGAGTCGTGGGGCGTCGGGGGAGAGCTGGTCGACGCCGGGCGGTGCGCGGAGTTGTGGCCGCTGCTGGACAAGGACAGGGTGCTCGGCGGTTTCCACGTGCCGGGCGACGGCCTGGCGGGGGCGGTCGCCTGCGGGCAGGCGCAGGCGGAGCGGGCCACGGAGCGCGGGGCCACGTTCCTGCCCGGCCACACGGTGGTGGGCGTCGAGCAGCGGGGCGGCCGGGTGAGCGGCGTCTCGGTCGTGACCTCGGACGGGCACCGGACGATCCCCGCCGACGTGGTGGTGTGCGCGGCGGGTTTCTGGGGCCCCTCGATCGGCGCGATGGCGGGGCTGACCGTGCCGTTGTTGCCGCTGGCCCACCAGTACGCCAAGTCGGGCCCCCTCGCCCCCCAGCCGGAGGGCCCCATCCTCCGCCACCAGGACCGCGACCTCTACTTCCGGCAGCACGGTGACCGCATCGGCATCGGCTCCTACGCCCACAGGCCCATGCCGGTCACCCAGGAGGAGATCGGCCCCCGGTCGACCACGATGCCGTCGGTGCAGGCGTTCACCGAGGAGGACTTCGACCCCGTCTGGCGCGACGCTGTCGAGCTGCTGCCCGCGCTGGCCGAGACGAAGTACGAGGAGGGCATCAACGGCGTCTTCTCCTTCACGCCCGACGGGTTCCCGCTGATCGGCGAGGCGCCTCACCTCGAAGGTTTCTGGCTGGCCGAGGCCGTCTGGGTGACCCACTCGGCGGGGGTGGCGCGAGCGGTGGCCGAGGTGCTCGTGGACGAACGCTCGCCGGTCGACCTGCACGAGTGCGAGCTGGGCAGGTTCGAGCAGGCGCAGCTGTCGCCGGCGTTCATCGAGGAGCGGGGAAAGCAGAACTTCGTCGAGGTCTACGACGTCATCCACCCGCTGCAGCCGATGGAGTCGCCGCGGCCTTTGCGCACCAGCCCGTTCTACCCGCGCCAGCGCGAACTGGGCGGGTTCTTCCTGGAGGCGGCGGGGTGGGAGCGGCCGCACTGGTTCGAGGCCAACGCGCCGCTGCTGGAAGACCTCGTACGCGGCACGGATGAACACGACGGCGAGGTGCCGGTCGAGCCGTTCATCGGGGCCGAGCAGCGGGACGAGTGGGCCGGTCGCTACTGGTCGCCGATCGCCGCCGCGGAGTCGTACGCGACCAGGGAGCGGGTCGCGCTCTACGACATGACGCCGCTCAAGCGCGTCGAGGTCAGCGGGCCGGGGGCGGCGGCGTTCCTGCAGCGCATGACGACGAACAACGTGGACAAGAAGCCCGGCTCGGTCACCTACGCCCTGCTGCTGGACATCAAGGGCGGCATCAGGTCCGACCTCACGGTGGCGCGGCTGGACGAGGAGACCTTCCAGGTCGGCGCGAACGGCAACCTCGACCTCGAGTGGCTGACCCGGCACGCGCCCGGAGGGGTGCGGGTGCGCGACCTGACGCCCGGCACGTGCTGCGTGGGCGTGTGGGGCCCGCAGGCCAGGGAGCTGGTGCAGGGGCTCACCGACATGGATCTGTCGCACGAGAACTTCCGCTACTTCAGCTGCCGGTCCGGATACGTCGGTCAGGTGCCGGTGCTCGCGATGCGCGTCTCCTACGTGGGCGAGCTGGGCTGGGAGCTCTACACCACCGCCGACATGGGGCTCAAGTTGTGGGACACGCTCTGGTCGCCCGGGGTGACGACCGCCGGCGGGCGGGCCGCGTTCAACAGCCTGCGGCTGGAGAAGGGCTACCGGCTCTGGGGCGTCGACATGACCACCGAGCACAACCCGTACGAGGCGGGGCTGGCCTTCGCCGTCAGGACGGACAAGGACTTCGTCGGCCGGGACGCGCTGACGACCGACGTCACGCGCAGACTGGTGCCGCTGCTCAGCACCGAGGTGGTGATGGGCAAGGAGCCCGTACGGCATGAGGGCCGCACGGTCGGGTACGTCACGAGCGCGGCGTACGGGCACACCATCCAGCGGCCCATCGCGTACGCCTGGCTGCCTGCCGAGATCGCCGAACCAGGGACACAAGTGGATATTTCCTACTTCGGCCGCCGCGTCCCCGCGGAGGTCGCGAAGGAACCCCTGTTCGACCCCGGGATGGAGAAGATCAGACGTTGACCCACCCCGACTTCCTCTGGCGCAATCCGGAGCCCAAGTCCGCCTACGACGTCGTCATCGTGGGAGGCGGCGGTCACGGCCTGGCCACCGCCTACTACCTGGCGAAGAACCACGGCCTGACCAACGTCGCCGTCCTGGAGCGCAGCTGGCTGGCCGGCGGCAACATGGCCCGCAACACCACGATCATCCGCTCCAACTACCTGTGGGACGAGAGCGCCGCCATCTACGAGCACTCGCTCAAGCTGTGGGAGGGGCTGAGGGACGAGCTGGACTACGACCTGCAGTTCAGCCAGCGCGGCGTGCTCAACCTGGCGCACAACCTGGGCGACGTGCGCGAGGGCCGGCGCCGGGTGAACGCCAACCGGCTCAACGGCGTGGACGCCGAGTGGCTCGACGCTGACGAGGTCAAGAAGTTCTGCCCGATCATCAACGTCAGCGACCGGGCCCGCTATCCCGTCATGGGCGCGACCCTGCAGCGGCGCGGCGGCATCGCCAAGCACGACCACGTGGCCTGGGCCCTGGCCCGCCAGGCCGACGCGTACGGCGTCGACCTCATCCAGGGTTGCGAGGTCACCGGCTTCGAGATCACCGGCGGCCGGGTCACGGCCGTCGAGACCTCGCGCGGGCGCATCGCGGCGGGGAAGGTCGCGCTGGCGGCTGCCGGGCACACCTCCGTGCTCGCCGAGCGGGCCGGGATCCGCCTGCCGCTGCAGTCGCACCCGCTGCAGGCGCTGGTGTCGGAGCTGCTGGAGCCGGTGCTCGACTGCGTGGTCATGTCGAACGCCGTCCACGTGTACGTCAGCCAGGCGCACAAGGGCGAGCTGGTCATGGGGGCGGGCATCGACGCGTACAACTCCTACGGGCAGCGCGGCGGCGTGCACGTCATCGAGGCGCAGATGGCGGCGGCCCTGGAGCTGTTCCCGATCTTCAGCAGGGTGCGCGTCCTGCGCACCTGGGCCGGGATCGTCGACGTCTCCCCTGACGCCTCGCCCATCATCGGGCCGACCCCCGTCGACGGCCTCTACATCAACGCGGGCTGGGGCACCGGCGGCTTCAAGGCGACCCCCGGCTCCGGCTGGGTCTACGCCCACACGCTGGCCCACGACCGGCCGCATCCGCTGGCGGAGCCGTTCGCGCTCGACAGGTTCACCACGGGGGCGCTCATCGACGAGCACGGCGCGGCGGCGGTGGCGCACTGATGTTGCTGATCGACTGCCCCAGCTGCGGGCCTCGCGACGAGAACGAGTTCCGCTACGGCGGCCAGGCCGGCATCGCCTGCCCCACCGGCGACATGACGGACGAACGGTGGGCCGCGTACGTGTTCATGCGCGACAACTCCAAGGGCTGGTTCCACGAGCGCTGGTTCCACGTGCACGGCTGCCGGACCTGGTTCACGGTCGAACGCCACACGGTCACCCACGAGATCAGGAAGCCACGATGAGGTTCACGTTCGACGGCCGCCCGATGACGGGCGAGCCGGGTGACACGCTGGCCGCGGCGCTGCTGCGCAACGGGGTGCGGGTGGTCGGCCGCAGCGTCGATCTGGGCCGTCCGCGCGGGATCTTCAGCGCGGGTCCCGAGGAGCCGAACGCGCTGGTCCGCGTGGGCGCCGACCCGATGCTGGCGGCCACCACCGTGGAGCTCCACGACGGGCTGGAGGCGCAGAGCCTGCGCGGCAGGGGCCGGGTCGATCTCGACGCGGTGGACGAGCGCCGCTGCGACAAGGGTTACCTGCACTGTGACGTGCTGGTGGTCGGCGGCGGGCCGGCCGGGCTGGCCGCGACCGTCGCGGCGGGACGGTCGGGGGCGCGGGTGATCCTCGTGGACGACCAGCCAAGGCTCGGCGGTGACCTGCTGAACAGCCGCCTGCTCCTGGACGGCGCTCCCGCGCTCGACTGGGTGGCCGGCCTCGACCTGCCCGCCAGGGTGCTCACCAGGACGACGGCCGTCGGCTACTACGACCACAATTACGTGCTCGCCGTGGAGCGGCGGGCTCGGGGCGAGCGGCTGTGGCACATCAGGGCGCGGCGCGTGGTGCTGGCCACGGGCGCGCACGAGCGCTCGCTCGCCTTCCCCGGCAACGACCGGCCCGGTGTGATGCTGGCCGCCTCCGCCCGGGCCTACGCCAACCGTTACGGCGTGCGCGCCGGACGGCGTGCGGTGGTGTTCGCCTGCGCCGACTCCGGCTACGAGGCGGCCGATGACCTCATGGCGGCCGGGGTCGACGTGCTCGCCGTCGTGGACCCGCGCCCTTCGGGGCTGCCCGCGGACGTGGAGGTGCTCGCCGGCCAGGTGGTGACGGGCACGACCGCGGACGCCGAGGGCGTGCTCACCGGCGTCCAGGCGGGCGCCCGCCACTTCGACGCCGACCTGCTGGCCGTCGCCGGCGGCTGGAACCCGGCCGTGCACCTGTTCAGCCAGTCGGGCGGCCGGACCAGGTTCGACGAGGAGCTCGCGGCCTTCGTGCCCGGCACGTCGGCGCAGGCCGAACGGTCGGCGGGAGCCTGCGCGGGCCTGTACGGCACCCGCGAGGCCATCGCCGACGGCTACGCCGCGGGAGCGGAGGCCGCCGGGCGCAGCGAACCTGGGCTGAGGGTGCCGGAGTGCGACGAACGGTCCCTGCGGCGGCCGGCGGCCCTCTGGCTCGTCGAGAGAGCCCCGGGCAGCGAGCCCGCCTTCGCGGACCTGCACCGGGACGTGACCGTGGCCGACCTCGCCAGGGCCACGGGCACCGGGATGCGCTCGATGGAGCACGTCAAGCGCTACACCACCGCGGGCACCGGCGCCGACCAGGGCAAGACCTCGGGCGCGGTCGTGGTCGGCGTCATGTCCGCGCTGCTCGGCGCCGCCCCCGGCCAGGTCGGTACGACCACGTTCCGGCCGCCGTACACGCCCGTGTCCTTCGCCACCCTCGCGGGACGCGACCGCGGCGCGCTGTCCGACCCCGTCAGGACCACCGCGTCGCACGACGCGCACGTCGCGCGCGGGGCCGTGTTCGAGGACGTCGGCCAGTGGAAACGCCCGTGCTACTTCCCCCAGGACGGCGAGGACATGGAGGCCGCCGTGCGACGCGAGTGCCACGCGGCCCGCACCGCCGTCGCCGCCATGGACGCCTCCACCCTGGGCAAGATCGACATCAGGGGCGCGGACGCCGGCGAGTTCCTCGACCGCGTCTACACGAACATGTACTCCACGCTCGCCGTCGGCGCCTGCCGCTATGGAGTGATGTGCGGGGCCGACGGGATGGTGTTCGACGACGGCACCACGACCAGGATCGCCGACGACCACTACCTGATGACCACGACCACGGGCAACGCCGCCGCGGTGCTCGACTGGCTGGAGGAGTGGCGGCAGACGGAGTGGCCGGACCTGGACGTGTCGTTCACCTCGGTCACCGACCACTGGGCGACGGTCGCCGTCGTCGGCCCCCGCGCCCGCGAGGTCATCGCGGCGGTCGCGCCCGAGGCGGTCGAGCTGGCGTTCATGCGGTACGCGAGCGTGCCCGTGCTGGGCGTGGCGGGCCGGGTCTTCAGGATCAGCTTCTCCGGCGAGCTGGCCTACGAGGTCAACGTGCCGTGGCGGTACGGCAGGGCGCTGTGGGAGGCGGTGCTGGAGCTCGGCGCGGTGCCGTACGGGACCGAGACCATGCACGTGCTACGGGCGGAGAAGGGGTTCGCGATCGTCGGCCAGGAGACCGACGGGACCGTGACCCCGCAGGACCTCGGCATGGGATGGATCGTCTCCAAGCGCAAACCGGACTTCGTCGGCAAACGCTCCCACGCCCGGCCGGACACCGCGCGCCAGGACCGCAAGCGCCTGGTCGGCCTGCTCGCCGACGATCCGGCGGTCCTCGTGGAGGAGGGCGCCCAGCTGACCGCCGCGGGCGTGGCGCCGATGCTCGGCCACGTCACCTCCAGCTACCGCAGCGCCGCGCTCGGCCGCACGTTCAGCCTGGCCATGGCCAGGAACGTGACCCCGGGCGACCGGCTCACGGCGGTGTCGGGGAACGTGGCGCACCCGGTGACCGTCGTGGAGCCCGTCTTCTACGACCCGGACAACGCCCGCCGCGACGGCGACCCCCTGGCGGACGCGCCCGGCCCGTACGTGGGGGAGTGCCGGTCGGAGAGCCCCGCCGCCGCCTTCGCCGCCCGCTTCGAGGCCGCGAGCACCCCGCGGGTTCGCCTGCGTGAGGTGCCGTACGAGCCGATGTGGGAGGTGCGCGGCGCGGACCCGGGCACGGGCCTGCGGCTGGGTCCTGACTGGTGGCTGGTGACCGGGGACGTCCCGCCACGCCCCGGCTGGGTGGACGTGTCGGGCCAGCGTACGGTCCTGGAGCTCGCCGGGCCCGCCGCCCACGACGTGCTCATCACCGGCTGCCCGATCGACCTGGACCCGTCGGTCTTCCCCGGGCACGCCCAGACCCTGCTGGCCAGGACGTCGGTGATCCTGGAACGGCGTTCGCCCGAAACGTACCGAATCTACGTCAGATCATCTTTCGCGAGATACCTGGCAGAGTGGCTGATCGATGCCCTGGAGGCTTCGTAGATCCGTTGATGGGCACTTCTATCCCTAGACTTTACGAAAACCAGGTCTTAGGGGTGTGCGGTGCGGGTTCGGGAATTTGTGGCCGGTCTGGCCATGTCAGGGATGCTGGCCGGCTGTGGCGGGCTGACCGTACAGTCGGCGGGCGGGGACGTCGAGAAGCCGGACTCTGCCTCGGTGTCGGAGGCCCGCGACAAGCTGGCGGAGCTCGACGTCAAGGGCCGCGCCCCGAAGACCGGTTTCGACCGCGACGAGTTCGGCCCCGCCTGGTCCGACGTCGACCACAACGGCTGCGACACCCGTAACGACATCCTCAAACGCGACCTGGAGGGCGAGACCTTCAAGCCCGGCACCCACGACTGCGTCGTCCTGACCGGCACGCTCGACGACCCGTTCAGCGGCAAGACCATCGAGTTCGAGCGTGGCCAGGACACCAGCTCGAAAGTCCAGATCGACCACCTGGTGCCGCTGTCGGACGCCTGGCAGAAGGGCGCGCAGCAGTGGTCGAAGGACAAGCGCAAGGAGTTCGCCAACGACCCGCTCAACCTGCTGGCCGTCGACGGACCGCTGAACGGGCAGAAGAGCGACTCCGACGCCGCCACCTGGTTGCCGCCGCGCAAGGCGTACCGGTGCGCCTATGTCAGCCGGCAGATCGACGTGAAGGCGAAGTACGACGTCTGGGTGACCAAGGCGGAGAAGCAGGCCATGGAGACCGTCCTCGACGGCTGCTGACCCTGTACGCAGAGTCATGATGTGCGTAAGATCCGTGAGCATGCGTGTGACCAGACGGATTCAAGTGATGACAGCGCTCACCGCGCGCGCCCCCGCGATCACCGTGGCACCCGCGCACGCCAGGGCGGTCAACCTCGTCGTGCTCGACTGGAACATCCACGGCGAGAGCGCCGACATCCAGGCCATCGCCTCCTGATCCACCAGAGCGGCGTTTTGCTGGCGAGCAGCAGTAGCGTTTGTCGGTCAGTTTGGACAGCGCTCGAGGGCTGATCGGGCCTGGAATGTCGGTGAGAAGTAGCACGAGCCAGCACGCCGGGTGCAGGGGCTCTGGGCGCAAGCGCGTGCGGCTCCCGGACGCCATCGTTATCTGGGGAGCTGTCAGGCGAATCTGGTGGTCAGTCGCATGAAGGTCGTAAAGGCATGTTGGGCTGTGACTCCCACTTATAGATGTCGGCTCCCGGATTTGTTGGCGGCTGGGGCGGTGGAGGTCACGCTGCGGCTCGTGTCGATCGTCCTCGCCACGCCTGGTGCGACGGAACTGGTCACAAGCCGTCCGTCGGCCGGGAACGGGTGTTCTCGCCGATGGCAGTGTCGTTGAGCCGGTCGCCAAGGCGTTGGAAGCGCTGCTGAGCAGCTTGAGGGCTTTCGAGGGCGAGGGCGTCGGCGAGCTGCCGCCAGGTCAGTCCAGCCTTGCGGGCGACAGCGATGGCGTTGTACTCCATGTTGTCGATGCTGCGCCGGATGGGGACCACCATCTGGAGCGCGTCGGTCAAGTCTTCCTGCCTGACCTCGGGGACGCCGGTGTCGGTGCCACGGGAGGCGTCGAGGACCAACCGCAGCAGCTCCGTGGCGGGTACTCGGGGGCCGGTTGGAAACTCCCCCTGCTGGCGCCGGTGTTCGTCAGTGCCGAAACGGTCGATCAGCCGGGCGCGGGCCGCGTGTGCGGCGACGTGACGCCTGTGGCGATCACGAGAGGTGTCGATGTTCATATCAATAGAACATGCCTTCAACGATAAGTTGTCAACAGATTATTGATAGCGACCCTTCTTTCTCGCCGGCGACAGACCTGGCTGACTTCTCTTCTAGTCGCCAGCTATGGTTGGTGGCCGCATAGGCGACGTCGGGCCCTCAGGTCAGGAGGCCCAGCGTTTCGGGCGTTTCCCAGGCCGTCAGATGCCGGTCGGGGTCAGTTTCCTGCTGCGCGCACTGGTTAATCAGCTCGCGCCAGGCGGGGCCGGCGCCGTCCCAAAACAACTCGTCCTCACCCCGGAGGGCAACGCCCTCCGTGAACGGCTCCTCGAACTCCTTGTCCAGGACTCACCACTGGCCGGCCTCACCACGCAGCAGCAGCGCGCTCTTCAGGACCTGCTCGAACAAGCCCTCAGCCGTTGACGATCGTGGGCCCGCTCGGTCGGAGTCCCGCCCGTATCGGTGGCCCGCCGCGAGAGTGCGTGGGGCGCCCGTGCGCTCACCCGGAACCGTGCCGGCGTACGGCCGCGATGCCCACCGTCTGCGCGATGTGCGCTATCCCCGGAGAACGGTGACGTGGCGGCCGGACGGTGTGGTCGCCTGTTCGAAGGAACCGCGATCCTTCCACGGCGGGGCCTCGGGGCGCCGGTCGAAGATCACCAGTACGCCGGTGGTGAGGCTGAGCCGGTCGAGATACCCGTCGAGCTGGGCGAGGCCGTCGGGCAGCGGGTCGTCCTTGCCGGCGCGCCAGACCTTCAGCTCCATGGCCTCCCGTTGCATCCGTCGTTCGCCGTCCGGACCCGGGTAGGGCCAGCGGATCAGGACGTCGAGGCGTCTGGTGCCGGCGGCGTACTCGCGGTCGAGGTGGCCGCCGCCGTTGACCAGGCGATGCAGGAAGGCCATGAGGATGATCTGGCAGGCGGCTTCGTGGTAGCCCTCCTGCCGGATGAGGACTTCGCCGTGCTCGCGCCAGAACACGACGAACTCCCGCAGCAGGCGCGCCAGGTCGAACCGGCCGTCCGGCAGGACGAAGCTGCGCGGGTCGGCCTTGACGAACCGCTCCGTACGATCGCCCAGGACCCGCAGCAGGACCTCCCGGTAGATCGGGTTGGCGATCTCCAGGTCCCTGGGCCCCCGGATGAGGCCCAGATCGTGAACGTAGGAGACGTCATCGTCGAAAGACGTGTCCGTGCCCGGCCACGTTCCCGCCACGATCGGTTCGATCACTCGTTCCACCCGTGGTTCGTACAGGCGCGCCACGAGGGCGTCCAGGTGGGTGGCGCGCGCCCGGATCAGCCGCTCCTTGGCCTCGTCCACGCGGTCGGCGGTGATGGTGCCGGTCACCCTCATCTCGAAGGTGATCTCGTGGGCGAGGGCGTTGACCAGCCACGGCTGGCCCTGCGTCAGCTCGAACACCCGCTCCACCGCGTCCTTGGCGAACTCCTGGCCGGTGGCCTGCGTGTGCTGGCCGTACAGCTCGGCGATCTGGCCGGCGGTGAAGTCGCCCAGGCGCAGCGACTTGGTGACGATGTTGAACGGGCTGGTGGGAGTGCACCGGTTCGGGTCGGCACCCACAGCGGTCCTGTAGTCACGGATGTCGCGTAGCCCGCACAGGATCACGGACGTGGGGAACGGGTGCCCATCGGGCCGGGCGTTGTGACCGTCACGGAGCTGGCAGAGGAAGCTGATCAGGCTGTCGCCCTGCAGGGCGTCGATCTCGTCGAAGAGCAGCACCACCCGGCGCGGACAGCGACGGCACCACTCGCTCAGCGCGACATCGATGCGGCTGCCCGGCGTGGCCTGCGGCCAGGGGTCAGGCGGGAGCAGTTCGTCCGGCCAGCCCGACCGCTCGGCGGCCGCGCGGATCGAATCCAGCAGCATCGACTCTCCCCAGCCCACGTCGTCGCGGGCCACCTTGGCGCGCTCGCAGGAGAACACCAGAGCCGCGACATCGCCTTCGGCCGTCAACTCGGACGCCAGAGTGCGCAGCGCGGTGGTCTTGCCGGTCTGCCGGGGCGCGTGGACCACGAAGTAGCGGTCCATGTCGATCAGCGCTCGCGCCTCGGGAAGCCGAGGTGTGGGCGGCAGCATGTAGTGCCGCTGGGGGTCGCACGGGCCCGCGGTGTTGAAAGATCTCGCTCGGGGTGGACGCATGGTCACATACTGTCATCGCTCCTGGTCCTGGGTGCGGGATTCCGGATCGCCGAGCCGCGTTCACCGATGAGCGGCCAGCACGGCCGCGAGGCCTTCTCGCAGGTCCTTGACGAAATATTCTGGGACCTCCAGCGACGGGAAATGCCCCCCGCTTTCGGGCGACCTCCATCGGACGATGTGCCGGTACCGCTCCTGCGCCCAGGGGCGCGGATACTTCTCGATGTCGCGAGGATACATAGTGATGGCTGACGGGACGTCGACCCGAAGTTCGGGGTCGAGCGAGTTGTGGCTCTCGTAGTAAATGCGGGCCGACGATGCGCCGGTCCGCGTCAGCCAATACAGGGTGACGTTGTCAAGAACGCGGTCTCTGGAAATCGTCTCGAACGGGCTGTCTTCGGTATCTGTCCACTCGGCGAACTTGTCAAGGATCCAGGCAAGAAGTCCGACCGGTGAGTCGACGAGCGAGTAGCCGATGGTCTGCGGTCGGGTCGCCTGCTGCTTCGCGTACGCCGCGCGGTGGCGCCAGAAATCGCGGGTTTCCTCGGTCCACCTGCGCTCGACCGCCGTGAGCCCGTCCGTGGTCAACCCGGGCGGCGCCTCCGCGAACGTTGTGTGGATGCCGAGAACGTGCGCCGGGAACCTGCCGCCGAGAACCGTGGTGATATTCCCGCCCCAGTCGCCGCCGTGGGCCAGGAACGTGCTGTAGCCGAGCCTTCCCATCAGTTCCACCCATGCGGCCGCGATCTTTTCGGTTCCCCACCCGGTGGTGGCCGGTTTGTCGCTGTAACCGAAGCCTGGCAGCGACGGGACCACGACGTGGAACGCCGGCGCGTCCGCATCTTTCGGATCTGCCAGCTCGTCCACTACGTCGATGAACTCGGCAATGCTGCCCGGCCAGCCGTGCGTCAAAATCAGAGGAGTGGCATCCGCGCGCGCGGATCGGCGGTGCAGGAAATGGATTCCCAGATCGTCAATGGTCGTGCGGAACTGGCCGATCCGGTTGAGGCGCTCTTCGAACGACCGCCAGTCGTACCCGGTGCGCCAGTAGTTCACGACATCGACGAGGTCGGCGAGCGGAACGCCCTGTTCCCATCGGCGAGGATCGGGCGCGGCGCGGTGGACCGTCTCGGCTTCCGGTAGCCGCGCCGCGGCCAGTCGCGCGCGCAGATCGTCGAGGTCGGCGTCGGTTGCGTGGGCTTCACATGCTTGCACGTCGCTGGTCGGGCGGGGCATGAGACCTCCTGGCCATCGCGGAACCGGCTGCGAACCGGCTAAGACGGTTCTAACATGCCTTCGTGCAGCGTGCAACCTGCTAAGGTGGTTCCATGCGTGCTGGGTTCCCTGCCTTCCGCCTCGGCAACGTGCTGGCGACCAGCTTCACGGGGACTCTGTCGGAGCGTCATGGCAAGGCCGTGGAGCGCATTCCCACGCCGCACCGGCTCATCGACTGGCTGGCGGTGAACGGCCTCGCCGTGGACTCCTGCACCACGGCCCAGCTCGACCTCGCTCGGGAACTGAGGGAGTCGATTCACGCCGCCGCTACAGCGGCCGCGATCCAGGACGCTCTCCCCGCGTCCGCTGTCCACGTCATCAATGACCGCAGCGCTCAGGGGCGGGCCGCGGCTGTCCTGACGCCCGAGGGTAAGCGGCGATGGCGGCTCAGCTCGGCTTCCCGCGTGGAAGATGCCCTCAGCGTGATCGCCGCCGACGCGATCAGCATCATCGCAGGTGAGCGAGACGGAAAACTGGCCTTGTGCGCATCGCCGACCTGCCAGGCCGCCTTCTTCGACACCAGCCAAAGTCGCACCCGCAAATGGTGTGACATGAACACGTGCGGGAATCGCCAGAAGAAGGCACGCTTCATTGCCAACCAGCGCAAAAACCCTGAACCAGCGGAGTGATCGTCACCTCGTCTTGGGCGAAGGAGGGCGGCCACGAAGAGGCCTGACGTGGCCGCCGCCCCTTCGACCGCCTGATCGGCACGAACTCGCCGCGGAGCACGCTTAGCACGACCACCGGCGCGACGACGGACGCGGCACGCCTACTTGCTCCGCAGGCTCCCCAGCGGGCCGAGGTCCTCGTCCAGCGCCGCCTTCCAGCCGGCGTCCTCGGAGCAGAGGGCGCCGCGCAGGTAGGCGGTGGTGAGCCGCTGGATCAGGGCGACGCGTGCAGGGTGCTCGTCGGTCGTCTCGGCGGACTCGTACCCGGAGATGCCCCCGAGCGAATGCTCGGCCCCCGACAGCGTGAGCAGGCTCTTGCTCCCGGGACTGTGGACGTAGGGATCGGTGAACCAGTCGGGGCCGCGGGTGGACAGCGCGGACTGGTCCTCGTCCC
Organism: Nonomuraea sp. B5E05; assembly: GCF_039880665.1. Lineage (NCBI taxonomy): Bacteria > Bacillati > Actinomycetota > Actinomycetes > Streptosporangiales > Streptosporangiaceae > Nonomuraea > Nonomuraea sp. B5E05. The sequence continues at coordinate 275,433 of NZ_JBDPMJ010000001.1, forward strand.
CCGCGACGATGAGCGCGGGGGTGGTCATGTCGCCGAAGTACGGCCTCATGAAGGGGAAGTGCTCGGCGGCGAACGGGGTGAGGTCGTCGCCGAGGCCCGTAAGGGCGAACAGCACACCCGCCTTGACGCGGGGGTCGGACATGCCCTCCCCGGGACGTCCGTCGGAGCCGAGGACGCGCGCCCCCAGCAGCGTGCTCGCGCTCTGAGCTCCCCAGGAGTGGCCCGACACGGCGATGCGGCCGCGGTCGAGACGTCCGCCGAGGCCCGGTACGGCGGCTTCGAGGAGGTCGAGCCCGTCGAGGGTGCGCTTGAGGTCCTCGATCCGGAAGCGCCAGATTTCCGGCGTGCGGGGGTCCTCGGGCGGGAGGCCGAGCGTCCGGGAGTCGAGGTGGGTGGGCCGCAGGACCACGAACCCGTGAGCGGCCCAGTGGTCGGCCAGCGGGGCGTAGCCGTTCATCGACTGGCCGAAGCCGTGCGAGAACACGATGACAGGCAGGCCGGTGCCGGTCACGGGCGCGGACACGTGGATCTGGAGGTCTTCGCCGCGGCCCGGCGCGGGCAGGACGACCGGCTTGACCGAGACGGCCGGAGTGGGGGAGCCGGCTGCGAGGTCTGTTTCCGTCATGAGACTGATTTCTCTTTCTGGCGATTCTTGGTGATGAGCTGGTCGGTGACCCACCGCGCGACGTTGTCGGGGTAGGGCGCCGACAACCCGAGGACGATGTGCGTGAAGCCGGCGTCGAGCGCTTCGCCGATCGCCTCGCGGGTCATGTCGGGCTGGTCGTAGGAGACGGGCAGGAGGTGGTCGAACAACCATGCGTGTTCGGTGCATGCTGGAGCCGTTCGTCGCGGTCGGCCCGATAGGCGCATGCCGGTCGGCCTCCCTCGAGGCGCTGGGGCAGATGCGCGGCTTGGCCGTACGGGCGGCGCTCTGGCATCATGGGATAAACGGAATCTGGTTCCAGCTACGATACGGATCGTCGTTCCGTTTTGCAAGTCCGGCATGGAGGGAAGCAGCGCGGTGAACGACGGAGGCGCGGGGCGTGCGGCGCCCCGTAAGCGGGCCGATGCCCGGCGCAACGAGAGGACGCTGCTCGACGCCGCCGCGGCCGTCTTCGTGACCTCGGGCGTCGAGGCGCCGGTGCGCGACATCGCGGCCAGGGCGGGAGTCGGGGTGGCCACGATCTACCGCCACTTCCCGACCAGGGCCGACCTCATCATCGCCGTCTACCGGCACCAGGTGGAGGCCTGCGCCGAGGCCGGTCCTGCCCTGCTGGAGAGCGCCGCGAGCCCCTACGACGCGCTGAGGCGATGGATCGACCAGTTCGTCGACTTCCTGGTCACCAAGCACGGGCTCGCCGCCGTGCTGCAGTCGGACAACGCCGGCTTCGACGCGCTGCACGCGTACTTCCTGGACCGCCTCGTGCCCGTCTGCACCCGGCTGCTCGACGCGGCGGCCACCGCCGGTGAGATCCGTACGGACGTCAACGCCCTCGAGCTCATGCGCGGCGTCGGCAACCTCTGCATCGGCGCCGACAATGATCCCCGCTACGACGCGCGGCGGATGGTCGCCCTGCTCATCGCGGGGCTTCGCCCGCAAACGTAGGAAACGCCGGGCCACGGTGGCCCGGCGTTCCTCACGAGATCCGGATCAGTCGTCGTCGTCGTTGTCGTCGTCGTCCTTGTCCGCCCGTTCCGTCTCGTTCTTGGTGACCTTGCCCGTGGCGGCGTCGATCTTCAGCTCGTGCCGCTGCGACCCCTTGGTCAGCTCGATCTCCCACACGTCCGCCCGCGTGCCCTGGGAGTCGAAGTCGAGCTCGCTGACCCAGGCGCCCGCCACCTGCTTGTGCGCGATCTCGATGGCCTGCTCCGCCGTGACCTTCGGGGCGGGCGCGGCGGCGGTGGTGGCGGCGACGGCCGCGCCTCCGCCCGCGACGAGCGTGACGACCCCGGCACCGGCGACGATGAACTTCTTCGTGATTCGCATGACTCCACGGAACCGCGATCGCCGCTAATCGCGCGCTAAGCCGCGGTTAACGCTACGGCTCCAGCGCCTTGGTGTCCCACACCAGCCGGAAGCGGGTGCACGCCTCGGTGCCGCCGTCCCAGCCGGCGGCGACCACGACAGTGTCCAGGTCGCCGTCCGAGGAGTAATCGGTGGGGATCGTGTACGCCCGCCGCCCCTGGAAAGAACCTGCGCCGGCCTCCCGCCCGTTGACGGTGATCCGCCATCGGATCGTACGGTCCGCGCAGCCCGCCGGGACGTACGCGGTCAGCGTGCCCGACACGTCGTCGACATGGCGGAGGTGGGGCACAGAGTACGGCCGCCGGACGCTCAGGGTGCTTTCGAGGCTGTCGCGTACCTGCCAGGTGAAGGTGTAGCGGTGGTCGTCTGTGAGCCCAGCGCCCACGTGACGGAAGCTGAAGTGGATGTCCGGGGCAGGGCCTCCTGCGGGGGAGAGCCTGAGGTTCGCCGTGGCCAGGTGCTGGAAGACCGCATTGACGGACAGCGCCAGGGCGACCGGCGCGAGGCACAGGACAATGACGCGCCACCAGAGCGGCAGAGGCACCGACTCCTCCGGCTCCTTGCCGACCCTTTCATCCTCATCCATGGCACAATCTTCGCCCGATGCGTCGGGACCCCTCCCGCATTGCCGCCAGGGCCTATCGATGAGCTTCAGGCACGGGCGTGGCCAGGACGACCTCCACGCGTGCGCCGCCCCCGGCGGCCGTGGAGACGGACAGGCCGCCGCCGGACGACTCGGCGGTGCGGCGGGCGATGTCGAGGCCGAGCCCGGTCGAGCCGCCCCCGCTGGTGCCGCGCTCCAGCAGCGCCGGGTCGAGGCCGGGGCCGGAGTCCTCGACCACGAGCAGGGCCCCGGCGTCGTGCGGCCCGAGGCGCACCGCCATGGGCTCCCCTTCGGGGGTGTGCGCGAAGACGTTGCCGAGCAGCGCGTCCACGCAGGCGGCGAGCTCCTCGGCCCCCACCGCCACCGGCAGCGGGGCGTCGGGCAGCGAGAGCGACACGTCCCGCCCCTGGTCCTCGGCCAGTACCGACCAGAACCGCACCCGCTCGCGCACGACCGCCGCCGCGTCGCACGCGTCGCGCCCGGCCGAGCGCCGCCGCGCGTCCGTGATGACCGCGCTCACCGCGCGCTGGAGCGCGTCCACCCGGCTCTGCACGCGCGCCCTCTCCTCCGGGTCGCGCAGCGACTCCGCGTCCAGCCGCAGGCCTGTCAGAGGGGTGCGCAGCCGGTGCGAGAGGTCCGCCACCGACTCCCGCTCCGCCGCGAGCAGGTCGTCGATCCGCCCCGCGAGATGGTTGAGCGCCAGGGCCACGGAGCGCACCTCGGGAGGACCGCCGAGCTTCGCCCTGGCGGACAGGTCACCGCCGGCCAGCCGGTGCGAGACCCGGGCGAGCCCGTCCACGGGCCGCGTCACGGCCAGCGCCAGCCGGTCGGCCAGCACGATGCCCAGCACGACCAGGGCGAGCCCGAGCAGGAGCAGCGCCAGCCACGCCTCCCGCACCCCCTTGGTCAGTTCGGTGTCCGGCACGAACACCCTGATCACGGCGGTGCCCTCAGGTGTCTGAGCCGAGACCAGCACCTCCCTGCCTCCGGTGGTCGCGGCGGTGACGCTGCGTCCGGTCGAGGCCAGGCGTACGGCGTCGGAGCGGGGCGCGGGCCCGCCCACCGTGCCGCCGCCGGGCAGGAACACGGTCACGGGCCGCCCCGCCTGCTGCACGGCCAGCGTCAGGTCGGGCGTGCCCACGTTCACGGCCACGTACTCGGCCGCGGCGGTGGCCCTGCTCATGGCGCCGTTCTCGGCCACGGCGCGGATCAGCAGCGCCATCGGCACCAGCAGCGCGATCAGCACGAGAGACGTGGTCGCGGCGACCAGCAGCGCGAGCCACCGCCTCATGACGGCTCGACCAGCTTGACGCCGACGCCGCGCACCGTGTGCAGGTAGCGGGGCTCGGACGCGGTCTCGCCGAGCTTCCTGCGCAGCCACGACAGGTGCACGTCCACGGTCTTGTCGGCCCCGCCGTAGGGGAGTTGCCACACCTCCGTCAGCAGCTCCCGCTTGGTGACCACCTCGCCCGGCCGGGCGGCGAGATAGTGCAGGACGTCGAACTCGCGCGGCGTCAGGTCGAGCGCGGCACCGTCCAGCGTGGCCGTCCGCGCCCGCGGATCCACCCGCAGGGCTCCCACCGCCAGCGGCTCCGGCGCGGAGTCGCCGCCCGAACGCCGCAGCACGGCCCTGATCCGGGCGTCGAGCTGCGCCGCGCTGTACGGCTTGACCACGTAGTCGTCGGCGCCCGCGTCCAGCACCGGCACCATCTCCGCGTCGCCGTCGCGGGCCGTCGCCACGATGACCGGCACCCGGCTGACCGCCCGCACCATGCGCAGCAGCTCCACCCCGTCGAGGTCGGGCAGCCCCAGGTCGAGGACGATCAGGTCGGGACGGTCCTGTACGGCCAGCCGCAGCCCGTCCAGCGCCGTCGGCGAGGAGGAGACGGCGTGGCCGAGCTCGCGCAGCCCGCGGCTGAGCGCCGTGCGGATCGCCACGTCGTCCTCGATGAGCAGGATGTCAGCCATGTACATGAACGTAGACGCTCGATGACGATGCCTCGGGCCGCGTTAAGGTCGCCTTAACCCGGTCTTAGCCGTAGAGGGGGGAGGCTGGGAGCCGATGAAGAGACTCGTCCTGGCCTGGGCCGCCGCCGCCGTCGCCGCCACCGGCGCGGGCGTGGCGGTGCTCGGCCTGCTCGGCAACGGCCTCACCGGCGCCTCCAGCCACGTGCTCAGCGAGCCGGAGGTGCGCGCGGCCCTGGCCACCGCGACCTCGCGCGCGATCGCGACGCCGACAGGCTCACCCGCCAAGCCCCAGCAGGAGAAGCTGATCCGCAGCGCCGGCGGGACCGTGATCGCCTCCTGCGACGCCGACCGGGTGACGCTGCGTTCGTGGAGCCCCGCCCAGGGCTACGCGGTGGACGGCGTCGAGCCGGGGCCCGCCCGGGAGACCAAGGTCGAGTTCGAGCCGGAAGAGGGCGACGAGATCGAGCTCACGATCGCCTGCTCGGGCGGCCGGCCCGTCGCCCGCCCCTCGTCGTAGCCAGGCCGGTCAGCGGCTCCCGCGGACCTGCAACGCCCCCAGCAGCTCCTCGGACGCCCTGGTGATGGTCTCGACGGCCCGGTCGAACGCCTCCGCGTTGTGCGCGGCGGGCGCTCGGAAACCGGAGATCTTCCTGACGTACTGCAGCGCCGCCGCGCGTACGTCCTCCTCGGTCACGCTCTCGGTGTAAGGGGGACGCAGGGTCTTGATGCTTCTGCACATGCCCTAACGGTAATAGCCCATGCGCTGGCTTATCTCCCGCGCGCCCTCCACCAGCACCTCGCCCACCTCGGGCAGCCGGTCAGGCGTCAGCCGGTAGGAGGGCGCGGAGACGCTGACGGCGGCCACGACGGAGCCGTCGTTGCCCCTGATCGGCGCGGCGACGGCGTTGAGCCCGACCTCGAGCTCCTCCACGGCCGCGGCCCAGCCGCGCTCCCTGATGGCGTCGAGCTCCAGCTCGTCCTCGGAGGTGATCGTCCTGGGGGTGTAGTGGTCGAGCTCGTCGGGCATGCGCAGGGCGCCGAAGGCCAGCAGCACCTTGCCGCTGGAACTGGCGTGGGCGGGGGTGCTCTGCCCGACCCAGTTGTGCCCGCTGATGGCGGCGGGGCCGCGGATCTGGGTGAGGTTGACCGCGTCGCCGTCCTGCGGGACCGCGATGTTGACGGTCTCGCCGATCTCCTCGGCCAGGCGCAGGCACACGTCCCTGCCCTCACGCGACAGGTCGAGCTGGGCCGTCGCCGCGCCGGCCAGCCGCACCACGCCGAATCCGAGCTGGTAACGGCCGCGGTCGCTGCTCTGCTCCACCAGACCGCCCTGCTCGAGAGCGGCGAGTAACCGGAACGCCGTGGACTTGTGCACGTCGAGCTCCGTCGCGAGGTCCGTCACTCGGGTCGAACCCTCACGGGCGAGGATTTCCAGGATGGCGATGGCCCGATCTACTGATTGTACGGTCGCGGTGTTGCTCATACCGCAACAGCATACTTCGCCGCACGGAGCTTCTCACGGGGATCTTCGTGGCCGGTGAGGGGGATTCGCCGCGTTCTCGCACGTCAGGAGGCTCGGAAAGGTAATTGACTACTCAACTGCCGCCGGCCACCGGGCTGAGCTCGTTCCCGAAGTCGAGCGCGATCTTACGCATGCCCTCCGCCAGCTCGTCACGGTCGAGCCCGTCGATGCGTTCCGCCGGGCCCGACACCGACATCGCGGCCACCACCCGGTCGCCGTCCCAGACGGGCACGGCCAGGCAGTGCACGCCCAGCTCCTCCTCGCCCAGGTCCATGGCGTAGCCGCACGACCTGACCCGTTCGAGCTCGGCGAGCATGGCGGTCAGCTCGGTGATCGTGTTGGGGGTGCGCCGCGGCATGCCGGTGCGCTCGAACACGGCGACCGCCTCGGAGGCCGGCCGCCCGGCCAGCAGCACCTTGCCCACCGCCGTGCTGTGCGGCAGCACCCGCCTGCCGACCTCGGCGAACATCCGCAGCCTGCGCGGCGAGGGCGCCTGGGCCACGTAGACGATGAAGTCGCCTTCGAGCACGGCCAGGTTGGCGGTCTCGCCGGACAGCTCGACCATCTTGCCGAGGTACGGCTGCGCCCACACCCCGACCATGCTCTCCGCGATGCCGCCCAGACGCACGAGCCCGCCGCCGAGGGCGTACCGGCGGTCGGACTCCTGACGTACGTAGCCGCGCGCGAGCAGCGTCTGCAGCAGCCGGTGGATGGTCCCGTACGGCAGGCCCGTCCTGGCGGCGATCTCCGACAGGCCAGCCTCGCCCCCATGTTCGGCCAGCGCCTCCAGCACGTCGAGCGCCCGCTCGACCGACTGGACGCTCATAGGCGCACACCGCGGAGCGAGGCGTCGAGCACCTCGGCCGTGTGCGCCACCCTGATCTCCTCGCCGGCACGCCGCATGGCGGCGGCGATCTGCATGGTGCAGCCGGGGTTGGCGGAGACCAGCAGGCCGGCGCCGGTCGTGCCGACCGCACGGGCCTTCCTGTCGCCGAGGTCGCGGGCGGCCTGCGGCTGCAGGATGTTGTACGTGCCCGCGGACCCGCAGCAGATGGCCGACTCGGGGATCTCGCGCAGCTCCAGGTCGGGAATGCCGCGCAGCAGCTCGCGCGGCTGGTCGCGGATGCCCTGGGCGTGGGCCAGGTGGCAGGCGTCGTGGTAGGCGACGGTGAGCGGCAGCGGGTGCCGCTTGGCCACGGGGCCCAGCTCGGCGAGATATTCGGACAGGTCGGCGACCTTGAACCGGGGCTCGCGGCCGAGCAGCTCGGCATATTCCTTCATGGAGGAGCCGCATCCGGCCGCGTTCACCACGACGGTGTCGACGCCCGCCTTCTCGAACGTCCTGACCGTGCGGCGGGCGAGCCTCGTGGCCTGCTCGGCGCGCCCGGAGTGCACGCTGAGCGCGCCGCAGCAGCCCTGGCCACGCGGGATGACCACGTCGCAGCCCTCCAGCGCGAGCACCCGCGCGGTGGCCGCGTTGACCTGGGGGAAGAACTCTCCCTGTACGCACCCGGTGAGCATGCCGACCACGGCCCTGCGCTCTCCCCTGGCCCTGACGACGCGCGGCATGCGCTGGCGGTGCTCCACCCGCGGCGCCAGCCCGGCCATGGAGCCGAGGCCGGGGTGCACCCGGGCCAGGAACGGCGCCATCCGCCCGGCCAGCCACATCGTCGGCCGCAGCAGCCGCAGCCTGCGCGGGTAGGGGAAGAGGCTGAAGACGATCTCGCGCACGGCCCGGTCCTCCGGCTCGCGCACGTGCTCCCGCTCGACCACGGCCCTGGTCTGCTCGATCAGCCGGTCGTACCGGACTCCGGACGGGCACGCCGTGACGCACGCCATGCACCCCAGGCAGGCGTCGAAGTGCCCGGCCATCTCCGGGGTGATGGGCGTGCCCTCGACGTGCTGCTTCATCAGGTGGATCCGGCCGCGCGGCGAGTCCATCTCCTCGCCCCACAACGCGTACGTCGGGCACGTCGGCAGGCAGAACCCGCAGTGCACGCAGTCGTTGATCAGCTCAGGATCCACGTCAGATCCCTCCCACGAACCGGCCGGGGGACATCCTGCGCCCGGGATCGAACCGTTCCTTCACCCGCCGCATCAGCGGCAACGTGCTCACCTGCCCCCACCTGTCGACCCCTTCGTACGGCGAGGCGGGAACGGTCAGCCGCCCGCCCAGCGCCTCGATCCGCGCCCTGAGCCGGTCGACGGTGGCCGTCAGCTCCTCCTCGGAGACGTCGCCCCAGAGTTCCAGGTAGGCCTGTCCCGTGACCGGCGAGCCGCGGAACGAGAACCCGGTCTCGCCTGCCGCGGCCAGCGTCTCGACCGTGCGCGCGGGCGGGAAGCGCACCTCCAGCAGCACGTCGTCGGTGAGGATCAGCCCCCACCAGTCCGGCGGCTCCGCCGTGATCGTGCCGTCGCCGAGCACATCGCGCAGGGCCGCCGCCCGCTGCCCGGCGGCCGACCCCTCCACCAGCACCGCGATCGTCGCGTACCGGCCGTCAAGGCAGTCGATGTCCACGGCGGAGGGCTCGGCCTGGGAGGAGGCCAGGCGCCGCAGCGTCTCGCCGGCGAGGTCGGCGACCTTCGTGCCGGTCACGATCCAGCGCCGCTCCGCGGGCAGCGGGTGCAGGCGGAAGGTCGCCTCGGCGATCACGCCGAGCGTGCCGCGGGAACCGGTGAAGAGCTTGCCGAGGTCGTAGCCGGCGACGTTCTTGACCACTTTGCCGCCCGACTTCGCGACGGTGCCGTCGGGCAGCACGACGGTGATGCCGATGAGCAGGTCGCGGGCGGTGCCGTAGCGGAAGGCGCGCGGGCCCGCGGTCGCGGTGGAGAGCGTGCCGCCGACCGTCGTGTGCTCCGCGAACGGCGGGTCGAGAGCCAGCTCCTGCCCCTTGTCCGCGAGCGTGGCGGCCAGGGCGTCCATGGTGACGCCTGCCTGTGCCCGCACCACGAGGTCGCCCGCCGCGTGCTCGATGATCTCGTTCATGCAGCACATGTCGAGCAGCACGTCGCACCGCTCGGGCGGGTGTCCCCAGTGCAGCTTGGTGCCGCCGCCCGCGGGCACCACCGCGAGGTCCTGCTCCGCGCAGGCCCGCAGCACCGCCGAGATCTCCTCCACCGTCTCGGGCAGGGCCACCCAGCGCGGGACCACGCCGCTCACGGCGTCCTTCTCGCCGGCCCGCCTGACCGTCACGCCGGTCGCCGCCAGGGTCATCAGAACTGCTCCGCCTTCCCCGACTCGACCAGCGGGTGCACGCCCTTGCGCACGCCCGGCACCTCGCCGCACAGCCGAGGCGTGGGGAACACCTTGCCCGGATTGGCCAGGCCCCGCGGGTCGAACGCGCACCGGACGAGCTGCATGGTGTCCAGGTCGTCATCGCTGAACATCCTCGGCATATAACGTGATTTGTCGACCCCGACCCCGTGCTCGCCCGTGATCGAGCCGCCGTGCTCGATGCACAGGTCGAGGATCGCGCCGGAGACCACCTCGGCCCGCTCGCCCGCGCCAGGCTCCGCGTCGTCGAACAACACCAGCGGGTGCAGGTTGCCGTCGCCCGCGTGGAAGACGTTGGCCACCTTGATCCGGTGCTCGGCAGAGAGCCGGTCGATGGCGGCCAGCACGCCGGGCAGGGACGTGCGCGGCACCACGCCGTCCTGGACGATGTAGGCCGGGCTGATGCGCCCCACGGCCGCGAACGCCGACTTGCGCCCCTTCCAGATCGCCGCCCGCTCGGCGGGATCGGCCGCCACGCGCAGCTCGAACGCGCCCGAGCAGATCTCTTCGAGCTGGGCGAACTGCCGCTCCACCTCCGCGGCGGGCCCGTCGAGCTCCACGATGAGCACGGCGCCCGCGCCCTCGGGATAGGCGCAGGCCACCGCCGCCTCGGCCGCCTCGATGGCCAGCGCGTCCATCATCTCGATCGCGGCCGGCACGATGCCCGCCCCGATGATCGCCGAGACGGCCTCGCCGCCCTGCTCGATGCTCTCGAACGCGGCCAGCACCGTGGTCACCGACTCGGGCGCGCGGCAGAGGCGTACCGTGATCTTGGTGGCGATGCCGAGCGTGCCCTCCGAGCCGACGAACGCCCCCAGCAGGTCATAGCCGGGGTCCATGCGGTCGAGCGTCACCAGGTCGCCGTCGGGGGTGACGATCTCGCAGGCCTCGACGTGGTTGACGGTGAAGCCGTACTTCAGGCAGTGGGCGCCGCCGGAGTTCTCCGCGACGTTGCCGCCGATCGAGCAGATCTGCTGGCTGGAGGGGTCGGGGGCGTAATAGTAGCCCTGGTCGCGCACGGCCTCGGTGATGGCCAGGTTGGTGACGCCCGGCTCGACCACCGCCCTGCGGTTGGCGAGGTCGACCTCCAGGATCGCGCGCATCTTCGAGGTGACGATGAGCACGCCGTCCTCGCGGGGGAGCGCGCCCCCCGACAGGCCGGTGCCCGAGCCCCTGGCCACGAAGGGCACGCCGAAGTCGTTGCACAGGCGTACCACGCGGGCGACCTGCTCGGCCGTGCCGGGGAGCACGACCACGCCGGGGGTCGCCCGGTGGTAGGTCAGGCCGTCGCACTCGTACGTGCGCAGGCGTACGGGATCGGTGATCACCGAGTCGTGGGGCAGCCGCGACCGCAGCGCCGCTATCAGCGTTTCCATCACCGATCCCCCTTTTCCTGTGGATATCTGCCTTTTCTATGGCATTTGAGCATAAGCCGGAAGAGTCAGGAACTCCGCGAAGTCGTCATCCAGCGCGACCTCCTTGAACAGCGCGGTGGCCTGGGCGTACAGCCCCTCGTCGTAGCCCGGCTCCTGCGCGATCTTGGCCAGCTCCTCCGCGATGATCTGCTCGACCAGCTCCTTCGTCACCCGCGCGCCCGTGTCGGCGAGCTCGATGTCGTTGTGGATCCACTGCCAGATCTGCGAGCGCGAGATCTCGGCCGTGGCGGCGTCCTCCATGAGGTTGTGGATCGCCGCCGCGCCCTGACCGCCCATCCAGGCGGCGAGGTAGCGCAGCCCCACGTCCACGTTGTTGCGCAGCCCCGCCTCCGTGATCTCGCCGGGCGTCTCCGAGACCGCCAGCAGCTCGGCGGCGGACACGCTGACGTCCTCGCGCAGCCGGTCGAGCTGGTTGGGCCGCGACCCCAGCACGCCGTCGAACACCTCCCGGCAGACCGGCACCAGGTCGGGGTGCGCCACCCACGACCCGTCGAATCCGTCGCCGGACTCGCGCGTCTTGTCGGCCCGCACCTTCTCCAGCGCCACCGCGTTCACCTCGGGGTCACGCCGCGAGGGGATGAACGCCGCCATCCCGCCGACGGCGTGCGCGCCGCGCTTGTGACAGGTGCGCACCAGCAGCTCGGTGTACGCGCGCATGAACGGCGCGGTCATCGCCACCGCGTTCCGCTCGGGCAGCAGGAACTCCCTGCCCCTGGTGCGGAACTTCTTGATCACGCTGAACAGGTAGTCCCAGCGGCCGGCGTTGAGCCCCGCGGAGTGGTCGCGCAGCTCGTAGAGGATCTCCTCCATCTCGAACGCCGCCGGATAGGTCTCGATGAGCACGGTCGCCCTGATCGTGGCGTGCGGGATGCCGAGCAGCTCCTGCGCCCGGGTGAACACGTCGTTCCAGAGCCGCGCCTCCAGATGCGACTCGATCTTGGGCAGGTAGAAGTACGGGCCCTTGCCCTTGTCGAGCTGCCGCTGGGCGCAGTGGAAAAAGTAGAGGCCGAAGTCGAACAGCGCCGCCGCGACCGGATGTCCGTCGACCTTGGCGTGCTTCTCGTCCAGGTGCCATCCGCGCGGCCGCACCACCACCGTGGCCAGCTCGTCGTCGGGGCGCAGCGCGTACGTCTTGCCGCCCGACTCGAAGTCGATCGTGCGGTCGAGCGCGTCGCGCAGGTTGAGGTGGCCGCTCACGCAGTTTTCCCAGAGCGGCGAGTTGGCGTCCTCGAAGTCGGCCAGCCAGACCTTCGCGCCGGAATTGAGCGCGTTGATGGTCATCTTCTTGTCGACGGGGCCGGTGATCTCGACGCGGCGGTCCTCGAGTCCGGGCGCCGGGGCGGCGACCTGCCAGTCGCCCTCCCTGATCTCCTTGGTCTCCGGTAGGAAGTCGAGCATGGCGCCGGCCGACAACTCCGCCTGCCGCGTCCGGCGGGCCTCCAGCAGCTCCAGCCGCCTGGCGTCGAACTCGCGCTGCAGAGTCGCCACGAACGCCTGCGCCTCCGGCGTGAGGATCTCGTCGAACCGGTCGAGCATCGGGCCGGTGATCTCCATGGAACCTCTTTCCGCACTTTTTCGCGATGTGGAAAACGACTTCTGGATTATGGAATCGACGCTACCCTTATGGTCCTTTCCCGGTCAAAGACGGGGTTCCCCCGGGGGATCGTCCGGGGCATCCCCGATGTGGGCGGGCGCCGCACCGCGAAAGGATGCGAGGCATGAGAACGATGGCGATCGCAGGCGGGCTGCTGGCCTCCGCAATGGCGCTGACCGGGTGCGGGCTCGCGAAGATCGCAGGCCCCACCGAGCAGGAGACGGCGTCGTACCAGGTGACGGAGAAGGTCACCAAGCTGCGGCTCGAGAGCGGCGCGGGCGACACCGTCATCACGGAGACCGGCGGCGCCGCCGTCCGGGTCACCGAGACGCTCCGCTGGAGCGGCGACGACAAGCCCACAGCCGAGCACAAGGTCGAGGGGGAGGCGCTGTTCGTCACCTACGACTGCCCGTCGAACTTCGGCAGCTGCAGCGTCGACTACAAGATCGAGGTCCCCAAGGGGCTGGCCGTCGACCTCGAGGCGGGCTCGGGCAACATCACGTTCAGGGACCTGACCGGGATGATCGACGTGAAGGCCGGCTCCGGCGACGTCGACGCCGCAGGGCTCGGTGGCAAGAAGGTGTACGCCGAGGCGGGGTCGGGGAACATCGAGCTCAAATACCGCAGCGCCCCCGACGACGCGCGGCTCAAGACCGGCTCGGGCGACACGAGACTCGTCGTGCCCGCGGGCAAGTACGCGGTGACGACCGACATCGGATCCGGCGACGAGAACGTCAAGGTCGACAACGACGGCTCCTCGCCGCACAAGATCTCGGTGACGGCGGGTTCCGGCAACGTCGATGTGGAGCCGGGATAACCAGGTGATTGCGCCAGGGATGTCATGCCACCATCGTGGGAAGACACCGTGGTGTCCAGACGTTTCCTCATAGAGATGACACGAATGCACGAATACTCCACGCTCGACGCGTACGAATCCGGCGACATGGACCTCGAGGAGCGCCAGGCACTGCGCCGTGTGGCGGGCCTGTCCACCGAGTTGCAGGACGTCTCCGAGGTCGAATACCGGAAGTTGCGGCTCGAGCGGGTCGTCCTGGTCGGCGTCTGGACCTCCGGCACCGTCGAGGACGCGGAAAACTCGCTGCTGGAGCTCAAGCTGCTGGCCGAGACCGCCGGGTCCGAGGTGCTCGACGGCCTGATCCAGCGCCGCCAGAAGCCCGACCCGGCGACCTACATCGGCTCGGGCAAGGCTCTTGAGCTGCGCGACGTGGTCGAGTCGACCGCCGCCGACACCGTGATCTGCGACGGCGAGCTGACCCCTGGCCAGCTCCGCCAGCTCGAGGAGACGGTCAAGGTCAAGGTGATCGATCGCACCGCGCTGATCCTCGACATCTTCGCCCAGCACGCCAAGAGCCGTGAGGGCAAGGCCCAGGTCGAGCTGGCGCAGCTCCAATACCTGCTGCCCCGCCTGCGCGGCTGGGGTGGCAACCTGTCCCGCCAGGTCGGCGGTCGCGCCGCTGGCGGCGTCGGCATCGGCGGCCGCGGCCCGGGTGAGACCAAGATCGAGCTCGACCGCCGGCGCATCCGCGAGCGGATGGCCAAGCTGCGCCGCCAGATCGGGAGCATGTCCACCTCGCGTGACACCATGCGCTACCAGCGCCAGCGGCGCGAGGTCCCGGCCGTGGCGATCGCCGGCTACACCAACGCCGGCAAGTCCTCGCTGCTCAACCGCGTCACCGGCGCGGGCGTGCTGGTGGAGGACGCGTTGTTCGCGACCCTCGACCCGACCGTGCGCAGGGCGCGCACGCCCGAGGGCCGGCTGTTCACGATCGCCGACACCGTCGGCTTCGTCCGGCACCTTCCGCACCAGCTCGTCGAGGCGTTCCGTTCCACGCTGGAAGAGGTGGCCGACGCCGACCTGATCCTGCACGTCGTCGACGGCTCCCACCCCGACCCCGAGGGTCAGCTGGCGGCCGTGCGCGAGGTGCTCGCCGACCTCGAGGGCGCCTCCGGCATCCGCGAGATCGTCGTGATCAACAAGGCCGACCTGGCCGACCAGGAAGTGGTCGACCGGATCCTGCGGCGCGAGCGCGACAGCATCGTGGTGTCGGCCCGCACGGGCAAGGGCATCCCCGAGCTCATGGCGCTCATCGACCGGGAGCTGCCGCGGCTCGACCACGAGGTCAACCTGCTGGTGCCGTACGACAGGGGCGACCTGATCTCGCGCGCTCACAAGGAGGGCGAGGTGCTCTCCGTCGAGCACGTCGAGGACGGCACCATCCTCCACGCCCGCGTGTTGCCGAGCCTGTCGCAGGAGCTCGAGCGGGTGGGCAAGCCGGTCGAGCGCGTCTCCTAGGGTTCTGGGCGGCCGGCGTGCGCCGGTATATCGCGGTGCGGTTGGGCAGCTCTCGCCGTAAAGCGTGCAGAGCTGCCCAAAAGCGGCAGTGGTCCCCGCACCCTGGGGTTGCTACCATTGGCCAGACCTAACGTTGGTCTGCATTTTGGGTTCGGGTTCTAGGTTTCGGATGATGACCAGTGGTGTGGATGTCGTCAACGGGGGCCATGGGGACGAGGCAGGGCTGGGTGACGGATGGGATCAGTGGTCTTTCTTCCGAATAAGCCTGTACACCAGCCCAGCCTGTGAAATAACGTAACTGAACTGAAATCGCCGGATCATGTCTCCGGCGATACGGTCACCGCACAGCATGACGCGGACTAGATCAGGAGACCCCCCATGTCGTCCGGACCCGGAGCGGACTCAGTGGGCGCGGCGCAGGCCGTGCGCTGGGCGCTGGGGCCATGCCGGGAAACGGGCAGAAGCGCTCCCGGGGCGGTGATGCGGTGACCGTTCGGCTGCTGACCAACATCGGCCGTCTCTGGACCGGCAACGAAGTCCTGAGCAACGCCGCCATCCTCGTGCACAACGACCGCATCGCGTGGGTCGGGCGCGCGCCCGACCTGCCGCAGACGGTGCCCGGCGTCGTCGACGACATCGTCGACGTCGACCACGTCGAAAACCTGGGTGGCGCTCTCGTCACGCCCGGCCTCATCGACGCCCACACCCACCCGGTCTACGCCGGCAACCGCTACGCCGAGCTGGCCATCCGCACCGGCGGCTCCACGTCAGCGTCGATCACCGCGGCCGGCGGCGGCGTGGGCTCCACCGTCACCGTGACCCGCGGCACCGACCCCTGGACGCTCTGCAACGGCGTGCGCGAGCGGCTGCGCGACTGGCTGCTCAGCGGCACCACCACCGTCGAGGCCAAGACCGGCTACCACCTCACCCGCGACGGCGAGCTGGCCGACGTGCGGCTCCTGCGCGAGCTGGAGAAGGAGCCGATGATGCCGCGGGTGCACGTCACCTTCCTCGCGGCGCACGTGGTCCCGCCGGAATACTTCGGCCGGCAGCGCGAATACGTCGAGGCCGTCGGCTCCTGGTGCGCCGACGCCGCCGCCGCGGGCGCCGACAGCGTCGACGTCTACTGCGACGATGGCCACTTCACCACCGAGGAGTCCCGCTGGGTCCTCGCCTCCGGCCGCAACGTCGGCCTGCTGCCGCGCATCCACGCCGGCCAGTACAGCCGCCGCGGCGCCGTCCAGCTGGCCGCCGAGCTCGGCTGCGCCTCCGCCGACGGGCTGCACCACATGTCCGATGAGGACATCGCCATCATGTCCCGCTACGGCGTGCCCGCCGTCGTCTGCCCCGCCACCGCCCTGCAGCGTGGCCACCTCCCGCCGGTCCGTCAGATGATCAAGCACGGCGTGCAGATCGCGCTAGGCAGCGACCACAACCCCGGCTACTGCGGCATCACCTCGATGGCCCTGGTCATCGCCATGGCGGTGTCGGCGTTCGGCATGAGCGTCAACGACGCGCTCCGCGCGGCCACCCTCGGCGGCGCCACCGTTCTGGGCGCCCCCGACCGCGGCGTGCTGGCCCCGGGCCGGCTGGCCGACATCGTGCAGTGGGACGCCGACCACGAGGGCGCCTTCGCCTGGTCCTTCGGCCTCCAGCCGCGCCGGGTGTGGCGGGGTGGCACCCCTGTCCAGTAACTGACCCCGGGACATGCCGCCCACGGTCGCCGTCGTCACCGACTCAACCGCCTATCTGCCGCCTGTGCCGCTGGTCACGGTCGTGCCCGTGCAGGTGATCGCCAAGGGCGTGCCTCATGACGAGGGCTCCTTCACCGGCGACCTCGCCTCCGCCACCACCTCCCGGCCCGCGCCCGCCACGTTCGCCTCCTGCTACGCCTCCCTGGCCGCCACGGGCGCCACGGGCATCGTGTCGGTTCACCTCTCGGCCGCGATGTCCGGCACCGCCGATTCCGCCGTGGCGGCCGCCTCCGACGCCTCCGTACCTGTGGAGGTGGTCGACAGCCGCTCGATCGCGATGGGCCTCGGCTACCCGGTCCTCGCGGCGGCCCGCGCCGCCGCCGGCGGGGCCTCCCTGGAGGAGGTGGCCTCGGCCGCCCGCAGCCGCGTGGCGCTCACCCGCACGTTCTTCTACGTCGACACCTCGACTACCTGCGCCGCAGCGGCCGCATCGGCACAGCGGTCTCCTCTTCGGATCGGCCCTGATGATCAAGCCACTGCTCCACATCGTGGACGGCCGGATCTCCCTCCTCGAGAAGGTCCGCACCTCGTCGCGCGCCATCGCCCGGCTCGAGGACCTGGTCGTGCAGGCGGCGGGCGCGGGGCCGGTGGAGGTGGCGGTGCAGCATCTGCGGGCCCGGGAACGCGCCCGGGCGCTGGCCGATCGGCTGTCCAGACGGATGCCCGCACGGGCGGAGCTGCGGGTGGTCGAGGTGGGGGCGGTGATCGGCGCCCACGTGGGGCCCGGCATGCTCGGCCTGACCGTCACCGCTCTCTAGCGCGCCGACCACTGACGTCCGCCGCCGGCGGACGACACACCGGTGGGCGTGCGAGGGATGGCCCGGCTCTGTGCGGCTCACATCCGATCCGGTGGTGTTCGGGTCGAGGTTCGACGCCGTCGCGCTTGTACGGGCTCGGCCATGCACCCTCCGCCGGCCGGTGCCGATCTCGCGGCCCAGCATTGTCCACACCCCTTTCTCGGCCGCCGATGTTGTCCACAGAACGTGACTCGGTCTCCTGGCACAGCCGCCCGCAGCCCTATTTTCACCTGCGTGCGAACCCCCGATCCGACGGCCGAACGAGCCATCGCCGAGTCCCGGCTGCGCTCGATCACCACCCCGCCCCGCCGCCCCCGCCGCCGGCCCGCGAGGGTGGCACGCAGGCCCGCCGAGGGTCGAAGAATGCCTTACGCCACCGGCTCCCACGACGGCCCACGCGCCCTCTCCCCTCAGGCACCGAGGTCCGTCGATGGAGATCGTGCGGTCGTTGACCGTTCTCCTGGGGAGCCGCGCGACGGTGTCCGTCAGCCCGTTGACGGGTTCCTCGGCGAGCCGCGGAACGTCGAGAGATTCCCTGAAACTCATGAGGCCCACGGTGGATTCTTCAGGGCGTCCGGCCAGTCGCGGACCGTGGAGAGCGTCAGTGAGGCCTGTGAGCCTTCTGAGGCCTTCGACCTGGCTCCTGAGCCACCATGGTCGTTCGGCTCCGCCTACGACCCCCCACAGCCTCACCTATCGCCTCGCTCACAGCCCGCACGGCCCACAGAGCCCGGACGGTCCGGACAGCCCGCGCAGTCCGGACAGCCCACACAGACCGCGCAGACCGCACGGCAGTGCGGTCCGGCCCCGGTTCCGCCGACCTTCCAGGCGTTCCGTGCGGCCCTGGCGTCCCAGAGCCCCGCCCTCGATCCCGGCAAGCCCGGTCTTCGTGTCCTCATGGCCGTGGGCGCCCTGGCCATAGCCGTCGCGGCGTTCTTCGTCTGGCGATCCCAGCCCTCGCCCGCGCCGCTCCCACCACCCACCCCCGTGTCGTCGCCGACCCCGTCCACGACCCCCACCGCACCCAAGGTGACGGTCCACGTGGCAGGCAAGATCCGTAAGCCTGGCGTCTACCTGCTCCCCGCGGGTGCCAGAGTCACGGATGCGGTGACCGCGGCCGGGGGAGTGTCACGAGGAGCGTCCCTGGACTCACTCAACCTCGCCAGACGGCTGATCGACGGAGAGCAGATCGTCGTGGGCGCACCTCCCGGCACGATGGCCCAGGGTTCGCCGATCACGGGCCCTGCCGGAGGCGTCATCGACCTCAACACCGCCACACCAGACCAGCTCGAAGAACTGCCGGGCGTGGGCGAGGTGCTGGCGGCACGCATCGCCGAGTTCCGTACCACCCACGGCGGTTTCACCTCCGTCGAGCAGCTTCGCGAGGTCAGTGGCATAGGGCCGCGCAAGTTCGACGAGATCAAGCCGAAGGTGCGCGTCTGACATGACCGGCCACCCGCTACCGCCCGTCACAGGCAAGAGCCACGCCTGGCCCCTGCTGCTCCCGGCGATCGCCGCCTGGGCCTGTGCGCTGGTCCTGCTCGGCTGCTCCGCACGCATCGGCACGGCCGTCGCCCTGGCCGCGGCCCTCGGCGCCGTCGCCGTGGCCTGGCACACCCGCTCACTCCCCGGACGACGGGACGGACGCTGCACCAGCCGGCCGGCCGCGTGGCGCGGTGTCATCCTGGCCACCCTCGTCTGCGCGGCCGCGGCATCCGGATCGGTCGCCTTCAGGGTGCACGCCGTGACCACCGGTCCCGTGGCCGAGCTCGCAGCCGCGAACGCCTTCGTCACCGCCCAGATCGTGCTGACGGACGACCCGAGACGCAGATCCAGCCAGAACATTCCGTTCGCCCCGGACAGCTACGTGACCCCGGCCACCCTGACGATCATCCGGACGGCTGAGGCCCGGCAGGCGGTCAACGTCCCCGTCACCGTTTTCTCCAGCGGGGCAGCCTGGGCCCGTCTCCTCCCCAGCCAGCATCTCGAAGTCACCGGCCGGCTCGCCATGCCGACCGCAGGCGACCTGGTGGCGGCCGTCCTCCTCGTACGCGGCCCGCCGCGGGTCCTGACACCACCGTCGGAGCTCCAGACGGCGGCGGGCGCCCTCAGGTCGGGCCTGCGGTCTGCCGCCGACGTGCTCCCTCCCGACCAGCGCGGCCTCCTTCCCGGCCTGGTCGTCGGCGACGTCTCGCGTATGGACCCGCAGGTGACGGCCGACTTCAAGGAAGCGGGCCTGAGCCACCTCAACGCGGTCAGCGGGGCCAACCTGGCCATCGTCGCGGGCGCGATGCTGGCTCTCTCCCGTCTGTTCGGCTTCCCGCTGCCCGTACGCGCCGTTCTGGCCGCGCTCTCCATGCTCGCGTTCGCCGTGGTGGCCCGTCCGTCCCCGAGCGTCCTGCGTGCTCTGCTCATGGGCCTGGCCGCCGCCGTCGCGCTGGGCACCGGCAGGGCACGAGACGGTTTCGCGGCCCTTTCCGCAACGGTTCTCCTTCTGGTGCTCTTCGTCCCCGAACTCGCCAGGTCTTACGGGTTCGCCCTCTCGGTGGCCGCCACCGCCGGGATCCTCCTCCTTGCCCCTCGCTGGCGCGACAGGCTGTCGGCGGCCCAGCAGGAGGAGAATGACGCGGGTGCGGCCGGCAGGCGGCAGGCTGGGTCCCGGTCACGGGTGCGGTTGCCGCGCTGGCTTGCCGAGGCCATCGCCGTGCCGGCGGCGGCGCAGGTGGCGGTGACACCGGTTCTGGTGTTGATGTCGGGACAGCTCACCCCCGTCGCTCTCATCGCCAACCTCCTCGTGGCTCCGGCGGTGGCTCCCGCGACCCTGCTCGGTTTCGGGGCTGCCCTGGTGGCCCCGGTGTGGCTTGAGGGTGCCCGGTGCCTGGTGGTCCCGGCTGGTTACGCGGTCGGGTGGATCATCACGGTCGCCCGATGGTCGGTGGGGCTGCCGTACGCCACCGTCCCGTGGCCGGGCGGCCTTCCCGGGCTGGCGTTGCTCGCGCTCGCGGTGGCGGCCGGGATACTGATCCTGCGGCGGCGCGCCTGGCGGGCGATCGTGCTGACGGCGGCCGGTGCCGCTCTGGTGGCGGTGCTGGTGATCCGGCCGATCGCGACGCCCTGGCCGCCGAAGGGCTGGCTCATGGTGATGTGCGACGTGGGTCAGGGCGACGGGATCGTCGTCGCGGCAGGGCCAGGACGAGGGGTGGTGGTGGACACCGGGCCCGACCCGGTCGCGATGGACCGCTGCCTGCGCGGCCTCGGCGTCGACGACGTTCCGCTGCTCGTCCTCACCCATCCGCATGCCGACCACGTGGGCGGCCTGCCCGGAGTGCTCCGGGACCGGCGCGTCGGCGCGGTGGTCGTCAGCCCGCAGCGGGCCATGGCGCGCGCCTCCGCACGCGTCTCGGGCACCCTGGAAGGGCGCCGGATACCGGAATGGACGGTCTCGCCGGGGACTCGCTGGACGTTCGGCCCGTCAGAGGTGACCGTGCTCGCCCCCGACCCGGCCTCCGGGGAGGTGACCGGCCAGGGCGAGGGCAGTGCGATCAACAACTCCAGCGTGGTGCTCCACGTACGCTGGCGATCGGGCTCCGTGCTGCTCAGCGGCGATCTGGAGACCGAGGCCCAGAAAGAGGTGTTACGCCGCTCCGCGGTCCGGGCCGACATCCTGAAGATCCCGCACCATGGATCCAACAGGCAGTCACCAGCCTTCCTGGAAGCCGTGGGTGCTCGAGCGGCGCTGATCAGCGTGGGGACGGACAACGACTACGGCCATCCGGCGCCTTCCACGCTCGCCCTGCTGCGCAGGCTCGGCGCCGCCGTCTACCGGACCGACCACTCAGGGGATATCGCCGTGGTGGAGAGGGAAGATGGCATGGCCGTGGTCTCGCGCGGCCGGGCATCCTGACTCCGGGCACCGGCCTGTCCGGCGTTGCCGCGGCGAATACCTGGTTGTCCTTGGCGTCTGGCATGCTTCCCCCATGGCGGGAACCGATCCAGCGCTCGTGACCCTGGTTGTCGGCGATGAGGAGTTGCTGGCCGAGAGGGCGGTGACCGGGGTCGTCGCGGCGGCGCGGGCAGCCGATCCCGAGTCCGAGGTGCATGACCTCCTGGGCGGCAAGGTGTCGGTGGGCGAGCTGACGCAATTGACCTCCCCGTCGTTGTTCGGCGGGCGGTCTGTCATCGTGATCCGGTCGGCGCAGGATCTGCCGAAAGACGTCATCGCCGAGGTCGTGGCCTATGCCAAGCAGCCCTCCGACGACACCGTGATGGTGCTGGCGCATCCGGGAGGGGTCAAAGGCAAGGCGCTGGTCGACGGGGTGAAGAAGGCCAAGGCCCAAGTGATCACCGTCAACAAGGTGACCAAGGCGGGGGAGCGGCTGGAGTTCATCAAAGGGGAGTTCAAGCGTGCGGGGCGGAGCATTTCCGGCGACGCCGCCACAGCGCTGCTCGATGCCGTGGGAAATGACCTGCGGGAGCTGGCGGCCGCCTGCAGCCAGCTGGTGTTCGACACCGAGGGCAAGACGATCAACGCGTCCGCCGTGGCGCGCTACCACAAGGGCCGGGCCGAGGTCACCGGCTTCAACGTGGCCGACTCCGCGATCGAAGGGCGGCTGGCCGAGGCACTGGAACAACTGCGGTGGGCGCTCGGCACCGGCGTCGCCCCCGTGCTGCTGGTCAGCGCGTTGGCAGGTGGGCTGCGGTCGCTGGCCAAGGTCGCGAGCGCGCCGCGCAGCCTGCGGGGTGGTCAGCTGGCGAGTCATGTCGGTATGCCGCCGTGGAAGGCCGACCGGGTGAAGCGGCAGCTGAACGGGTGGGGCCCCGACGGATTGTCGAAGGCCATCCAGGCGGTGGCCGAGGCGGACGAACAGGTCAAGGGCGGCGGCGCCGACCCGGCTTACGCGCTCGAGCACACGGTGCAGGTGATCGTAGCCAGCCGCACGGGCCGGTGAACGACGTCAGGTGAGGGCTTCCTCGCGGACCACGCCGTCACTGATCTCCAGCACCCGGTCCGCCAGCGTCATGAGGCTCGGGTCGTGGGTGGCGACCAGGGCGGTGACCCCTTCGCTCCGTACGAGTGCCCGCAGCAGCTCCATGATCTGCCGTCCCGTCTGCGAGTCGAGCTGCCCCGTCGGCTCGTCGGCCACCAGCAGGCGCGGCCGGTTGGCGAGCGAGCGGGCGATCGCCACCCGCTGCCGCTGCCCTCCGGACAGTTCGTACGGCCGCTGGTTGACGTGCTGTTCCAGCCCGACGAGCGCCAGCAACATCCGGATCCGCTCCTCGCGTTCCTTCACCGGCATGCGCACCAGCCGCATCGGCACCCCGACGTTCTCGGCCGCCGACAGTACGGGGATCAGTCCGAACGACTGGAAGACGAACCCCACCACGTCTCTGCGCAGGGCGAGGAGTTCGTCGTCGGACATGGCGGTGACCTCGTGCCCGTCCACGACCACCCGTCCGGCGTCCGGTTTGTCCAGGCCGCCGATCTGGTTGAGCAGCGTCGTCTTGCCCGACCCGGACCGCCCGCGGATCGCGACGAGCTCTCCGGGGAACACCGAGAACGACACGTCCCGCAGCGCCTCGACCTCCTTGGGCCCGCTCCGGTAGATCTTGCGCACCCCTTCCACCACGACCAAGGGCGACTCACTCACCTGACGGCTCCTCTCGCGCGGGCCACACGCCGATGTGGTCGGATTCGAGCTCGAGACGTACCCGGCGTTCCATCTCGAGGGCGTTCATGAAGTCGCGCGGGAGTTGCAGGCGCCCCACCCGGTCGAGTACGGCGTACTCCTCGGCGATGATCTGCCCTTCGGCGTCCTCGCGCCGCAGCGTCTCGCTGCTGGTGCGGCCGTCGCGGATGCCCACCGTCCGGTCGACCTGCTCGGACACGAGCGGGTCGTGGGTGACGACCACGACGGTCACGCCCAGTTCCCTGTTGGCCTTGCGCAGCGCGTCGAACACCAGCTCCGACGTCTCGCTGTCCAGCTCGCCCGTCGGCTCGTCGGCGAGGATGAGCTGGGGGGAGTTGGCGAGGGCGACGGCGATGGCGACCCGCTGCTGCTCGCCGCCCGACATTTCGGGAGTTCTGCGGTTGGCGCAGTAGCCGACGCCGAGCAGTTCCAGCAGCTCGCCCGCCCGCTCCCGCCGTCCCCCGCGCCCGCCGGCCAGCTTCATCGGCAGCTCGACGTTCTCCTTGGCGGTGAGGTACGGGAGCAGGTTGCGGGCCGTCTGCTGCCAGATGAAGCCGACCACGGAACGCCGGTAGCGCAGCCGGGCGCGGGCGTTCATCGACAGCAGGTCCATGCCCGCCACCCTGGCCACCCCGGCCGTCGGGACGTCGAGCCCGGACAGCACGTTGAGCAGCGTCGACTTGCCCGAGCCCGACGCGCCCACGATGGCCACCAGCTCGCCCTTGTCGATCACCAGGTCGAGGCCCTGCAGCGCGACGACCTCGACGCCTTCGGTCTTGTAGATGCGCACGAGGTTGTCGCACACGATGTGCGCGTCGCCGCCGAACGCGGCCTTCTGCCGCGTGGCCTTCGCTTCCAGCTCGGACAGGGTCGGGTTCACGTGAGGTCTCCCACTCGAAGGACGGCGCCGAGTCTGCGGCGGCGGCTGACGGCGGTGTGGGCGTAGGCGCCGAGCACGGCGACGGCGGCCAGCCCGGCCGCCAGCGCGCTCGGCAGGAACAGGTCGAGAGAGTAGTCGCCGACGGGCAGGTCGCCGGCGTAGGAGGACAGGTCGACGCCGGGCCCGAGCGCGGCGGGCAGGCCGAGGCCCAGGCCGAGCCCGACCAGCGCGGTGACGAGGATCATGGGGAGGATCTCCAGCACGGTCAGCCGCTGCGCCTGACGTTCCGACAGGCCGAGGGTGCGCAGGAACGACACCGCCCTGGCCCGGTCTGCCGCCCCGACCACCAGCGCCAGCACGACGGCGACCAGCGCGTACGCGGCCAGCGCGATCGTCACGACGACCATGGTCCAGCGTACGGTGCTCGTCAGCGGGTCGTCCTGGATGGCCCGGAGCGTGCCTTCCTGCGACACCACGGTGGCCGACGGGACCAGTTGTTTCAGCTCGTCGACGGAGGCGTCCCCCTTGATCAGCAGAGTGTTCACCGCCGGCCGGGTCAGCACGTCGATGGGCACCACGAGGAACTTGCCCTTGGTGAAGAAGCCGGGCACCGACTCGATCACGCCGCGCGTGGCGAGCTTCACCCGCGACTGCCAGCCGATCTCGAACGTGCCCCGCCCCTGCAACTCGGGGGAGACGAGCGCGCCGCTGGGCAGCGCGGGCAGGTCGAAGGGGGCCTCGCCCATGAGCCGCCGCCACTGCGCCACGTCCACGGCGATGGCCTCGGCCCGCTCGGCGCCGTAGCCGACCTGCACGCGGGCGGTCTGCGCGGGCACCACCTGTTCCACGCCTGGGGCCCTGCGTACCCGCTCGATGGCCTCGGCCGGGATCTCGATGTTCGACGTCATCTTGATCGGCGCGCCTGCCTGCTGCCATGACGCCCGGGTCTGCGTGCCGGCGATCCCGTCGGAGACCACCGCGGCGAACACCGACACGCCCAGCGCGGGCAGCATGATCAGCACGGGCAGCACGCTGGCGGAGCGCGCCCTGGCCGCCCGGGTCAGCCCGAGGAACGGCACGGCCGCCCGGCCGCGCGCGGTCAGCCGTACGAGCAGGCGCAGCGGGTACGGGTAGCAGCGCAGGGTGATCAGCGCGGCCGCCAGCGTCAGCGCGATCGGCACCAGCAGCAGGAACGGGTCCTGCCCCGCGGAGTCGTCCAGCCCGCGCGCCCGCAGCAGGTAGGCCCCGGCCAGCGCCAGCACGACGACCAGCACCTCCAGCGTGATCCGCCTGGCCGAGGGGCGGGCGGTGGCGACGTCGTCGCGGCGTTCGTGCAGCGGCGTGCGATAGGTCAGGGCCAGCCGCGTGGCGGCGTAGCCGACGGTCACGAGGATGACGAGGACCGGTCCGGCGTGCACGATCGGCAGCACGGGACCGGGCACGAGGTACGACAGCGCGTACCCGGCCAGGGCCGCGGGCACCACGGCCAGCCCGGTCAGCGCCGCGCCCGTGCCCGCGACCTGGCGCAGCGACCCGCCGCGGGCGCGGGCCAGCGTGAGCGTCGGCTCCATCCGGTCGGCCAGCAGCTGCACGCCCAGCACGAGGACGCCGAGCGCGACGGCGAGGAGGCCGCCGAGCACGAGGTACATCACGGTCTCGGCGGTGGCCAGCCCGGCGCGGAAGTCGCCGAGCAGCTTGGGCAGCCCGGTGATCAGGCGGTAGGGGCTGACGGTGCCGGTCGCCTGGATGCCGATCAGGCGGTCGAAGTCGGCGATCGCAGCGGTGAGGACGGGGACGTCCAGCGCGTTCGCGGTCGTGGCGTCGATGGGCAGGACCCAGTGGTAGGCCAGGTGGCGTCCTTCGCCGCTGAGCGCGGTCAGCCCGTCGTCGGACATCAGCGAGGTGATGTGCTTCTCGAAGTCGAGAGAGCCCGGCGGCTGGATCTTCGTGACGTGCAGGATGTCGGGGTTGTGGTCCCAGTAGCGGTCGCCGGGGTTCTTGGCCTCGAAGGCGCCGACGATCTTCACGGCGACGTAGTCGTTCTCGCCGAGCGTTCTCGTGTCGCCCACCCGCAGGTCCATCTCCCGCAGGGCCTCCGTCACGACTCCGACCTCGAACACCGGGATCGTCTCGCCGTCGTACCGCGTGGTGCCGGGTTTGCCGGGTGGCCGCCCCTGGACCCAGGTCACGCGCCGGCCGGCGTCGGACAGCCAGCCGAGGTTGAAGTATTTGGTGCCGCTGGTTCCGGTGATCGGCGTGAGGGTGGTCTTGGCGCTCATGTGGCTGGAGCCGGTGCCCTCGGGCGTGATGAGCGGGCGCAGCCCTGGAGGCAGGAGGTCGCGCCATTCGCGGTCGCGGGCGGTGAACTGGTCGCGGTCGTGGAGATCGTCCTCACGCGAGTCGGACGTCACGGCCACGGTGAGGTCGGCCTGCTGGGCGGCCGCGGTGCTCAGCGAGCGCCGCAGCGCCTGGTCGAACGACGCCTGCATCCCCCTGGGCAGGCCCGCGATCAGCAGGCAGGCGCTGATCGTCAGCACGGAGAGCACGGCGACCGTGCCCAGGTGCACCCGCGCGAGCAGCGGGATCCTCACTGTTCCTCCCGGAGGACGAGGCCTTGCCTGCGCACATTGCGTGCCAGGCCGGCCACGATGGCGAGCAACACCGCCGCGACCAGCAGCAACATCGCGAGGGTTGCGGCCCACGGGATGTCGAGCAGCACTCCGGGCGTGACGGCCGAGGCCTGCCCGGTCAGCACGATGTGCGGCACGACCAGCGTGCCGACGACCACGGCCAGCCCGGTGCCCGCCGCCAGGGACAGGCCGATGACGAACGCCTGCTCGACCGCCAGCATCCCGAACACCTGCCGGGAGCTCACCCCGAGCGCCCGCAGGATCCCGAACTCGGCCATCCGCTCGCGCGCCGCGACCGCCGCGTTCACGAGGAAGCCGAGCGCCGCGAACACCAGCGCCGCGAGGAACCCGAGCATCAGCGCCCCCTGCAGCCCGCTGGCCAGCGGGTCGTCCTGGAGCTGGGCCGTCAGCGCGCGCTGGTCGAGCGGGGTGACGTCCCATTCCGGCCGGCTCTTGAGCACCCCCATCGCGGCCGCGGTGTCGTCGGCCGCGAGCCACCACTCGGTCGCGGGCCGGGGCAGTTGCGCCGCGGCAAGATCACTCGTCTGCAGCGTCTCCAAGTCGGCGAGCACCGCCGGCTGGCCCGCGGTGGTCGTCGGCAGCGTCTGCACGACGGCCACCACCTTGATCTCCAGGACCCTGCGGTCGATGCTGGCCCGCCCGACCTGACCGACACTCATCTTGAGCGAGGCGGCCAGGTCGGACGTGAGCACGACCGGCAGCGGCGCCTCCGGGCGGGTCCCGAAAGTGGCCACGGCCGGCCGGGTGTCGTCCTCCTCCAACGAGACCTGGGGCGTCGCGAGCTCGCGGCCGTCGACGCTCAGGCCGGTCAGCGTCAGGTTCGCGGTGCCCTCGTGAGCGCCGGCGACGAGTCCGCGCAGAGCCACCGGGTACGTGATCTTCCCGCTCTGCCCCGCCAGGGCCTTGAGGCTCACCTCCACGCGGTTGTCCCCGGGCTTCAGCACGCCGAGCGGCACGTCGCGCCAGACGCCGAGACCGTCGGACAACACCAGCCGCAGCGGCAGGTCGGCCTCCACCTTCGCGCTGAGGGTGAGCGTCGTCGGCCGCCCGGGAAGCTCGAGCCTGTCCGCGTGCGTCCCCACCAGCTCGCGTGACATGTCGGTGACCGGCTTCGCGGACAGGTCGGGCCGCAGATGGAACACCTCGCCGAGCTTGCTCGCCTCGAGGCCGATCAGCACCGCGCTCTCGCCGCCCACCTCGGTCTGCCCGCGGAAGCCGGGGGAGGCCGCCGTCACGCCCGGCAGCGCGGTGAACGCAGTCCCGCGTCCCAGCGACCCCAGTTCCGGCCCGTCCGCGGGACCCGACAGGCGCAGGTCGGCCCCCGCCTGGTGGCGTGCCTGGTCGAGCTGCGAGGTGCGCCAGGTGGACGCGGTGGCCAGGGAGACGATGCCGATCGCGATCGCCATGGTCAGCAGCAGCGCCGGGCCCGCGTACCTGAGCGGCCGCCTGGCCACCTGCCAGGCACCGAGTGCGGGGGCGAGCGTGGGCCGCTCGGAGGTCAGCCGTTCGGCCAGCTTCGAGATGCGCGGCACCAGCCGCAACCCCAGCATGCCGCCCGTGAGCAGGGCCAGCGCGGGTCCCGAGATGATCAGCGGGTCGATGCCCAGCCCGCCGCCCGCCGTCGCGGTCACGGGCGCGCCGTAGTGCTGGAGCTGCCAGATCGCCAGCCCGGCCACGACCAGCAGCGCCACGTCGGCGCCCGCACGTTCGATCAGGCCGCGCCCGCCGCTGCGGCCGCGCGCCGACTGCTCCTCCACGTACGTGCGCCGCGCGCCCGCCAGCGCCGGCAACAGCAACAGCACCGCCGAGGCCAGGGCCACGCCGAACGACACGAGGAACGTGCCCAGATCGGCCGTGGGAGACAGCCGAACGCCCGAGGCTTTGATCCACGGCAGCGTGTTGACCAGCGCGAGCAGGGGCGGGCCGAGGAACGGCGCGGCGATCGCGCACGGCACCGCCACCAGCAGCGCCTCGCCCCCGGCCAGGGTCGCCAGCCGCATCGTGCCCGCGCCGCGCGAGCGCAGCAGCGCCACCTCCATGCGCCGATGGTCGGCGAGCAGTCGCGCGGTGAGCATCAGCGCGTACGCGGCCAGCAACAGCAGTTGCAGCACCGGGATCAGCATGGTGGAGCGTGCCACCAGGGACGCGGTGTCGAGCTGGGTGAGCATCTCGGGCAGGTGTCCGGTGACCGTGCAGCGGCCGCAGCCGTCCGCCTTCAGCCGCTCGCCCACCTGGCCGAGCGCGGCGGCCATCGGGCGCAGCTGCTCGGGCGTCAGCGCACTCAGGTCGGGGACGGCGGTCCAGGTGGCGTTGACGTTGCTGGCGAAGCGGGCGATGAACGTCTCGCGCGCCACCATCAGCGGCCCGTACGTGGTGAAGTCGCCGCGGTCCACGCCCCTGGCCAGCAGCTGCTCGCCGGCCCAGCGCGCGCCGGAGGGGTCGTTGAGCTGGAAGACGCCGACGACGCGGACCTTGACCGGGCGGGGGTCGAGGCGGCCTCGCGTGGTGAACTCGTCGCCCGTCTCGAACCCGGTGGCCGAGGAGGCCGACAACGAGATCGCGGCCTGCACGTGGTCGCCGCCGTCGCGCGGCCAGGCGCCGGAGATGAGCCTGGCGTGCTGGTCGATCCCGTCGTGGCTGCCGAACCTGAGCAGTTCGGGCCGCTCCTCGCCCTCCTGGCCGGGCATCACGTAGGAGTCGGAGCGGAAGCTGGTGGTGATGGCAGGGGGCCGGGTGTAGGCCCGGTCGAGCTGGGCGCGTACGGTCCGGTCGAAGGCGGGAAACGTCTCCGCGGTCACGGGCGCGCTGATGGTGGCGGCCGTCTGCTCGAACGACGCCGTCTCCATCGTCCTGCGCACGCCTGCCTCGGCGATGGAGGAGGCGTACATGGTCAGCGCGACCAGCGTGGTGGTGGCCAGCAGGATCGACCCGAACGCGGCCAGAAGCAGCAGTGGCTCGCTGAACGCCCGTTTGACGACCAACGGCCCCCGCATGTGCCCCCCTTTTGCCCGATTAGCTGCACTGTCGGGTACCCGCGGGACGGAGGGCAAGGTGATCTTTGCAACGGTGACGGAGCCGATACGAGGCGGCGACGCCCGTGTGATATCGAAACTGTGACAAAAGTCTGGCAAACGGAAAACGCCGCATCCCTCAGAGGGATGCGGCGTCTCTGCTGCTGCGTTACTTGGCGGACAGCGCCGCGGCCTGCCTGGCGATCGCGGACTTGCGGTTGGCGGCCTGGTTTTTGTGGATGACGCCCTTGCTGACGGCCTTGTCGAGCTGGCGGGCGGCGGCCCGCTGCAGCGCGACGGCCTGCTGGACGTCGCCCTGCTCGGCGGCCTCGCGGAACCTGCGGACGGCCGTCTTCAGCGACGACTTGACCGCCTTGTTGCGCAGGCGAGCCTTCTCGTTCTGCTTGTTGCGCTTGATCTGGGACTTGATGTTCGCCACGAAGAAGCCTCGGTGAAAGTCAGTGATGGATGGGGCGCGCGGGCTCGATGAGAGGGCGCGCCACACGCAGTTGAACAGATTACCAATAACCCAGGCGGCTGCTCAAATCAACGGCCTGGGAGAATGGGTCCGTCCATCAGTGTACGGGAGCTCAGGCCATCCAGCGCGTCATGTACTCCCGCCAGTCGTCCTCCGTGGCGGCGAAGTCGACGTAGAGGGCCAGCCCGAAGCGCTCGCGGCGGCCGTGCTCCGACAGGGCCAGCTTGGCGCCCTCGGCGGCCATCTCGACGCTCTCGGCGTTGTCGGCCCAGGCCAGGCCGTGGTCGTGGTAGGCGGGGGCGCCGATGAACAGCGACGTGTCGCCGGGCACCAGGTCGAGGGCCAGCTCCGACTGCCTGACCACGTGACCGCCGTAGAGCGACTGCAGCGGGGTGCCCGAGTCGTACGTCATGATCGCGACCTGGTCGACCCGGTTCACGACCTGGGTGAAGTAGCCCGATGACCAGTATTTGTCGTGGCCCAGGACGGCCCTCGCCGTCAGGCGCATGCCGGGGTAGGGCTCGATCTGCGGGCTGGCGGTGGACAGCAGTCGCGTGTGCCGCCGGGTCTCGTCGAGGAGCCGCAGGAATTCGGTGTCGCCGTCGCCGATGGGCTCGAAGTTGTAGTGGATGCCGTCGTAGCCCTCTTTCATGATGGCGGCGACGCCGGCCAGCACGTTCTGGCGGGCCTTGGGGTCGTCGAGGTCGAGGGCGTCGTCGACGGACTGGCCGAGCCAGGCGGAGATGCGGACGGCCGGGAGATGCTCGCGCATCCACGTAACGAAATGTCGGGCGCTGGGGTATTTAGCTGGATCTAATCGACCATCCATCTCGAAAGGGCCCGAGTGGACGTACACGTCCTTGATCCCCGTGGCGCGCAGCCGTACGGCCAGCCGCTCGACGTCGCGCTCGGTGCGCCGCCCGTCGACCCACGCATGGCCCAGCCACAGGGCGTCATGGCCCGTGCTCTTCGCCCATGCGGCCGGGTCACCGGTAAACTGGATGCGGAGCGCGGCGGCGATCAGGCCGACCAGCGCCAGCACGATGGCCGCGGCAAGCGCGAGCAGGCGCAGGCCGTGGCGAATGACGGTCCGGGCATTCATCCGGGCATGTCACCATGAAAGACTGCTTGATTCAACCCTGTCGAAACGGACTTCGGTGCGCACTCAGCCTGGCCAGACCGACCCCGCGTTGATCCGCAACTTCTGCATCATCGCGCATATCGACCACGGCAAGTCGACCCTTGCCGACCGGATGCTGCAGATCACCGGGGTGGTCGACGAGCGCTCCATGCGCGCTCAATATCTCGACAGGATGGACATCGAGCGCGAGCGCGGCATCACGATCAAGTCGCAGGCCGTGCGGCTCCCGTGGGACGGCCACGTGCTCAACATGATCGACACGCCGGGGCACGTCGACTTCACCTACGAGGTGTCGCGGTCGCTGCAGGCGTGCGAGGGCGCGATCCTGCTGGTCGACGCGGCCCAGGGCATCGAGGCGCAGACGCTGGCCAACCTCTATCTGGCCATGAACGCCGACCTGCACATCATCCCGGTCCTCAACAAGATCGACCTGCCCGCGGCCCAGCCGGAGAAGTTCGCCGAGGAGCTGGCGGGCCTGATCGGCTGCGACCCCTCCGACGTGCTCAAGGTGTCGGGCAAGACGGGTGAGGGCGTGCGTGAGCTGCTCGACCACGTGGTCGCGACCGTGCCGGGGCCGGTCGGCGACGCCGACGCGGCCGCCCGCGCGCTGATCTTCGACTCGGTCTACGACACCTACCGCGGCGTCGTCACCTACGTCCGGGTCGTGGACGGCCACCTGGGCAAGCGCGAGCGCATCCTCATGATGTCCACCATGGCCACCCACGAGACGCTGGAGATCGGCGTCATCTCGCCCGAGCCCAAGGTCGCCGAGCTCGGGCTGGGCGTCGGCGAGGTGGGCTACCTGATCACGGGTGTGAAGGACGTGCGCCAGTCACGGGTCGGCGACACGGTGACGGCCGCGGCCAAGCCCGCTCCCGAGATGCTGGCCGGCTACGACCACCCCAAGCCGATGGTGTTCTCCGGGCTCTATCCGATCGACGGCGACCAATATCCCGAGCTGCGCGAGGCGCTCGACAAGCTGCAGCTCAACGACGCCGCGCTGGTCTACGAGCCGGAGACGTCGGCCGCGCTCGGCTTCGGCTTCCGCGTCGGGTTCCTCGGGCTGCTGCACATGGAGATCGTCCGTGAGCGCCTGGAGCGGGAGTTCGGGCTGTCGCTGATCTCCACGGCGCCCAACGTGGTCTACCGCGTGGTCATGGAGGACGGCAAGGAGCTCACCGTCACCAACCCGTCGGAGTTCCCCACCGGAGGCAAGATCGCGCAGGTCTTCGAGCCGGTCACCAAGTCCACGCTCCTGGCGCCGGCCGAGTTCATCGGCGCGATCATGGAGATCTGCCAGGGGCGGCGCGGCCAGCTGCTCGGCATGGACTACCTGTCGGAAGACCGGGTCGAGATCCGCTACACGCTCCCCCTGGGCGAGATCATCTTCGACTTCTTCGACCAGCTGAAGTCGCGCACCCGCGGCTACGCCTCGCTCGACTACGAGCCCGCGGGCGAGCAGGAGTCCGAGCTGGTCAAGGTCGACATCCTGCTGCAGGGCGAGCCGGTCGACGCCTTCAGCGCGATCGTCCACAAGGAGAAGGCCTACGCCTACGGCGTCGACATGGCGAAGAAGCTGCGCGAGCTGATCCCGAGGCAGCAGTTCGAGGTGCCGATCCAGGCGGCCATCGGAGCCAGGGTCATCGCCCGCGAGAACATCCGCGCCATCCGCAAGGACGTCCTGGCCAAGTGCTACGGCGGCGACATCTCCCGTAAGCGCAAGCTGCTGGAGAAGCAGAAGGAAGGCAAGAAGCGGATGAAGATGGTCGGCCGCGTCGAGGTGCCGCAGGAGGCCTTCGTCGCCGCGCTGTCCACCGACTCCAGCACCGACAAGGCCAAGAAGTAGGCCTCCGCGGCCCTACAACCCGAGCACGGCCGGTGTCCGCGCCAGCGCGCGCCAGCGGTTCTTCGGGTCGTCGAGCAGGCGGCGGGCCTGGAGATCCATGAGCCCGCCGACGCCGGTCATCTCCGCCGCCAGCTCACCGTCGGGCTTCCTGAACTCCTGCCTGACCCGGAACGTCTTCCCCTCGCCCCACTCGAACGCGCACGTCACCTCGACCTCGTCGCCGGCGCGCAGCTCGCGGTGGTAGCGGATGGTGTTCTCCAGGGTCACGGGGCCGATGCCGTCGTCCCACAGGTCGTCGACCGAGATGCCGGCCTCGCGCAGGCACTCCCAGCGGGCGTGGTCACCGTACTGGAAATAGACCGCGTTGTTGACGTGGCCCTGCCCGTCGAGCTCGTAGCCGCGCACGGCGATGCGCACCGAAAAGGTCATGATCGTTCCTCCAGCCAGGCGAGTGATCGGGCGGTGAGATAGCGCAGGCCGTCATCGCCGATCTCCACCCAGTCGCCGCGCGCCCACCCGCCCGTCGTCTGCGGGGCGAATCCGTGCCGCTGGAACAGCGCCGACGCCTCCTTCTGGGTGAGCCCGCGCCGCCCCCACTCCTCGATGACGCGTGCCGTGCGCTCGTCCTCGCTCGACTCCGGCTCGCCCAGCGCGGCGGCCAGCTCTTCCAGCCCGCGGGCGATGAGCCGCAACGAGGA
This sequence comes from Nonomuraea sp. B5E05, assembly GCF_039880665.1. Classification (NCBI taxonomy): domain Bacteria; kingdom Bacillati; phylum Actinomycetota; class Actinomycetes; order Streptosporangiales; family Streptosporangiaceae; genus Nonomuraea; species Nonomuraea sp. B5E05. The sequence continues at coordinate 309,114 of NZ_JBDPMJ010000001.1, forward strand.
TTGGAGCTTCGGTACGTCCATCACATCGCCCATCAATCGGTCTCAATTGCTCAGCGATTTTACATATTACCCTGTAAGGGTGGAAGTGGTACGGACGGCACGCTTGGTCCTCTCCCGTGTCACCGCCGACGATCTCGACGCCGTCCATGAGATCCACTCGGATCCGCGGACGAGCGTCTACCACCCCGACGGTCCCGTGACCGACGTGGAGTCCAGCCGGGCCATGCTGGACCTGTGGCTGGCCGACTGGGAAGAGCGAGGGCTCGGCTACTGGGCGGTGCGCCGCACGGGAGAGTCGCATGTGCTCGGCTTCGGCGGCCTGCGCCGCGCGGTCGTGGACCGGGAAGAGGTGCTCAACCTGTACTACCGCTTCCGGCCGTCGGCATGGGGGCAGGGATACGCGCTGGAGTTGGCCAAGGCGGCGCTGCGGGTGGGAGAGGGCTTGGGCGGCCCGGTCGTGGCGGTGATCCGCGAGGTCAACGAGCCGTCGCGGAAGGTGGCCGAGAAGGCGGGCATGCGCAAGGACCGCACGATCCCGTACGGGGGCGTGCCGAGCGACGTGTACGTCGCCTGAGCAGCGAAGGGACTACCCTGCCTTGCGCGTGCCGGCGCGCAGCACGTAACCCGCCAGGACCAGCGCGCTCGCCACGCCCTGAGTCGCGAGGAGGGCGCCCAGGCCGTTCGCGGGAACCAGCGGCGCCGACAGGGCGGGCAGGCATCCCAGCACGGCCAGATCCGCACCCGTGACCGCCCAGATCAGCGGCCCGGTCGGGATCGAGCCGGCCGGGGTGTCGATCACCGGCATGGAATGATCGACGGGGCTGCGCCTGGCCATCCGCAGCGCCCCTGCCGCGAGGGCGGGAGCCACCAGCGGCCCGAGCAACCACCACGCCCCAGACCACGGCCCGCCGGTCACGGCCTCCCCTGCCCACGCCCCGCCGGCCACGGCCTCCGCTCCAGGGAAGCCGCCGGCGATCAGGGCCGGCCCGGCCAGAGCCAGGGTCGTCCAGGCGGTGCTCAGCAGCGTGGGAAGCACGGCGCGGGCCGCCAGCGCCGGGCGCCGGCCCACGCCGATCAGCCGGGCCATGGCCGGGTTGTCGTTGTCTCTGCGCGCCCCCGTCACGCCGGTGCAGGCCACGGCCAGCGCCCCCGCCAGCACGGCAGCCCAGAGCGCCACGCTCGTGACGCCCGCCTGGGCCAGCACGGCGGGCAGTGCGGCCGTCGCCGTCATGGTCGCCAGCCGCCGGGGCCTGCGGGCCAGGCGGAGCCAGTCCTGCCAGGCCAGAGCGAGCGGGGCGGGCAACGACGGCCAGCGGCGCGAGCCGAGTTTCCTGGCCCGCCAGTGGTTGTCCTCGGCGATCCAGGTCAGCGCGCCGGGGTCGAGGGTCACGGTCGCGTTGGCCACATGGCCCGCCCGGGTGGAGGCGCTGACCAGGGTGCGCGCGGGGATCCGGCCGAGCGCCGCCCACGCCCGCCCTGCCAGCAGCCCAGAGATTACGGCGCCGCCCGCGACGGCGGCCGCGACCACGGGCGGCGGCGCGCCCGCCGCGATCGCCAGCGCCGAACGCAGCTGACCGCTCATGGCCACCACGGCCAGCACCACCAGCGCGGCGATCGCGGCGGTCAGCCAGACCTGCCACGACGGGAAGGCCTGGCCGAGCACCGCCAGCGCCATCCCGCCCACCGCCGCCGAGACGCCGAGCGCCAGCGCGGCGAGCAGCCGCCACACGAGCTGGTCGGGCGCGCCCAGCACGGCCAGCGTGCAGAGTCCCAGCAGGAGACCGGCCACGACCGCCACCGCGGTCAGCGCCCGCGCCGTGCGGCCGAGCAGATGCCGCCGGTGCAGCGGGGAGAGCAGCAGCCAGGTCGCGTCGGGGGCGGGCAGCAGCACCGGCCCAGCCGCCCTCGCGGCGGCCAGGAAACCGGCCATGGCCAGCGCCACCAGGGCCACGCCCGCCCCCATGCGACCGGGCTCGGCGGATCCGGCCAAACCGCCGACCATGGTGGAGATGGGCTGACCGGCCACGGCGACCAGCATCGCCAGCCCGAACACGGTGACATAGCGATCGGCCAGGCTCACGGGGGCGCGGCCGCGCGAACGCAGGTAGGCGCGTACGGACCGCACGCCGGTCTCGGATCCGGACATCTGGGGCGGGTGCGGGCCTGTCATGTGGTGACTCCTGAGGGAGAGACCTGGCGGGCGTGCGAGGCCAGGCCCTCGTCATGCGTGGCCATGACGATGGTGCCGCCCTCGGCCGCGTAGTCGCCGAGCAGCCCGGCCAGTCGCGAACGGAAGGCGGAGTCGAGCCCGCGTTCCGGCTCGTCGAGCAGGAGCAGCGTGCTCGGCCTGAGCAGAGTGGCGGCCAGGCAGAGGCGCTGGCGCTGGCCGGTGGACAGGTTCAGCGGAACCGCGTCGCCCCGCTCCACCAGGTCGAACACGTCGAGCGCCGTGTCCACGGCCATGCGGGGCGTGGCGTGCACCGCGCCCATCAGCTCCAGGTGCTCGCGAGCGGTGAGCCCGGGATACCAGGCCGGCTCGTCGCCCAGCAGTGCGACCCGGGCCCAGAAACGGGCGTCGTCGGCCGGCGGCTCCCCGAACACCCGGACCTCGCCGGACGTGGCGGGCTGGAGGCCGGCCAGGCAGCGGAGCAGCGTCGACTTGCCGCACCCGTTGGGGCCGACCACCGCCACGATCTCGCCCGGCGCCACGGTCAGCCGCATATCCCGCAGCACGGGATTGGCGCCCAGTTCCACCGCGAGATCTGTCACTTCGATGATCGGCTCGTACACCGTTCGAGGGTACCCAATCGCGCGGGCCGCGCGGCACGCGGACCGTCGCCGTGTGGAGATGGCCATCCCGTGCGGCGGCGATGCCGTGTGGGCGCGGAGGGTGCGAGCACCGTCCTGGAGGGCGGCGATCGCCGTGTGCGTAAGGGATTCTGTCGGTGCCGCCCTCTACCTTCGATACCGAACACCTGTGCGATGGGAGGGTGACGTGATCGCTTCTGAGCGGTTCGAGCGTGCTGCGGTGCTGGGGGTCGCTGTGGCTGAGGAGACCCGGAGGTTGCTGCGGCACCATCTGGGCTCGCCAGGGGAGGAGGGTGATGACGGCACGGTGCTCGTCGATGTGCCCTATCCCGACGCGGCCGTGTTGACGGCGGTGCTCGACGTGGCGGCCGAGTGTTTCGGTGAGCGGGGTGACTCGGTCGAGGAGTCCAGGCAGGCGGCGCTGGAGACGTTGTTACAGCTGGCGGGCTTCGACGCGGAGTCGCAGCTCAACCCGGGAGCGCCGGAGGGTGGCTGCTAGCCAGGTCTTGAGGTGGTTCCTGCGCAGCCATCCAAGGGATGTTCAAGGACGCCTGATTCCTGGCGTGCGGCGATCTCATTTAGAATGTTCATGACATCGGGATGTTGAAAACATCTGAAGGGATCGTGATGGCGACTCGGCATCTGTACGTGGTGAGGCATGGCGCAGCCGACCCGTTCGGGAAGCTCACCGACGTGGGGGAGCGGCAGTCGCACCTGGTGGCGGAGCGGCTCGCCCGCCTGCCGGTCGATGCGGTGTGGCATTCGCCCCTGTCCCGGGCGGTGCGCTCAGCGCAGATCATCGGCGAGCGTCTGGCGGCTCCCGTGCGCGAAGCGGCCGAGCTGGTCGACCATGTGCCACACGTGCCGGAGGACATACCGCCGGCGTGGGCGGGCTTCTTCGATGGCTACGACGCCGCGGAGGCGGCCGCGGGCGCGAGACTCGCGGATGCCCTCATCGATCGGTTCGCGCGCCCTGCAGAGACCGAGACCCACGAGGTCCTGGTCACGCATGCCTACCAGGTCGCCTGGCTGGTGCGGCAGGCCCTCGACGCACCGCCGGCTCGGTGGCTGGGATTGGGCTGCGGCAACACGGCGCTGACCGCGATCGACTATTACGACGGCGCCGCGCCGGCCGTGCTGCTCTACAACGACATGGGTCACCTTCCGGCCGACCTGCGCTGGACCGGATTCGGGCCGAGCGTCCGGCCGTGAGAGACGGCGGGGCCCCGACTCCGGGTGGCGTTCTCCCGCGGGTCCCGCCCTGGTGAGGACGTGGCTCGGAGCCGGCGCGCTAGTCGTGACGGAGGGTGGCGTGGGCGGCGGTGAGGCGTTGGGCCTCCTCGCGTTCGGAGTGATCGCCCGACACGTCGTCCGCCCAGGCGAGGAGCCGGCGCAGGTGGGCGTCGGCCGCGTCCGTGGAGACGGGAGGGCTGCCGAGGGCGACCTCGCCGCTGGTCCCGTCGATGGTGACGAGGGTGCCTTCGCTGACGGTGTGCCCATCGGCTCTCCATGAGGCGGCGGCGACATCGACGACGAGGCCGGCGACGCCGACGACGGCGGGCTTTCCCATCGCCCGTGCGACGACCGCGGCGTGGCTGGCCGACCCGCCGCGCGCGGTGACGATGCCCGTGGCGGCGGCCAGGCCGCGCATGTCGTGCGGGGATGTCTCCGGGCGCACCAGGATGACCGGACCGTCGGCGGCCATGCGCACCGCCGCTTCGGTCGTGGTCGCCACCTTGCCTGCCGCGACTCCGGGACAGGCTCCCACTCCCCGGGCCACGATGTCAGCCTTCGCCGAGGCCGCTATGCGGGGCGTGCGGACGTGCCGCAGATGGCGTGGTGAGACCCTGAGCAGCGCTTCTCGCCGGGTGATGAGGCACTCGTCGGCGAGTTCGGTCGCGACGCGAACGGCGGCGCCTCCGACGAACCGGCCGGGCCGGACCTGCAACAGCCACAGCTCGCCGGCCTGGAAGGTGAACTCGACGTAGCACGCATCGCGGTAATGCCCCTCGACCCGGCGCAGGGCTTCGATCAGGGCGGTCCACACGGCCGGTTCCCGGCCGGCGAGTTCGTGCAGGGGACGGGTCGGCGATCGGCCTGAGACGACGTCTTCGCCCTGGCGCCTGAACAGGACGTCACCGTACGGGATGTTCTCCCCGGTGTTGGGGTCACGGCTGAAGGCGACTCCGGTGCCGCTGCGGTCGTCACGGTTCCCGTACACCATCGCCTGCACGATCACGGCTGTGCCGAGATCGTGCGGGATGTTATGCAGTTCGCGGTACGTACGCGCCCGAGGTGCGTCCCACGACGAGAAGACGGCCTCGACCGCCAGCTCCAGCTGCTCGGCCGCGTCGTCAGGGATCGGCCGGCCGGCTCGTTGCCGGATGAGCTCCTCGACCGCTTCGATCAGTTGTGCGTCCCCGTCGCCTGGGGCTCCGCCGGGGTCGGCGGCCACTCCCATGGCGTCGGTGTTCGTGATCGCGGACGCGAAGCTCGACAAGAACCGCAGCCGCGAGTCCAGCGCGAACCGCGCGTCGCCGGTTTCGGCGGCCAATCCCGCTGACGCTGCGGTCGTGAGGCCGAGATTCAGGATGGTGTTCATCATGCCGGGCATCGACACGCTCGCCCCGGAGCGTACCGACACGGCCAACGGCGCCTGAGCCCCGCCGAACCTGCGTCCCGTCGCGGCCTCCAGGCCGGTCATGGCGATCGCGAGCTCCCCGTCCAGTCCGGCGGGAAGACGGCCCTCACGCATGAACGCCCGGCATGCCTCGACGGTGACGACGAACCCGGCGGGCACCGGCAACCCCAGACGGTGCAGGACCACGAGGCCGCGTGCTTTGGCCCCGAGAACCTCCGCAGGCTCCTCGGCCCGCGCGGACAGCGGCCGGACCCACCTCACCGGGGGATCCCGAGCGTCGCGAGCAGGTCCTCGTGAAGCTGGGCCCACACGGTGTGGTAGGAGGCGGCGACGTGGTCGGCCACGTACTCCAGCTCGCCCGAGTGGGCACGATCAAGGGCTTCGGTCAGGCGGGTTCGATAGCGGCCGAAGCGCGGCAACGCCGCGGCCAGTTCGGCGCAGACGACCGCGGCCCGCTGGTCCAGGGCGGAGAACCGGTCGAGGACGCGAGTGTCGTACGCGGGGTCGCTGTGGTCGTTGACGGTCATGACGCCGTCGATGGGCCTCAGCTGCCAGGCCGTGCAGAGATCGAGCAGTTCCGGGTTCAGTACGAGAAAGCGCTCGTAGGCCGCGGTGACAGCGGGACGCGCGCCACCTGATTCGAGCTCATCGGTGATCCACTCGGCGTCGGCGACCCGGCCGGCATCCGTCGGGCCCCATACGTTGAACCCGTCGGCCAGATGCGTGACGAGACCGGCGACCGCGAGATCGATCAGCTCGGACTCGACCTCGGACTCGTCCATGCCCGTGGCCGCGGCCACACGGGTGAGGCCGGCATGGCCGACACAGCGCAGTGCATGGAGCACGAGCAGCCCGGTCTCGGTGCGGCGAGGTGCGGGCCGGCTCACGGAGTTGCCCTTCTCGACCGCGTGCCGTGCCGGGTCACCAGGTGCGGGCCGGCTCATGGTGTGGTCCTTCGCGACCGCGCGCCGTGTGCGGTGTCGGCTGCCGTCATGGCTCCGTCGTCCACCGCGCGCCGGGTCTCCGCCCGTGAGCCCTGCTCGATGGGCTCCCGCCTCGCCGCCGTTGCGCGTTCCCGCGCCTGCCGGATCCGTGCCGGCCGTATCTCTACCGCTTCTTCCCGCCAGAACATGATTGAGATGCTCTCACAATCCAGATGATGTTGTCATCTGAAGGGCATGGCGACGAGCGCTTCGTCAACGCCCGAAGCCGGAGCACTCCCGCGGGGCGGGCAGACTGGAAGGCGTGCCATCCACCCCGCCTGACGGCGATCCCGCGCCCGCCACGGGCGAGCTGCCCGCGAGCGCGCTGAGCGGGCTCGGCGAGCGTCCGTTCGGCTTCTACGTGCACGTGCCGTTCTGCGTCACCCGCTGCGGCTACTGCGACTTCAACACCTACACCGCCGCCGAGCTCGGCCCCGGCGCCTCCCACCGCGACTACGCCGACACGGTCGTCGAGGAGATCCGGCTCGCGCGCCGCGTCCTGGGCACGGCCGAGCTGCCGGTGGGGACGGTGTTCTTCGGCGGGGGCACCCCCACACTGCTGCCTCCGGAAGACCTGGCCAGGATCCTGAGCGCGATCGGCTCGGAGTTCGGGCTCCGGCCGGGGGCCGAGGTGACGACCGAGGCCAACCCGGAGTCCGTCACCCCGTCCTCCCTCGACAAGCTCCGCCATGGCGGGTTCAACCGGGTCAGCTTCGGCATGCAGAGCGTCCGCGAGCACGTGCTCCAGGTGCTCGACCGCGGGCACACGCCGGGGCGGGCCGCCGCGGCCGTGCGGGAGGCGCGGGCGGCCGGGTTCGAGCACGTCAACCTCGACCTGATTTACAGCACGCCCGGCGAGTCCGACGACGACTGGAGGGCCTCGCTGGACGCGGCGATCGAGGCCGGGCCCGACCACGTGTCGGCGTACTCGCTGATCGTCGAGGACGGCACCAGGCTGGCGGCCAGGATCCGGCGGGGCGAGCTGCCGATGCCCGACGACGACGTGGCCGCCGACCGCTACCTGATCGCCGACGAGAAGTTGTCGCAGGCAGGTTTCCGCTGGTACGAGGTGTCCAACTGGGCCACCTCCGACGCGGCGCGCTGCCGGCACAACCTGCTCTACTGGACCGGCGGAGACTGGTGGGCCGCCGGTCCCGGCGCGCACAGCCACGTCGGCGGCACCCGCTGGTGGAACGTCAAACACCCGGCCGCCTACGCCCAGCGGCTGGCCGGCGGCGTCTCGCCCGCGCATGCCCGCGAGGTGCTGGACACCGGCGACCGCGACGCCGAACGCCTGATGCTGGAGCTGCGGCTGGCGTCCGGCTACCCGCTCGCCGAGGTCGCGCCCGCCGCGCGTCCCGCTGTGGCGAGCGCGCTGGCGCGGGGGCTGCTCGAGCCCGGGCCGTTCAGGTCGGGGCTGATGGTGCTCACGCTCCAGGGGCGGCTGCTGGCCGACGCCCTCATCAGGGATCTGCTCGTCTAGGTGATCATGCGGATGGCGAACGGATAGCGGTACATCTGTCCCTTGTTCGTGGCCATGGCCGCCTGGATGTGGAAGATCAACGAGACGATCCAGACCACCGGCAGCAGCAGGATGCCGACGAAGACGATCATCAGGATGCTCGAGATGAGATAGCCGATGAACATCGTGATCTGGAAGTTGAGCGCCTCGGCCGCCTGGTCCCGCACGTACGGCGACTCGTCCTTCTTCATGAGGTAGATGACCAGCGGACCGATCCAGGAGGCCAGCAGGCCCAGAAGGTGCGCGATCATCGCCAGCGAGGTGTCGTCGGTCCCCGGGCGAGGGCCGTAACGGCCGGGGACGTACGGCTCGCGGGAGCCTCCGGGGTAGGCGTGGCCGGGGGAGGGGCCGTAGCCGGGCGGGGGAGCGCCGTATCCCGGGGCCTGGCCCTGGCCGGGCGGCGGTGCGTAACCGGGAGGCGGACCGTAGCCGGGCTGCCCGCCGTAGCCTGGCTGCTCCCCGTACCCGGGCTGCCCCCCATAGCCTGGCTGCCCGCCGTAGCCGGGCGGCTGGGGTCCGTAGATGGGCTCGGAGTCGGGCATCCGGCCGTAGGGCTGCTCGCCGTAGGCGGGCTCGGACCCGGGCTGCGGGCCGTACCCGGGCTGGCTGCCGTACCCGGGCTGGCCGGTGTAGCCCGGCTGGCCCGTATGGCCGGGCTGCCCGCCGTAGCCGGGCTGGGAACCGGGTTGCAAAGCGTATCCGGGCTGGCCGCCGTATGCGGGCTGGGATTGCGGTTGGGATCCGTATCCGGGTTGGTCGCCGTATGCGGGCTGGGATCCTGGTTGAGGGCCGTAGCCGGGTTGGGAGGCCTGCTGAGGGCCGTAGCCGGGGTGGGAGCCGGGTTGGCCGCCGTAACCCGGGTGGTGGCCGGGGGCCGGGGGCTGAGGGCCGGAGCCGTGGTCCGGCTGGAGGTCCGACGCGGACACCTTGCGGGTGCGTTCGTCGTCGGGCGGCGGCTGGGGATCCTGGCTCATCTCTCGTTCCTTCGCTGGAGACCCCGGGCTTCAGCCCGGGGGAGGAAAGCGAACCTGCCGCGTAGCGGCGCACAGGACGTCAGTCCGCCGTCAAGGCGGAATGGCGTTAAGCAGACGTGGAGTCGGCTGCTAAGATCTTGAGTGTGCGGACGGCGTACAAGTGCCGGGCCTACCCGACCCCCGAACAGGCAGCGGTGCTCAACCGCACGTTCGGCTGTGTGCGCGTGGTGTGGAATCAGACGCTCGCCTGGCGGCACCGCCGCTGGCACACCGAACGGGCATCCACGAACGTGCCGCAGGCCAACGCCTTCCTCACCCAGCTCAAGCGGACCGAGGAGTTCGCCTGGCTGAACGAGGTGTCCTCGGTCCCGCTTCAGCAGGTGCTGCGCACTCAGCAGAAGGCGTTCGCCAACTTCTTCGCCGGACGCGCCCGATATCCGCGCTACAAGTCCCGCACCGGCCGCCAGGGCGCCGAATACACCCGCTCCGGGTTCCGCTACCGCGACGGGCAACTGTTCCTGGCCAAGATGAACACGCGACTGGCGTTCGTGTGGTCGTGGCCGGACATCGACCCGGCCACGATCAACCCGTCCACGGTGACCGTCTCCCGCGACCCGTGCGGACGCTGGTACGTCAGCTTCGCCGCCGAGGCCCACGACCCGGATCAGGCCGCCCCTGCCGGCGGCGTGCTCGGCGTGGACCTGGGGGTCAAGGACTTCGTGGTCACATCCGGCGGCGAGAAGATCGCCAACCCTCGCAGCCTGGCCGAACGAGAACGCAACCTGGCCCGCTACCAACGCCGGATGGCCCGTAAACAGCGCGGCTCGAACAACCGGGCCAAGGCGAAAGCCAAGGTCGCCCGCGCCCACCGCAAGGTCCGCGCGTCCCGGGCGGACTTCCTGCACCGCACCTCGACGCGGCTGGTCCGCGACCACGACGTGATCGTGATCGAAGACCTGGCCGTGAAGAACATGGTCCGCAACCGGAGCCTGGCCAAGGCCATCTCCGACTGCGGCTGGGGCACCTTCCGCCGCATGCTCGAATACAAGACGGCCAAGTACGGACGCCACCTGATCGTCGTGGACCGCTGGTTCCCCAGCTCGAAGACATGCTCCGACTGCGGACACCTGCTCGCAACGCTCTCGCTCTCCACCCGGACGTGGACCTGTCCGGGCTGCGGCACCCTGCATGACAGGGACGTCAACGCCGCGAAGAACATCCTGGCGGCAGGTCTTGCCGTGTCTGCCTGTGGAGGTGATGTCAGACACTCCGGGTCCGCCCGGGTGCAGTCGCCCACGAAGCAGGAAACCCAACCTGTGAAGGTTGGAATCCCCCGCCTTTAGGCGTGGGGAGGAAGTCAAGATGCCTCCGTCACGAAGTCGATCAGTTCTTCGACCCGGCCGAGCAGCTCCGGCTCCAGGTCGGTGTAGCTCGAGACGGCGCCGAGGATGCGCCGCCATGCCTGCGCGGGCTCCATGCGCCAGCCCAGGGCCGCGATCACGCCTTCCTTCCAAGGCACTCCGCGCGGCACGTCCGGCCAGCCGGGGATGCGCAGCACGGACGGTTTGACCGCCTGCCAGATGTCGACGTAGGGGTGCCCCACGACCAGCACGTCCGGTGATGTGATCTCGGCGGCGATCCGGCTCTCCTTGGAGCCGGGCACGAGGTGGTCGACCAGCACTCCGAGACGGCGGCCAGGCTCGGGACCGAACTCCGCCACGATGGCGGGAAGATCGTCCACGCCCTCCAGATATTCGACCACGACCCCTTCGACCCGCAGGTCGTGACCCCAGATCTTCTCCACGAGGGCGGCGTCGTGCACGCCCTCCACGTAGATCCTGCTCTCCCTGGCCACCCTGGCCCGCAGCCCTTGGACGGCGATCGAGCCCGACGCGCTGCGTTTGGCGCCCGTGGGGGCCGCCGCCGGGCGTACGAGTGTCACGGGCCTGCCCTCGAGCAGGAACGCCGCGGGCGCGAGCGGGAACAGCCGGCGTTTGCCGAACCGGTCTTCGAGCGTGACGGCCTCCTTGTCGCAGGCCACGACGGCGCCGCAGAAGCCGCTGTCGGCGTCTTCCACGACGAGCTCCAGCTCGGCGGGCACTTTCGGGATCTTCCCCTTGCCCGGCCGACGCCAATTCCCCGCCAGTACATCGCCCTCGTACACACGGGGACGGTAGCAAATCACCCGCCGACCGCAAGGCGCCTGCGCGACGCACCCCGGCCTGCCAGGACGACGACCGTGCCGATGACGGCGGCGAGCAGCCCCGCGCCGCCGATCAGCAACGGGGTGGTCGTCCCGCCGCCCGTGGAGGAAGCGTCCTTCCCGATGCCGTACCGTACGGCGGCCTGCTCCTGATGGGTGCAGATCAGCCGGTAGTCGCCCCTGGCGGGCGCGTTGATGACGAGGAACTGCTGCCAGACCGTGCCACCCTCCGTGACCCTCGGAAGGCCCGTGGTCTTGGCCAGCCTGGCCGGTCCGGAGATCTCGCACGAGTAGTGGACGGCCGTGTCGCTGGCGATGTAGACGGCCGGTCTGTCCGCGGGGTCGATCGGCACCGTGACGCTTTCGCCGGACGCGAACGCCTTGGTCGGCGCCAGGCCGGACGCGCCGGTCCCGCCGCCGAACATGACGGCGGCGGTGATCAGGCACACGGCGGCCACGCCCCAGACGGCTGCCAGCCACCACAGGGGCGGCGTCACGGCCTTCGGGTCGATGCGGGGCGGGAACCGGGGTGGCCTGCCATCAGGTCCGTACTGCGGCTGCGGGCCGAACGGGGGTTGCGGGCCGTACCGGGGTTGCTGCGCGTACGGCCCGGGCTGGCTGTGGTGCGGCTGTCGCGCGTACGGCCCGCTGTGGTAGGGCGGTTGCCCGTGCGGCGAAGGCTGACCGTAGCCCGAGGGCTGATCATAGGGTGGCGATGGATGCCCGAACTGAGGCGGCGGACTGTAACCAGGCTGTGAGTCCGCCTGAGGCTCGTAGCCGGGTTGGGAGCTCGGCTGAGGGCCGTAGCCGGGCTGGGAGCCTGGTTGGGGGGTGTGGCCCGGCTGGGAGCCTGGTTGCGGGCCGTACTGCGGGCGTTGGGGCTGACCTTGGTCGGGATCCTGCCCTGGCGGCTGGTTGGACGACGGGGGCTGGGAATCGTCGGTCATGTGCGCAAGTGTGAGGCCTGTCCCTTCCTGGAAGCTAGAAGCGGGACGGGACACGGTGTTATCGCACCTTGTGGGCGAGAGCCGTACACTTGGCACTCGGGAACACAGAGTGCTAGAGCCTGTGTTTTCCCCATGGCACGAGGGCAGGAGGTGAGCGCGTGCTTGACGAACGGAAGCTGGCGGTGCTCCGCGCCATTGTCGAAGACTACGTGTCGACCAACGAACCGGTGGGTTCCAAGGCGCTGGCCGATCGCCACAATCTGAAGGTCTCCCCGGCGACGGTCAGGAACGACATGGCGGCGCTGGAGGAGGAGGGATACATCACTCAGCCGCACACCAGCGCGGGCCGGGTGCCGACGGACAAGGGCTACCGCCTGTTCGTCGATCGGCTCTCGCAGGTCAAGCCGCTGTCGGGGGCCGAGCGCCGGGCGATCGAGACGTTCCTGGCGGGCGCGGTCGACCTCGACGACGTGGTGACCCGCACGGTTCGCCTGCTCGCGCAGCTGACCAGGCAGGTGGCGGTGGTGCAATACCCGACGCTGACCCGTTCGACGGTGCGGCACGTCGAGCTCGTCCCGCTGAACGACCGGCGGGTCATGCTCGTGCTGATCACCAACACCGGCCGCGTCGAGCAGCGGGTCATCGAGCTGCCCGAGGTGGTGGAGGAGGCGCGGATCGCGCACCTGCGCGCCGTGCTCAACTCCTGCCTCGACGGTTGCGGCCTGGCCAGCGTGCCTGACCTGGTGGCCGACCTGCCCGAACGGTTGCCCGCCGAAGACCGGCCCGTCGTGGCGACGATCCTGTCGGTGCTGCTCGAGACCCTGGTGGAGCGGCACGACGAGAAGATCGTGTTCGCCGGGGCGGCCAACCTCGCCGGCGCCGGCTTCTCCACCGGCCTCCGCGACGTGCTGGAGGCGCTGGAAGAGCAGGTGGTGCTCATGCGGCTGCTCGGCGAGACCACGTCCGACACCCCGTCCGCGCTCACCGTGCGCATCGGCTCGGAAAACCCCTACCTGCGGGGCACATCCATCGTCGCGACCGGATACGGTTCTGGCGACAACCAACTGGCCCGGCTCGGGGTGCTGGGACCCACGAGGATGGATTATCCAGTGACGATGGGCGCCGTGCGCGCGGTGGCACGCTACGTCAGCCAGATCCTGGCTGCATCTTAAGAGGTCGATAAGTGGCAAACAGCGACTATTACGCCACCCTCGGGGTGCGCCCTGACGCCAGTCAGGACGAGATCAAGAAGGCCTACCGCCGGCTCGCCCGCGAGCTGCATCCCGACATGAACCCCGATCCTGAGACCCAGGACAGGTTCAAGGAGATCACGCAGGCCTACGAGGTGCTGTCCGACCCGAACAAGCGCCAGATGTACGACCTGGGCGGCGACCCCTTCGGCGGCGCCGGAGCGGGTGCGGGCGCCGGAGCCGGCGGGTTCGGCGCGGGTTTCCCCTTCAGCGACATCATGGACGCCTTCTTCGGCACCGCGGCCGGCGCCAGGGGCCCCCGTTCGCGTGCCCGCAGGGGCCGCAACGCCACCATCAGGGTCGAGCTCGACCTGCGCGAGACCGCGTTCGGCACCACCCGCGAGCTGGTCGTCGACACGGCCGTGATCTGCGAGGTGTGCCAGGGCGCGGGCGCGGCGGCCGGCACCCACCCCGACACGTGCGACATGTGCAACGGGCGCGGCGAGATCTCCCAAGTCACCCGCTCGTTCCTGGGCCAGGTCATGACCTCGCGGCCGTGCCCGCAGTGCGGCGGGTTCGGCACCATCATCCGCAACCCCTGCCAGGAGTGCTCGGGCGACGGCCGGGTGCGCACCCGGCGGACGATCAAGGTCCGCATCCCCGCGGGCGTCGAGGACGGCACCCACATCCAGCTCGCCGGCGAGGGCGAGGTCGGTCCCGGAGGCGGCCCGCCCGGAGACCTGTTCCTCGAGATCGTCGAGCGGCCTCACGAGATCTTCGAACGGCGCGGCGACGACCTCCACTGCACCGTGCAGATCCCGATGACGGCCGCCGCGCTGGGCACGGTGCTGACGGTGGAGACGCTCGACGGCGCCGAGGAGATCGACGTCCGCCCGGGCACCCAGTCGGGCCAGGTCATCACGATGTACGGGCGCGGCGTGCAGCGGCTCAACGAGTCCGGCAGGGGCGACCTGCTGATCCACGTCAACGTCGAGACGCCGACCCGCCTCGACACGGCGCAGGAGGAGCTGCTGCGCGAGTTGTCCAGGCAGCGCGGCGAGGAGCGGCCTCCCGGCAAGTTCGCCCCCGGGCAGCAGAGCTTCTTCTCCCGCCTGCGCGACGCCTTCAACGGCAGGTGACGTGACCGTCCCCGTCTTCCTGTCGCGGGAGCTGGACGGCACGGAGCTGACGCTCGACGGCCCGGAGGGGCGCCACGCGGCCTCTGTCAGGCGCCTGCGGGCCGGCGAGCGGGTCGACCTGACCGACGGCGCCGGCTCCGTCGCCGAGTGCGTCGTACGCGAGGTGCTGAAGGACGCGCTCAGGCTCGACGTGATCGGCCGGCACACCGTCGAGCCGCCCAGCCGGCGGCTGGTCGTCGTCCAGGGGCTGCCCAAGGGCGACAGGGGCGAGCTGGCGGTCGAGATGATGACCGAGGCGGGCGTCGACGTCATCGTGCCGTGGTCGGCCGCCCGGAGCGTCACGCAGTGGAAGGGCGACAAGGTCGCCAAGGCGCTGGGGCGCTGGCGGTCCACGGCACGTGAGGCGGGCAAACAGGCCCGCAGGTTCCGCCTGCCCGAGGTCGCCGACCTCGCCTCCACCTCGCACGTCGAGCGGCTGCTGTCGGAGGCGGCGCTGGGGCTGGTGCTGCACGAGGAGGCGGCCGAGCCGCTGTCGGGCGTGGAGTTGCCGGCGGGCGGCGACATCGTGGTGGTCGTGGGGCCTGAGGGCGGCGTCTCCGCGGACGAACTCGACAGGTTCCGCGCGGCGAAGGCCGTGCCGGTGCTGCTGGGGCCCACGGTCCTGCGTACGTCCACGGCGGGTGTGGCGGCGGCGGCCGTGCTGATGACGCGTACGGGGCGCTGGTAGGGCCTCTGAGGGCCGTCAGGGCGCCGGCTGGGAGGCGTCGAGGAGCGGGCTGCTGCCGCCGGTGGGCGTCTCCTCCACGACGTCGCCCGGCGGGCACTCCTCCATCGGGCACGCCGTGGGCTCCATGGACGTCTCTTCCGGGGTGGGCGTCGGACTGGGGGTGCTCGTGGGGCAGTCGGGCGCCGGCTCGGCCGGTACGACGGTCGCCGGCGGGCACGTGGTGGGCGTGGGGCTGGACGAGGGCGACGGCGCCCTGGTCGAGTCGGCCGTCTTCGAGGTCCGCGGCGTCGGGGACTTCGACTCGGGCGGCACGAAGACGACCTCGGAGCGCGAGGGGACGGGCTTCTTCGGCGGAGGCTCCTGCGAGCGGGTGGTGGAGGAGTTGGACGGGACCTCGGAGGACTCGACACCGGCGGGCTGGACGGGGCTCTCCTCGGTGATCTGAGAGCGCAGCCCGGGAACCATCATCACGATCGTCCCCGCCACGAGAAGGGCACTGGCGGCGGCCGCCCCCGCGCGCCACCAGAACAGGTTACGAACGCCGCGCCGCTCGATGCGGGCACGGATGATCTCCAGTCCTTCCGGCGAGGGCACGACCGCATCCGCCTCCGCACGGAGCGCACGACGCAGCGCGTCGCCGTACTCGTCGGGGGGCTGGGTCATGACATTTTCTCCAGAACGGATCGCAACGCGGCCATGCCACGAGCGGTGTGGCTCTTGACCGCCCCCTTGCTGATGCCCATGGCGTGAGCGATCTCAGCTTCGGACAGATCACCGTAATAGCGTAGGACCAGTGCTTCTCTCTGTCGGGTCGGCAGGGCTCGTAACGCCTCGATGACGGCGGAGCGTTCCAGCTCGCCGATCGCGCCGTTCTCGGCGCTCGGGGCGTCAGGCAGGCCCTTGGGAGCGTACTTCTCGACGACCGCGCGGTGACGCAGCACGGAGCGGGACCGGTTGACGACGGATTGACGCAGGTAGGCGAGTGCTTTGTCGGGATCACGCAGCCTACGCCATGCGCCATGAATGGCGACGAACGCATCCTGCACGACTTCCTCAGCGGTTGCCATATCGCGCACCAGCAACACAGCGAGACGCACCAACGACCGGAAATGCGCGCTGTAGAGCGCGGTAACGGCCATGTCGGCATCCCACCCGACCGGCACCGCCCCCATCGACCTGTCGGCCAGAAGGGTTTCGGTGGTCACATCAGTGGGACGCGCGGCCTTCCCAGAGGGTTTACGCTCTTCCGGTTCTTGAGGTTTCCCCGGTTCCTTAGGGTGCATTACCCAGTCGTGTTCCTCGCCAGGTGGCGCTCGCCCGACCCTGAATCGTGTTCTTTTTTGCTGAAGTGTCGCACACTCACCCTAACCGCGTGGATCTTCCTGCGCACGACACAGCTGATTACCGATTCGCAACGGACTTCTGACGGCGAGGCTGTCGATAGGGTACCGGTGTGAACGACTGCCTCTTCTGCAAAATCGTGGCCAAGGAGATCCCGGCCGAGATCGTCTACGAGACCGGCAGGGCACTGGCGTTCCGCGACATCAACCCGCAGGCCCCCGCCCACGTGCTGGTCATCACGAAGGGCCACTACTCCGACGCGGCGGCGCTCGCCGACGCCGACGACGGGCTGGCCGACGAGGTGCTCAAGGCCGCCCACGCCGTGGCCGTCATGGAGGGCGTGGCCGAGGAGGGCTACCGCGTGGTGTTCAACACCGGGCCGGGCGCCGGGCAGACCGTCTTCCACGTGCACGCCCACGTCCTGGGCGGGCGTGCACTGACGTGGCCGCCGGGTTAGCCGGACCTCTGCTGCCCAACCCGGTGATATTGACGCGAGCATTCGGCGTCGTCCCGGATACGATGGGCTCAGAAGACACCGAAAGAGACCGGGAGGCATCAGGCCGCTGGCCTGCCCATGTCCGAACTACACGAATCCCGACGCACGGCACCTCCCTCGCGCACACAAGCCAAGGTGCTGATTCCGGACGAATACCCAATGGTCAGCCTCCTCGGCTCCCGTGACGAGCTGCTTCGCGTCATCGAGGCCGCCTTCAAGGCCGACATCCACGTACGCGGCAACGAGATCACCGTCACGGGCTCTCCCGACGAGAGCGGCACCGTGGTGCGGCTCTTCGAGGAGCTCGTCGAGGTGCTGCGCAGCGGCGGTGAGCTCACGCCCGACGCGGTCGAGCGCAGCATCGCCATGCTCCGCATGACCTCCGACCGCCCCGCCGAGGTGCTCTCCCTCGACATCCTCTCCTCCCGCGGCCGCACGATCCGGCCGAAGACGGTCAACCAGAAGCGCTACGTCGACGCGATCGACAAGCACACCGTCGTGTTCGGCATCGGCCCAGCCGGCACCGGCAAGACCTATCTCGCGATGGCCAAGGCCGTGCGGGCGCTGCAGGAGAAGCGGGTCAACCGGATCATCCTGACCCGGCCCGCGGTCGAGGCGGGAGAGCGGCTCGGCTTCCTGCCCGGCACCCTCTACGAGAAGATCGACCCCTACCTGCGGCCGCTCTACGACGCGCTGCACGACATGATCGACCCCGACTCGATCCCCAAGCTGATGGCCGCGGGCACGATCGAGGTCGCGCCACTCGCGTACATGCGGGGTCGCGCGATGCCGACTGGAACGGGCGTTCTGACTCCGGAGGGTTTCCGCTCTATAGGGGAGTTGGAGGTCGGTGACCTTGTCATCGGATCCAACGGTGAGCCGACTCCTGTGCTGGGCGTTTATCCGCAGGGAGAGAAGAAGATCTACCGGCTTTACAGCCAGGACGGTGCCTCGGTGCTCGCCTGCGAGGACCACCTCTGGGCCGTCCGCACTCGTGACGACGCCAGTCGCGGAAAGCCGTGGCGGGTGTTGGAGACGAAGGAGATGATCGGCGACCTGCGGACGGCGCACTACCGGAAGTGGGAGTTGCCGGTGCTCAGCGCGCCGGTCTGCTTCCCTGAGCGCGACGTTCCCATGGACCCCTACGCACTCGGGTTGCTCCTGGGAGACGGGTGCGTCACCGGGTCCACGACCCCGAGCTTCGCGACGAACGACCCAGAGTTGGTGGAGGCACTGGAGCGTGCTCTTCCTGGCGTGCAGACGAGGTGGCGGGGAGGGCCCGACTATGTGCTCAACCGGGTGAGGCAGCCCGGGGACAGCATGACCATCGCCAACCCCGTGACTGACGTCATGCGTCAACTGCACCTGTTGGGCTGCGGGTCTCGCACGAAGTTCGTCCCCGAGGTCTATCTCCGTAACACCCCGGAGATCAGGATCGCGGTTCTGCAGGGCCTGCTTGACGCGGACGGTGGCCCTGTCACCCAGAAGGGCCGCACCTGCCGGATTCAGTTCACCACCGTCTCGCCACGGCTCCGTGACGATGTGGTCTTCCTCGTCCAGTCCCTCGGGGGAGTGGTCTACTGGCGCGCCCGTCCGTCGAGCGAGCGCAAGCCGGGGCTGGCGAAGGGGAGGCAGGTCCGTCATCGCCATGATGCGTATGTTCTCGACGTCCGGCTTCCAGAGAGCATCGAACCTTTCCGGTTGTCGCGGAAGGCGGACACCTACAAGGCGCATGGTGGCGGCCGCCCCATGCGCTACGTGGACCGCATCGAGCCGCGTGGCACGGCGGAATGCGTGTGCATCCAGGTGGCGGCAGAAGATTCGCTCTATGTCACCGAGGACTTCCTGCTGACGCACAACACCCTCAACGACGCGTTCATCATCCTCGACGAGGCGCAAAACTCCTCGGCCGAGCAGATGAAGATGTTCCTCACCCGGCTCGGGTTCAACTCCAAGATCGTGGTGACGGGCGACGTGACGCAGGTCGACCTGCCCGCGGGCACGGTGAGCGGGCTGCGGGTGGTGCAGGAGATCCTCGACGGCATCCCCGACATCCACTTCTCCCGGCTGAGCAGCTCCGACGTCGTACGCCACAAGCTGGTGAGCGACATCGTCGACGCCTACGGGCGCTACGACGCCACGCGGGCCGCCCAGGAGCTCAAGCCCGTCCAGCAGCGGGGGAAGCGGCGGGTGAGCGACCGTGAGCATTGAGCTGAACAACGAGTCCGGCGTCGAGGTCGACGAGGAGTCCCTCGGTGCCCTGGCCGCCCATGTGCTCGGCGAGATGGGCATCAACCCGCTCGCCGAGCTGTCCATCGTGATGGTCGACGAGGACACCATGGCCGAGCTGCACGAGAAGTGGATGGGCGAGCCGGGCCCGACCGACGTGCTGGCCTTTCCGATGGACGAGCTGCGTCCCGGCGGCGGCGCGCGCGGCGAGGCCGACGGCGCCGCCGATCCCGCGCTCCTGGGCGACGTCGTGCTCTGCCCGCACGTGGCCGCCAGGCAGGCGGCGGAGGCGGGTCACGGCGCCGCCGACGAACTGGAGCTGCTGTGCACCCACGGCATCCTCCACCTGCTCGGCTACGACCACGCCGAGCCTGAGGAGCACAAGGAGATGTTCGGCTTGCAGGCCCGGCTCCTCGAGTCGTGGCAGGAGGTGCGCAACTCGCGGTGAACGCCTGGTTGTTGCTGGTCATCGCCCTCGTGATCATCGGTGGCCTGATCGCCAGTGCGGAAACGGCACTGACGCGCATCTCCAGGGTGCGCGCCGAGGAATACGCGCGCGAGAGCCGGCGCGGCGCGGCGCGGCTGCAGGCCATCGTCAACGACCCGCCGCGCTACCTCAACCTGCTGCTGCTGCTCAGGCTGAGCTGCGAGCTGGTCGCGACGGTCATCGCCACCCTGCTGTTCATCGACCTCATGCACGACCAGGGCTGGGCCTACGTCTGGGCCGCCGTCGTGATGATCGTGATCAGCTATGTGGTGGTCGGGGTCATGCCGCGTACGCTGGGCCGCCAGCACGCCGAGCCGGTCGCGCTGGCCAGCGCGCCGATCGTGTACGGCCTGACCCGCATCTTCGGCCCCCTGCCCAAGCTGCTCATCCTGCTCGGCAACGCGCTGACCCCCGGCAAGGGGTTCCGCGACGGGCCGTTCACCTCGGAGGCCGAGCTGCGTGACCTGGTCGACCTGGCCGAGGAGCGCAGGGTGATCGAGCCCGACGAGCGCGAGATGATCCACTCGGTCTTCGAGCTGGGCGACACGCTGGTGCGCGAGGTCATGGTGCCCCGCACCGACATGGTCTACATCGAGCGCGCCAAGACGATCAGCCAGGCCCTGTCGCTGGCGCTGCGGAGCGGGTTCTCCCGCATCCCGGTCGTGGGCGAGAACGAGGACGACGTCGTCGGCATCGCCTATCTGAAGGACATCGCCCGCAAGATTCACGAGTCGGGCGAGGGCGGCGGCAAGGACACCGTCGAGTCCATCATGCGCCCGGCCGCGTACGTGCCCGAGAGCAAGCCCATCGACCAGCTCATGCGGGAGATGCAGGCCAGGCAGATCCACATCGCCATCGTCATCGACGAATACGGCGGCACGGCCGGACTGGTCACGATCGAGGACGTCCTGGAGGAGATCGTCGGGGAGATCACCGACGAGTACGACCAGGAGGCGCCGCGCGTCGAGCCCATGCCCGACGGCGGCATGCGGGTGACCGCGCGCATGCCGGTCGACGAGCTCGGCGAGCTTTTCGACACGGAGATCGAGGTCGACGACGTGGAGACGGTGGGCGGCCTGCTGGCCCACGCGCTCGGGCGGGTGCCGATCGCCGGCTCGCACGCGCAGGTGGCCGGGCTCTCGCTGACCGCCGAGAGTCTCGCGGGACGCCGCAACCGCATCAGCACCGTGGTGGTGCGCCGGGTGGTGCCTCCCGAGGACGAGGCCGTTCCCGCCGCCGTCGAGCGGGAGTGACGCGAGCGGGACCTGTACGGATGGATGCCGCAAGCGTTCTACAAGTGGTCTGCAAGCTCCGCACGGCAGTCTTCTCACCAAGACATCCAGTGCGGTGGGTGTCAGGGAGCGTCAGTAGCCGGATGGGGTTCGCGGCAGGCTGGCGCTTCGGGGGGCGACGGCGTCACGGCCTGCTAGGGGGTTGTGGCGTCGGTCGGCGCAAGGGTGTTCTCGTCCAGGAAACCGGATGAGAACACCCTTTTTGCGGGTTGGTGGGAATTTCGGTGGATTGCTGCTTCGCCGGTTGGGGAGGCTGCGACCAGGGGGAATCATGAGGCGCGAACGAGGGATCGTCGGCTGCGGGCTGCTGGCCTGCGTCCTGGCCGGATGCGGCGGCGGGCCGGCGGGGAGCCACCTTGATCCGGGGGTCATGGCGCAGCTGCGCGCGGTGCTCAGCGAGGAGCCCCGGCTGCCCGACGGGTTCACGCCCAGGCCGGGGGAGGCCTGGCGGATACCGTTCGACAAGGCGGGCAAGAACTGCCGCACCATGCTCCGCCCCGCTGAGGGGCGGGCCCCGAGCCAGGCGCTGACCGCACAGGTGGCGGTCAGCTACGCCGGCGACGACCTGGGCGAGCAGGCCGGGGTCGCGCTCGCCAGGTACACCGGCGGCGAGGCGGCCGACCACCTCGACGACCTGGCCGACGCGCTGGAGTCGTGCCGGCGCGTCAGCTCCCCTTCCGGCACCGACCTGCGCTCACGCGAGCTGCCGATCGAGGACGTGGGGGACGAGGCCGTGGGCGCACGGCTGACCGGCCGGCTGAACGGCTACCCGTACGCGATGGACGTGGTGTTGTCGCGGGCCGGCGACACGCTGGTGTCGGTGGTGCACACCGGTCTGGAGGATGTGGACGCCGGCCGTACGCGGGCGATGGTCGACGCGGTCATCACCATGGCGGAGGACCGCTGAGGCCGGGAACGGAGGACCCGTGAGGTCGGCCCCTCGCCGTCATCCGTACGGCGCTCCACTCGTTAGCCTGGACCCGTGACTCTCGATCCGGAAGACAACAAGCTCATCGTTCTGGCCCGGTCCGCCAGGGCCCGCAACGGCTCCGCGGAAGGAGCCGCCGTGCGCGACGAGACCGGCCGCACCTACGCGGCGACGAACGTGGCGCTGGAGGCGCTGACGCTGCCGGCCGTGCAGGTCGCGGTGGCCATGGCGATCTCCAGCGGGGCACGGTCGCTGGAGGCCGCCGTGCTGGTGAGCGAGGGCGGGCCGAGCGCCGCCGACGAGGCCGTGGCCGCCGAGCTGGGCGTCAAGGCGCTGCTCGTGGCCGGCCCCGACGGCACGGTGCGGGGCTGACATGCCGATGTCGCCCTTTCTGGCGCGGCTGCGGGAGAAGGTCGGCACCGACCTGATGATGTTGCCGTCGGCCTCCGGCTTCGTGTTCGACGACGGGGGCAGGCTCCTGGTGGCCCGGCACGGCGACGTGGGGCTCTGGGCGGCGCCGGGCGGCGGCATCGACCCGGATGAGCGGCCGGCGGACGCCGTGGTCAGGGAGCTGCACGAGGAGCTCGGCCTCGAGGTCGAGGCGCTGGGCCTGATCGGCGTGTACGGCGGCCCCGAGTTCCGCACCGTCTATCCCAACGGCCACCGGGTCGGCTACGTCATCGCGGCGTACGCCTGCGCGGTCGTCGCCGGGCGTCCCCGACCCGACGGCGTGGAGATCGACGACTTCCGCTGGGTGTCGGAGCAGGAGCTCGCCGGGCTGAAGACGACCCCGTGGACGCCGCTCGTGGCGCCCGAGGCGTTCACCTGGTGGCGTGAACACGTCGGTTGATAGGCCACAATGCACAGTGTGACTTCGCCAGACAGCCATCGCGCCGGATTCGCCTGCTTTGTGGGGAGGCCGAACGTCGGCAAGTCCACGCTGATGAACGCCCTCGTCGGCAGCAAGGTGGCGATCACCTCGTCCAAGCCGCAGACCACCAGGCGCGCTATCAGGGGCATCGTGCACCGTCCCGACGCCCAGCTCGTCATCGTCGACACGCCGGGGCTGCACCGCCCGCGCACGCTGCTCGGCGAGCGGCTCGACAGCCTGGTGTTGTCCACGCTGACCGAGGTCGACGCGATCGGCTTCTGCGTGCCGGCCAACGAGCCGATCGGCAAGGGCGACCGGTTCATCGCCGACAAGCTGGCGGCGGTGAAGAAGACCCCAGTCGTCGCGGTGGTGACCAAGTGCGACCTGGCGAGCAAGGAGCAGATCGCCGAGCAGCTGCTGGCGGTTTCGGAGGTGGGGGAGTTCGCCGCCATCGTGCCCGTGTCGGCGCAGTCGGGTGACCAGCTCGGCGTGCTGGCCGACGTGCTGATCGAGCACATGCCCGAGTCACCGCCGCTCTATGAGGACGGCCGGCTCACCGACGAGCCCGAGCAGATCCTGGTCGGCGAGCTGATCAGGGAGGCGGCGCTGGAGGGTGTGCGTGACGAGCTGCCCCACTCGATCGCCGTCGTCGTGGACGAGATGTTGCCCAGGGAGGGGCGCGACGACCTGCTCGACATCTACGCGCACCTGTTCGTGGAGCGGCCGTCCCAGAAGGCGATCGTCATCGGGCACAAGGGCGCGCGGCTGCGCGAGGTCGGCACCAAGGCCCGCCAGCAGATCGAGGGGCTCCTGGGCACGCGGGTCTTTCTCGACCTGCGCATCAGCGTGGCCAAGGACTGGCAGCGCGACCCGAAGCAGCTGCGCCGCCTGGGCTTCTACGACTGACGGGCGGACCTGGCAGGCGTGCTGCGGCGCCGTTCAGTCCGGTGCGGGCGACGGCGGGCGGGTGGCGACGAGGGCCGGCTGGAGCAGGCCGGTGACGTCGTCGCGGGCCGCCAGCCCGCGGACCTGCCGGGCGAGCGCCGCGACGGCCTCCGGCGGGAGCACGCGCGAGGCGTTCAGCCGGTACTTCTCCTCCAGCTCGTCCATGCTCAGCGGGTGCTCGGGCCCGCCCCGCGAACTGTGCACCCGATGCTCCAGCCGCCGCCCGTCCTTGGTGCGGACGCGCAGCACGGCCGAGAACGCCAGCGGGAACTCCTCCGTGCACACCTCGTCGGCCACCACCCGCACCCGAGCGGCCAGGGCGAGCCGCTTCTCGTCGCGGAAGGCGGCCTCGGTGAAGTCGTCGAGGTGCAGCCCGAGCCCGCCGCCGCCGACCAGCGCGCTGGCCACCGTGTACGGCCCGGAGAACTTGGCATGGTACGGAGTCCGGGGCCGCACCTTCTCCTCGTACGGCTCGCCGATCGTGCGCAGCGGCGCGGCCGCCACGCCCAGCTCGATCTCCGCCACGTCCTCGGCCCGCAACCCCTGTGCCCGCAGCGCGAGCGCCGCGTCGATGCCGGGATGGGTGAAATGGTTGGACGGGTACGGCTTGTAGACCGTACGCAGGAGTTCCCACCGCTCGCCGAGCCCGTCGGTGATCGCGGCCGCGTCGTATCGCCCGTCGAGGAACGCCTGGAAGAAGCCGAAACGCCCCTCGAAGACCGTCGGCGGCCCGGTCACCCCTTCGGCGGCCATCATGGCGGCGACGACGCCCGCGTGGGCCGCCCAGCCGCAGTGGACGCGCTTGACGGTGCCCCCGGTGCGGTTGGCCTCGATGACCCCGGCTCCCATGCTCGCGGCGATGCCCATGGCCGCCGCGACGCCGCCGGCGTCCAGGTCCATGAGCAGGGCCGACGCGGCGGCGGCGCCGACGGTGCCGCAGATGGACGTGGCGTGCCAGCCCTTCTCGAAGAACAGCGAGTTGCGCAGCTCGGGCAGGTAGGAGGCCATGCCGAGCCGGTTGGTGATCTCGTTGCCCACGGCGGTGGCCTGGCACAGCGCGGCCCCGGGCGCGCGTGCCGACTCCGCGACCGCGAGGGCGGCGGGCACGACGGAGGCGGACGGGTGGAGCACCGAGGGCAGGTGGGTGTCGTCGAAGTCGAGCGCGTGCGCGAGCGTGCCGTTGACCAGGGCGGCCGACGGCGCGGGCAGCGCGAGCGGGTGGCCGAGCACGGACGACTCGCCGGCTCCGCCCCACCGGCCGGCCAGCCGCCGCACCGCCTCGTGCGGCTCGTCGTGACCGGTGAGCTCCAGGGCGGCCAGGCCGTTGCCGAACATGTCGAGCACGCGACCCGTGACGTCGTCCATGACGGGCGCGGGCAGCCCCGCGCGGGCGTGCACGGCGAACTCGGCGAGGGCGGTCACGATGGTCGCGGCGGCGGAGGTGCCGGTCATGGGGCGAGCACCGCGAGCGGCCGTACGGGGGCGCCGGTGGCGCCGACGACGTGCAGCGGGTTGATCACGAGCAGGAACTCGGTGGCGCCGAGCTCGCGCAGCCGGGTCAGCCGCATGGTCTCCACGATGTTCACCCCGGCCTCCACGAGGAGGATGCGGTGCACCGGCAGCGTGGCGTGGCCGCGTCCCGCCGCGATGTGCTCGAACGCGATGGTCTCGCCGCCGGCCACCTTGACGCCCCGCTCGACCAGCCAGCGGGCGGCGTCGGCGCCGGGCCCCGGCACGCCGCCCTCCTCGCCGACGAACCGGGACGGCCGGTCCCATTCGAGCGACCAGCCGGTGCCGATCAGCACCGCGTCGCCGGGCCGGATGGCCACGCCCGTCCTTTTCAGCGCCGCCTCCAGGTCGTCGCGGGTCACCTCGTATCCGGGGGGCAGCACGTCCACGCCGTGCACGGCGGTCACGTCGAGCAGCACGCCGCGCCCCACGTACGGGGGGAAGGTCTCGATGCCCAGCCGGGACAGCCCTTTGTGCGACTGGATGCCCGCGACCTCGACCCCGCCGTACGCGTGCCCGTCGTGGGAGACGTGGCCGAGCGCGTCGACGTGGGTGCCCACGTGCCCGCCGGTCACGATCAGCTCGTTGGCGGCCGACCCGCCGTCCTCGCGCACCATGTCGCCGTGGCGGCGCTCGATGACCATCCGGAACCTCGGATGGTTCGGCGACTGGGGCATGCCCGTCCGCATGGGCTGGGCGAGGTCCACGATCTCGGCGCCGTCGAGCTGCTGCCAGAGCGTCGTCCCTGTCTGTTCAACCTGCATGCGAAGATTGTCGCAGCAACCTGAACATCGTCCGTGCCTTGCCGAGGCCGTCAGCCGCGGCGCACCAGGGCCACGACGGCCAGCAGGATCACCGCGACGGCCGACGCCAGCGCCGCGAACCAGCCGAACCTGATCACCGGCTCGATCGACAGCAGGTCGCCGAGGTCGACGGAGACCCGATCGCGCAGGCCACGGTCGCCGGTCACGAACGACACCAGCACCACCACGGCCGCGCCTCCCGGGACGGCGGCCAGCGCGGCCAGCCGCGGGCGCCCGAGCACCCCGGCGAACCCGCACGCCAGCGCCGCCAGCCCGGCGACCAGGGTGTAGACCCCGGCCGCCGCGTCGACGCCGCGGACGTCATCGGCGATCGCACCACCGATGAGCTCGCTGCGCGCCTCCACCCCGGCCCACGGCAGGACCGCGCAGGACATCAGCAGGGCGCCCGCGATCACGACGCCCAGCGGTGCGCCGCGGCGGGCGCGCGGCCTGGCGGGCGAGCGGGTGGGCGGGCCTGCGGGCCTGGGCTGCGGGAAATCGGCCACACGATCAGGGTAAGCCGGACCCCGCCCCGCCACCAGCGGCCGCTACCTCACGCGACGAAGCCCTCACCGCCCCGCGAGCCGCCGCCGCGACCGCCGCCGCCGATTCATGAGCCGCCCGCTCTCCCCATTCCAGCCGCGAGCGCAGCTGCACCGCGTCGGCGGCCAGAGCGGACACCAGCGTGCCCGACACCGCCAGCGGCAGCACGGCGACCCCGTCGGCCACGACCGTCTCCCCGGCGCAAGCCGTCAGGAACGTGGTGCCGACGCAGCGGGCCGCACCATAGACGGCGGGGGAGGCGTCGAGGTCCGGGTCGCCGACGGTGAACTCCTGCCGGAGCAGCGGCCGGCCGTCGCAGGTGGCGTCGAAGCGGGCATGGCAGCGGCCCGGCGCCTCACCGTGCCGGCCGAAGACGATCTCCTCCCGCCACGACACGCTCGCGTCCGGCTCCAGCGCCAGCCGTACCAGCAGGCGGTGCTCGCAGCCGGCGGCGAGCACCGTCGGCTCCGGCGCGAACCGGAGCGTGGCTCCCGCCCCCACCCGGGCGGTGACCATCAGCTCCGACACGCCCTCGCCGGGCAGGACCAGCGTGCTCGCGACCGAGCCCAGCTCCAGCGTGGTGCGCGGGGCGACGTCGAGGTCCAGGGCGAGCCGGTCGCCGCCGAGCGGACCGGCCGCGGTGGAGACGAGGTGGACGGCGCACGGGCCGGTCTGGCGCAACGTGAGCGGCGGCGCCGAGGCCAGCCGCCGCACGACGGTCGTGCCGTCCCGCGCCCGCGCCGTCGCCACGGCGGCGTACGCCCGCATGGCCCGGCGTCCCGAGCCGGCGCCCGCGCGGGGGACCGTGTCCCCGGACATCAGGCGACGGGCGCCGGGTGGGCGTGCGACCAGGCGCGTACCTGCTCCGCGACCCAGCCGGCCACGTCGCCGGCCGCTGGGTCCCGCCTGATCGAGGTGAACATGACCGGCCGCTCGCCCCGCACGGCCGCCGCGTCACGCGCCATCACGCCCAGGTCGGCGCCCACCATCGGCGCCAGGTCGGTCTTGTTGACCACCAGCAGGTCCGCCGCCGTGACCCCCGGTCCGCCCTTGCGCGGCACCTTGTCGCCGCCCGACACGTCCAGCACGAAGATCTGCCGGTCGGCCAGCCCCCGGCTGAACGTCGCCGTCAGGTTGTCGCCACCGCTCTCCACGATCACCAGGTCCAGCGGGCCGAACCGGCATTCCAGCGTCTCCACGGCGTCGAGGTTGGCGGCGATGTCGTCGCGGATGGCGGTGTGGGGGCAGCAGCCGGTCTCCACGGCCAGGATGCGCTCCTTGTCGAGCACGCCCGCACCGCGCAGGAAGTCGGCGTCCTCGGTGGTGTAGATGTCGTTCGTCACCACGCCCAGCGACAACGACGGGCCCAGCGTCCGGCACAGCGCGGCGACCAGGGCCGTCTTGCCGCTGCCCACGGGGCCGCCGACCCCCAGCCGCAGCGCCCTGCCCCGGCCGTCGGGGGCGTGGTGGTGATCGTCGTGATGGATGCCCATCGTCGAGGTCCTTCCTAGGAGACGAACAATCTGATCCCGGCCCGGGAGTGCCGCTCGGCCAGAAGATCGAGGGCGGGCGCCGAGTGCGCGGGCAACGCCGCCCAGCGCACCTGGGCGCCGCCGAGCTGCGCGCTCGCGTCCGGGCGGCCGGGCCGCGGGGGTGCGTGCGCGTCATCGGGATGGGCGCGCGGGGTGGTGGGGCCGGGGTGCTCGGGCGTGACGGCCGTGCGGGCGTCGGCGGCCACGGCGGACACCTCCGGCGTGAGGCCGGCCAGCAGGCCGTGCACGGCGACCGGATCCAGGCCGAGCAGGCGGACCGCCGCCGTGGCCGGGCCGCTGACCGCGTGGTACGCCGCCGCCAGCGCCGCGTCCCCCGGTGCCGCTCCCGCCGCGTGCGCCGCCGCCCCGAGCGCGACCGGATGATGCGGCTGCGGTACGGCCCGCGCCAGCTCGTCGAGCACCGGCGACGGCCACACCCGCCGGGCGACCCTGAGCAGCAGCCTGCCCTGCGTCCTGGAGGCGTCCCGCTGGGCGGGTGCGGCGGTCCTGGCGTCGACCTCCCTGTCGAGCACTGCCCACGGGCCCGCATCACCCCCGGCCAGGAGCCCGGGTGGCAGGGCGGTGGCGGGCGGCGTACCGGCGGCCTGGGCGCAGGCGGCGGCGGTGAGGGCGGCCGCGAGCGCGCCCGCCGTGTGGAGGCGGCCGCGCAGGAAGCGCGCGAGTGAGGGCACGTCGTGCACCGCCCCCGAGGCGATGGCCTGTTCGGCGCCGCCCGAGTGGGCGTGGCCGCCGGCCGGGAGGCGGGAGTCGGTGAGGAGGAGCAGGGCGGGGTGCATCAGAAGAGGAAGTACCGCTGGGCCATGGGCAGGCGGGCGGCCGGGGCGGGCTCGATGAGCTCGCCGTCGACGCGGACCTCGAACGTGTCGGGCGCGACCTCGATCCTCGGCAGGGCGTCGTTGAGGGGCATCGCGGACTTGCCGCGCCGGCGTACGTCCTGGACGGGGGCCAGGCGGCGGCGTACCGCGAGACGGCCGGCGAGGCCCGCGTCCAGGGCCGCGGGCGCGACGAAGTGGAGCGAGGTGGCGGCGGCGGTGATCGGCGAAGCGCCGAACATGGGACGGGGCAGCACCGGCTGGGGCGTGGGGATGGAGGCGTTGGCGTCGCCCATCTGCGCCCACGCCACGACGCCGCCCTTCAGTACCAGGTCGGGCTTGACCCCGAAGAACGCGGGGCTCCACAGCACGAGATCGGCGAGCTTGCCGGGCTCGACGGAGCCGAGCTCGGCGTCCAGTCCATGGGCGATGGCCGGACATATCGTATATTTCGCGACATAGCGCTGCGCCCGCGGATTGTCCGCAGGCCCTCCGCCGAGCGCCCCCCGCCGCCCCTTCATCACGTGGGCCGTCTGCCACGTACGGATGATCGTCTCCCCGATCCGGCCCATCGCCTGCGAGTCGGAACCGATCATCGAGATCGCCCCGAGGTCGTGCAGCACGTCCTCGGCCGCCATCGTCGCGGGCCTGATGCGCGACTCGGCGAAGGCCAGGTCCTCGGGGATCGACGGGTTGAGATGGTGGCAGACCATCAGCATGTCGAGGTGCTCGTCGAGCGTGTTGGCGGTGTGCGGCCGGGTGGGGTTGGTGGAGGACGGCAGGATGTTGGCCTGACCGGCCACGCGGATGATGTCGGGCGCGTGCCCGCCGCCCGCCCCTTCCGTGTGGTACGCGTGGATCGTGCGGTCGCCGATGGCCTTGAGCGTCGACTCGAGGAACCCGGCCTCGTTCAGCGTGTCGGTGTGCAGCGTCACCTGCACGCCCGCCGCGTCGGCCACGCTCAGGCAGGCGTCGATGGCGGCGGGCGTGGATCCCCAGTCCTCGTGCAGCTTGAAGCCGGAGGCCCCGGCCGCGAGCTGCTCGCGCAGCCCTTCGGCGCTGACCGTGTTCCCCTTGCCGAGCAGCGCGAAGTTCAACGGGTACGCGTCGAGCGACTCCAGCATCCGGCCGAGATACCAGGCACCGGTGACGGTCGTGGCCTTGGTGCCCTCGACGGGTCCCGTGCCGCCTCCGACGATCGTGGTGACCCCGGACGCGACGGCCTCGTCGAGGAGTTGCGGGCAGATGAGGTGGACGTGGGAGTCGACGGCCCCGGCGGTGAGGATCCTGCCGTTGCCCGCAAGCACCTCCGTGGACGGCCCGATGACCAGGTCGACGCCGTCCATCGTGTCGGGGTTGCCGGCCTTGCCGATGGCGTACACGCGGCCGTCGCGGACTCCGACGTCGGCCTTCACCACACCCCAGTGGTCGAGGATGACCGCGCCGGTGATGACCAGGTCGGCCGCGCCCTCCGCGCGGGTGGTCCGCGCCTGGCCCATCGACTCGCGGATGACCTTGCCGCCGCCGAAGACGGCCTCCTCGCCGGCCCCCGCGGGGCCCATCGCGCGGTCCTCGGTGACCTCGATGAACAGGTCGGTGTCGGCCAGCCGGATCCGGTCGCCGGTGGTGGGTCCGTAGAGTGCCGCGTAGCGGGCACGCGCGATGTCACCCATCGAGCGGCCCCGCCCACTCCTGCCGCAGGCCCGGCACGACCCGGCCGCCCGCGATCGGCACCAGCGTCACATCGCGCTCGACGCCGGGCTCGAACCTCACCGCCGTCCCCGACGGCACGTCGAGCCGCATCCCCCAGGCCGCCTTCCTGTCGAACTCCAGCCCCGGGTTGGCGGCCGCGAAATGGTAGTGAGAGCCCACCTGCACCGGCCGGTCGGCGGTGTTGACCACCCGCACCGTCACCCGCTCGCGCCCCGGGTTGAGCTCGATCGCGCCCTCGGGGTGGGCGTACTCGCCCGGGATCACGGGATCGGCCTGTGCACGGTGACCAGCTTCGTGCCGTCGGGGAACGTGGCCTCGATCTGCACGCTCTCCAGCATCTCCGGCACGCCGTCCATGACGTCGGCACGGTCGAGCACCGACCGCCCGGCCTCCATCAGGTCGGCGACGCTGCGCCCGTCTCTGGCGCCCTCCATGAGGAACGACGCGATGACGGCGGTTGCCTCGGGGTGGTTGAGCCGCAGGCCCCTGGCCCGCCGCTCGCGCGCCACCCCGGCCGCGACGTGGATGAGCAGCCGCTCCTGCTCGTGTGAGGTCAGCCTCATGGCCGGACCATAGGAACCGGCCGTTTCCTGGGTGTTGCCGCGTGATGTCGAGTCGGTTTCGCCCTCGCGCTGAACCGCCGTATGTCGGAATAAGTGCGCTTGTGAACGTCCGGCAATCGCCTCTTAACACGCGGGATCTTCCAGGGAAATCTCGCCGAGTCACCTTTCTCCCAATACCGGTCGGCAGGAAGGAACAGCTGTGCGCATCCCCCGCCCGATGGTCTCCGCGATCCTCGTCTTATCCCTTGCGGCCTGCGGATCGGACGCCCGGCCGGCCGCCGGCTCCAGCGAGATCAAGGTCGGCATCCTCCACTCGCTCAGCGGCACGATGGCCATCAGCGAGGTCACCGTGCGCGACGCCGAACTGCTCGCCATCGAGGAGATCAACAAGGCCGGCGGCGTGCTCGGCAAACAACTCGTCCCCGTGGTGGAGGACGGCGCCTCCGACTGGCCCACGTTCGCCGAGAAGGCCACGAAACTGGTCAGGCAGGACAAGGTCGCCACCGTCTTCGGTGGCTGGACGTCGGCCAGCAGGAAGGCGATGCTCCCGGTCTTCGAACGCCACAAGGCTCTGCTGTGGTATCCGGTGCAGTACGAAGGGCTGGAGAGCTCGCCGTACATCTTCTACACCGGGGCCACCACCAACCAGCAGATCATCCCAGGCCTCGACTACCTGAAGGAACAGGGCAAGAAGCGGTTGTTCCTGGTGGGCAGCGACTACGTCTTCCCCCGCACCGCCAACAAGATCATCAAGGCGTACGCGGCCGCGAACGGCATGGAGATCCTCGGCGAGGAGTACACCCCGCTCGGCCACACCGAATACTCCACGCTGGTCAACAAGGTCACCCAGGCCAGGCCGGACGCCGTCTTCAACACACTCAACGGCGACTCGAACGTCGCGTTCTTCAAGGCGCTCAAGAGCACGGGAGCCACGGCCGAGAGCATGCCCGTGTTGTCGGTCAGCATCGCCGAGGAGGAGGTCACCGGCATCGGCGTGGACAACGTCGTCGGCCAGCCGGTCGCCTGGAACTACTACCAGACCACCGACACCCCCGCGAACAAGGCGTTCGTCACGGCGTACAAAGCCAAGTACGGCCAGGACAAGGTCACCAGCGACCCCATGGAGGCCGGCTACAACGCCGTCTACCTGTGGGCCGAGGCCGTCAAGAAGGCCGGCACGACCGAGGTCGAGGCGGTCAGGAAGGCCGCGGGCGGCATCGCGCTCGAACGTCCCGAGGGCCTGGTCACCATCGACGGCGAGAGCCAGCACCTGTACAAGACCGCCCGCATCGGCATCGTCCAGCCCGACGGGCTGATCAAGCAGGTGTGGGACTCCGGCGAGCCGATCAAGCCCGACCCCTACCTCAAGGGCTACCCGTGGGCGGCCGGGCTGGCCGGCCAGTGATGTCCGCCGTCGTCAACCAGCTGCCGATCGGGTTGTCGATCGGGGCGGTGCTGCTGCTCATCGCGCTCGGGCTCACGTTCACGTTCGGGCAGATGGGCGTGATCAACATGGCGCACGGCGAGTTCATCATGGCGGGGGCGTACACCGCGTACCTGCTGGGTGACCTCGTGCCCGCGCTGCCGGTGGCGTTCCTGGTCGCCGGGGCGATGGGGCTGCTCCTGGAACGGGTCGCCATCCGGCACTTCTACGGCCGCCCGCTGGACACGCTGCTGCTCACCTGGGGCGTCAGCCTGGTGCTGCAGCAGCTCGCCCGCGACCTGTTCGGCGCGCCCAACGTGCAGGTGCCCGCCCCCTCATGGCTGGCGGGAGGAGTGGGCATCCTGCCGTACAACCGGCTGTTCATCATGGGGCTCGCGGTGGCCGGGGTGGTCGCCGTCTGGGCGTACCTCACCCGCACCGGGCTCGGCCGCAGGACCCAGGCCGTCGTGCAGAACCGGCGGCTGGCCGCGACCAGCGGCATCGACACCGGCCGGGTCGACATGCTGACCTTCTTCATCGGGTCTGGGCTGGCGGGCGTGGCCGGGGTGGCGCTGACCCTCATCGGGCCCGTCGGGCCCGCGCTCGGCACGTACTACATCGTCGACGCGTTCCTCGTCGTCGTGGCGGGCGGGCTGGGGCAGCTGCGCGGGGCCGTGCTCGCGGCCATCGGGCTGGGGCTGCTCAACTCCTACGCGGAGTTCTGGTCGGACGCCTCGCTCGCCAAGGTCATCGTGCTCGCCGCCATCATCGCGTTCCTCCAGGTGCGGCCGCAGGGCATGTTCGTGCTCAGATCGAGGGCGCTCACATGATCAGGAGGAACCTTCCGTTCGCGACCGTGGCCGTGATCGTGCTCGTGGCCGCCCCGCTGCTGCTGGAACCGTTCCGGCTGAGCCTGCTGGCCAAATACCTGTGCTACGCGATCGTCGCGCTCGGCATCGGGCTGGCGTGGGGGCAGGGCGGCATGCTCACCCTCGGCCAGGGCGTGTTCTTCGGGCTCGGCGGCTACTCGATGGCGATGTACCTCAAGCTCGCCGAGGGCGGCGGGCTGCCCGACTTCATGGTGTGGAGCGGGGTGGAGGAACTGCCCGCGCTGTGGGCGCCGTTCGCCAACCCGGTCTTCGCCCTCGGCATGGCGGTGCTGGGGCCGACGGCGATCGCGGTCATTCTGGGCACGCTGGTGTTCCGGCAGCGCGTGCGCGGCGCGTACTTCGCGATCCTCACTCAGGCGCTGGCCGCCGCCATGGTCATCCTGCTGGTCGGGCAGCAGGGCCTGACGGGAGGCACCAACGGCATGACGAACTTCTTCGACCTGTTCGGCCAGGACCTCGCCGAGGACTCCACGCAGCGCGGCCTCTACCTGGTGGTGGCGTCCGTGCTGGGAGTCCTCTACCTCGCCACCCGCCAGCTGGTGAACAGCAGGTACGGCCGGCTGCTCGTCGCCATCAGGGACGGCGAGGACCGGGTGCGCTTCCTCGGCTACGACCCGGCCCTGGTCAAGACCGTCACCTTCGCCGCGTCGGCGGGCATGGCGGGGCTGGCGGGCGCGCTGTTCGTCCCGGCCGTCGGCATCATCTCGCCCGCCCTGCTCGGCGTGGTGCCGTCGCTGGAGCTGGTCGTCGCGGTGGCGGTCGGCGGCCGGCACGCGCTGGCCGGGGCCGTACTCGGCGCCGTCGTCATGGGCTACGCCCAGACGGCGTTCAGCGAGCAGTTCGCCGACGGCTGGCTCTACCTGCAGGGCGCCCTGTTCATCCTGGTCATGACGCTCGCCCCGAAGGGGATCATCGGCGTGGCGGAGAGGTTGCGACGTGCTCGAACTGCGTGAGGTTCAGGTGGTGTTCGACGGCTTCCGCGCGCTCGACGGCGTGGATCTGACCGTGCCCGACGGAGAGCTGCGCTTCCTCATCGGGCCCAACGGCGCGGGCAAGACCACGCTGATCGACGTGATCACCGGCCTGACCAGGCCGGCGGCGGGCAGCGTACGGTTCGGCGGCCACGACCTGGTGGGCAGGAAAGAGCACCAGATCGTCCGGCTCGGCGTCGGCCGCACGTTCCAGACGTCCGTCGTGTTCGAGGAGCTCACCGTGGTCGAGAACCTCGACCTGGCCGCCGGCTTCCGCCAGCCGCTGTGGTCGCTGGCCAGGCGGCGCAAAGGAGTGTCGGAGGCCGTCGCCGAGGCGCTCGCCAGGACCGGGCTCGAAGAGCTCGCCGAACGTTCAGCCGGGGTTCTCTCCCATGGCCAGCGCCAGTGGCTCGAGATCGGGATGCTGCTGGCGCAGCGGCCCCGGCTGCTGCTCCTGGACGAGCCGGTCGCCGGCATGTCCAAGGACGAGCGCGAGCGCACCGGCGAGCTGCTCACCCGGATCGCCGACGACCACACGGTGGTCGTGGTGGAGCACGACATGGAGTTCCTGCGGCGGCATGCTTCGACGGTGACCGTGCTGCACGAGGGCAGGGTGCTCGTGGAGGGCTCGGTCGACCAGGTCAGTGCCGACCCGCGCGTGCAGGAGGTCTATCTGGGGAGGAAGGCGAGCGATGTTGTCGGTAACCGGCCTTGAGTCGGGGTACGGAAGGGCGCGCGTGTTGTTCGGCGTCTCGCTGGAGGTCCGGCCGGGGCGACTCGTGTGCGTCATGGGACGCAACGGCGTCGGCAAGACCACGCTGCTCGACACCGTCATGGGAGTGCTGCCCGCGGTGGCCGGCACGGTCACGTTCGACGGCCGCGACGTCACCAGGCTCAAGCCGCACGAGCGGGTGCGGCTCGGCATGGGGTACGTACCGCAGGGCCACCAGTGTTTCCCCCAGCTGTCCGTCCAGGGCAACCTGCTGGTGACCCTGGAGGCCGCCAAGCAGCCCAAGCAGGCCGTCGACGAGGCCCTCGACCTCTTCCCCGCACTCAAACCGCTGCTCAAGCGGAGCGCCGGCCACCTGTCGGGAGGCCAGCAGCAGCAGCTCGCCATGGCCCGTGCCCTCGTCACCAGGCCGAGGATGCTCATCCTCGACGAGCCGACCGAAGGCATCCAGCCCTCGATCATCCTGGAGATCGAGGCGGCCATCGAACGCCTGCACGCCGCCGGGCTGTCCGTGCTGCTCGTGGAGCAGTACCTCGACATCGCGCTGCGGCTGGCCGACACGTTCGTCATCCTCGACGGCGGGCACGTGGTGCGCACCGGCGCTGCCGAGGACCTGCACCGCGCGGACGTGCGCCGCCTGCTGGCCGTGTGAGGCCCGCGCTCACTGCGGTGTCACTGGGGGCGTCGCTGGCGGAGTCTGCGCCAGGAACGCCCGGGTGTTCGCGGCGGCCTGCCGGTCGCCGGTCGTCTCGAAGACCTCCAGCGCAGCCCCGGCCAGCTCGCGCGCCCGCCCGATCGCGCCCTCCGACCGGTTGACCCGGGCCAGGGCCAGCAGCGCGTGCGCGTCGAGCAGGCGGTCGCCGAGGCGTACGGCGATGCCCCTGGCCTGCTCGGCGGCGGCCCTGGCGGCGGGTTTGGCGGCCTGCGCCAGGCGTACCGCCGACAGGTCGAGCAGGGTGTCGGCCTGCCGGTGCCGGTCGCCCAGCTCAGCCAGGCGACCGACGGCGGCCGCCAGCAACTCGCCGGCCTCGTCCAGCCGGCCGGCGCGGCGCAGCACCGCGCCCAGCACCCGCTCGGCGTCGGCCGTGTCGCGCTCGTTGCCGGCCTCCTTCAGGCAGGCGCGCAGCGCCCGCTCGGCCTCTTCCAGCCGGCCCAGCTCCAGGTGGACGCGGGCCAGCCGGCGTACGGCGTGGTTGACGTCGCGCGCGCGGCCCTGCCGCCTGACCATGTCCAGGGCGAGCCCCAGCCGCTCGTACGCGCGCTCCCACTCCCGCTCCGCCAGATGCAGGTCGCCCAGATCCAGCAGGATCAGCGCCTCGCCCTCGTCGTCGGCCGACCGCCGCGCCGACTCCAGCGCCGGCCCGGTCACGGCCCGCCAGTCGTCGAGGTAGCGGTGGCGTTCGAGGAAGGGCCCCAGCAGGTGCGCCAGCCGCCAGCACTCGTCGTCGAGCCCCGCCGCGTGCAGGTCGGCGACCAGGCTCACCAGGAACGCCCGTTCGGCTGCCAGCCATTCGACCGACTCCCTGATGTCCCTGGTGGCCACGGCCGTCGCCGGGTCGCCCGACACCAGGGAGAACCGCGAGGCCCGCACCCTGTCCAGCACCACCGCCGCCAGCCTCGCCAGCACCCCGGGGACGGGCTGGTCGCGGGCGAACAACCTGGTCAGGTCGTGCATCCGGTAGCGAACTTGGCCCGCCACGTCGACCCCGTACGTCTCCAGCAGGCCCGCGTCCACCAGCGTCTCGGCCTGCCCGC
The DNA here is from genome assembly GCF_039880665.1 of Nonomuraea sp. B5E05. Lineage (NCBI taxonomy): Bacteria > Bacillati > Actinomycetota > Actinomycetes > Streptosporangiales > Streptosporangiaceae > Nonomuraea > Nonomuraea sp. B5E05. The sequence goes on from NZ_JBDPMJ010000001.1 coordinate 346,102, forward strand.
CGAGATGCTCGGTCACCCAGTCGGCGAAGTCGGGCGCCGACAGCGCGCCGAGCCCGCGCAACGTCAGCCGGGCCGGCTCCGGCAGCCCGTCGAAGCCGATCGCGAGTACGCTGCGGACCGTCTGGTCGCCCGCGTGCAGCCGGTCGAGCCGCTCGTGCTCGTCCTCCAGCAGGCGCACCAGATAGTCGACGGTCCACTCCGGCCTGGCCGCCAGCCGGGAGCCGGCGATGCGCAGCGCGATCGGCAGGCCGCCGCAGAACCGCGCCAGCCTGCTCATGGCGTCGTTCGCCGCGCGGCCGGAACACCTCGCGAGCAGGTCGAGCGCCTCCCCGTCGTCCAGCACGCCGACGGACAACCGCCGCGCCCCGGTCAGCCCGCCGAGCGAGGAACGGCTGGTCACGACCGTCGGGCAGGACGTCAGCAGCGGCCGCACCTGGGCCTCGGCCGCCGCGTTGTCCAGCAGCACCAGCAGCCCGCGGCCGGCCGCGTACGTGCGGAAGAGCCGTTCACGCTGCTCCAGCGACGCGGGGATCGCCTGGGCCGGGCAGCCCAGCCAGCGCAGGAAGTCCTCCAGCACCGCCGCCGGCGCCGTCGTCTCGCGCAGGTCGGCGTACAGAATGCCGTCGGGGAAACTCTCGCGCCCCCGCCAGGCCGCGTGCACGGCCAGCGCCGACTTGCCCGCACCCGCCTGCCCGTGCACCACGACCTGGCCGCCGATCACCTGGTCGAGCAGGGCGGCCCGTCCCGTGAAACCCGCCACGTCGGGCGGCAGCAGCACCGGCGGGCCCGCCGACACGTGCAGCGACGCGTCGTCGTACAACATGCGGTGGTAGAGCAGCTGCAACTCCGGGTCGGGCTCGATCGCGTGGCCGCCGTCGAGCTGGTCGCGCAGCACCGCGTACGCGGCCAGCGCGTCCACCCGGCGGCCGCTGCGGTAGAGGGCCAGCATGTACTGGCCGCGGAAGCGCTGCCACGTCGGATGTTGCCGGGTCAGCCGGCGCAGCTCGGCCAGCAGCTCGCGGTGGCGGCCCGCGTCCAGATCGGCCTGCAGCCTGCGCTCCAGGGCGAGCAGCCGCAGCTCGCCGAGCTCCTCGCGCAGCCGGCGCGTCTCCGACCACCGCTCGCCCTCGGGGTCGACGTCCTCCAGGACCTCGCCCCGCCACAACTCCAGCGCCTCTCCGTAGGCGCCCTTGTCGACCAGTAAACGGAACCGGTCGACGTCGAGCCCGCCGTCGCCGACGGCCAGCACGTACGACCCCGACACGGTGCCGATCACGTCTTTCCCGAGCAGCTGCCTGAGCCGGCCGACGTAGCCGCGGATCAGAGAGTCGGAGCGGTCACCTCCCTCGCGCGGCCACAACAGCCGCCGCAGCCGCTCGACGGTCAGCGGCCGGCCGGCGTTGAGCAGGAACATGGCCAGCAGATCGCGGAGCTTGGGCGTCGTGGGCGTCAGATCCCGCTCGCCGTCGGCCACCTCGAGCGGCCCCATGATGCGAAAGTCCACACGACCCTTCCTTCGAGCCTTCGAGCTTCCGAGGAGAGATGTCGATCAGGATGGCACACCGCAGCGGTGTCAGGACGCCCAGGCTCGGGCCGTGCGCACGATCTCCTCCAGATGGCCGCTGTGCGCGCCGTGCCAGTAGACCTGGCCGCACTTCCCGCACCGGCCGTAGGCGTCGTAGCTGCGCCGCGTGCCGGCCGCCAGCAGCGGCTCGATCTCGACCTTGGCCACCTGCTCCAGCTCGCCGTTGCACGCCGTGCAGCGGGTCCACGGGCGCAGCGGCGGCGCGAAGCGCTCCAGCAGGTCACGGAGCTGGTCGGTGGGCCGCGAGCCGCGGACGTACGCGCCCAGCCACAGCGCGCGGCGGCGCAGCAGGCCGCGGTCCTGCGTGAGCAGCACCCGCCGCTCCTCGTTCGCCTGCACCACCAGCGCCGGATCGTCCATGTCGTTGTGGTAAGCGGCGTCGATGCCGAGCAGCCGCAGCCGCCGCGCCAGCGTGCCCAGATGCACGTCCAGCAGGAACCGCGGCTCTTCGGGCAACTGCTGCGGGCGCGGCACCGGGTGCACCTCCACCACGTCGCCGGGTGCGGGCTGGTAGGACGGCGGCACGCCCTGGGCGCCGGCCAGGATCATCGGGCCGACCTCCGTCAGCGGGATGCCGATCGACTCGACGTGGTGTCCCAGCGTGGAGGTGCCGTCGGGGGCGACCTCCTGCCACTCGTGTCGCCGGCTCACCGGCAGGAACATCCTCAGCTCAGAGGCGATGCGCAGGCGTGTCACAATCCCCATTGTGGTGGACCGGGCCACGGGAATTCATGCTGATATCTCCTGGTACGAGCTCACTTCAGCGGCGGATTCGCGTTCTTCGCCCGCTCCAGCGCCAGGTCAGCCCACCACTGGCCGCCCTCCGGAGACACGACACCGCGCTCCGGATCCTTCTCGCCGCTCGTGCCACGCCTGCACCGGCCGCTCGACTCGCCCGCCCGCGCGATCCACAGGTACGCGTCGACCAGCTCCTCGCCCGTCTCCGTGGTGGGCCGCGGGCCGACGCCCCTGCCCGGAGGGTTGCACCACACCTGCAGGTCCTTGTACTTCTTCTCCTCCGGCCTCCACGAGCCCTGACCGTTCCTGGCGGTGTCGATCACGAAGTGCGGCATCCTCGACCGGTCCAGCGGCGCGTCCTGCGGGCACTCGTCGCGGCCCGTCGCCAGCTGGACGCTGACGCAGGCCGCCAGCGCCTTGCCGTACTCGACGCTCTTCTCCGTACGCTGGTAGCCGGCCGAGTTGACGAAGAACCCGTCCGCCTCCTCGATCCCCGCCCCGATCAGCCGCCGCGCCATGATGTCGGTGCCCGGCCAGTAGTTCTGGCTGCCGTCGAGGTAGACCGCCGTGCGGGGGCTGGACTTCAGGCTGCTTACGGCCTGCCTGAGGTCCCGGTAACGCTGCTCGGGGGAGCCGTCCGCGTCGCACTTGTCCGTCCCCGGCAGCTTGACCAGGCTGGACGGCTCCAGAATGACCACCGCCCCGGCCTGGCCGATCTGGCGGGCGATGCCCTTGATCCACTCCTGGTACGCGGCCATCTCCTTGCGCTCGAACGGCAGGCAGTCGCTCCCCGGCATGGAGTTGATCAGGAACACCGGGACACCGCCCTCCTTCCCGGCCGCCCTGATCGTGTCGTCCACCTCCGACCTGACCTCGGGCTGGTTGAGCCGGATGGCGTGAGGCACCGCGGCCAGCCTGCTCATCAGCTCCGCGTCCTCGGGGCGATCCCTCTCCCACAGCGCCGCCTGCCTGCGCGCGTTCGGCTCGGGCGGGGAGTAGAACGGCACCTTGCCCTGGGCCATGAGGGGGTTGCGGGTCGCACCCGCCGGCCGGGTCGCGTCCTGACCTGTGGTGCCGTTCCGCCCGGCAGTGGCGGTGGCTTCGTACGCCGTCGTGCTGCCCGAGGTGCCTTCGTCACGCCACATGAGCGCCGCCGACACCCCGGCCCCCGCCACGACCACGGCCGCGGCGGCCGCTATCAGCTTGCGCTGCCCGCCCGCCGCCGCGAGCCTCGACACCCCGCGCCTCGGGACCTTCCCCGGCCCACCACTCCCCGCCCCTTCCGGACCGCGCCGATCCCCCGGACCGTCGTGCCCGTCCTCACCCGGGCCTGCCGACCCTCCGACACTGTCGCGACCTTCTGGACCCTTGGTCGGCCCGGCGGTGTCATCCGGAGCGGTGGGCCGCCCGTCTCCTGAGCCCGCGCCCGTGCCGCCTTCCCCGCCCGTCCCTGCGACATCCCCTCCTGGGACCGGCGTGCCAGGGCCGCTGGTGGTGCTCGGCCCGGAGCCCGAGGCGCCGGAACCCGGCACGGCCGAGGTGCTGAGGCCGTCCATCAGATCCTGTGCCGTGGGGCGTTCAGCGGGGTTCTTGACCAGCGACGCCACCACCAGGTCCCGCAGCGACCCCGTGAGCCCGCGCAGGTCGGGGGGCTCGTTGACGATGCGCAGCAGAACCGTCGGCACCGAGCCCGACCCGAACGGCGGCACGCCCCCGGCGGCGAAGGCGACCGTACAGCCCCACGAGAAGATGTCCGACGGCGGCCCGATGGTGACGCCCGACACCTGCTCGGGCGACATGTACGACGGCGTCCCCACGATGGCGCTGCTCATCTCCGCGTCCGCGAGCTGCGCGATGCCGAAGTCGATGACCTTGGGTCCCACCTGTGACAGCAGCACGTTCGACGGTTTGAGGTCACGATGCACCACCCCCGCCCCGTGGATGGCGCGCAGGGCCATGGCCATCGAGGCGGCCAGCCCGTCGAGAGCCGAGCCCTTGAGCGGCCCCGAGGAGCGGACGACGTCATCGAGGCTGGGACCCTCGACATATTCGGTGACCAGGTAGGCCAGGTCACCCTGGACGTCGGCGTCGAGGACGGGCGCGGTGCAGAACCTGGCGACCCGCTTGGCGGCGGCCACCTCGCGGGCGAAGCGGCGCCTGAAGCCGGCGTGCGCGTCCAGCCTGGCGTGGATCAGCTTGACGGCCACCTGCGTGCCGCCGGGGGAGCGGCTCAGGTAGACGACGCCCATGCCGCCTTCGCCCAGCCGGCCCAGGAGGGTGTACGGGCCCACCTGCCTGGGGTCTCCGTCTCTCAGCGCCTCCATGGTCATAGTGGGTCAGGTTAGCTCCCCGTTCGCCGGATGATCCATGCGCGCCTACACCTCCATGCGCCACTCGTTCCATTCGTCGAAGAGCTCGAACCCCATGGCCTCGTTGATGGCGAGCATGTGGCTGTTGCTGGTGGCGTTCCAGGTGATGACGCGTTCGACGTGCGGCTCGCGCTCGCGCAACCACAGCAGGTTGCCCAGCTTGAGCAGCAGGCCGAGGCGGTGGCCGCGGTGCGCGCCGAGCACCGCCGTGTCGGCCTGCTCCGCCCAGCCGTCGGAGCGGCCGGCGTTGAGGTAGATGCGCGTGTAGCCCGCCGGGGCGCCGTCGGAGTCGCGGCGGGCGATCGAGGTGTAGCAGGTCCTGCCCCCGGGGACGATGCCCTCCTCGCGGTGCAGCAGGCGCTCCGGGCTGAAAATCACGTCCTCGACGGCGCTGTCGCGCGGAGCGTCGTTCATGCCGCCCATCAGCGTGGCGAGGTCGGGCACCAGCTCGGGGCCCGCAGGCCCGGCGAACCGTTCGACGTGGTAGCCGGCGACCTCGGGGACCATCCGTTCGAGCGCCGCCCAGTCCACCTTGCGCAGGTCGAGCACGCGGCGGGCCTCGACGAGCGCCACCTCCATGCCGCGGGCGCGCGCGAAACGGGCGCCGGAGCCGGTGGCGGTGGTCTCCGCGAGCAGCAACCGCCTGCCGTGGTGGCGCAGGCGGCCGAGCAGGTGCCCGAACAGTTCCGTCCCGAGCCCGCGCCGCTGGTGTCCGGGCCGGACGGCGAAGGGGAAGATCGTGCCGAGGTGGGTGTTGTCGAGCAGCGGGAGCGACAGGCCGTAGCCGCCGACGACCTCGCCGTCCTCGACGGCCACCCAGACCTCGGCCCGCTCGCCGGGGCTGTGCGCGCAGACGTCCCTGCGGAAGCGGGGGAGCAGCGGCTGGGGGCCCGGGTCGTCGGCGGAGGCGGCGGCCACACAAGCGTCGTAGAGGCCTGCGACCAGATCGTCCGGCGGGTCGTCGAGGTCGATCGGCTGGATCCTCATGAGGTCAGCAAAGCGCACCAGCGGCAGCTCGGCGACAGGTTTTCTCGCCGCCTACTGGCGGTAGTTCTCCACCTCGCCGGCGGGCCTGGCCGCGGCGTCGTCGGGGTCGTCGCCCGCGTTGCGCCTGGCCCGGCGCTGCCTCAGCAGGTCCCAGCACTGGTCGAGGGCCATCTCCAGCTCCTTGATGCGCGCCTGTTCCTCGTCCGTGGTCACCTCGCCCGCCGTCAGCTTGCCGCGCAGCTTGTGCTCCTCGCTGACCAGAGCGCTGATCCTGGTGAGAATCTCGTCGTCCCGCATGCCCAAGACTCTAATCACCTCGTGATAGAAGACGCCCTATGGCTGGTATTGCGCTGGTAAGGAAGCCCGGTCCCCGAATCGCCGAAGGCATCGTCACCCACATCGAACGCGAACCCGTGGACCACCGGCGGGCCCTCGCGCAACATGACGCCTACGTCGAGGCCCTGGCGGCCGGCGGATGGCGGCCCGTGTACGTGCCGCCCGCCGACGAACTGCCCGACGCTCCGTTCGTGGAGGACGCGGTGGTGGTGTCGGGACGGCTGGCGGTGCTGACCAGGCCCGGCGCGCCGGAGCGGCGGCCGGAGGTGGACTCCGTGGCGGCGGCCGTACACGAGCTCGGGTTGAGGGCCGTCAGGATCGCCGCCCCCGGCACGCTCGACGGCGGCGACGTGCTGCAGACCGGCGCCACCCTGTACGCCGGCAGATCGGCGCGCACCAACGATCAGGGGATCGAGCAACTGGCCGCCCTCCTCCCCGAACGCGAGGTCGTGCCCGTGAAGATGCGGGGCGTGCTGCACCTGAAGTCGGGGGTGACCGCGCTGCCCGACGGGACGCTCATCGGCGATCCCCGGCACGTGGACCTGCCCGACCTGCTCGTGCCGGAGGAGGAGCCGGGTGCGCACGTGATGCCGCTCGGCGGCGACCGCGTCCTGATGGCCGCCTCGGCGCCCCGGACCGCCGCCATGCTCGAACAGCGCGGACTCGCCGTGACAACCGTTGATATTTCCGAGTACGAGAAACTCGAAGGCTGCGTGACCTGCCTCAGCGTCCTCATCCCGGACTGACCCTTTCCCGGACAGACGCCTCCAACCCCATCCCCCGGACAGGCGACGCCTCGTCCGGCCCGCTTCTCACCATCCGAGACCCGGGACGGCGCATGGCGAGACGTCTGGTACCGTCGTTGGCATGCTGCGCGGCCTCCTGCTTAGCTGCCGCGGCGGGGGCCTCTAAGGCCGGCTCCCTCGCCGCGGAGCCTGTCGTGCGCGTCGGCCGCTTCCTTCCGTCCCAATCAGGAGCAGCAGCCATGACCGCCCAGCAACCCAGCCCTATGCCCGTCCATCGCTACCAACCGTTCGAGCCCGTACGCCTGCGCGACCGCACCTGGCCCGACCAGGTCATCACCAAGGCCCCCCGCTGGTGCGCGGTGGACCTGCGCGACGGCAACCAGGCCCTGATCGACCCGATGGACCCACACCGCAAGCTCCAGATGTTCGAGCTGCTGGTACGCATGGGCTACAAGGAGATCGAGGTGGGCTTCCCCGCCGCCTCGCAGACCGACTTCGACTTCATCCGGCAGATCATCGAAGAGGACCGCGTCCCCGACGACGTGGTCATCCAGGTGCTGACCCAGGCCAGGCCCGAGCTGATCGAGCGCACCTTCGAGTCGATCGAGGGCGCCAAGCAGGCCATCGTCCACCTGTACAACTCGACCTCCACCCTCCAGCGCCGCGTGGTCTTCGGCCAGGACAAAGACGGCATCACCGCCATCGCGGTCGAGGGCGCCAAGCTGGTGAAGAAGCTCGCCGACGCGAGCGACGTCGACGTGCGTTTCCAGTATTCCCCGGAGTCGTTCACCGGCACCGAGCTCGAATACGCCGTCGAGGTGTGCGACGCGGTCACCGAGGTGTGGCAGCCCACCCCCGACCGTAAGACCATCCTCAACCTGCCGGCCACCGTCGAGATGGCCACGCCCAACATCTACGCCGACCAGATCGAGTGGATGCACCGCAACCTCAAGCGCCGCGACTCGATCATCCTGTCGCTCCACCCGCACAACGACCGCGGCAGCGCCGTGGCCGCCGCCGAGCTGGGCTACATGGCGGGCGCCGACCGCATCGAAGGCTGCCTGTTCGGCAACGGCGAGCGCACCGGCAACGTCTGCCTGGTCACGTTGGGCATGAACCTGTTCTCCCAGGGTGTCGACCCCGAGATCGACTTCAGCGACATCGACGAGGTCCGCCGCGTCACCGAATACTGCAACCAGCTGCCCGTCCACCCGCGCCACCCGTGGGGCGGCGAGCTGGTCTACACCGCCTTCTCCGGCTCCCACCAGGACGCCATCAAGAAGGGCTTCGAACACCTCGAAAAGGACGCCGTGGCGTCGGGCGTGCCGGTCGACGACTTCACCTGGGCCGTCCCCTACCTACCGATCGACCCGAAGGACATCGGCCGCACCTACGAGGCGGTCATCCGGGTCAACAGCCAGTCGGGCAAGGGCGGGGTCGCCTACATCATGAAGGCCGACCACCAGCTCGACCTGCCGCGCCGGCTGCAGATCGAGTTCTCCAAGGTCGTACAGGCCCGCACCGACACCGAGGGCGGCGAGATCAGCCCGGCCGCGATGTACGACGTCTTCCGCGACGAATACCTGCCCAACCCCACCAACCGGTGGGGCCGGCTCAGCCTCATGGCCCACCGCCACGAGTCCACGGAGGAATACGACCGCATCAGCGCCGACGTCCGCCTCGACGGCGAGATCCGCGAGGTGACCGGCACGGGCAACGGCCCGATCTCGGCCTTCATCGACGCCCTCACCCAGGTCGGCATCCGGGCACGGGTCCTCGACTACGTGGAGCACGCGATGAGCGCGGGCGCCGACGCCAAGGCCGCCTCCTACCTGGAGTGCGACGTGGACGGCCAGGTGCTGTGGGGCGTGGGCGTCGACGCCAACGCCACAACCGCCGCCCTCAAGGCCATCATCTCCGCCGTCAACCGCGCCTTCCGCTGACCCACCCGCCCGGGCCCCTTTCACTGGGGCTCGGGCCCTTATGTGGCGAGCTTGCAGCCGTACACCTTGCTGTAGCGCTGTTGGGCGATACGCATAAGCTCGATCAGATCCTTAATCCCATCCCTGCCCTTGGCAACTTGAGCCAGGTATATGTCGATCATCCGATCCTTCCCGCCACACCGAAACTTGGCGCTGACCTGATATGGCTGCTCGGCCAGTAGGCCGTTCGTGAGGAAAGCAGCCATGCCGTCACCAAGGTCGGCAGGGAGAGTGACCCCGCCGTGCCGTTCATATACGTTCTTCCTACCCTCAATCAAGGAATCTAGGTGTTTTCGAGGCATGCCCGAACTTTCCTGTGTCCACCAAACTTCCAGAGGCCGAGGAGTCGTGTCAGGAGCCCAACAATTACCGTTCCTTTCATTGCCGTCAGTCTTCTCTGCGAGAGGTGTCGTCACATTACTGACGAGGCGAAGCGCCTGCGCAGGAATGAGTTGGCAGACGTATGGTGTGGAATCCGCGACTGGCGAAAGTTCCGGGATGGTTGCGGGGGTGGAGCGCTTTTCTGAGCAGGCTGAGACCAGCAGCAAGATGAACGTTAGGGCAATGGACAGACGAGAGCGCATCACTTTCCATCTCCATTGGAAGAGGGAATCTGAAGGTCGAGATAGTCGTCAACCTCGCTAGTCCGACGGAAAGTTCCGCTGAAGTGATCGAGTAGTTCGCTGCCCCTTCCAATTTTTCGAGTCCACGCGAGAAACTGGCTGTACTCCTGTGGGGTCATCTCCGAGAAAGGCTTGATCATTGGTGGCGTCCCACTCGCGAATGAGTTATCTTGCAGGTCCAGTCCGTCGAGCATCCCTTTGTTCAACATCGCTGACGAGAGCATCTGCTCCGTCAACCTCTCTACGCCCAAGCGGTTGTCTGCAAGAGACTGGTGTATCGTGTCCAGACTTGGGCCACGCTCGGACATCTGTCGTGCCACATGCCTCGCGATTTCCCTGTGCGTGGCTCCGGCGAGCTTGTCGTAACCATTTCCGAGCATCTCGCCGAAGGCTCCGATGGCCAGTGCGCCCACCTGCTTTGACCCCGGCATCGGAAGCAGTCCTATAGCGTCGCTGACCATCGTCTTCAGCGCTTCGTCTGCCTTCTTGTCGTCCAGGCCTTGAGCGATCAGCACCTGCCGACGGCTCTCCACAATGTGGTTAAAGGGAGATGCTTCCTCAACGGTCCGATCCGTAAGGAACTGCATGACATCGGTCCGGTCAACCCGTCCATTCTCGTTGAGATCGAAGCGCTTGACGTCAGCCTTGGTGAAGCCGAGTCGTTCGGCGTTGGAGGCGTTGAGGCCCACAGGAGGCACGGTGTCGAGTGCTGCGCGCATGTGTTCGGTCTGTGCGCGTATCAGTGCCTCGAACCCGGCGTCGTTGGAGGTGGCGAGCAGCAACGCATAGGACATATCTTGCGGCTTGACCTGGCCGAAGGTCGCGTGGTTCAGGTAGAGCCGGGAGAGTTCGTCGATGTTGGCCGAAATCGCGCGGGCCAGGGGATAGCTCAGGGCCGTATAACGATCAAAGATGTCACGGTTCCTGATTTCCAGGTTGCCGCTGTCGGCCTTGCCGAAGGCGCCGCGTATCTCGGTGGAGAGGATCTTCGTCATGTCGGCTGCCAGCTTCTGGGACGTGGCGTCCTGGCCGGTGGTCGCAGTCACCAGCAGGTCGTTGAACGGCGCGTGGTCCTTCGTGTGGAGGGCGGCTTTCCAGCGGGTGGTCAGCAGGTAGTCCAGGACGGATTCCTTCCACCCGGGCGGAGTGTGGTTCAGCAGGGCATGGGACGCTTCCCGGCTGGACTTGGCCGCGTGGAACAGGTCGTCGATCAAGGACGACTGTGCCTTGGCGCCCGGAGCCCTCGCATGGGTTTCGGGTCTCAGGAGAGTGCCGAGGCCGAGCGCGCCGGCCAGGTCGATGATGGGGAGCTGGGTTCCTGCGAAGAAGCGGCCCAGAGAATCTCTGCTCGCCGCCCATTCGTCCTTACGTTCCTCGTGCTCATAGACGATCACGTCGCGTCCGACGGTTTCCATGAACTCCTTCGAGTACGGCGGCTTCCCGTCGTGGGCTCGCCAGATGAGCGCCTGCGCTTGGTAGCCGGAGTACGTCGTGCCGCCCGTCTTGTGCTGGGCCCGGCCCTGCTGCACCAGTTGCTGAAGGAAACCGGCGCCCACATATGCCGGATTCTTCGGATCCGTTCCTCTGGCCAGGGCGGCGCTCAGCATGCGCAGCGCCTTGCCGCCACCACTGGAGAGCTGAGCGACGCGTTTGGCGTCGCCGTGGGCTCTGGCGTCGCGCAGTTGGGCGGCGAGCGAGCCGGGGAGCCGCGTCAGGCCCTGGGCACCCAGCGTGCCGAGGAACGTCTTGACGAACTCCGCATCCCCTCCTCTTGACGCGTATTTCTCCAGCTCGGCCAGCGCCGTGGAGTCACCGTCCGCGGCCTTCAGCGCCACGCGGCCGGCGAGCGTGCCGTCCAGCAACCCTTTGGCCGCCTCCAAACCGTCGGGCATCTCGAGAAAGCTTCCGGCGGGCGTGCTCCGGCCGAAAGTGATCCGCTGCCGTTGGAGCTCGTGGACGAGTTTCTGCCGCCGCCGTAGATCTTCGGCCTGTGTGGTGACTCGCCCGGCCAGCTGCCGCAGCCGCGCCGCCGGTGAGGTGTCGAGCCCCGCGCTGCGAAGTTCACTGTGCAGAGCCTGGGCCAGTTCTTCCAGCCGCCTGGCCGCCTCGGTGTGCTTGCTCGTCATCGTGTCGAAATCGGGCTGCTTGACCCCGGTGAACTCGGTCATGGCTTGTCCTGGATGGACGCCAGCTTCTGGTTCGCGCTGTGGACGGCCTGCCTGAGCAGGTCGCGCAGCTCGCGCTGGTCGGCGTGGAGCTGGGCATCGAACCGGCCGCCCGTCGGCCCCACCCATGCGTCCTTCTCCATCAGGCGGCAGGACGGATCGAGCGACCACCAGTGCTCGTCGGACAGCCGCTGGATCCGCTGCGCCACGGCACGCATCGCCTCGCGATCGAGGTCAGCCACGATGATCCCCTCGCACGGTTCGCTGCGCCAGAACAGGTCAGGAGGCGGCACGTCGCCCACATCATTCGCACGGTAATCAACAGCGCATCAACAAAACAAGTTGAACCCCGGTGAAAGGTATGGCGCGTTCGAAGTTTGCCCGCAGATAGGGGTATCAGCCTGCTGATGACAGTTTCGCCCCAGGGTGTGGCGAAGTGCAGAGTCATCGTACGATTCGGCTAATGTGCGACATACCACGACGTGCTGATAGACGCCCGACTCGCCTCGACCGGGATAATGACCTTTGATCCCCTGGGCGGCGGAGGCAGCGACCCTGTCCACCAGGGGCGGACCTCCCAGCCCTCCGCGCTCAATTACATCTGAGGGAGAAACACGCCAGGCACCGGGAGAAAGAACCACACCCGGGCGCGGGCGGTGACCAGCATGAACGTCAACTGTGTGTCACTATCCTCACCGTCAAACCTTGCACCCGCTACCCGTGCGGGTTGCCATTCCCAGCTTCGCAAAGGCAGGAATGCGGTGAACGAAGAGGTACGGATCCTCGCCTTGATCACGCGTCTCCGGGCGCTCGAGGCGAGCACGCATGCCGGAGACGGCACTTCCATGATGACCGACATCGCCCAGATGCAGGCGGATATCGCCGACATGCGGGCCGAGATGAGACACAACCTCGCGGCCCTCTGCGACGAACTCGCCGGCCTCCGCCGCCATATGGATAGCTGCTTCGCTGTCATCCGCTCCGAACTCATCCCCAGGCTCGGTGCGCCCCCGCCCGAAGTGATCAATTAGCCGTCCGGGAGACCAACCGGTTTCCTGGACGGCTTGCTCAGGCCGGCGAGGGAGGTTCGACGCGAATGCAGGACGCATCGGGAACATCCCTCGTCGGGCCGGCGGTAGTCAGTCGAATTCGCCGCTCTTCACGCCGCTGATGAAGGCGTTCCATTCGCCTGGGGTGAAGATGAGGGCAGGGCCGGTGGGGTTCTTGCTGTCACGGACGCCTCGGTGTCCATGGGACAGTTCAGCGACTTCAACGCAGTTTCCACCGTCGGGTCCTGATCGCGTGGCCTTGCGCCAGATAGCTGTGTCGAGTTTGTGGTTCAGATCGTCCATCGCTGTAGCGTCTCCTTGATCAGTTCCAGGGACTCGCGTTGGGGGAGGGCTTCGGAACGAATTCCCTCATATCTGTATGTTAGGACATTAACGTCCTCTGGCCGGTCCGTCACCCGACTCATGATCCCGGCGGATTCGACGTAGGCCGTGTCGAAGGCTCCATGGGCTTGTGCGATGGCAAATCCGCCGGAAAGACCGGTTGTGGAGTACGCCTTGAGAGGGAGAACCTGGATGGTGATCCGGGGAGCTTGGCCGGCTTCGAGGAGGCGGTTGACCTGCGCCGACATTACGGCTGGGCTGCCGATCGGGCGATTGAGCACAGCCTCATCGATCACTATCCACAACAATGGTGGCTTGGGACGTCGGAGAATGCTCTGACGTTCCATGCGAGCGATCACCTGCTCCTCAATCTGCTCAGGCGTTACGCCGACGTCGCCACTCAACACCGCCCTGGCGTAGTCCTCGGTTTGGAGCAGACCGGGCACAACCAGCGGCTCCCACGACCGGATCGCCTCTGCTGTGGCTTCGACGTCGAGCCAGGGGCGGAACCACGACGGAGCCGATGCGTGGCTCACCATCGGCCAGAGCCGCATCAGCGCTCCTTCCGCCTCCAGCGCTTCATCGCAGTGGCGTGCGAACTCCTCCGTTGGTGATCGCCTGGCTGTCTCGATCATGCTGATCGTGCCGACGGAGTAGGACACCGCCTTGGACAGGCGGATCTGGGACCATCCGCGGGCCTTGCGGTATCGCCGCAGCTCGAAACCGAAAAGGGCGGTCGGGGAGTCGGCGGGGCACAGCTCGCTTTCCTTGGGCACCTGACCTCCGGGGGTCCACCGGCGTTTCAACCGGAGCTTCACTACAACGGTTGATGGCATGCTGAAGTCAATTCACTACTGAGTGTAGCCAAAGCTTGGGATCGTCGTAAGGCAGATAGAGGTCGGCTACTTCGAGTGGGTGAAACCGTGCAAGCAGCGAGCGCCGAGCCGAAGGTCATCGGTTCGATTCATCTGGCGGGCATTCGTGAGTCCGTTCCCCGGGCACGTGCCGAGGTGCGCAGATGGTTGGGAGATGACCACCCTGTGGTCGACGAGGCCGTGCTGGCCGTGTCCGAGCTCATGACGAACGCCCTCCGGCACTCCAACGCCAAGCCGTACACCCTCATCGGCCTCACGGTCGCGGCGGTCGGCGGGACGGTCTACGTCGGCGTTCGGGATCCCGGCTCCACGTTCTCCGCGCCCCATATCCGGCAGGGGCCGGAGGCGGAGGATGGCCGCGGGCTGCTGATCATCAACGAGATCGCCCACGACTGGGGTGTCCGGGAGCACGGCTACGGGCTTGGTCGCACGGTGTGGTGCGCCATCCGAGCCGTCCCTCCTCTCGCCGCGTCGGCGCCCGCACCGGCCGAGGATTCGGCTGAAGATGTGGCAGTGGAGATCCGTTAGCTGGTCGACTGCCGAAAGGTCGTCGATCAACTTCGTGACCGTCCGTACGCCGGGATCAGAAGCGCAGATCCTCCCAGTCGATGGTGAGAGGGAACGGATTGGTGATCGTGGGGGCGGGATCGGCTTCGGTCATCAACGTTCCCACGCTCTTGTAGAGCATCGAGGCCGGGTCGAGTCGGTAGCGCTCGATGGTGGACGCGCCGGTCTGGTCCAGGTGGACGATCCAGTAATGAGGGATGCCTGCCTTGGCGTATTCGGCGACCTTGTCGACGGTGTCCTGGGTTACGGAGCCGGGCGAGACGATCTCGACGACCAGCAGCGCGTGATGGGCGCGGAGTCTCTCTCCACGCTCCTCATCCAGGCATCGGTACACCACGACGTCGGGGCGTCGGTTGAGCAGCGGTACGTCCTGCAGCCGGAGATCCACGTCGTTGGCGACGGTGAGGCATTCGTGCCCGCGGCTCATGGCCTGCCTGGCGTGGTGCTCCAGAAGGTTGGCCAGTCGTCGGCCGGCGATCTGGTGCCCAGGGGTCGGAGATTCGCAATAGACCACGTATCCGTCCACGATCTCGATGGCCCGCGAGATCTCCTCTGGGATCTTCTCGTAGTCCTCGGCGGAGATGCGACTGGGTTGAGGGCGGATGCTGTGGATCCAGCTGTCTTCCGGAAGGGCTGTCATCGGCGCTCCTCAGTCGCAGGTGGTGAGGTCAGCTTACGGAGAAATCGCCGCCGATGGCTTGCGGTGACCTGCGCAACACTCGATTAGTGAACGTTGCGTTTCTATGGGAGGAAGCTTACGCTCCTTAGAGAACGGTTCGTTCTCTAAGGAGCGATGTCATGGGCTTCGTGCTCTCGGGGCTGATCCTGGCGATGTTGCTGGGTGCGCTCGACCAGACGATCATGGCGCCCGCGCTTCCGGCCATCGCGGGTGACCTGGGCGGGCTCGACCAGATGCCGGTCGTCGTCACCGCCTATCTCGTCGCCGCCACCGTGGTCATGCCCGTCTACGGCAAGCTCGGCGACAGGTACGGCCGCAAGCCCGTCATGCAGGTGGCCATCGTGGTGTTCGTGCTCGGCGCCGTGCTGTGCGCGCTGGCCACCTCGATGCCGCAGTTCATCGCTTTCCGAGCCGTGCAGGGGCTGGGCGGCGGAGGGCTGATGATCGGCGCCCAGGCCATCATCGGCGAGATCGTCAGCCCGCGCGAGCGGGGCCGCTATCTCGGCTTCATCGGGGCCGCCTACGTCGTGGCCGCCGTGGGAGGGCCGCTGATCGGCGGGCTGTTCATCGACCGGCTGAGCTGGCGGTGGATCTTCGCCATCTATCCGCCGCTCGGCCTGATCGCGCTGGTCGTGCTGAGCGTGACGCTGCGGCTGCCGAAGCCCCGCACGCGGGCTCCGCTGGACGTCGCGGGCGCGCTCACCCTGGCCGTCGCCGTGGTCGGCGTGGTCATGGTGGGGCAGACCCGCGACCCCGTCTACCTGGTCGTGGCCACCGCCGGGCTGGTCGCCTGGCTGGTCAGCGCCCGGTACGCCAAGGACCCGATCCTGCCGCTGCGCCTCTTCCGCGACCGGGCCTTCGCGATCCCCGTGGCGATCAGCCTGCTCATCGGGTTCGCGTTGTTCGGGACGGTCACGTACATGCCGGCCTACCTGCAGATCGCGGCGGGCACCAGCGCCACGCAGGCGGGCCTGCTGGTGACCGCACTCATGGGCGGCGTGCTCGCCACGACCGTCGTGTCCGGCCGGCTGATCACGCGGACCGGGAAGTACAAGCCCTATCCCGTCGCCGGCACGGCGGTTGCCGCGGCAGGGCTGGGGCTGATCGGCCTGGCCGGTGCCTCGCCGCTCGCGCTCGCCCTGGCCATGTTGGTGACCGGGCTGGGCGTCGGGCTCGTCATGCAGACCATGGTGCTGGCCGCGCAGAACGCCGTCGAGTACGCCGACCTCGGCACCGCCACGTCGTCGGTGACGTTCCTGCGCCAGATCGGCGCCTCGGCGGGGGTCGCGCTGGTGGGGGCACTGATCACCATGAGATCCGGCATCGCGGCCACCGACCCGGCCGCCCTGCCCGCCGGCGTGCGCGAAGCCTTCGCCGCCGCCGCGCCGCCGGTGTTCGCGGCCATGGCGCCGCTGCTCGCGGTGGCGTTCGTGCTCGCGCTGGCGCTGCCGGCGCGCCCACTCCGCACCACCGCTCACGCCGAGGAAGCGGCCGTGACGCCGAGGAGAGGCCGTGAGTGAAAGCCGATGCCGAGATGAGGCCGTGGCTGAAAGCCGGGGACGGTCGTGCGTGAAAGCCAGGGAAAAGCCGCGGGTGCCGAGCCGTGGACAAGCTGCGGGCGCAGGCGGTGGACGAGTTGTGGGTGCAGGCGGTGGATGAGTTGTGGGTGCAGGCCGTGGACCAGTCGTGGGTGGAAGTCGAGGACAAGTCGTGAGTACGAGCCGAGGAGATGCCGTGAGAGCGGAGAGAAGCCGTGAAAGCCGGGAAGAGGCCGTGAAGCTCGTCGCACCCCTGGACGCCTTCGGGCATGACGATCTGGCCGTGGCCGGTGGCAAGGGCGCCAACCTGGGCGAGCTGGTCAGGAAGGGCCTGCCGGTGCCGGGTGGTTTCATCGTCACGACCCACGCGTACGAGCAGGTCGCGCAGGGCCACGACACGCGCGAGCACTTCGAGCGGGCGGAGTTGCCCCCCGGCCTGCGGCAGGCGATCGCCGACGCCTACGCCGGCCTCGGGGGCGGGCCCGTGGCCGTGCGCTCCAGTGCCACCGCCGAGGACCTGCCGGGCGCCGCGTTCGCCGGCCAGCAGGACACCTACCTCAACGTCGTCGGCGAGGAGGCGCTGTTCGACGCGGTGCGCCGCTGCTGGGGTTCGCTCTGGACCGAGCGCGCGATCGCGTACCGCGCGAAGCTCGCGATCGACGGCTCAGGGGTGCGGATCGCGGTCGTCGTCCAGAGCATGGTCGAGGCGGAGATGGCCGGGGTCATGTTCACCGCGAACCCCGTCACCGGCGACCGCGCGCAACTCGTCATCGACGCCAGCAGCGGTCTCGGGGAGGCCGTCGTCTCCGGCCTCGTCACGCCCGACCACTATGTGGTCGACGCCTCGGGACACGCCGACTTCACTCCGGGCCGCCGCGAGGTGGTCATCCGCGGCACCTCCGGCGGCGGTGTCGCCCGCGAGACCGGCGCGGCGGCCACCGCCGAGCGGCTGCCCGGCGCGGTGATCGAGGAGCTGACCCGGCTCGGCAGGGATGTCGCCGCCCACTTCGGCCGGCCCCAGGACATCGAGTGGGCGTACGCGGGCGGCCGGGTGCACCTGCTGCAGGCACGCCCGATGACCGCGCTGCCGCCGCCACCGGTCGGGAAGCTCAACCCGATCCAGCGCCGGCTGGTGACCGTCCTGCTCGAATATCTCCCTGAGCGGCCCTATCCGATCGACGTGACGACCTGGCTGCCGTACGGCCCGGCCGGGCTCATGAGGAAGGTCACGTCGTCGTTCGGCATCCGGGGCGCGTTCGAGAACTTCCTGCGCGAGGAGGACGAGGTCGTCTACCAGCTCGTGCCGCCGAAACCGCATCCGACGCCGAGGATGTTGCTCACCCCGTTCCGGCTTCTGGCCAGGGCCAGACGGTACGACTCCGCCCGCTGGACCGAGGATCCGCGCTACCGCCACTTCCTCGCCCAGGCCAGGGAGCTGGCCTCCCGTGATCTCGGGTCGATGCCGTGGGAGCGGCTGGTCCGCGTGCCCAGGGAGGTGCTCGACGTCGTGCAGCCGGTGGCCGACCTGCGCATGGACTACCTGCCGGGCTCGGGGCTCGCGCTGCTGCGGTTGCTGGCGACGGTCCGGCTGCTGGGGCGCCGCGAGCTGTTCGGCGACCTGCTGTCCGGGGCGCGCACCCGCACCACCGACGCCAACGAAGCGCTGGAACGGCTCTCGGAGGTGGCCAAGCGCACCGGCGCGCTCGACGCCGACCCGCTGCCCGCCGAGTTCGAGGCCGAGCTGCGGGCGTTCCTCGCCGAGTACGGCCACCGCGAGACGTCGAGCCCCATCCTCGTCACCCCGCCCACCTGGGCGGACGCCCCGGAGGCCGTGCTCGGCCTGGTCAAGGCCCTGGCCGGCGCCCCACCCGAGAGGAAGGAGGGCGACGACGCGCTCGACCTCCTGCTCCGTCACCCTCGCCTGCGTTCGGAGCGCCGCCGCGCCAGGGTCCGGCGCCGGGTGGCGGCGGCCCGCGCGGGCGTCGCCTTCCGCGAGGACAGCCACTTCTCCTTCACGCTGCCGCAGCCCGTCCTGCGCAGGGCGCTGGTGGAGATCGGCCGCCGCCTGGTCGACGTGGGGGTGCTCGACCGTCCTGAGGACGTCTTCCACCTGCGGCTGGAGGAGCTCGAAGCGATCGGGGACGTGACCGCGCTACCTCCGGAGGGCCGGGAGCGGTTGCGCGGGACGGTCACGGCGCGGGCGGCCAAGCGGGAGGAGCTGTCCGGCGTGCGGCTCATCGATCCCGCCGCGGTCTTCCCGCCCCGTGCGACGGGCGACGCGCTGCTCACCGGGTCGCCCGCGAGCGGCGGCGTCGCGACCGGGCCGGTGAAGCTGATCCGGGAGCCGGCCGACTTCGGCAAGCTCAACGGCGGCGACGTGCTCGTCTGCCCCTACACGAACCCGTCGTGGACGCCGCTCTTCCAGCAGGCGGCGGCCGTGGTCGTCGACACAGGCGGCGCCGGCTCGCACGCGGCGATCGTGGCCAGGGAATATGGCATCCCCGCCGTCATGGGCACGGGCACGGGTACGTCGGTGCTCCAGGACGGGGAGATCGTCACGGTCGACGGTGGTGCGGGCACGGTCGCCCGCGCTATCTAGGATGCAGGTCATGGTCACCGACCACCGCAAGCGTCCGCGGCGCCGGGGCGAGGCGCTCAACGCGGCCATCTACCAGGCGACGCTCGACGAGCTGGCCGAGGTCGGCTACGCCGGGCTGACCATGGAGCGGGTCGCCGAGCGGGCCAGGGCCAGCAAAGCCTCGCTCTACCGGCGCTGGCCCTCCCGCATCGAGCTGGTGATGGAGGCGGTCTACAGCACGCTGCCCACCCCGGAGTCCTCGCCCGACACCGGCAACTTCCGCGACGACCTGGTGGCCATGCTCCGCCGTACGGCACAGGCGTTGTCGGGTCCGGCCGGCGAGGCGATGCGCGGGCTGCTCGGCGAGGCGCTCCGCAACGAGTCGCCGCTGAACGCCATGCGGAGGAGCAGCCAGGGTGCTGGGAGGAAGATGATGGAGGAGATCGTCCGCCGGGCCGTCGAGCGCGGCGAGGTCGATCCGGGCGACGTCACCGCTCGCCGGCTCGACGCCGGGCAGGCGCTGCTGCGGCAACATTTCCTCTTCGAGGGCACGCCCATTCCGGACAACCTCGTGGTGGAGATCGTGGACGAGGTGCTGGTGCCGCTGCTCAAGCGGGGGTGAGCCGGCTCGTCGCGGCCCGGCCCTGCCTGAGCGCGAGCCGCGCGGCCAGCCCGGCCATGCAGACGCTGACCAGCGCGCCGGCGGTGACCGCCGCCACGAACGTCCACGGCGCCCGCGTCAGTCCGAGCAGCATCAGGGCAGCCACGGGCAGCCAGGCCAGCGTGTTGATGATGGCCGCCACCGCGAGCACGGTGGCGCCGGTCCTGACCTCGGACGTCAGCGAGGGTGCCTGCGCCGCCACGGCGATCACGGGCAGCGAGAACGCCAGGACGGGCGGGACGAGGAAGCCGCCCGTCATCGCGTTGCCCAGCGGTCCGGCGGGATAACCGGCGTCGGCGAAGGCCACCGCATAGTAGATGGAGCCCAGCAGCGTGATGGGGACGGCGACGGCGACCGCCGTTCTGACCACTTGCCGGGCCGTCACCTGCGTCATGAGCCCCTGCCCGGGACTGCCCAGGGCACTGGAGGCGGCGAGCACGACCGGCGTCACCGCCAGCGCTCCCATGAGCCCCGCCGTGACGAACAACGACATCGCCGTCCCCTGCAGCGTGTGGGCGAGGGCCCCCATGTGCGTGGCCTCGGCCCAGACGCGGTGGAGGCTCTGCGGGTCGCGTACACCCGGATTCCACAGGAGCAGCAGAGCGGTTCCCAGCATGCACAGGACGGTGGCCGCGGGAATGCGGAACGGTCGCCCCCCTGGGATGCGCCGGTGGTGGAACCACGCGTCGGCGGCGCCCCCGATCAGGTCGAGCACCGTGCGCACGCGCACCGGCCGGGAGGCGACCAGGTCGGTGACCTCCTCGCCGTAGCGCTGCCGCCACGCGTTCGGATAGAGGCTAAGCACCGATTCGGCGATGATGCGCAGGATCATGACAACCCCCAGGAGATCGCGGTGCGCCGCACGCCCGCCTGTTCGATGCGCCGCAGCGTGGCGAGTTGCTCCCGCAGGGCGTCACGCCCGCTCTCGGTGATCCGGTACGGCTTGCGCCGCTCGGCCGTCTCGACCGGCTCGATCCACCCGCGCTCCTCCAGCCGCATCAGTGCGCCGTAGAGCGTGCCGGGCTCCAGCGCGGTCCCCGAGAACTCCTCGATGTCGTGGATCATCCGGTAGCCGTGTTTCTGCCCCTCGGCCAGGCTGATGAGCACCAGCAGCGCCACGTCGGTGAAGCGGCCGAGCTCGGAAGTCTTCCGTGCCATGTATTCAGTAAAACTTAGTAAGTGTCACTGAGCAAGCCCCATTGTGGCCGCCGCGAGGCGCATCGCGTGCTCGAACGTCGTCCTGCGGTTCTCGATCACGTTGTTGAACTGGCCGAACACCTCGAAGCTGACCCATCCGTACAGCGCGGTCCACGCCGAGACGGCCTGCCAGATCACCGCGTCCGGCACGCCCGGCATGAGCTCGCGGAAGGAGCCGGCGTCGGGTTCGAGCCCTTCGGGGCCTTCGCCCGACGGCGGGGCGATCGCGCCGGCCTCCCAGGCGTCGGAGACGATCCGGCCGTACGCGGCCACGTCGCGCACCCTGGCCGGGATCGTGTCCTGGGGCGCCTGGTAGCCGGGCACGGGAGAGCCGTAGATCAGGGCGTATTCGTGCGGGTGCGTGACGGCCCACTCGCGCACCGCGTGGCAGGCGGCCAGCCACCGTCCGGAAAAGTCGTGGCGGGGGCAGGCGGAGTCAGCCTGCTCCACGGCCTCGCCCAGGGCGTTGTAGCCGTCGACGATCAGCGCGGTGAGCAGGTCATCGCGGCTCGGGAAATAGCGGTAGATGGCCGATGAGACCATGCCCATCTCCCGCGCGACGGCCCGCAGCGACAGGCCGCCCGCTCCCTCCGTGGCGAGCTGGCGCCGCGCGATGTCGGTGATCTCCCTGGTGAGCTCGGCCCTGACACGTTCTCTTGCGGTACGGCTGGCAGTCATGCACAGCAGGTTATCAGAGCGGTGCCAAAAATCGAGAGCACTGCTCTTGACGAACATTGCTCTCTTGAGAGAGCATTGCTCTCGTAAGCGAACGGGTGGCCTGGCCTCTCGGGCCGGCGGTCTTCGCCGCGCTCTTCGTCGTCAACGCGGTTCTCCGCATCATCTGGAAGCAGGTCTGATCATGGGTAAGCACGTCGTCGTGGGTTCCGGCCAGGTCGGCTCGCATCTCGCCGCCAAACTCGTCGCGCAGGGGCACGAGGTCGTCGTCGTGACCCGCTCGGGCCGCGGCCCCGACGGGGCGGTCAGGGTGGCCGCCGACATCGCCGACCAGGCCAGGCTCATCGAGATCGCCAGGGGCGCCGACGTCCTCTACAACTGCGTCAACCCCCAATACCACCGCTGGCTCACCGACTGGCCGCCGATGGCCGCGTCGTTCCTGGCCGCCGCGGAATCGAGCGGCGCCGTGCTGGTGATCCTGGGCAACCTCTACCCGTACGGGCCGGTCTCCGTCCCGATGACGGAGGATCTGCCGCTCGCCTCCACCACCCCCAAGATGCGGGTACGTGCGAAGATGTGGACCGACGCGCTGGCCGCGCACCAGGCCGGCCGCATCAGGGTGAGCGAGGTGCGCGGCTCCGACTACTTCGGCCCCGGCGCGACCGACCAGTCCTACCTGGGCGAACGGTTCATCGCGCCGCTCAGGGCGGGCCGGACCATCCCGCTCGTCTGGCCGGCCGACATGCCGCACAGCTGGACGTACCTGCCGGACGTGGCCGACGCGCTGATCACGGCGGGCGGTGACGAGCGGGCCTGGGGCAGGCCGTGGCACGTGCCCACCGGCGCGCCGCTGACCTTCCGCCAGCTGGGGGAGAAGATGGCCGCGCTGCTGGGGCGGCCCGCGCCCCGGATGAGGCAGCTGCCGTGGCCGCTGGTGCGGGCGGCCGGGCTGTTCTCGCCCATGCTCGGCGAGCTGAGGCACACGCGCTACCAGTTCGTCGCGCCCTACGTGCTCGACTCGTCGGCGTTCGAGCGTACGTTCGGCGTGGCGCCCACCCCGATCGAGGCGGCGCTCAAGGCTACGCTCGACGCGTGAAGACAGCCCTGATCGGCCTGGGCGACATCGCGGAGAAGGCCTACCTTCCCGTGCTCGCCGCGCAGCCCGCCCTCGACCTGCACCTCTGCACGCGCAACACGGCTCGGCTGGACCGGCTCGGCGACGCCTACCGGATCGCCGCCCGGTCGTCGAGCGTGGACGAGGTGATCAAGGA
This sequence comes from Nonomuraea sp. B5E05, assembly GCF_039880665.1. NCBI lineage: Bacteria > Bacillati > Actinomycetota > Actinomycetes > Streptosporangiales > Streptosporangiaceae > Nonomuraea > Nonomuraea sp. B5E05. Next base: position 369,065 of record NZ_JBDPMJ010000001.1, read on the forward strand.
CGGCGTCGAGGCGGCGTTCGTGCACGCCGCCACCGACGCCCATCCCGAGATCGTCGAGCCGCTGCTCAGGGCGGGAGTCCACGTCTACGTCGACAAGCCGATCGCCTACACCCTCGCCGAGTCCGAGCGTCTCGTGCGGCTGGCCAGGGCCGAGGGGAGGTCCCTGATGGTGGGCTTCAACCGCCGGTACGCGCCCGGATATGTCGGACTTGCCGCTCATCCCCGTCATCTCATCCTCATGGAGAAGAATCGCGCCAATCACCCCGACACACCCCGTCGGGTGATATTTGATGACTTCATCCATGTGGTGGACACCCTCCGATTCCTCGCCCCCGGCCCGGTCACCGACACCACGATCAGGACCCGCGTCCGCAACGGCCTGGTCGAGCACATCGTCCTGGAGTTGTCCGGCGACGGCTGCACGGCCATCGGCGTCATGAACCGGGTCGGCGGGGTCTCCGAGGAGTCCTGCGAGGCCATGGGCGACGGCACCAAGCGGCGCGTGGTCAACCTCGGCGACGTCATCGACCACCAGGGCGGCGAGACCCTCGTCAGGCGGCCCGACTGGGTGCCGGTGGCCAGGCAGCGCGGCATCGAGCAGATCTGCCTGGAGTTCCTCGCCGCCGTGCACGAGGGCCGGGTGATCGACGCCGGCGACGCCCTGGCCACCCACGCCCTCTGCGAGGAGATCGTCGCGCGCGCCGCCTGACCCGTGCCCAGGGGCGTCAGCCGCGCTGCCTGCTCTGCATCGTCCTGTCGGCCCTGGCGAACATGCGCTTGAACGGCTTGTTCCCGAGCCGGGCGAGCACGGTGTAGCCCTTCGTGTCGCTCAGCGGGCTGGAGGACGACACGACTCCGGCCACCGAGCCGCCGTACAACGCGGGCCCGCCGCTGCCGCCGGCGGCAGCGTGGCAGTTGCGGGTGACCATCAGCCCCGGCCCCTCGGAGACAGCCTCGGTCGCGTCACCCAGGCACCGGTACAGCCTGGTGCCCCCGGGATAGCCCTTGCCCGCCGGGTAGCCCAGCAGTTCCAAGCCCTGCAGAGTGGTGCCCCTGTCCGTGGCCATCGGCCGCAGCCCCCGGCCGGTCACGGCCTCCAGAGGGCGCTTGCCGCGCCCGACTCCCACCAGCCCGACGTCGTACGGAAGAAGCCCGGGCGAGTACGGCCGGTTGCGCCATCTCGCCGGCACCCACGTGCGCACGGCCGGCCAGATGCCCAGCCCCGGCCGCCCGCCGTCGTAGCCGGGCAGGAAGGCCAGGTTCTCGAGCAGCCGGCCATGGTGGTAGAGGCAGTGCGCGGCCGTCAGCACCAGGCTGCGGCTGCGCGAGCCGATCACCGTGCCCCCGCACAACACGTCCCGCCGCGAGACGGGGTCGTGACCGAGCAGCACGCCGGTGAGCCGCCGCGCCCCCGTGTAGGGGCGCGGGACCGGCGCGTAACCGAGGCGGTCCCCGTCAGGAGTCAGGACGCGCGGGGCGGGCACGTTGCGCTGGGACACCTCGGTGACGGCGGTCGGGTCGAGCAGGGCGAGGGACAACACCAACCTGAGCACCCGGCCAGCCTACGGGGGTGATGATCAGCCCTCTCACCTGCGACATCCGTCTTTACCTAAGGTTCGCAGAAAGCCTCGGCCCTCGGCTTCAGGACGGGGAGCAGGTCACCGTGTCGTGTACTGGGCGGCGAGCGCGCGCAGGCGGGTGTGGGCCGACGCGTAGACCGCCGTGTCTCCCACATACGCCTTGGGCAGCTTGGCGACCATCGTGTAGTTGGTGTCGCACACGTTGCCGACCGGCGCCTGCCCGCCCTGGCTGACGAGCTGGTAGGCGTCGAGCGTGTCCAGCCCGGTCAGCTCCGACGTCCAGGTGACCAGGTCGTGCTGGCTGATCCGGTACGCGTCCTCCAGCGGCCTGGCCGACCCTGTGGACATCAGGTGCAGGTCGTCCTCCAGCCGCGGCCACGGCGTGGCCACTCCCTTGATCAGCTCGACCGCGACGACCGTGTTCATGGCCGACTCCACCGCGGTGCCGCACACCTCTCCGTGGCCCTGCAGCCCGTGGCCGTCGCCGATGGAGAACATCCCGCCCTCGACGTTGACCCCGAGGTAGACGGTGACGCCGGCGCGCAGCTCGGGGGTGTCCATGTTGCCGCCGTGCGCGTCGGGGGTGATCGTCATGCGGGCCTCGTTCGCGGCCGGGGCGACGCCGACGGTGCCGTGCATGGGATCGAGCGGCAGCTCCACGCTGAAGTCGCTGGTGCGGGCGTGGTAGACGGCCACGCCCCTGGCGAGGTCGATGTCGTAGCGCCAGACGCGTTCCTCCAGCGGCGGCTGCAGCATGGCGGTGGTGTGGGTGCCGGTCAGCGCGCCGAAGTGGGGGAACGTCGTGGAGACCGCCCAGTCCCTGGCCGGGGTGATGCTGATGAAGTGCAGGGCCAGCGTGTCGCCAGGCTCGGCGCCCTCCACGTGGAAGGGGCCGGTCACGGGGTTCAGGTAGGGGAACTCGCACACCTGGGACGGCAGGTCGTCCACGCCCTGGACGAGGCCGCCGAAGCAGTCTTCCGTGTAGAGCTCCACGATCGTGCCCGGCCGCACCTTGCCGACGGGGGAGCGCCCGCCGAAGGTGTAGCTCAGTTCCTCCGGCGTGGGGCGGTAGGAGACGACGTTCACGAGACCTCCGTGGGAAGTGCGGGCTTACGGCCGATCAGATAGGTGATGCCCAGAACCGCCAGGCCGATCGCCAGCCAGACGCCGCCGACCCACTGGGCCGCGACGTTCTGGTTGTACACGACGGCCACCAGGACGGCGAAGCCGATCACGGGGGCGACGAGGTGGGCCCACCAGTTGGTGCTGCGCTGCCTGATCACGTAGTGCACGACGACGGAGACGTGCTGCACCAGGAACGCGGTCATGGCGCCGAAGTTCACCAGCGAGGCCAGCTCGCCGACGCCGTTCGCCCTGGTGCTCATGAAGACGCCGAGGACGAGCGAGACGGCGGCCACCGCGAGGGTCGCGTTGACCGGCACCTTGTGCTTGGCGTTCACCCGGGACAGGAAGGCGGGCAGCTGGCGGTCGCGGGCCATCGCGAACAGCAGCCGCGACGTCGCCGCCTGCGCGACCAGCGAGTTGGCGAAGCCCCACGCGACGGCGGTGGCCACGGCGGTGAGCACCGCCAGCCATGGCCCGCCGGCGTACGCGGCGGTGTCGTAGAAGGCGTTGCCCGCGGGGTCCCCGTTCGCGATCAGGGTGTCGCGGCCGGGCGTGAGGAGCGCCGCGACCCAGGTCTGCGTCACGAACAACACGGCCGCCAGTCCGAGGGCGGCCAGCATGGACCTGCCGAGCCTGTGGGCGTCCTCGCGGTTCTCCTCCGCCAGCGTGGAGATGCCGTCGAAGCCCAGGAATGACAGGACGGCCACCGACGCGGCGGCGAACACCACGCTGAAGGTGAACCCGGACGAGTCGAAGATCGGCGTGAACGCGCCGGTCTGCGCCTTGCCCTGGGCCAGCGCGACGCCGGCGACCACCAGGAAGATCGCCAGCACGACCAGCTCGGCCGCCAGCATGATCCGGGTGATCCTGGCCGTCATCTGGATGCCGAGGTAGTTGACGACCGTGTTGAGCACCACGAACGCCGCCAGCCAGGCCCAGACGGGGATCACGGGCACGAACGAGTTCATGGCGACGCTGGCCACCAGATAGAGCAGCGACGGCACGAGCACGTAGTCGAGCAGGATGGCCCAGCCGGCCATGAACCCGACGGGGGCGCCGATGCCGCGGCCCGCGTACGTGTAGACGGAACCGGCCATCGGGAACGCCCTGGCCATCTGCGCGTACGACAGGGCCGTGAACGCCATCGCCACCAGGCCGATCACGTACGCCAGCGCCACCATGCCGTGCGACACGGAGAAGACGTTGCCGAAGATCCCGAACGGCGCGATCGGCACCATGAAGATCAGGCCGTAGATCATCAGGTCGGTGAAGCCCAGCGAGCGCTGGAGCTCCTGGCGGTAGCCGAACTGCTCGATCGTGCTCATGGACGGCTCCTTGTGCATCGGGGGTGCAGCGGGGGCGTTTCGCACCTTAGAGCCAAAGCTTTCTAGTGAAAAGGTTTCTCTAGAAAGAAATCCAGGCCGTCCGCCCTCCCGAGGTGCACGGGATGGCGTACCTGCCGTCCGAGCAGGGTGAGCATCCCGCGCGCGCTGGTGATCGTGGTGCCGTCGGCGACCGCGTCGAGCGCCGGCACGGCCAGCGAACCCGCCCGCGCGCACAGGGCGGCCAGCATGGCGACGGCCTCGTAGCAACCGTGGCCGTGGGCGTTCAGCATGGGGGCGTCAGGGCCGAAGCGGGCGGCGTACCGCTGCGCGAAGCCGAGGCTGGCCTCGGTCGGCAGGTCGCGGAAGTAGCCCATCGACGCGTACAGCCCGCCGGTGGCGTCACCGCCGATGCCCAGCAGCCCGTGCTCCTCCAGCGCGCCGCAGAGCCGGGCCGCACCGAGCCCGCCGGCCGCGTACGCGCGGTTGAAGTCCATGAGGTCGCTGCCGATCAGCGTCAGCAGGATGGCGTCGGGCCGGGCGGCCGCCACCCGGTCGAGCCGCCGCACCGCGTCGCCGTACGGCACGAGGTTCTCGCCCACCACGGTGGCGCCGAGCGCGCGCAGCAGCGGGCGGGCGCTCGCGTGCACCAGGCGCGGCCAGATGTAGTCGTTGCCCAGCAGGAACCACCGGCGGGCCCGGCGCGTGCCGACCAGCCACTCGATCCCCGGCGCGAGCTGCCGGTCGGGGGTCTCGCCGAGGAAGTAGACGCCCGGCGCGTGCCCGCCGCCTTCGTACGGCGGTCCGTAGACGAACGGCACCCGCCCGGCGATCGCGGCCACCACCTCGACCCGCACGTCACTGGCGTGGGCGCCCGCGACGGCCTGCACGGTGCCCGTCCTGACCAGCTCGGACACCTCGGCCGCCACCTGCCGAGCGGGCCGCCCGCCGTCGACGAGGACCAGCTCGACCGGCCTGCCCAGCATGCCGCCCGCGGCGTTGAGCTCCTCCGCCGCCAGGACGGCGCAGTTGATCGCGCAGGGGCCCATCAGGCCGAGGACCCCGGACACGGGCACGACCAGGCCGATCCTGATCGAACCTGACGGGAGGAGCCGCGCTTCGAGAGGATCGACGGTCGCCGCCACGCCGACGAGTATCCTCCCTTCTAGCTCTCCGATGAAAGGACCTCCTCATGACCTCCTCTGGGCTCGGGTCCTCGCTCGCCTATCTGCTGAGCCGCGCGGAGCGCAGCGTCAACCGAGGGCTGGCGGCCGCGCTGGCGGGCGAGGACGTCACCGTCGAGCAGTGGCGCATCATGCGCGCGCTGGCCGACGGGCGGGGCGACTCGATGGGCGAGCTCGCCGCGGCCGTGCTGATGCCCCACCCGACCCTGACCAAGGCGATCGACCGGCTGATCGAGCGGGCGCTGGTCTACCGCGGGCCGTCGAAGGGCGACCGGCGGCGGGTGGCGGTGTTCGTCTCGGACCGGGGGGCCGAGCTGCTCGCGCGGGTGGACGGCGCGGTGGCCGAGCACCACGGGCTCGTCGCGGTCGCGTTCGGCGCCGAGCGCACCGAACGGCTCATGCGCGATCTCGAGGGCCTGGTGGCCGCGCTCGACTACGCCGAGCTCAGAAAGTGAGCCCGGGGGAGTGAGCACAGGGGAGTGAGCACAGGTGCCGGGGCCCGCCCCGGACGGCGGGCCCCGGTCGTTCCGGCCTCAGTCGTTCCGGCTGCCGGTCGTCACGGGTAGAGCCCGCGCATCCGGTGCGCGTCGGCCACCCGGCCCACGCCGATGACGTGCGCCGCCTGCCTGAGCGTCAGCCCGCGCTCGGCGGCCAGCGACTTCACCTCGGAGTAGGCGCCCTGCATGAGGTCGCGCAGCTTGAGCTCGACCTCGCCGGAACTCCAGGAGTAGGCCTGCATGTTCTGGACCCACTCCAGGTAGGACACGATCACCCCGCCCGCGTTGGCCAGGATGTCGGGCACGACCGTGGTGCCGGAGGCGGCGAGGATCTCGTCGGCCTGCGGCGTGGTGGGCCCGTTGGCGCCCTCGACGATCAGCCTGGCCCGGATCCTGGGCGCGTTGGCCTCGGTGATCGCGCCTTCCAGCGCGGCCGGGACCAGCACGTCGACGTCCAGCTCGAACAGGTCGTCACGGGCCAGGGCGTCGGCGTGGCGGTAGCCGCGCACGCCGCCTTCCTCGGCGGCCCAGGCGCGCAGCCGGGCGATGTCGAGGCCGCTGCTCGCGTAGACGGCGCCCGTGACGTCGGAGACGGCCACGACCTTGCAGCCGGCGTCGGAGAGATATTGCGCGGCCAGCGCGCCCACCTTGCCGAAGCCCTGCACGGCCACGGTCACGCCCTCGGGCGAGCCGCCCAGCGCGGCCAGCGCCGCGATCTGCACGCCGCGCGAGGTCGCGCCCGCACGGCCGAGCGAGCCGCCCAGCGTCATCGGCTTGCCGGTGACCACGCCGGGCACGGAGTAGCCGGCGTTGACGCTGTAGGTGTCCATGACCCACGCCATCGTCTGCTCGTCGGTGCCGACGTCGGGCGCGGGGATGTCCTTCTCCGGGCCGATCAGCGGCAGGATCTCGTTGACGTAGCGGCGGGTCAGCCGCTCGAGCTCGCGGGTGGTGAGCCCGGCCGGGTCCACGGCCACGCCGCCTTTGGCGCCGCCGTACGGGATGCCGACCAGCGCGCACTTCCACGTCATCCACATCGCGAGCGCGGTGACCTCGTGGATGTCGGTGCTGGGATGAAACCGGAGCCCGCCCTTGGCGGGGCCGCGTGAGACGTTGTGCTGGACCCGGTATCCCTGGACGACGTCGAGCCGTCCGTCCTCGCGCCGCACCGGGACCGAGACGGTCAGGGAGCGGCGGGGCGTGGCCAGCATCGTGCGGAGCCCGTCGTCGAGCCTGAGCTGCTCGGCGGCCTGGTCGAGCTGGTGGAGAGCGGAGTCGAGCGCTTGACGGCCCGGTGTGATCAGGGCCGGCGTCGTTGACGGCACCATGATGCTCATTGAAGAGTTTCCTCCTGGTATTTACGCCCTTTTTGCAGGGAAAGCGCCGTTGCCTTCCACTTTGGGCGATGTTGTTACGATCATCCTATAGGCGAGGGGTTTGGACTTGCCTAGATCTTGGAAGAAATCCAAGCCGGTGACCGAGGTGCCACGAGCGGCGCCACTCTGGCAGGCTTGTCGAGCGGATGTATGCCGAATCGTCGATCTGAGGAGTGGAATGCCCGCACTCGTGGTGGGGCCGATGCTGCGTTATGTCGATCGTGACAGCGCCTCGATCTGGGTGGAGACCGCCGACCCCTGCACGGTCACCGTCGAAGCGGACGGCAGGGCTTACCGGTCGCCTACCTTCACCGTGCACGGACACCACTACGCGATCGTGGATCTCGTTGGACTCTCCCAGGATATCGGGTCCTATTCCGTCACACTCGACGGGGAGGCCGTATGGCCCCTGGCGGGTCGCCCGCCCAGCCGGATCAGGCTGTTGCCCCCCGAAGGGCTGCGCAAGCTGATGTTCGGCTCGTGCCGCACCAGCGTGCCCCACGACACCACACACGTGATCACGCACGGCTACGACATGCTGAACGAGCTCGGCGCCCACCTTGCGCAGGCCGGCGACGAGGAGTGGCCCGACCTGCTGCTGTTCCTCGGCGACCAGGTCTACGCCGACAGCCCGTCGCCCGAGGTCCTGGCCTACATCAGGTCGCGAAGGGACACCGAACCGCAGGGGGAGATCGCCGACTTCGAGGAGTACGCCGAGCTCTACCGCGAGGCGTGGACCGACCCCGACATCCGCTGGGTGTTGTCCACCGTGCCGACCGCGATGATCTTCGACGACCACGACGTGCGCGACGACTGGAACACCTCGAAGACCTGGCGCGAGCAGATGGCCAGGACACCATGGTGGCGCCGCCGGGTCATCGCCGGGCTCGGGGCCTACTACGTCTACCAGCACCTCGGCAACCTCTCACCGGCCGAGCGCGCGGCGGACCCGCTCCTGCAGAAGCTGCTGAGCGGCGACGGCGACACCGGAGACGCGCTCGACGCGTTCGCCGACAAGGCCGACACCGAGCCGAGCAGCAACCGCTGGAGCTACGCCCGCGACCTCGGCGACACCCGCCTGATCATGGTCGACACGCGGTGCGCCAGGCAGCTCACGCCCGGCGACCGCCGCATGCTCGACCCCGACGAGTGGGCCTGGCTGGAGGAGCAGGTCACCCGCCCGGCCGAGCGGCTGATCATCGGCTCGTCGATCCCGTTCCTGCTGCCCGAGGGTGTTCACGGAGTTCAGAGCTGGAACGAGGCCCTGTGCGACGGCAAGTGGGGCCGCCTGGTGGCCAGGTGCTCCGAGATGCTCCGGCAGGCCGTCGACCTGGAGCACTGGGCGGCGTTCCGCCGCTCGTTCGAAGACCTGGCCACGATGCTGATCGAACTCGGCAAGCCCGTGCTGATCCTCTCCGGCGACGTGCACTACTCCTACCTCGCCAAGGCCAACACCGGGCCGGTCTACCAGGTCGTGTGCTCGCCGATCCGCAACCCGCTCAGCCGGGTGCTGCGCTGGGCCAACGTGTTGACCCAGTTCGGCCTGGCCACGCTGGTGGGCGGCCTGCTGGCGCGGTCGGCGGGCATCCCGAAGGCGCCCTTCCGATGGCGGATCGTCAAGGGCCCCTGGTTCCAGAACGCGGTGGCCACCCTGACCCTCCCCGGCACGCTGACCTGGTACGAGTCGCGCGACGACACCATGAAGCCGATCGAGTCCGTACGCGTGGGCTGAGGCCCTACCGCTCCTTCAAGGCGTAGAGAGCGTCGGTGAGCTGGTCGATCCCCCAGATCAGGTCGTCCTCGGAGACGACGATCGGCGGAGCCAGCCGGATCGTGGAGCCCTGCGTGTCCTTGACCAGCACGCCGCGCCTCAGCATCGCCTTCGACACCTCGCGCCCGGTGGCCAGCGACGGATCGATGTCCACGCCCGCCCACAGCCCGCGCCCGCGGATCTCGGAGACACCTTTGCCGACCAGGCCGCGCAGCCGGGCGTGCAGGGTCTCGCCGAGCTTGGTGGCCCTGGCCTGGAACTCGCCGGTGTTCAGCAGCTCGATGACCGCGATGCCCACCGCGCACGCCAGCGGGTTGCCGCCGAACGTGGACCCGTGCTGGCCGGGGTGGATGACGCCGAGCACGTCGCGGTCGGCCGCGATGGCCGACACCGGTACGACGCCGCCGCCGAGGGCCTTGCCCAGGACGTAGATGTCGGGCACGACCCCTTCGACGTCGCACGCGAACGTCTGCCCGGTGCGGCCCAGGCCTGACTGGATCTCGTCGGCGATCATCAGCATCCCGCCGGCCGAGCACAGCTCCCTGACCTCGGTCAGGTAGCCGTCCGGCGGCACCAGCACCCCGGCCTCGCCCTGGATGGGCTCGACGAGCACGGCGACCGTGTTGGCGTCGACGGCCTGCCTGATCGCGTCGGCCGAGCCGTAGGGCACGATCCTGAAGCCCGGCGTGTAGGGGCCGAAGTTGTCGTGGGCGTCGGCGTCGGTGGAGAAGCTGATGATCGTGGTGGTGCGGCCGTGGAAGTTGTTCTCCATCACGATGATGTTGGCCTGGTCGGGCTCGACGCCCTTGACTTCGTAGCCCCACTTGCGCGCCACCTTGATGGCGGTCTCGACGGCCTCGGCGCCGGTGTTCATGGGCAGGACCATGTCCTTGCCCGTGAGGTCGCCCAGTCCGGCGCAGAAGTGCGCGAACTGGTCGTGGTAGAACGCGCGGCTGGTCAGGGTCAGCCGTTCGAGCTGGTCCCTCGCCGCCTCGACGATCTTCGGGTGGCCGTGGCCGAAGTTGAGCGAGGAATAGCCGGACAGGCAGTCCAGATAACGTTTCCCCTCGACGTCGGTGACCCACGCTCCATGCGCCTCGTGGATCACCACGGGCAGAGGGTGGTAGTTGTGTGCGCTACGGCTCTCGCTGATCTCGATCAGCTCTGCGCTGGTGGTCATGGTCAGTTCTCCCCCCTGATCTCCAGTGTGCAGCACTTGGGGCCCCCACCCGCCTTACGCAGCTCCGACAGGTCGACCGGGAGCACCTCATACCCTCGGCGCTTCAGCTCCAACTGCAGGTTGGAGGCCTCGGCGTTGATCACGACGTGGGTGCCGTCGCTGACCGCGTTCAGGCCGAGCACCTCGGCGTCCAGGGCGCTCGCCAGCACCGCGTCGGGGAACATGTGGCGCAGCACCTCCTGGCTGCCCGGCGAGAAGGCCTGCGGGTAGTACGCGACGTTCCGGCCGTCCAGCGGGAACAGCGCCGTGTCCAGGTGGTAGAAGCGCGGGTCGACCAGGGTCAGCGAGATCACCGGCCGGCCCAGGATCTCCTGCGCCTCCTGGTGGGCGCGCACGTCCGTGCGGAAGCCCGTGCCGGCGAGGACGATCTCGTCGAGCGCGAGGAAGTCGCCCTCGCCCTCGTTGACGTGTTGCGGCTCGTGCGCCGGATATCCGCGTTCGGCGAACCAGCGCAGATAGGCCGAGCCCTCGGGACCGCGCTGCGGGTAGGCGAACCTGGCGCCGTAGACGCGCCCGTCGACGACCAGCGCGCCGTTGGCGGCGAACACCATGTCGGGCAGCCCGTCGATCGGGTCGATCAGGCTGACGCGATGGCCGAGTTCCTCGTATGCGGCTTTGAGGTCTTCCCACTGCCGAACCGCGATGTCGCGGGACGCGCCGGCTTCGGGGCGCATCCACGGATTGATGCTGTATTCGACGGCGAAGTACTCAGGGCGACACATGAGGAAGTGTTTGGGCATGCAGCGCTCCATCATCGTTGACCAGGGAAATCCCGCTCTGGAGGGACGCAGCCAGCCTAGGAACCGCCCGTCATGGCGGCCAAGAGGTCGACATTGCGTATACGCGCAGGTCTGTTGCGTCTTTCAGGCACCCGTGGACGGTCCGTTGCGCGGTTGGGGCACGGTGGTGCCAGGAGGTGCGTCCACCAGCCTGGAGAGCACGATGACGCTCTTGGTCCGCACCACGAAGGTCTCCGCGGCGATGCGCTCGATCACCCGCTCCACGTGGCGGACGTCCGTCGCCCTGATGTGCAGCAGCGCGTCGGCCTCGCCGGTGATCGTGGCCGCCCCGACCACCTCGGGGAACTTGGCCACGGCCAGCGCGATGTCCGACGGCTTGGTCTTGCCCTGGCAGAACAGCTCCACGTAGGCCTCGGTCGTCCAGCCCAGCGCCTGGGGCGCCACCCGCGCGCTGAACCCGGTGATCGCCCCCGTCGCGCGCAGCCGGTCGACCCGGCGCTTGACCGCCGACGCGCTCAGCCCCACGTGATCACCGATGTCCGCGTACGTCGCACGGGCGTCGTCGACGAGCGCCGCGATGATGTCACGATCGAGCCGGTCCAGTTCCACGCGCTCTGTATACAGCCTGGCCAGGCTGGCGCGCGACGTGCGGCGCGCGGGAGACTGGGCGCCCGAACCGTGTCCGGAGGGTTTTCACCACGATGAGCGCAGCGAGTTTCCCCGAGGGTTTCGTCTGGGGAGTGTCGACCTCCGCTTTCCAGATCGAGGGGGCCACGACCGCCGGCGGCCGCGGCCCGTCCATCTGGGACGGCTTCTCCGCCGACCGCGCCGAGGCGTGCGACCATTACCACCGCCATACCGAGGACGTGCGGTTGATGAAAGACCTCGGAATAGCCGCCTACCGGTTCTCGGTGAGCTGGGCGAGGGTGATTCCCGACGGCTGCGGAAAGGTGAACACAGCGGGGCTCGACTTCTACGATCGGCTGCTCGACGAGTTGCTCGCCGCGGGCATCACACCCTATGCCACCCTTTATCACTGGGACCTGCCGCAGGCGCTGGAAGGCCAGGGCGGCTGGCCGGTCCGCGACACCGCCCGCCATTTCGCGGATTACGCCGCGGCCGTTCACGAGCGCCTCGGTGACCGGGTCGACACGTGGTTCACGGTGAACGAACCGTGGGTTGCGGCCTTTCTCGGATATGGCTCCGGCATTCACGCGCCCGGCAGGACGTCGGCGGCCGACGCCTTCCGCAGCGCCCACCACCTGCTGCTCGCCCACGGGCTGGCCGTCCAGGCGCTGCGCGACGCCGGGGCCGCCAAGGTGGGCGCCGTCGTCAACATCTCACCCGTGCTGACGCCCGCCCAGGTGAGCGACGCCGGCAGGGAGCTGAGCGAGGAGGACGCCGAGGCCGTGGCCAGGATCGACGCCCTGGCGAACCGGCAGTTCCTCGACCCGATGTTGCGCGGCGCCTACCCCGCCGACCTGATCCCGCTCATCGAGCGCCACGCGGGGCTCGGCCACGTTCGCGACGGCGACCTCGACGTCATCGCCCGGCCCATCGACCTGGTCGGCGTCAATTACTACGCGCCGCTGGTGGTGCAGGCGCAGCCCAGCGAACCCGCCGATCCGGCTTTCCCGGGAAGCGAGGGCGTGCTCTTCTGCACGGTGCCCACGGCGGTCACCGCCATGGGCTGGCCCATCGTGCCCGGTTGTCTCTCCCAGCTGCTCGGCCGCCTTTCGCGGGAATATCCGGAAACCGACCTGATGATCACCGAGAACGGCGCCGACTTCGTCGACGTGGTGACCGGCGACGGCATTCACGACGTCGACAGGATCAGCTTCATCGAGGAACACCTGCGTGCCCTGAGATCCGCGATCGAGAACGGCGCCAGGGTCCGTGGATACTTTGTCTGGACGCTGCTCGACAACCTCGAATGGGCCGACGGATACCAGCGCAAGTTCGGCCTCGTGCACGTGGACTTCGCCACCCAGAAACGCCGTCCGAAGGACAGCGCCCGGTGGTATCACGACGTCATCGCGCGCAACGGCCTGACCGAGACCCGCGCCAGACGGCCCACCCTGGAGACCGTGGCCGCCCGCGCCCGCGTCTCCAGAGCCACGGTCTCGCGCGTCGTCAACGGCGAGAGCTCGGTGAGCGCCGAGGTTCGCGCGACGGTGATGCGGGCCGTCAGAGAGCTCGGCTACGTGCCCAACGCCGCCGCCCGCAGCCTGGTCACCCGGCGCACCAACACGGTCGCCCTCGTCCTGTCGGTGCCCAGGCAGGGCGGAGATCCGCTGACCGCGGCCGTCGTCCAGTACGTCACCAGCATGTTGGAGGGCGCGGGCAAGCAGATCACGCTCATGCTGGCCGACACCGCCGAGAGCCACCGCCGCATCGCCTCCCACATGGAGGCGCGGCTGGCGGACGGCGTCGTGCTCCTGCCGCCCGACCGGGCCGACACCCTGGCCGAGCGGCTCTCGCGGACCGGCGTGCCGATCGTGCTGCTCGGCAAACCCGCGGTCGCGTCGCTGGTGCCGTACGTGGACGTCGACAACGCCGGGGGAGCGGCGGCCGCCACCGAGCACCTCATCGCGCGCGGCCGCCGCCACATCGGCATGATCTGCGGCCCCATGGACCTGACCTCCGTCCAGGACCGCCTCGCCGGTCACCGCGCGGCCCTCCATCGCGCCGGCATGCGGCCGATTCTGGCCCCGGCCGACGACCTCACCCGCGCGTCCGGCGCGGAGGCCGCGCGCCGGCTCATCGGCGACAACCCGTCACTGGACGCGATCTTCGCGGCCGGCGACCAGCTCGCCATCGGGGCGTTGCGGGCGGCGCAGGAGGCCGGGCGGCGGGTGCCGGATGACCTGGCGATCGCGGGCTTCGACGACATCGACGCCGCCTCGGCCACCACCCCGCCGCTCACCACCGTGCGCGTCCCCGTCGCCGACCAGGCCCTCGCGCTCGCCCGGCTCCTGCTGTCGCGCCTGGAGGGCCGCCACGTCACGTCCGTCGTGCTCCCGGCCCGGCTCGTGGTCAGAGACTCCACCTGACGCCCGCCTTCTTCGGGCACGTGCCGCGCCCCTCGTCGCCGCACGTCGAGGCGGTGGGCCGCCGCCGGGCCAGCCGGCTGCGGCGGGCCCGTACGCGCGTACGGGCCCGCTGGGCGGTCAGGAGGTGGAGAAGGTGAACCAGTTGACGTTGACGAAGTCGGCCGGCTGGCCGCTGCTGAAGGTGAGGTAGACCGTGTGCGTCCCGGTCACCCCGGAGATGTTGGCCGGGATGGTGCGCCAGCTCTGCCATCCGCCGGTGTTCCCCACGGCGAAGTCACCGATGGGCGTGGCCGTGGGGCTGTCGAGCCGCACCTGCACGAGCCCGCTGACCCCGGCGCCCGCCCCGGATGCCACCCTGGCCTTGAACTGGCGGGCGGCCTGCGAGCCGAACCGCACTCCGTCGAAGCGGAGCCAGTCGCCGTTGGAGATGGCGCCGACGTTCTGGCCGCCGCCCGAGTCGGTGGTCGTCTCGACCATGGTGCCCGACTGGGCGTTGTAGCGCTCGGCCTGGATGGTGGAGCGGGCGTCGACGTCGCCGGGCGGGTCGGTCGGGTCGGGGTCGGGGTCGCCGCCGCCCGTGCCGCTCTGCCAGACCGCGACGTAGTCCACCATCATCGGCCTGCCGGGCACGGTGTCACCCGTGGGGGTGCCGAAGCCGGCCACGCCGTTGGGGAACGCGCCGCCCATCGCCACGTTGAGCAGCAGGAAGTAGCCGGCGTGGCCGGTCATGTTGTTCCAGGTCGTGGCGTCGAACCGGGACTGGCTGAGGCTGTGGAACAGCTGGCCGTCCACGTACCAGCGCAGCTGGTTGGGGCTCACGCTGCGGTCCCACTCGAAGCGGTAGGTGTGGAAGGCCGACTGGCAGGAGGCGCCGGGGCAGGCGCGGCTGGCGCCGAGGCCGTTGTTCTCCTCGCACGGCCCGCCGGGGGCGACGCCGCAGTGGAGCACGGCCCAGACGGAGTTGAGGCCGTTGACGTTCTCCATGATGTCGAACTCGCCGATCCCCGGCCAGTTCCAGTAGTTGCCCCGGTACGGCGACCCGAGCGCCCAGAACGCCGGCCAGTAGCCGAGGGCGGCGTTGCCGGTCACGTTCGGCATCTGGATGCGGCCCTCGATGCGCAGGATACGCCCGTCGGCGGGCTTGAAGTCGGAGCGCCTGGTCTCGATGCGGGCCGAGGTCCACTCGCCGGAGCCGCTGCGGAGCGGGGTGATGCGCAGGTTGCCCGAGCCGTCGAGGCTGAGGTTGGAGGTGCTGGAGGTGTAGTTCTGGATCTCGCCGGTGCCCCAGTTGGCCGGGCCGCCGGGGTAGGCGTGCCCCGTGTCGATGATCCAGTTGTCCGACGAGGGCAGGGTGTTCGCCGGGCCGTTGAAGTCGTCCGACCAGACCAGTGACCAGCCGGACGGCGTGGACGGCACGGAGGCCGAGGCGCCGGCGGTCATCTGGACGAGCAGCCCGGTGAGTGCGGTGAGCACCACGGCCACGGCCGCCAGGCGGCGCCGGTGCCTGTTCGCTGTTGTCATCATCGCTCCATGGGGGGTTGGATGCGAGAGAGCGCTCTCTCAACGATGTGAACACAGCGCGCACGTCCTGTCAACGATCACCGCCACCTGCACGCCGCCCTCGGGGAAGCGCTGACCGGAGAGCTTCTAGAGAGCGCTCTCGTTATGGCTCATGCCCGTACGTCACAGCAGGTCCACGGCGGTCGCGCCGATCGCGGTCAGCGAGCGCGTGGGGGACACCGTGGGAGACGAGTGAGACCCGCGGCGCCGCACGTCCAGTGTGGTGCCGCGGGTCTCTCCCGAGTCAGCCCTTGGCGGTCTCGCCGTTGGCCTGTGCCTGCTCCATCGCCTCTTCGGGGGAGGCCTCGAGGTCCTGCTCGGCGTCGGCGGACTGGGCGGTGGACTTGTCGAGGCGGACCCAGCTCGTCACGCTCTCCACCGCGAACAGGACGAACAGGTAGGCCGTCAGCACCGCCAGCACCGGGGTCAGCGCTCCGAGCGCGGCTCCGGCGCCGATGATGAGCAGGCGCAGCTCCCATCCGAGGCCCGCGTGGAACACCCAGGCGGGCGGCCAGATGCTCTGGCGGGTGCGGTAGACGGTGTCGTAGGTGTGGTAGCCCACGACGTACACCAGCACGAACAGCAGCCACCTCGGCGCGTCGGCCGCGAGACCGATAGCGATCATGGTGAGGAACTCGGTGCCCCGCAGCAGTGGCGGGGTCAGCCAGTCGAAGCGGCCCAGATGGTCGCGCGGCGCGGTGGGCAGCACCAGCAGCAGCATGATCGCCACGGGCAGGAGCAGGAGCGGGCCCGGCTCCAGCACGCCGGCGACGATGAGGCCGACGATCGCCAGCAGGGCGACGAGCGTGGCGGGCACGGGCGGCAGGCCTTTGCCGATCTTGCCGGCCAGCGCGTGGGCGAGCGGGCCGTCGTCGCGGTAGGCGAGCAGGCGGGCGGTCTGGATGCGGCGGCGTTCCTCGTCGGGATCCGGCGTGGGGGTGGCCATGGCCTGCGGTTGGGTGATCATACGAGCGACCTCATGAGGCGTCCGGTGAGGGTGTAGATGGCGGCGACGGAGCCCCAGATCACCAAGGTGAGGAAGGTGATCCGGGCGTCGAAGAGGGCGGCGGTGATCGCGATGGCCGCGAACCGCTCGCCGATGGGGAAGACGATCATCTTACGCGCCCAGTGGACGGCGCGGTTCTTGCCCGCCTTGCTCCACATCTTGAGCACGCCCCGCACGCCCTGGCTGCGCTCGACCTTCCGCCGCGTCAGCGCCTCACGCAGATCGCGGTCGTCGGGCGCGTCGAGTGCCAGGGTGGGCAGCTTGGCCGGTGGCTTGCGGCGGTTGGAGATGCCGAAGGAGAAGTCGAGCAGGTGGCGCACCGACTGCAGGCCGAGCGCGGCCAGCGCCAGGATCCAGATGTCCTCGCTGTTGCCGGAGACCACCCAGCCGATGGCCAGCCCGGCGAAGACCACGTATTCCTTGAACCGGTCGAACGTGGCGTCCAGCCACGCCCCCAGCACGCCGAACTTGCGGGCGTAGCGGGCCACCTGCCCGTCGACGCAGTCGAAGACGAACGCGAAGTAGATCAGGATCCCGCCCGCCACCATCCACGGGCGATCGCCCGTGGCGAAGCAGGCGGCCGCGGCCACGCCGAGCGCGATCGAGATCAGCGTGACCTGGTTGGGCGTCAGCCCGCGCCTGGCCGCCCAGCGGGCGATGAAGCGGGAGTAGGTGGAGACGAAATAGGTGGTGAAGAAGCCGTCGGCGCCCTTGACCGCGTTGTTGAGCCTGGAGCGGTCTTCGTCCATGCCGGTCATCTCGGTGCCCGCCTCGTTGACCTCCTCCTGGGTGGTGACCCGGCGGTAGAACAGGTCGCGGCGGCCGCGGATGCCGACCGACACGCCGTTGCGCACCAGGCCGAACGCGATGAGCTGCACCAGGTCGTCGTCATCGCCGAAACGGTCGGCGATCTCGGCCAGCTCGCGGCAGGTCTCGGCCAGCGCGGGCGCGTTGCGCGCGCTCACGTGCAGCGGGCCGAGCAGCGCCGCGTTGGGCCGGGTGACCGCGTGGTGGGCGGTGCCCACCGAGACGATGCGGTTGGACTTGCCGATGCGGGCGCGGACGGGCAGGCCTTCGAGGCGTTCGTAGCCGATCTCCGGCTCCGCCTCCGCGATCGGGACGCGCCCCTCCTGCACGGGCTCGTCGTCGCCGTCTTCCTGGCCGTTGTCTTCCTGACCGGTGTCCTCCTGCGCCTCCTCGGTGATCCCGTAACGCGGCTCCTTCGCGACGAGCGCCAGCGCACCGCGCTTGGACTTGGTGATCTGGTAGATCAGCTCGTCGTGGACGACGGAGTTGGTCGGGATGATGAAGAGGTTTTCCGTTGCTGATGCGGCGACATCGGCCAGGGCTCGCAGGGCGGCGGCCACATCGCCTGACTCGATGGTGGCGGGCCGCGGATCCATGGAGGTGACCTGGCTGCGTAGTCGTTCGGCCACGGTGGGGTTGCCGGTTAGCGCGGCCAGCCTCAGGCCGGTCGGAGAGGTTTCGGGGCCGGGCGAAGCGCCCAGCAGGACCACGCGGGTCATGTCTCCCTTTCGAGGCGATTGCGGGGGGTTGAACAACGGGTGATGCGGGGACAGGCGTCAAAGTCTAGTGAGGGTTACGCAAAGTCGCGTCAACAGAGCATGCCCGTAACGTCCGCCCGTCGGTACCGAGAGTGGCCGTAAGATGTCCGAGTGAGTCTCTACCGTGACGAAGGCGTGGTCCTGCGTACACAGAAACTCGGTGAGGCCGACCGCATCGTCACCATTCTGGCCAAGCGCACCGGCAAAATCCGCGCGGTGGCCAAGGGCGTGCGCCGCACGACGTCGCGTTTCGGGGCGAGACTCGAGCCGTTCACCCATGTCGACCTGCAGCTGCACACCGGGCGCACCCTCGACGTCGTCACCCAGGCGGAGACGCTGAGGCCCTATGGAGAGGCGCTGGCCGCCGACTATCCGCGCTACACCGCGGGCACCGCGATGCTGGAGACCGCCGACCGGCTGACGCACGGGGAGAAGGAGCCGGCGCTGCGGCAGTTCCTGCTCCTGGTGGGCGGGCTGCGCACGCTCGCCGACCGGGATCACGAGGCCAGATTGGTGCTGGACGCCTATTTCCTGCGCTCCCTGGCCGTGGCCGGCTACGCCCCCGTGCTCGACGCGTGCGCCCGGTGCCGGGCCCCGGCGATCAGGGCGTTCGCCATCGTCGCCGGCGGCGTGGTGTGCGGGGCCTGCAAGCCGTCCGGGTCCGTCGTGCCCGCCGGAGAGACGATCGGGCTCATGGCCGCGCTGCTGCGCGGCGACTGGGCCCTGGCCGACGCCTCCGAGTCGCGCCATCGCAGCGAGTGCAGCGGCCTTGTCGCCGCCTATCTGCAGTGGCACCTCGAACACGGCATACGCTCTCTCCGACACGTCGAAAGGGAGCCCGCGTGAACGTCCGACCACCGTCCCCGCATCCGTCAGGCGCGACACCGCCGCCGATCCCGCGTGAGCTGGTGCCCCGGCACGTCGCGATCGTCATGGACGGAAACGGCCGCTGGGCCAAGGCGCGGGGGTTGCCACGCACCGAGGGGCACAAAGCAGGCGAATCCTCGCTGTTCGATGTCATCGAGGGGGCTCTCGAACTGGGCATCCCCTATCTGAGCGCGTACGCGTTCTCGACGGAGAACTGGAAGCGCTCGCCCGACGAGGTGCGTTTCCTCATGGGCTTCAACCGCGACGTCATCCGGCGGCGTCGCGACGAGCTCAACGCCATGGGCGTGCGCGTGCGCTGGGCCGGCCGGCCCGGGCGGCTGTGGAAGAGCGTCATCTCCGAGCTGCAGACGGCT
The DNA here is from genome assembly GCF_039880665.1 of Nonomuraea sp. B5E05. NCBI lineage: Bacteria > Bacillati > Actinomycetota > Actinomycetes > Streptosporangiales > Streptosporangiaceae > Nonomuraea > Nonomuraea sp. B5E05. The sequence goes on from NZ_JBDPMJ010000001.1 coordinate 388,325, forward strand.
GAGGAGATGACCGTCGCCAACCGTAGGCTGACTCTGCAGTTCTGCGTCAACTACGGCGGTCAGGCCGAGATCGTCGACGCGGCGGTCCGGATGGCCGAGGACATCGCGGCCGGGCGGGTGAAGCCGTCCAAGGTCAGCGAGAAGGTGTTCGCCCGCTATCTCGACGAACCGGAGATCCCCGAGGTCGACCTGTTCGTACGGTCGTCGGGCGAGCAGCGGTTCTCCAACTTCCTGCTGTGGCAGTCGGCCTACGCCGAGATGGTGTTCCTCGACCGGCTCTGGCCCGACTTCGACCGCAGGGACCTGTGGGAGGCGTGCGAGATCTACGCCAAGCGCGACCGCCGCTACGGCGGGGCGCTGCCCAACCAGGTCTAGCGGCTCAGGCGCGGCGGCGGGCACGATAGGCGGCGACGTGCATGCGGTTGCCGCACGTGCGGCTGTCGCAGTAGACGCGCGAGCGGTTGCGTGACTCGTCGACGAACACCCGGTCGCAGTCGGGCGCCGCGCACGTGCGCAGGCGTTCGGCCTCTCCCTCGACCAGCAGGTGGGCCAGCGCCACCCCGCAGTCGGCCGCCACGTGCTCGGCCAGCGCCGCGTCGGCGGCGAAATAGTGCACGTGCAACGGGTGCCCGTCGTGCTCCGTGAGCCTGGGCGTGATGCGCGTCTCCGACAGCAGCGCGTTCAACGTGCGGACCGCGGTCGGCTGGTCGGTGGCGGTGAAGACGCGGTGGAACGCCTCCCGCACCATCCGCACCTGGCCGAGGTCGCGGGCCGTGAGCCGGCTCACGCCGCTGATCTGGCGGGACTCCACGAACTCCTGCAGTTCGGCCAGGCCGGCCAGGCCCTCGTCGCCGCCGGTGGAGGGCGAGGTGTTGACCAGCTCGACAACGGTGGCCAGCGAATGCACCATGTCATGGCCAAACGGCATGTTGACTCCTGTACGCGCCGGGTTCTAGCGTTGTCGCAGCGTATCTCTTGCTCGGGGTCTCGGGGGTTTCCGTGAGTGCACATCGGCGTATCGTCATGGTCGCGATCGCCGGAGCGCTCATCATCTCCACCTCTGGCCCCATGGTCCGCATGGCGGACGTGTCACCCGCGACCTCCGCCTTCTTCCGCTGCGCGTACGCCGTGCCGCCGATGCTCGTGCTGGCCTGGCTGGAGCGGCGCAGATCAGGGCCTATGCCGCGCAAGGCGCTCCTGCCGGCCTATTCCGCGGGGGCGGTGTTCGCGCTCGACCTGCTGTTCTGGCACCACGCGATCGAGTATGTGGGCGCGGGGCTGGCGACCGTGCTGGGCAACCTGCAGGTGTTCATCGTGGCGTTCGCCGCCTGGGCGGTGTTCGGGGAGCGGCCGTCCACCCGGCTGATGGTCGGGACGCCGGTGGTGTTCGGCGGCGTGGTGCTGATCTCCGGGGTGTTCGACAGCGCGGCCTACGGCAGCGACCCCATGATGGGGGTGCTCGCGGGGGTGGCCACGTCGTTGTCGTACGCGGTGTTCCTGCTGCTGATGAAGGCCGGGCCGGATCGGGGCGCGGGCCCGCTGGCGCACGCGACCGTGGTGACCGCCGCGACGATCGCCCTGCTCAGCCCGGTGTTCGGGGGCGCGGACTTCACGCCGGCCTGGCCCGCGCATGGATGGCTGCTGCTGCTCGCGCTCGGGCCACAGGTGCTCGGGTGGTCGCTGATCACGTATTCGCTGCCGCGCCAGCCCGCCGCGCTCACGGCGCTGCTGCTGCTGATCCAGCCCATGACGACCGTGGGGATCTCCGCGCTGGCGCTCGGGGAGCGCCCGTCGGTGTTGCAGCTCACGGGCTGCGCGGTGATCGTGTTCGGGGTGCTCTACGGCTCTCGCCGCACTCAGCCCGTCCTGACCGAGGTGGAGCAGGACGAGCAGGTGCCGAAGACCTCGACCGTGTGAGTGATGTCGGTGAAGCCGTGCTCCGTGCCGACCATCTCGGCCCAGCGCTCGACCGCGGGGCCGTCGACCTCGACGGTGCGGCCGCAGCGGCGGCACACCAGGTGGTGGTGATGGGTGTCGCTCGCGCAGGCGCGGTAGACCGACTCGCCGTCGTCGGTGCGCAGCACGTCGACCTGACCGCCGTCGGCCAGCGCCTGCAGCGCGCGGTAGACCGTGGTCAGGCCGATCTTGGCGCCGTGGAGGCGCATCTCGGCATAGACGTCCTGCGCGCTGCGGAACCCCTCGCTCCTGCGGAGGGTGTCGTGGACGGCATCGCGTCTCGTCGTCATGCGACCTCCTCGACGCGCAACTTCGGTCGCTCGCTCAATGGTGACTCCTGGGTCCGGCCTCGCCGTACGAATCTACCGACACCGAGGGCCAGGACGAAGCCGGCGAGCGCAAGAAGCACGATCGCGGCTCCCGGAGGGACCTTGGCCGAGTAGGTGGAGGCGAGCAGGCCGCCCACGGAGGCGAGCACCCCGAACAGCATGGCCAGCAGCATCGTCGTGCGGAAGCCCCGCGTCAGCTGCTGGCTGGTGGCCACCGGGATCACCATCAGCGCGCTGACCAGCAGCAGGCCGACCACGCGCATGGCGATGACGACGGTGAGCGCCGCCGTGACGGCGATCAGCAGGCTGAGGAAGCGCACGGGCAGGCCGCTGGCCCTGGCCATCTCCTCGTCCTGGCAGAGCACGAACAACTCCCTGCCGAAGATCACCACGACCGCGATCACGGCCGCGGCCAGCGCGGCGATGATCCAGATGTCCTCAGGCGTGACGCTGGCGATGGCGCCGAACAGGTAGGAGTTGAGCTTGGTGGTGCTGCCGCCCGGCGCGATGCCCATGAGCATGACGCCGCCCGCGATCCCGCCGTAGAACAGCAGCGCCAGCGCCACGTCGCCACTGGTGCGGCCGCGTGCCCTGACCAGCTCGATGGCCACGGCGCCGAGCACGGACACGATCACCGCGGTCAGCACCGGAGCGGTGCCGGTCAGGAACCCCAGCGCCACACCGGTCAGCGCCACGTGGCCGATGCCGTCGCCGAGCAGCGACAGCCGGCGCTGCACGATGAACGTGCCGACCGCGGGCGCGCAGAGCCCCACCAGCAGCGCCGCGATGAGCGCGAGCTGGAAGAGCTCCTCCTGAAGCAGCTCAATGATCATCGTGGGTCCCCCTGCCACCCCGTGAGCGGTCCCGCGCCCGGCTCGACGGCCGCGTGCGGGTGCTGGTGCTCGTGCCCTGGCCGCGCGCAGTCGCCCTCGGGCCGCGGCGGCCTGCCGTCGTGAGCGACCCGGCCCTCGCGGATCACGACGCCGCGCGTGATGATCGGCTCAAGCGGGCCGAGCTCGTGCGCGACCAGCACCACCGTCTTGCCGTCCAGCACCAGCGCGGAAAGGGTGTCGGCGAGCAGTTTCTGGGTCTCGGCGTCCACACCCGCGGTCGGCTCGTCCATCACGTACGTGTCCGGCTCCCCGGCCAGGGCGCGGGCGATGAGCACCCGCTGTTGCTGGCCGCCGGACAACGACTGGACGGGGTCACCCTCGCGGTCGGCCAGCCTGACGGCCTCCAGCGCGCTCGCCACGGCAGCCCTGTCGGCCGCGCTCGTCCTGCGGAACCTGCTCTGCCTGGCGATCCGGCCCGAGGCCACGACCTCGCGTACGCTGGCGGGCACGCCGCCTCCGACGTGCAGCCGCTGCGGCACGTAGCCGATGCGCCACCAGTCGCGGAACCTGGCCGGTGGCGAGCCGTACACCAGGGTGGTGCCGCCGGACAGCGGCGTGAGGCCGAGCAGTGCGCGGACCAGCGTGGACTTGCCGGAGCCGTTGGCGCCCAGCAGGGCGACGACCTCCCCGGGACGGACGGTCAGGTCGATCCCCCGCAGGACGGGCTTGCCCTCGAAGGAGACCCGGCCGCCGGTCATCGCGAAGGCCGTTTCGCTCATGCCGTACACCCCAGTGCTGTTTGTAGGGTTTTGAGGTTATCGCGCATGGCCGACAGGTAGTCGCCCGAGGGCTTGCCCTCCAGCGGGTCGAGCACGGCCGTCTCCGCGCCGACCTGGCTCGCGAGCACCTCGGCCACCTTCGGGCTGACCAGGGTCTCGGTGAAGATCGTGCTCACGCCCTCGGCCTTGGCGAGCTTGGCCACCTCGGAGATGCGGGTGGGCGACGGCTCGGTCTCGGGGTCGAGCGTGATGCCGACCTGCTTGAGCTTGTAGCGATCCGCGAGGTAGCCGAACGCCGAGTGCGCGGTGACCAGCGTCCTGGTCTCGCACGTGCGCAGGCCATCGGCGAGCTCCTGGTCGAGCGTGCCCAGCGCGGCGGCCGTCTTGGCGGCGCGGTCCTGGTACGCCTTGGCGCGCGGGGCGTCGGCGGCGGCCAGCCGCTCGCCCAGCGTCGTGGCGACGGTGGCCAGGCGGGACGGGTCGAGCCAGAGGTGCGGGTCGTAGGCGATCTCGTGGCCGTGCTCCTCGGCGCCCCCCTCCGCGTGCTCATCCGCGTGTTCCTCGGCGTGCTCACCGGAGGGGATCGTCTTGACGGCGGTGGCGGCGTCGAAGCTCGTGTCGGGCTCCACGGCGTCGTCCACGGCCGGTTGCACACCCTTGACATAGACGGTGAGCGCGGCGTTCCTGATCGCCGTGACCTGCTGGATGTTCAGCTCGAGGTCGTGCGGCTCGACGCCGGGCGCGGTCAGGCTCGTCACCTGGACGTCGGATCCCCCGACCTGCTCGGCAAGCCACTGGAGCGGATAGATGGCGGCGACCACCTCGGGCTTGCCGCCCTCCGCCGCGTTGGTGGCGGAGCCGGCGCCGCACGCGGCGGTGGTGATCAACGCGGCTCCCGCCAGCAAACGCGCAGCATAAGACCGGGAAAATCCTGAAATCATGCATCCAGTATGCGGCAGAATGAAAATGATTGTCAAAATCCAGCGCCCGGCGGGTGCCCGCGAGGGAGCGCCGTCACCTGGAGGAGCGGCGGGAGCCTGCGAGGGAGTGCCGTCACCTGGAGGAGCGGCGGGAGCCTGGCGAGGGAGTGCCGTCACCTGGAGGAGCGGCGGGAGCGCAGCGACCAGAGCGGGGGAAGGTGGCGGCGTCTGGCGACCGAGCCCGCCTCCACGGAGTGGAGGCCATGAACACAGCGACCAGAGCGGGGGAAGGTGGCGGCGTCTGGCGACCGAGCCCGCCTCCACGGAGTGGAGGCCATGAACAGGGCCATGAACAGGATGCCGGACGGCGGCTGGGGGCCCAGGCACGCCGTTCGGCATCCCGCGGTCGCCCGGTGGTCGTACGCCGGCAGAGCCGTTGCCGGCGCACGGAGCGACGTTCGCGGCCCCGTTCCGCGAGGCGCGCGTTCGCCCGGCGCCTCGCGGAGCGGGGTTCAGTCGGGGAGCAGGGCCTCCTCGGCCAGCCGGTGCTCGCCGGCGTAGACGTTCATCGAGTCGCCGCGGAGGAAACCGATGAGCGTCAGCCCCTCCTCCGCGGCCAGCTCGACCGCGAGCGAGGAGGGCGCGGACACCGCGGCGAGCACGGGGACGCCTCCCATGACCGCCTTCTGCACCAGCTCGAACGACGCCCTGCCGGACACCATCAGCACGGTGCCCCGCAACGGCAGCCGCCCGTTCCTGAGCGCCCAGCCGAGCAGCTTGTCGACGGCGTTGTGCCGGCCCACGTCCTCGCGCACGCACAGCGCCTCGCCGTCCGCCGTGAACAGGCCGGCCGCGTGCAGCCCTCCGGTCCTGTCGAAGACCCGCTGGGCCGCCCGCAGCCGCAAGGGCAGGGACGTGATCACCGGCTGCGTCAGCTCGACGGGGTCGTCGCCGGCGCTCCAGCGGGCCACGGTGCGCACCGCCTCCAGCGACGCCTTGCCGCAGACGCCGCAGGAGGAGGTGGTGTAGAAGTTGCGCGGCTCAGGCGCCGGGACGCCTGGTGCGAGCCGCACGTCGAGCACGTTGTACGTGTTTCCGCCGTCCACCGTCGCGCCCGCGCAGTAGCGGATCGTGGCGATGTCGTCCGGCGAGCCCACGGCCCCCTCGCTGACGAGGAAGCCGGCGGCCAGGTCGAAGTCGTCGCCGGGCGTGCGCATGGTGACCGTCAGCGGCGTGCCGTTGAGCCGGATCTCCAGCGGCTCCTCGGCGGCCAGCGAGTCGATCTTGCGCGTGCGGGCGGTGTCCTTCACCCGCAGGATGCGGCGTTTGACGGAGACCCTAGACATAGCCGTACCCGAAGCGGCCCTTGACGCAGAGGTTGCCCTTGGTGACCGGGTTGTCGTGCGGCGAGGTCACCTTGACGATCTTGTTGTCCTGCACGTGCAGGGTCAGGTTGCACCCGACCCCGCAGTAGCTGCAGATCGTCGTCGTCTCCGTCTGCTTCGACTCGTCCCAGGTGCCCTCGGCCCGCATGTCGAACTCGGTCTTGAACGACAGCGCGCCCGTGGGACACACCTCGACGCAGTTGCCGCAGTAGACGCAGGCCGAGTCGGTGAGCGGGGCGTCGAACTCCGTGGAGATCGTCGTGTCGAAGCCCCGGCCCGCGACGCCGATGGCGAAGGTGTTCTGCCACTGGTCGCCGCAGGCGTCCACGCACTTGTAGCACATGATGCACTTGCTGTAGTCGCGTACGTAGAGCTCGTTGTCGACCTTGGCGGGCTGCTCGACGGTGGCGGCGTCGTCGCCGAACCTGGCCGGGTCGGCGGCATATTCCTCCACCCACTCGGCCGCCCTCGGGGTGGTCGACATGTCCACCGAGGAGCCGAGCAGTTCGAGCACGACCTTGCGGCTCTGCCGGGCGCGCTCGGTGTCGGTGCCGACCTTCATGCCCTTCTCGGCCTTCCTGGAGCAGGCGGGCGCCAGCGTCCGCGCGCCCTCCACCTCCACGACGCAGACCCGGCAGGCGTTCTTCGGGGTGAGCGTGTCGCCGTAGCAGAGCGTCGGGATGTCCTTGCCCGCCGCGGCGCACGCGTCGAGGATCGTCGAGCCCTCTGGCACGCGCACGGGCTCGCCGTCGATCTCGACGTCGATGAGCCGGCGGGGCGGCTGGAGCGGGATCATCTGAAAACTCCCAGGCGGTCGATGGCTGATTCGACGGCGTTCCAGGCGGTCTGTCCGAGGCCGCAGATGGAGGCGTCACGCATGGTCTGTCCGACCTCGCGCAGCAGCACGAGATCGTCCTCGTCGACCCGGCGCGAGAGCCGGTGCAGGGCCTCCTCCTGGCGTACCGTACCCACCCGGCAGGGCACGCACTGGCCGCACGACTCGTCGCGGAAGAACTCCGCGATGCGCAGCAGCAGGCTCTTGAGATCCACGCCGTCGTCGATGACGAGCACCACGCCGGAGCCGAGCGTCGCGCCGGCGGCCCTGGTGCCCTCGAAGGTGAGCGGGATGTCCAGGTCGGTGACGAACGCGCCGGCCGCGCCGCCGAGCAGCACCGCCCTGGTCGTCCCGGTGGTGCCGGACAGGTCGAGCAGTTCGCGCAGCGTGGCGCCGAACGTCAGCTCGTACACGCCGGGGCGTTCCACCGCGCCCGAGACGCAGAACAGCTTCGGCTCGGCCGCCGCGTACGCCTGCGCCCCGTTCTCCAGGATCGGCAGCACGTTGACCAGCGTCTCGACGTTGTTGACCACGGTCGGCTTGCCGAACAGCCCCTTCTCCACCGGGAACGGCGGCTTGCTGCGCGGCTCGCCCCGCTGCCCCTCGATCGAGTTGAAGATCGCGGTCTCCTCGCCGCAGATGTAGGCGCCCGCGCCCCTGCGCAGCTCGATGTCGAAGGACAGGCCCTTGCCGAGGATGTCGTCGCCGAGCAGGCCCCGCGCGCGGGCGGTCGCGATCGCGTGCTGGAGCCGCGCGACCGCCCGGGGATATTCGCCCCTGATGTAGAGGTATCCCTTGGCGCAGCCGGTGGCGTAGGCGGCGATCGTCATGGCCTCGACCAGCGCGTACGGGTCTCCCTCCATGATGACCCGGTCCTTGAACGTGCCCGGCTCGCTCTCGTCGGCGTTGCAGACCAGGTAGTGGGGGTGGTCCGGCTGGCGGGCCGTGGCGTCCCACTTGCGTCCCGTCGGGAACGCCGCGCCGCCCCTGCCGACCAGCCCCGACTCCAGCACCTCGCGGATCACCCCCGCGGGGCCGAGGTCGAACGCCCGCCTGAGCGCGGTGTAGCCGCCGGCCGCCCGGTAGTCGTCCAGGCTGGCCGGGTCGACGGCGCCGATTCTCCTGAGCAGGAGCAACCCGTCCTGCCCGGCCTGCGGCACCGCCGCCCGTTCTGGGGTCTCACCGGTGACCTTGACGCTCGGCGTGCTGCCGTTGGAGCTCGGCGGCGCCTCGGCCATGGTGGTGATCGTGTCGGGGGTGGCGGGGGCGTACACCTGCGCCACGGGCGGCGTGCCCGCCTCCAGGGCGAGCGCGGCCGGGGCCCGCTCGCACATCCCCAGGCAGGGGCTCTCCTGCCACGACGTGCCCGCCGGGCCGAAGTGGTCCTCGACGCGCCTGCGTACGGACTCCGCGCCCTTCGCCTGGCAGGCCAGGTCGGTGCAGACGTGCAGCATCCGTTTCGACCTGGGCTTCACGGAGAACAGCGCGTAGAACGTCGCCACCCCGTACGCCTCGGCCGGCGGGATCGTCAGGCGGCGGCAGATGTACTCCAGCGCCCCCTCACTGATCCACCCGACCCGGTCGTTGACCGCGTGCAGCGCCGGCAGCAGCTGGTCGCGGGCGGCCTCGGCACGGGCGGCGAAGCGCAGGTCGGCCGCGGTCCTCGATCCGCCGTCCCAGGCGGAGGCGGGTGGCCCGAGCAGGGCGTCGACCGCCGCGCGCTCCTCCTCGGACGGCTCCGCACCACGAAATCTCAGATCCATCTGATCACCCAGCCTTGACGAGCTTCTCGACGCGTACGGCGGCGGCCTTGAACTCGGCCGTGCCCGAGATCGGGTCGGTGGCCTCGATGGTCAAGGAGTTGGTGTCCACCTCGTCGGGGAAGTGGAACGTCATGAACACGAGCCCCGGCCGCAGGGCGGGGTCGATGTACACCGGCGCGGTCACCGAGCCGCGCCGCGAGGTGATCCGCACCTCCTCGCCCTCGGTCAGCCCGAGCCGCTCGGCGTCCTCGGGGCAGAGCTCGATGGTCTCTCCGCGGCGCAGCGGAGAGGCGAAGCCGGACGACTGCACGCCGGTGTTGTAGGAGTCGAGCCGGCGGCCCGTGGTCAGCCGCAGCGGATACTCGTCGTCCAGCAGGTCCACCGGCGGCGAGTGCCGCAACACCGCGAACGGCGCCGGCATGCCTCGCCTGGACGGGTCGTTCTCCCAGAGCCTGCCGTGCAGGTATGGGGGCTCCAGCTCGTCCTCCGACGGGCAGGGCCACTGGATGCCCTGAAGGTCGGCCAGCCGCTGGTAGGTCATGCCCGTGTGCTGGGGGGACAGGGCGCGCAGTTCGTTCCAGACCTCCTCCGCGCCGTCGTAGTGCCAGTCGTGGCCCAGCCTGCGGGCGATCTCGCACATGATCCAGATGTCGTCGCGCGCCTCGCCCGGCGGCTCCAGGGCCTTGCGCACCCGCTGGACGCGGCGCTCGCTGTTGGTGAACGTGCCGTCCGCCTCGCACCAGGCGGCGCTGGCCGGCAGCACGACGTCGGCCATCTGGGCGGTCTTGGTGAGGAAGATGTCCTGCACGACGAGGTGGTCGAGCATGGACAGGCGCTTGACGCAGGCCAGCGAGTCGGCCTCCGACTGCACGGGATTCTCACCGATGAGATAGCAGGTGGTGACCTCGCCCTCGGCCATCGCCTCGAGCATCTCGGTGAGGTTGTGCCCGTACGTCGGCTGGATCGGCCGGCCCCACACGCTCTCGAACCTGGCCCTGATGTCGGGGTCGAGGATGTCCTGGAAGCCGGGCAGGCGGTTGGGGATGGCGCCCATGTCGCCGCCGCCCTGCACGTTGTTCTGCCCGCGCAGCGGCGACAGGCCCGACCCGTAGCGGCCGACGTGGCCGGTCAGCAGGGACAGGTTGATCAGTGCCCGTACGTTGTCGGTGGCGTTGTGGTGCTCGGTGATGCCGAGCGTCCAGCACAGCTGGGCGCGGTCGGCGCGGGCGTAGGCGTGGGCCAGCTCGCGGATGGCGGCCGCGGGCACGCCGGTGACCTGCTCGGCCGCGCTGAGCGTCCACGGCTCGACCGACTCCTTGAACTCCTCGAAGCCGATCGTGGCCCGCTCGATGAACGCCTCGTTGTGCAGGCCGGAGTGGATGATCTCGCGGGCCACCGCGTGGGCGAGCGGGATGTCCGTGCCGACGTTGAGCCCCAGCCACAGGTCGGCCCACTGGGCGGTGCCGGTGCGGCGGGGGTCGACCGCGAACATCCGCGCGCCCTTGCGGATGCCCTTGAGGACGTGCTGGAAGAAGATGGGGTGGGCGTTCCTGGCCGCCGAACCCCACATGACGATCACGTCGGTGTCCTCGACCTCCTGGTAGGAGGAGGTGCCGCCGCCACTGCCGAACACCGCCGACAACCCGGCCACGCTCGGCGCGTGGCACGTGCGGTTGCAGGAGTCCACGTTGTTGGTGCCTATCACCACGCGGGTGAACTTCTGCCCGACGTAGTTCATCTCGTTGGTGGAACGGGCGCACGACAACATGGCGAAGCAGTTGGGGCCGTGCTTGGCGACGTTGCGGCGGAATCCCTCCGCCGCGCGCTCCAGCGCTTCCTCCCAGCTCGCCCTGCGCAGCACGCCGTTCTCGCGCACCAGTGGATGGGTCAGGCGGTCATAGCTCATGATCCCTCCATTCTGTATACAATCACGGTATTCCCAGCTAGACCGCGCGGACAAGGTTCGCGTTCAGCAGATCGCTCACAGCGTGGATCGCGCGCAGGGTCGGCACCTCCGCTCCAGTGAGGTCGGCCAGCTCGACCACCGCCGCCAGCAGCACGTCGAGCTCCAGCGGTTTACCCTTCTCCAGATCCTGGAGCGTGGACGTCTTGTGCTCGCCGGCCTTCTCGGCTCCCCGCAGCCGGCGCTCGATCGAGATGCCGGGATCGCAGCCCACCCGCCGCGCCACCTCGACCGTCTCCCGCATCATGGCCACGACCAGCTCCCTGGTGCCGTCGTGGCGGCAGATCCCGGCCATCGTCGCCCTGGCGAGCGCGCTGATCGGGTTGAAGGCGATGTTGCCCATGAGTTTGATCCAGACATCCCGGCGCAGATCACGCTCCACCGGGCACTTCAGCCCACCCTCCACCGCTGCCTGGCTGAAGGCGGTGCACCGCTCGGTCAGCTCGCCGTTCGGCTCGCCGATGGAGAACCTGGTGCCCTCGAGGTGGCGGATCACGCCCGGCTCCTCGATCTCGGTGGCGGCGTAGACGACACAGCCGATCGCCCGGTGCAGCGGCAGCGCGGCCGTCACCGCGCCGCCCGGGTCGACGCTCTCGATGCGGTAGCCCTCGTACGGGCCCTTGAGCCCGTGGAAATACCACCACGGGATGCCGTTCTGCGCGGCGATGACGCTCGTGGCCTCGTGCAGAAGCGGCCGGATCATGGGGCCGGCGGAGGCGTAACTGTTCGCCTTGAGGCCCAGGAAGATGTGGTCCACCGGGCCGACCTCGGTGGGGTCGTCGGTGGCATGGGGATGGGCGACGAAATCGCCCCTGGGGGTGAGCACCCGCACACCGGCGGCGCGTATCGCCTGCAGGTGCTCGCCTCTGGCGATGAGGTGCACCTCGACTCCCGCTCTGTGGAGGGCGGCCCCCACGTATGCGCCGATGGCGCCGGCGCCAAGAACAGCGACCTTCATCATCCGCTCCGTTCTCGCGTCGGACTGTTTGTACGGCCCCCGTACCGTGCATTCGGTATACAGTATGGAAAAAGTCGGGTCAAGGAGCGTACCTGTGACCGTTGTTCGGCATGAACCAGTGGTGGAAGCGATGTCATGGGCCGCCGCGCGGGCCCTCGCGGCACGGTCGGTGGGGCGGTTGGAGCCGGCGCGAGTCCCGCTCCAGGAGGCGCTGGGCCGCCGTCTGACCGCCCCCTTGAAGGCGCTGGTGCCGGTGCCGGGCGTGGACGTCGCGGCGATGGACGGCTACGCCGTGGCGGGCCCTGGGCCGTGGCTGGTCGTGGGCGGCGTCCTGGCCGGGGGAGCGCCGTACGGGGGAGTGTTGCGGGCGGGGGAGGCGGTGGAGATCGCTACCGGCGCCCCCGCCCCGGCGGGGGCGGAGGCGGTGCTGCCCTACGAACACGCGGTCGCGGCACCGCCTCCCGGACGTCCCGACGCCCGTGCGGTCCCGGGGCCGCACCGGCGTCCGGGGGCGGATCCCCGGTGGGTGGACGGCGCGGTCGAGGCCGGGCGGCACATCCGGCGGCGGGGCGAGGACATCGCCGAGGGCGCGGTCGTGCTCGGGGCGGGCGCCATGGTCACTCCCGCCGTGCTCGGACTGGCCGCCTCGCTCGGCCACGACACCCTGCGGGTACGGCCCCGGATCCGGGTGACGGTCCTGGTCACCGGCGACGAGGTGGTGCACGAAGGGCTCCCCGCGCCGGGCCGGGTCCGCGACGCCATCGGGCCGTTCCTGCCCGGCCTCGTGGAGTGGGCGGGCGGCCGCGTCGTCGGCACGGCCCGCCTGCCCGACGGCCCCGGCGCCCTCCGCGAAGCCCTCTCCGCGCCGCCCTTCACGACAGGGACGGGCGGCGACGTGGCCGTCGTGTGCGGGGCGTCGTCGAAGGGGCCGGCCGACCACCTCCGGGGTGTGCTGGCCGAGCTCGGGGCGGAGCTCCTCGTCGACGGCGTGGCCGTGCGTCCGGGGCACCCGCAGATGCTGGCCCGCCTGCCGGGCGGCGGGCTGGTCGTGGGGTTGCCGGGCAACCCGTTCGCGGCCCTCGCCGCGGCGCTCACCCTGCTGGCCCCGATCGTACGCGAGGCGGCGGGCACGTCGGCCGGCACGTCGGCCGGCAGGTTGGCCGGCAGGGAGACGAGCGCGCTCGCCGGCCCGGTCAGGGCGCACCCGAGGGACACGCGGCTGGTGCCGGTCAGGAGGTCCGGCCGCGGGGCCGTGCCTGTGGGACATGACCGGCCCGGTTCGTTGTGGGGCGCCGCGCTCGCGGATGCCCTGGCCGTGGTGCCTCCGGGGTGGTCCGGTGAGCAGGTCGAGCTGATCGAGTTGCCCCCGGGGGGCTAGACAGGCCGTTCAGGAGGGAGTAACCATTGCGTTCATACGGTATGCAGTATGCGGAAGACAGCGCTCCGTCCCCCGGAAAGGGTTGAAGGATGTCGGAAACGATCTCTGGCGGTCATCTCGTAGCCAAGGCACTCAAGGCCGAGGGCGTAGAAGTGATCTACACGCTCTGCGGCGGCCACATCATCGATATCTATGACGGCTGCGTCGATGAGGGCATCGAGGTCATAGACGTACGCCACGAACAGGTAGCCGCGCACGCCGCGGACGGATACGCGCGCATCACCGGCAAGCCCGGCTGCGCGGTGGTCACCGCCGGACCGGGCACGACCGACGCGGTCACCGGCGTGGCCAACGCCTTCCGCGCCGAGAGCCCCATGTTGCTCATCGGCGGCCAGGGGGCTCTGAGCCAGCACAAGATGGGCTCACTCCAGGACCTGCCGCACGTGGACATGATGGCCCCCATCACCAAGTTCGCGGCCACGGTGCCGAGCACGGAACGGGTGGCCGACATCGTGTCCATGGCCTTTCGCGAGTGCTACCACGGCGCTCCCGGCCCGTCGTTCCTGGAGATCCCGCGCGACGTGCTCGACGCGAAGGTCCCGCTCGAGAAGGCGCGGATCCCGGAGACCGGGCGCTACCGCGCCTCCACCCGCCAGGCCGGCGACCCCGAGGCGGTCGAGCGGCTGGCCGACCTGCTGGCGCACGCCGAGAAGCCGGCCATCCTGCTCGGGAGCCAGGTCTGGACGTGCCGGGCGACCGACGCGGCGATCGACTTCGTCAGGGCGCTCAACGTGCCCGCGTACATGAACGGCTCGGGCCGCGGCACGCTCGCGCCGGGCGACCCGCACCACTTCCAGCTCAGCCGCAGGTACGCCTTCACCGAGGCCGACCTGATCATCATCGTCGGCACCCCGTTCGACTTCAGGATGGGGTACGGCAAGCGCCTGTCGCCGACCGCGACCGTCGTCCAGATCGACCTCGACTACCGCACCGTCGGCAAGAACCGGGACATCGACCTGGGCATCGTCGGCGACGCCGGCCTCATCCTCTCCGCCGCGGCCCAGGCGGCGAGCGGCCGCATCGGCGACGCCGCGGCCAAGCGCAAGGCGTGGCTCGAGGAACTGCGCACGGTCGAGACCCAGGCGTACGAGAAGCGCCTGCCCCGCCAGCACTCCGACGCCCAGCCCATCGACCCCTACCGCCTCGTCCACGAGATCAACGAGTTCCTTACCGAGGACACCATCTACATCGGCGACGGCGGCGACATCGTCACCTTCTCCGGCCAGGTCGTGCAGCCGAAGTCGCCCGGCCACTGGATGGACCCGGGACCGCTCGGCACGCTCGGCGTCGGCACCGCCTTCGCGATGGCGGCCAAGCAGGCGCGGCGCGACAAGGAGGTGCTGTGCCTGTTCGGCGACGGCGCCTTCAGCCTGACGGGCTGGGACTTCGAGACGATGGTCCGCTTCGACCTGCCGTTCATCGGGGTCATCGGCAACAACTCCTCGATGAACCAGATCCGGTACGGCCAGGCCGCCAAGTACGGCGAGGATCGCGCACGCGTCGGCAACACCCTCGGCGACATCCGCTACGGCGAGTTCGCCAAACTCCTCGGCGGCCACGGCGAGGAGGTCCGGGACCCGGCCGACATCCGTCCCGCGCTGGAGCGGGCCAGGGAGTCGGGCAAGCCCTCACTGATCAACGTATGGGTCGATCCGGACGTCTACGCCCCCGGAACGATGAACCAGACCATGTACAAGTAGGGGAAAAGCGACATGAAGGCTCTCGAAGGTGTCCGCGTCCTCGACATGACCCATGTCCAGTCCGGCCCGTCCGCCACCCAGATGCTCGCGTGGCTGGGCGCGGACGTGGTCAAGCTGGAAGCACCCAAAGGCGACATCACCCGGCAGCAGCTCCGTGACGTGCCAGACGTCGACAGCCTCTATTTCACGATGCTCAACTGCAACAAGCGCAGCATCACCCTCAACATGAAGAGCGAGCGCGGCAAGGAGCTCTTCACCGAGCTCGTGAAGAACGCGGACGTCCTGGTGGAGAACTTCGGGCCGGGCGCTGTCGACCGCATGGGCTTCACCTGGGAACGCCTCCAGGAGCTCAACCCCCGCCTCATCTACGCCTCGATCAAGGGCTTCGGCTCCGGCCGGTACGCCAAGTTCAAGGCGTACGAGGTGATCGCGCAGGCGATGGGCGGCTCGATGAGCACCACCGGCTTCGAGGAGGGCCCGCCGCTGGCCACCGGGGCGCAGATCGGTGACTCGGGCACCGGCATCCACGCGGTCGCCGGCATCCTGGCAGCCCTCTACCAGCGCCAGCAGACCCAGCGCGGCCAGCGCGTACAGGTGGCCATGCAGCACGCCGTGCTGAACCTGTGCCGGGTCAAGCTGCGCGACCAGCAGCGGCTGGCGCACGGCCCGCTGCGCGAATATCCCAACAGGACGTTCGGCGACGAGGTGCCCCGCTCGGGCAACGCCAGCGGCGGCGGCCAGCCGGGCTGGGCGGTGCGCTGCGCTCCCGGAGGCCCCAACGACTACATCTACGTGATCGTGCAGCCGGTCGGCTGGGAGCCGATCGCGAACATCATCGGCCGTCCCGAGCTGGCGGACGACCCCGAGTGGGCGACACCGGAGGCTCGGCTGACCAAGCTGGACAAGATGTTCCAGCTCATCGAGGAGTGGACGATCCGCCACGACAAGTGGACGGTGCTCGACCGGCTCAACGGCGCCAACGTCCCTTGCGGGCCGATCCTGTCGACCAAGGAGCTGGTGGAGGACGAGAGCCTGCGCGAGGAGGGCATCGTCGTCAAGGTCGACCATCCGGAGCGCGGTGAGTTCGTGACGGTCGGCAGCCCGCTGCAGCTGTCGGACTCTCCGGTGGACGTCGTCACCCCGCCCCTGCTCGGCGAGCACAACCAGGACATCTACGGCGAGCTCGGCGTCAGCGCGGACGAGCTTGCCGAACTCAAGACGAACGGAGTCATCTAAGTGGAGCGGCGAGTAGGGCCCGACAGCGGTAGCCCGCGTAACCAGGGAGGGCCCGTAGCGAGCGCGACCATAAGCGTGGTCAGGGAAGTCATCGACAAGGCGCTCGCCGAAGGGCGCACCGCCCTGACGGCACCCGAAGGGCGCAGGCTGTGCGAGGAGTACGGCATCGCGACCCCGGGCGAGGGGCTGGCCACGTCGGCCGCGGAGGCGGCGGAGATCGCCGAGAAGATCGGGCTCCCGGTCGTCCTCAAGATCGTCTCGCCCGACATCCTGCACAAGACGGACGCCGGCGGCGTGCTGGTCGGCCTGAAGAGCGCCGACGAGGTGCGGGAGGGCTACGACACGATCCTGGCCAACGCCCGCGCCTACGACCCCGACGCGAAAATCGACGGCATCCAGGTGCAGCAGCTGGTCGGCGGCGGCCACGAGGTCATCGTCGGCGCCGTCACCGACCCCACGTTCGGCAAGGTCGTCGCCTTCGGACTTGGCGGTGTCCTGGTCGAAGTTTTGCAGGACGTTACCTTCAGGCTGGCCCCGCTTTCGGGCGAAGATGCCTTTGGGATGCTGGACGACATCAGGGCGGCAGAAGTCCTCCGTGGTGCTCGCGGTGCCGAACCCGCCAACCGGGAGGCGCTCGCGGGCCTGATCGAGCGGGTCGGCCGGCTGGTCTCCGACTTCCCCGAGATCATCGAGGTCGACCTCAACCCCGTCTTCGCCGACGCGAACGGCGCGGTCGCCGCCGACGTGCGCATCCTCATCGGGGACAAGCCCGCGGAGGTCACCCGGCTGCCGCGCGAGGAGATCCTCCGGCAGATGACGCGGATCTTCAAGCCGCGCTCGGTCGCGGTGATCGGCGCCTCCGCGGAGACCGGCAAGATCGGCAACTCCGTCATGCGCAACCTCATCAACGGCGGCTACCAGGGGCAGATCCTGCCGATCAACCCCAAGGCCGACGAGATCATGGGGTTGCCCGCGTACAAGAGCATCTCCGACGTCCCCGGCGACGTGGACGTGGCCGTGTTCGCCATCCCCGCCAAGTTCGTCGCGGCGGCGCTGGAGGAGACCGGGAAGAAGGGCGTGGCGGGCGCCGTCATGATCCCGTCGGGGTTCGCCGAGACGGGCAACGTCGAGGGCCAGCAGGAGATCGTCGAGATCGCGCGCAGGCACGGCGTGCGCATGCTGGGCCCCAACATCTACGGCTACTACTACACGCCGGAGAACCTCTGCGCGACGTTCTGCACGCCGTACGACGTCAAGGGCAGCGTGGCGCTGACCTCGCAGAGCGGCGGCATCGGCATGGCCATCCTGGGCTTCAGCCGCACCACCAAGATGGGCGTCTCCGCCATCGTCGGCGTCGGCAACAAGGCCGACGTGGACGAGGACGACCTGCTCACCTTCTTCGAGCAGGACGACAACACCAAGGCCGTGGCCATGCACCTGGAGGACCTCAAGGACGGGCGCGGCTTCGTCGACGCCGCCCGCCGCGTGGTCAAGGAGAAGCCGGTCATCGTGCTCAAGGCGGGACGCACCGCGATGGGCGCGCGGGCGGCCGGCTCGCACACCGGGGCCCTGGCCGGCGACGACAAGGTCTACGACGACATCCTCCGGCAGGCCGGGGTGGTGCGCGCGCCGGGCCTCAACGACATGCTGGAGTACGCTCGCGCGCTGCCGATCCTGCCCGCGCCCAAGGGCGAGAACGTCGTCATCATCACCGGGGCGGGCGGCTCGGGCGTGCTGCTCTCCGACGCCATCGTCGACGCCGGGCTGACGCTCATGGACATCCCGCCCGACCTGGACGAGGCCTTCCGCGCCTACATCCCGCCCTTCGGAGCGGCGGGCAATCCCATCGACATCACCGGCGGCGAACCGCCATCGACGTACGAGAACACGGTCCGCCTCGGCCTGGCCGACGAGCGCATCCACGCGCTCGTCCTGGGCTACTGGCACACGATCGTGACGCCGCCGATGGTCTTCGCCGAGCTCATCGCCCGCGTCGTGGCGGAGGAGCGGCAGAAGGGCAACGTCAAGCCGGTCGTGGCGTCGCTCGCCGGGGACACCGAAGTTGAGGAGGCCAGCGAATACCTGTTCGAGCATGGCGTGGTCGCGTACCCGTACACGACTGAGAAGCCCGTGGCGGTCCTCGGTGCGAAGTACCGCTGGGCCAGGGCGGCCGGGCTGCTGAGCTAGAGCCGATTGATCGCACAGCAGCCAGGCGAGGGGGCCATTCGGGGCAGCAGCGCAGAAAGGCAACAACCCCCCAGGAGGTCCGTAGGTGGACACATCGAACACACCGCCGGCGGCGCAAACCGCGCCACCAGCGGAGGACGAACGAGTATGGAAAGCGGGCCGGCTCGAGCCGATGCCCATCAGGAAACTCCCCGACGCGCCTCCTTCGGTGCACATTCTCGGGCCGACGGTCTTCCTCGTCGCCCTGGGCGTGGGCATGGGCGAGTCGTACATGTGGCCCCGGCTGGTGCTGCTGTTCGGGCCGGAGATCCGGTGGCTGTTCCTGATCGGCGTCACCCTGCAGGCCGTGGTGATGCTGGAGATGGCGCGGTACGCCATGGCCACGGGGGAGAGCATCTTCTCCGGCGCGGCCAGGGTGTTCAAGCCGCTGATGTGGTTCTTCTTCGTCGTCGCCATCGCCGTCTACATCTGGCCGGGGCACCTGTCGGCGGGAGCGGCGGCGTTCGAGGAGATCACCGGAATACCCTGGGTGGTGACCGCGGTCGCCGGGTTGCTCCTCGTGGGCGTGATCTTCAGCCTGGCCAAGGTGATCTACAACGTGCTGGAGAACGTGCTGTCGCTGCTCATCGGCGCGCTCGTGCTCGGCACGGCCGTGGTCGCCGCCATGGTCGGCACCTTCAACGACGTGGTCACCACGATCACCGGCATGTTCTCCTTCGGCTACCTGCCGCAGGAGGCCATGACCGCGGCCTGGTTCCCGGTGATCGTCGGGGCGTGCGCGTTCGCCGGACCGTCGGGCATGCAGCAGATGTGGTACACGCTGCACCTGCGTGACTCCGGCGCCGGCATGGGCGCGCACATGCCGAAGGTCCGCGGGCTGCGGCACGCGGGCGAGCAGGAGGAGATGCCCGCGCGCGGGTTCATGTTCGACACCGACGACCCGGCTGAGATGGCCAAGTGGAAGGGCTGGCGGCGCTGGGTCACCTTCGACGCCCTCCTGCTGTTCTGGGGCATCACCATGCTGGTCACGATCTCCTTCACGGTGATCGCCCAGTCGGCGGTGCGGCAGAACCCGGGCGTGCGCGAGGTGATCGCAGGCGATGACCGGGAGGTGGCGCTCACCGCGATGGCGGACGCGGTCTCCTCCGCGGGCAGCTCGGTACTCGGGGTGGTTTTCCTCGGGTTCATCGCGCTCATCGGCCTGAACGCGACGCTGGGGTTGTTCGACTCCTTCTCCAGAGGCCAGGCCGACATGACGTACAACTTCGTGCCCGGCGCGAAGAAGGTCCGCATGTCGCACCTGTACGCGATCTTCCTCTGGGGCGTGATCATCTTCGGCATCCTGATTCTGCTGTTCGGCCCGGCCGACGGACCCAGCGGGATCCTGGACACGCTGGCGTTCCTGTCGACGTTCGCGATGGGCGCGTACTGCGTGACCCTGCTCCTGGTGAACAACCGCATGTTGCCCAAACCGATCAGGCCCAAGTGGTGGACCAACCTGATCATCGGGTTCGGCGCGGTGTTCTACCTGGGGATGTTGTTCTACAGCCTGTTCGCCTACGGCGTGGTCGTGGGCTGATGATCGGACGGCACAGCCTCGAACTCGCCCTGCCAGGGGCGTCGATCGGAGCCGCCGCCGGTGCCATGGCCGGTGGGCTGACCCTGCTCGCGGGGCAGCCCACCGGGATGGTCGCGCTGTCGGCCCTCGCGCTCGCCGTGCCGCTCGGCCTCTTCGGCGGGCTGTACGGCGTGCTCCTGGGCCACGGCGTGTTCCGGCCCGGGACCTTCGGGCCCGTCGGACTGTTCTGGATGGCGGCCTTCCCCGTGTCCCGGCTCATGCAGGAGAGCGTGGCCGGGGTCGGCATGGCCGACGGCGTGCTGCCGTTCCTGGCATACCAGGCGATGGTGGCGCTCGGCTTCGCGATCGGCTTCGTCTGGCTGCACGAGCGGCTCATGCCGCACTGGCTCATGCGCAGGGCCGGCGCGAACCCTGAGGCCGAGGCGCTGCTCGGTGAATACATCAAGCACGCCCAAGCCCTGCAGGCGGCCAGGAAGGGGTCGCGTCGATGAACCTGCCCGTCTGGGTCTGGCTGGTCACGATCGGCGGATTCTGCATCGTGCTCGCGTTCGACTTCTACCTCGTCGCCCGCAACCCGCACGAACCCTCCTTCAGGGAATGTGTGGCCTGGGTGTCGTTCTACGTGGGTCTGGCCGTGGCCTTCGGCGCCGGCCTGCTCCTGTTGTCGGGCCCCGCGCACGGCGGGGAGTTCTTCGCCGGGTGGATCACCGAGTATTCGCTCAGCGTGGACAACCTCTTCGTCTTCCTGCTGATCATGAGCCGATTCCAGGTGCCGCGTCAGTATCGCCAGAAGGTGCTGCTCATCGGGATCATCCTGGCGCTGATGATGCGCGGCGCCTTCATCGCGGCCGGCGCCGAGGCGGTCTCCAGGTTCGACTGGCTCTTCTACGTCTTCGGCGCGTTCCTCGTCTACACCGCGTGGAAGCTGATCGGCCACGAGGACGACGACGCGGAGTTCTCCGAGAACCTCGCCCTGCGCACGGTGCGCCGGGTGCTCCCGACCACGGACACCTATCACGGCGCCCGGCTCACCGTGCATCTGGGCCGCAGGATGGTCACCCCGATGCTGATCGTGATGGTCGCCATCGGGACGACCGACCTGTTGTTCGCGCTCGACTCCATCCCGGCCATCTTCGGGCTCACCAAGGAGCCCTATCTGGTGTTCACCGCCAACGCCTTCGCCCTCATGGGGCTGCGGCAGCTCTTCTTCCTCATCGGCGGGCTGCTGGACCGGCTCGTCTACCTGAGCAAGGGGCTGTCGGTGGTGCTGGCCTTCATCGGGGTGAAGCTGATCCTTGAGGCCCTGCACCACGACGGCGTGTCGTGGGCGCCGGAGATCCCGATCATGGTCTCTCTCGGCGTCATCCTCGGCACCCTGGCGGTGACCACGGTGCTGAGCCTGATCAAGTCGGCTCGCGACGCCAGGGCGGAGGTGGCGGAGCCGGAAACCGCCGATCGTTGACCCCGGGACCGGCGCCGCGCTGCCAGCCCTCGCGCTCTCCGTGCCGCCCGCCGGGTCCGGCGGGGTGACGCCGGCGCCGGGTCCGGCGGGGTGACGCCGGCGGTCGGGCCCATGCACCCCGCCGTGCTCGGCCCCGCCCGCCCTGGGCGAGGTCACGACGTGTCGTTCCCGGTGTGGCCGGGGGACCGGCTCAGGGGATGACGCGGCGTTCGCGCATGTCGGCCAGGATGCCGAGGAACATCTCCTCGGTGTCGACGAACTCGTGGAAGCCGAGGCGCCGGGCCTTGGTGCCGTCGGCGAACATGTCGTAGTCCCAGGAGAACACGAAGTCGCCGAACCCCCACGATGACAGCTCCTCGTACGTGTGCGGCTCCAGGCCGTACTTGCGCGTCATCTCCTCCCAGAGCGGAGCCTTGTCGGCCATGACGGTCGCCAGCGACATGGGAAGCGGGTCGGAGACCTCAAGGTCGAAGAATCTGGCGATCTTCGGCCACATGTCGTTCCACCGGAACAGGTCGCCGTTGTTGATGTTGAACGCCTGGTTGGCGCATCGGGGATCGGTCGCAGCCCAGACGGTCGCCCTGGCGAGCAGCCCGGCGTCGGTCATCTCGAGGAGGCTGTGGTAGGCCCCCGGCTTGCCGGGGAAGCGCATGGGCACGCCGAGTTCCTTGGCGATGGAGCCGTAGACGGCGATCACCATGGCCAGGTTCATGGGGTTGCCGAGGGCGAAGCCGCACACGACGGACGGGCGGATCGCCGACCACGTCCAGGACTTGCCCCGCTGCCGCTGCTCCAGGAACTCCTGCTGGTCGACGTTGAACTCGGGCGGCATGTGGGGCGGGTCCGACTCGCGGGCCGGCGTCTTGAACGGTCCGAGGTGAGCGCCGTACACCTTGTAGCCCTGCATCAGGCTGATGTGAGCCAGGTCGTGTGCGAAGGGCTCGACGGCGTCGACGACGTTGACGAGTATCGCGAGGTTCGGCGGTACGAGTTCGGCCCAGGTCGGCCGTTCCTGGTAGGCGGCGTAGAAGATGTGGGTGACCTCGTTCAGGCCGGAGAGTTTCTTGCCGCAGTCCTCCGGGTCGAGCAGGTCGACCGAGATGTTCCGGACGCGGCCGCTGTCCGGCGCGGAGCGGCGCGACAGGCCGATCACCTCCCAGTCGTCGCAGCCGGAGAGGTGGTCGACCAGGTTGCGGCCGATCACCCCCTGGGCGCCGACGACGAGGGCGACCTTGCGCTGGGTGCTCATGGGGTGGTTCTCCTGTTCGAAGGGTGGTGGTCGGTTACTGCAGAAGGTGCTCGCGCGTCACGTCGCCGATCTGGGCGTAGAGCGCGTCGGTGCGTCGGAAGGCACGACCGGCCAGGTAGAAGGCGTGGATCATCCCGTCGTAGCGGGTGAGTGTGACGGGCGTTCCGGCCGCGGCCAGGCGCGCGGCGTACAGTTCGCCTTCGTCGCGCAGCGGGTCGAACTCCGCGGTGGTCACGAGCGCGGGCGGCAGCCCGTCGAGCCGGGCCCGCAGCGGCGAGGCGTAGGGGTCCGCCGGGTCGTGGGTTCCCAGGTACTGGGCCCAGTTCCATCGCATGGTGCGGCTTTCCAGCCCGTAGCCGCGCGCGTAGGTCTCGTGGGAGGCGGTTGCGCAGGCCGCGTCGGTGGCCGGATAGATGAGGATTTGGAGGCGGAGCGCGGGCCCGCCCGCGTCGCGGACGCGCAGGCACGTCGCAGCGGCCAGGTTGCCGCCGGCGCTGTCGCCGGAGACACCGATCCGGTTCGCGTCGATCTGCAGGTCGGCGGCGTTCCCGGCGATCCACGACACGGCCGCGTGGCAGTCGTCGAGCGGGGCGGGAAAGCGGTTCTCCGGAGCCTTGCGGTAGCCGACCGTGATGACGGCGCAGCCTGTGGCGTTCGCCAGCCTGCGCGAGGCCCGGTCGTATATCCCGGGGTCGCCGCTCACCCAGCCGCCCCCGTGGAAGTGGACGAGGCACGGGTACGGCGGCTCGCCGTGGGGATAGTGGGCCCGGGCTGGCAACGCGGAGGCAGGCCCGGGAATGGCCACGTCCCGGACACGGGCCACGGGCTCCGGCTCGCCCTGCAGCTCCAGGTACTTCACGATGCCGGCGCGGGCCCCGGCGACCGTCATGCGGCCGGCGGGGGTGTGGTTTCTCGTCGCGCTGTCCAGCAGAGCGGCGGCCTGCGGATCCAGGGGCATGGCTGCGTGCTCACCGCGTCGCGTGAAGGGCGGCGCGGTTGCGGTGCAGCAGAGCGCCGCCGATCATGGTGGCCAGGCCGGACAGGCCCATCATCGTCATCATCGGCACGGACGATCCGCCCAGAGCGCCTACGGCGGTCAGAGTCGGGAGCGGCAGCAAGCCGCCGCCGACCAGCGCGCTGATCGCGATGACGGTGGCGACGCCGACGTAGCGCACCTCGACCGGGAACAACTGCGACATCATCGCCGGCACCACCCCGCCGAAGATCCCGTACGAGACGGCGCCGACGGTCATGGCCAGCCACAGCGCGTACCGGTCGCCTGTGCCGATCAGCAGGTAGGACGGGACGGCCCACGCCATCGTCAGCACGCCTGAGACGATCACGACGCGCTCGCGGCCCCACGCGTCGCCGTACCTGCCGCTGACCGCCACGAGGACGACCAGGGTCAAGCCGGTCAGCACCAGCCCGAGCTGCACGTCCATGGCGGACAGCGTCGGCTGGTACGTGCCGACGTACGCCAGCAGGCTGGTGAGGAACGCGTAGCCGAAGGTGACCGGCCCGATCCACATCAGCACGCAGATCAGCAGCGGCCGCCGTGCCTGGCGGAACAGCGTGCCGAGCCGCCCGTGGGATGCGCGGCGCTGCGCGGCCACCCGGCTCGACGCCTCGACGAACTCCGGCGTCTCGGAGAGCCGGGTGCGCAGGAGGAGGCCGAGGACGACCAGCACTCCGCTGAGCAGGAACGGCACCCGCCAGCCCCAGGCCTGCCAGGTGGCCTGCCCGACCACGAGGTTGACGACCAGCATCGACGCGCCGGCGGACAGGATGCCGATCATGTTCCCGATCTGCGGGAAGGCGCCGTAGAGCGTGGCGAGCCTCGGAGGCGCGTGTTCGACGGCGACGACGACGGCGCCGGGATATTCGCCGCCCACGGCCAGTCCCTGCAGCATCCGCAGCGCCACCAGGATGACGGGAGCGGCCACGCCGATCGCGGCATAGGTCGGGAGCAGCCCGATGCCGACCGTGGCCACTCCCATGATGGCCAGCGACGCCAGCAGGGCGGGTCTGCGGCCGAGCCGGTCCCCCATGCGCCCGAACACCGTCGCCCCCAGCGGCCGGACGAGGAAGGCGACCGCGTGCCCCGAGAACGCGGCCAGGGTGCCGAGCCACGGCTCGAAGCCGGGGAAGAACAGCGGGCCGAACACGCTGGCCGCGATGAAGGAGTACAGGATGAAGTCGTAGAGTTCGATCGCGTTCCCGATCATGGCCGCGAAGCCGACCTGGCGGGGGGTCAGGGTTCCGCGCCGCCGTGTGGTGGTGGTCGCGTCTGGGTCGGTGATTGCCATGGGACCATGCCTTTGCCGTGGTGCCGTCGTCAGCTGAGTGGGAGCGGGGGGTTCGCGCTGCGGAGGTGTTCCACCGTGATGAAGGCCAGTTCGTCGCCGCCGACGTTCTCCAGGTCGTGCAGCAGGTACTCCCCGGCGCCGAAGACGTACTCACGGGTTTCGCCGCGGCGGTAGGAGACTTCGCGCGTGGTGCCGTCGTGGGTGTGCTGGCGGCTGCGTCCGTCGGTCAGCGCCGTCCAGAAATAGTCGAGCACGTGCCGGTGCGCCGGCAGCCGCTCGCCGGGGGCGAGCGTGATCTGCCAGACGCGCACCCGCTCGGACTCATGGAGCAGCAGCCCGCCGACCTGGCCGTTGTGAGCGTTGGCCCGGAACTCCTCCCGGAGGCTCGCCGGCCAGTCTCTGAAGTCCGTCGCCACGACGTCGCCTGCGAGGGGGAGCTCGTCCAGGTAGGTCACAGTGGCCTCTTTCCGTCGAACGTGGGCTGTGGAAAGAGTTTCGTGGCAGGCGCACCGATTAGTCGAACTCATATATGTCATAGATCCGATAGGCTCTGTTTATGGTGAGCCTGCGTCAGATCGAATACCTCGTCACCGTCGTGGAAGAGGGCTCCTTCACGCGGGCCGCCGCGCAGCTCCACGTCACGCAGCCCGCGCTGTCCCACCAGATCCAGGCGCTCGAACGGTCCGTAGGCGCCACGCTGCTGGAACGAGCATCACGCGGCGCGCATCTCACCCCGGCCGGACGCGCCTTCCTGCCCCACGCCAGGGCCGTCCTCCTCGACGCGGCCAGAGCTCTGTCGGCGGCCAGGCAGTCGGTGGGGCTGGCCGGCGGCGAGCTGCGGCTCGCGACCACCTACTCGATCAGTCTCGGCCTGCTGCCCGCCGCCCTGCGGCTGTGGAGCCGGCGCCACCCCGACGTCGACGTACGCCTCCACGAGCACCGGCACGCGGACGAGCTGACCAGGGCCATGGCGGAAGGGCAGGCGGACCTGGCCATCGGGCCCCGCCCGTCGGACTGGACGGGCCCCATCCACACGCTCGGCATCGAGAACTTCGTCATCGTGGTCTCGCGCGACGACCCGCTCGCCGTCCGCAGGGCCACGGAGGTGCGGCTCGGCGAGCTCCGTGAGCGCCGCTGGGTGCACTACGCACCCGACAACGGCCTCGCCGACGTCCTCAACGCGGCGTGCGCGAAAGCGTCGTTCCAACCCGGCATCGCGGTGCGGACCGAACAGACCGCGTCCGCGCCCGTCCTCGCGGCCGCAGGCCTCGGGCCGGCGATGGTGCCTGCCAACATCGTGCCGGACGGATACGAGGGCTACGCCCTTCAGCCGTCACCGGCGGTGCACCGGGAACTCACCGCCTACACGCGTACCGTTCCCGATGCACTCGGCAAGGCCTTCCTCGTCATCCTGCAGGAAAGCACGCGTGAGCGTCTGTCTCGTTCCGCATCATGACCTGGCCATCGGCCTCAAATCGCGGGACATCTCCGCGCCGGCTCCCAGACCACGATCCACATCGCTCTTCCTCGCCGGCGCGTGGATCAACCGCCCCGGCGGAAATCGTTCACTGACGTTGCGACCCGCTCAGCATCGGGGGCTCTGGCGTACGTCGTGCTCCGCGGTCCACTGGCGCAGGTAGCGCTCCGCGTCGTCGGCGGAGTAGTGCTTCCTGAGCGCCGTGCTGAGGCCGAGGCCGATCATCCGGCCGTCGGCGGAATGCCCCGCGGGATCACCTAGGAGAAAGCGGATCAGCGCCTTCACGGTCATGCACCTCCCATCTCTGCTACGCATCCTCTGCCCGAGGTGTTACGCAGCATGTCGTCTTCTGTGAACGTCAGATCACCCCGCGGGTCATCCCCGCAGGTCACCCCGCGGCGGGTCCGAGCAGGTCCTTCTGGACGCTCCGCGCGGGTCGCCCCGCGCGGGTCTACACCGCGGTCAGCCCGCGGACGGAGTGCGGGGGCGGCGCCGGCGCACCGGCTTGGGCGCGGGCTCCACGGGCTCGTTCTCCCGCTGCTCCATGTAGGAGGCGCGGGTGTGCTCGGTGTGGTCGCGCATGATCTTGGCGGCGCGGTCCTCGTCGCCCGCCTCGATGGCGTCGATCAGTGAGGCGTGCTCGTCCCACGAGGCCATGCCCCGCTGGCGGGCCACCGGCGTGTGATACCACCGCACGCGCCTGGCCACCTGGGCGGCCAGCTCCGCGAGGACCTTGTTGCCCGACAGGTCGGTCACCAGGGCATGCAGCTCGGAGTTGGTGGCGACGGCCGCGTCGACGTCGTCGGACTGCACCGCGGCGATGCCGCGTGAGCACAGCGCGCGCAGCCGTTTCACGCCGTCCTCGCCGGCGTGCACGGCGGCCAGCCGGGCCGACTCGGTCTCGAGCAGCGTGCGGACGGCCAGCAGCTGGTCGGCCTCCTCAAGCGTCGGGACGTGCACGAACGCCCCCTGGCCCGGGTGCAGGTCGACCCAGCCCTCGCCGCTGAGCTGCTGCAGCGCCTCGCGGACCGGCTGCCGGGAGACCCCGAGCAGCTCGGCCAGCTCGCTCTCGACGAGGTGCTGGCCGGGCTTGAGCTGGCCGGAGACGATGAGCTCTTGGATAGCCTCTATGACGCTCTCCCGGAGCGTGGCGGGACGGGGAATCTTCGCGGCCGCCGTCTGACCGGCCTGATCCGACAGCAACATGGGCACGTCTCCAGGGCTGAGCTAAAAAGTTTTTGGTCGACTGCCTACAGCATACCGGCCAACGATTGTCCATGGTCGTGAGTCTCATCACAGCGGGATCGTCGCGGGCAGGCCGGGGATGCGCAGGCGGGGCGCCGCCAGCGCGGGCAGCGCGGCCAGGGCGGCGGCGGTCAGCAGCGTGGCGCCGGGAGCGGTCAGGGCCGCCACGGCCAGGGCCACGGCGCCGACGCCCGCCAGCGCCTTGGCGCTGTAGATGACGGCGTGGATCTCGCCGGCGCGCTCGGTGCCGAAGAACTCGCGCACCAGGCTGGCGAGCAGCGGGTAGAAGGCGCCACCGCCCAGCCCGGCCGCGATCGCGCCGAGCCAGAGCAGACCGGCGCTGACGTTCGCCTGCGCCGGCGAGCCGCCCACGTGTGCGCCGCCGGCGGCCAGCAACACCTGGCCGACCGCGAGCGCGCCCAGCACGGCGGCCAGCACCCGCCTGCGGCCGAACAGTTCAGAGCAGCGCATGGCCACCGACCTGCTGGCGCCGTTCAGCGCCACCATGAGGGCCACCGCGCCCCACGTCCCCGTGCCCGCCACCACGATCACGTCGAAGACCGACACGGCGCCCGAGCAGGTCAGGATCAGGGCGAGCGCGGGCAGCGTCCGCGTGCGCAGCGCCTGGGCGAGCAGGAACTGCTTGGCCGCCTCCGGGGTGACGCGCAACCGCGCCGCGTCGAGGGCGTGCGTGCGTGGGTCGACGTCGTCGGGCCACCACAGGGCCGGAGGGAGCCGGAGGTGGCGGGCGGCCGTCCCGATGACCGCCACCGCGACGGCCGCGGCGGTCAGGAAGGCGGCCTGCGTGGCGCCGGGGGCGATGCCGGCCCAGAGCAGCAGGGGTACCGCCCCGTACCCGAAGGCGCCGGTGATCAGGCCGACCCGGGCGGCGGGCCGTTCCGGGAACCAGGAGGAGACGACCTCGCCGCAGACGCCGTAGACCAGGCCCGCGCCCAGCCCGCCGAGCAGCCCGTAGCCGGTGAGAGCGGCCAGGCTCACGGAGCCGAGGGCGCCGCCCGCGAGCGCGGTGGCGGCGCCCTCGGCCGACGGCGCCGCGACCGTGAGGGCCGCCGTGACGAGGCCGAGCCCGCTCAGCGCCGCTCCGAGCGCGAGGCTCACGCGTACGCTGAGGCGCCCGCGCCGCACCAGGTGAAGGGCGGGCAGCGCGCCCGCGGCCTGGCAGGCGATCCAGACGGCCAGCAGGGTCGGCTCTTTCTGGGCGAGCAGCGCGGCGTAGCCGTACTGCAGCGGGCTGATCGCGGCCATGGCGGCCAGGGACAGCCAGAACATGCGCTTGCGGTCGGCGGGGACGGGCCCGGGAAGGTACGAGCGGCCACGCCAGTCTCGAACTGCATTCTCCATACTGTATGGAATATCCAGTAGACGGAGCCCTGTCGAGACCCTAGACGAGGGATATTCCATACGGTATACCGTCTACAAAGGAGGCTCGAATGGACCTGTACGAATACCAGGCGAAGGAGCTCTTCGGGCGTCACGGGATCCCGGTCCCCGCCGGCAGGGTCGCCACCACCCCCGCGCAGGCCGGCGCGATCGCGGCCGAGCTGAACGCGCCCGTTGTCATCAAGGCCCAGGTCAAGACCGGCGGACGCGGCAAGGCGGGCGGCATCAGGACCGCGGCGGGGCCGGTCACCGCGGAAGTGGAGGCCGACCGCGTCCTCGGCATGGACATCAAGGGGCACGTCGCGCGGAGCGTGCTGGTCGAGACCGCGACCGTGCCGTTCGAGGAGTACTACGCGGCCTTCCTGGTCGACCGGGCCGAGGGCGGGTTCCTGGCCATGGTGTCGAGCCAGGGCGGCATGGAGATCGAAGAGCTCGCCGCCACCGACCCAGACGCGCTGGTGAAGCTCCCCGTCGACCCGGTGTCCGGAGTGGACGCCGAGACCGCTCGGGCGCTCGCCGCCAAGGCGGGCCTGCCCGAGCAGGCGGCCGAGACGCTGGAGAAGCTGTGGCGGGTGCTGGTCGCGGAGGACGCCCTGCTGGTCGAGGTGAACCCGCTGATCTGCACCACCGACCAGCGGATCGTGGCGCTCGACGGCAAGGTGACCCTGGACGGCAACTCCGCCTTCCGGCACTCCTGGGAGCAGGAGGAACACGCGGACGGCCTGGAGGCCCGCGCCCGGGCCAAGGGACTGAACTACGTCAAGCTCGACGGCGAGGTCGGCGTGATCGGCAACGGCGCGGGCCTGGTCATGAGCACGCTCGACGTGGTCGCCGGAGCGGGGGCCGCCCCCGCCAACTTCCTGGACATCGGCGGCGGCGCGTCCGCCAAGGTCATGGCCGACGGGCTGGAGATCATCCTGGACGACCCCGGCGTGCGCTCGGTGCTGGTCAACGTCTTCGGCGGCATCACCGCCTGCGACGCGGTGGCGAACGGCATCGTCACCGCACTCGAGCTTCTCGGCGAACGCGGCCACGGCAGGCCCATCGTCGTACGGCTGGACGGCAACAACGCCGAGGTGGGCCGGCGCATCCTGAGCGACGCCAGGCATCCGGCCGTCCGCCAGGTCTCGACCATGGACGGCGCCGCCGAGACGGCGGCCAGACTCGCGGCAGGTGCATGATGGCGATCTTTCTGACCAAGGACAGCCGGGTGCTCGTGCAGGGCATGACGGGCGCCGAGGGCAGCAGGCACACGGCCCGCATGCTCGCCGCGGGCACCGACATCGTGGCCGGGGTGACACCCGGCAAGGGCGGGCGCTCGGTGGACTTCGGCGAGCGGACGGTGCCCGTGTTCGGCTCCGTGGCCGAGGCGATGACCGAGACGGGGGCCGACGTCTCCGTGGTCTTCGTGCCGCCCCGGTTCACCGGCTCGGCCGTGGAGGAGGCCGTCGAGGCGGGGATCCCGCTCTGCGTGGTCATCACCGAGGGCGTACCCGTGCACGACGCCGTACGCTTCCGCGCGCTGGCGAGCGGCCGCACCAGGATCATCGGGCCCAACTGCCCCGGCCTGATCAGCCCCGGCCAGTCCTCCGCCGGCATCATCCCCGCCGACATCACCTCCGCCGGGCGCATCGGGCTGGTCTCCAAGTCGGGCACGCTGACGTACCAGCTGATGTACGAGCTGCGCGACCTCGGCTTCTCCACCGCCGTCGGCATCGGCGGCGACCCGGTCATCGGCACCACCCACATCGACTGCCTCCAGGCGTTCGAGGAGGACCCGGGCACCGACGCCATCGTCATGATCGGCGAGATCGGCGGCGACGCCGAGGAGCGAGCCGCCGCCTACATCGCCGCGAACGTCACCAAGCCGGTGGTCGCCTACGTCGCCGGCTTCACCGCGCCGGAGGGCAAGACCATGGGGCACGCGGGCGCGATCGTGTCCGGCTCGTCCGGCACCGCCCAGGCCAAGAAGGAAGCCCTTGAGGCCGTCGGCGTCCGCGTCGGCCGGACCCCCTCAGAGACGGCCCGCCTCCTCCGCGCCACCCGCGAAGGGAGGTCTTCGTGAGGTTCACCGTCAATCTGTCCATCCTGTTCACCGACCTGCCGCTGCTGGAGCGTCCGGCCGCGGCGGCCAAGGCGGGGTTCGACGCCGTGGAGATGTGGTGGCCGTTCGACGGCCCCGACCCCGCGGGCGCGGAGCTGGCGGCGCTGCGGCAGGCCGTCGAGGACGCGGGAGTGCGCCTCACGGGGCTCAACTTCGACGCCGGGAACATGGCGACGGGCGATCGCGGCCTGCTGGCCAGGCCCGGCGGCTCGGCGAGGTTCCAGGCGAACGTCGACGTCGCGGTCCGGCTGGCGGGCGAGCTGGGCTGCGGGGTGCTCAACGCCCTGTACGGCAACGGCCCCGGCACCGACAGGGACCTGGCCGTGGCGAACATGAGGAGGGCGGCGGACGCGGCGGCGGAGATCGGCGCGACCGTGGTCGTCGAAGCCCTCAACTCCCACGAGAACCCGAAATATCCAATCACGTCGTCGCAGGCGGCGTTCGAGCTGATCGACGAGGTCGGCAGGGACAACGTGGCCTTCCTGGCCGACCTCTACCACCTGCACCGGATGGGCGAGGACGTGCTCGCGCTCATCGACGGGCACGCGGAACGCTTCGGCCACGTGCAGATCGCCGACGACCCCGGCAGGGGACGGCCGGGCAGCGGGCGCATGCCGTACCAGAAGATCTTCGCGCGGCTGGAGGCCGCCGGCTACCGCGGCCACGTCGGCCTGGAGTACCGGCACGAAGGGCCGGGCGCATTCGACTGGAGGCGCACATGAACGTCGGCTTCATCGGCTTGGGGATCATGGGCAGCCCCATGGCCGCCAACCTCGTCAAGGCCGGGCACGCCGTGACCGGGTACGACATCAGCGCCGAGCGGGTCGAGCAACTCGCCGGGCTGGGCGGCAAGGGCGCGGCCGGCGTGGTCGACGCGGTCGCCGGCGCGGACGTCGTGATCACCATGCTGCCCGACTCGCCGCAGGTGGAGGAGGTCGCGCCGCTGGTCGTCGAGTACGGCAAGCCGAACCTGCTCTACGTCGACATGAGCACCATCAAGCCGGAGACCTCCCGCAGGGTGGCGCGCCAGGCGGCGGCCGCTGGGGTACGGGCGCTGGACGCCCCGGTCAGCGGCGGCGAGCGCGGCGCGATCGACGGCACCCTGTCGATCATGGTGGGCGGCGACGCCGAGGACGTCGCGGCGGCCGGGCCGGTGCTGGGCAGCCTCGGCACGACCGTGGTGCACGTCGGCCCCGCGGGCGCGGGCCAGACCGTCAAGGCGGCCAACCAGCTCGTCGTCGGCGGCGTGTACGGGCTCGTGTCGGAGGCCATCGTGCTGCTGGAGGCCTCGGGCGTCGACCCGGCCGCCGGCCTGGACGTGCTCGCGGCCGGCCTGGCGGGCTCCAGGATCCTCGAGCTCAAGCGCCACACCATGGTCAAGCGGGAGTTCGCCCCGGGGTTCCGCATCGACCTGCACCACAAGGACATGGGCATCGCGGTCGCCGCGGCCCGCGAGGCCGGGGTCAGCCTGCCCCTCACCGGGCAGGTCGCCCAGCTCATGGCGGCGGCCAGGGCGCAGGGCCACGGCTCGCTCGACCATTCCGCCCTGCTCAAAGTGATCGAAAGGCTGAATGGATGAATCGCATTCCATGCATGGAGGCCGTGGTCGCGGTGCTGGAGTCGGAGGGCGTGGACACCGTCTTCGGCATCCCCGGCGCGGCCATCCTGCCGCTCTACGCGGCGCTCCAGAAGAGCTCGATCCGGCACATCACGGTACGCCACGAGGAGGGCGGCACCCACGCGGCCGACGGCTGGGCCAGGGTGACGGGGAACGCCGGCGTCTGCATCGGCACGTCGGGCCCCGCCGGCACCAACATGATCACCGGTCTCTACACGGCGATGGCCGACTCGATCCCGATGATCTGCGTCACCGGCCAGGCCGCCACGTCGAAGCTGCACCAGGAGGCGTTCCAGGCGGTCGACATCGTGGAGATCGCCCGTCCGGTGACCAAGTGGGCGGTGCAGCTCAAGGAGCCCGCCCAGGCGCCGTGGGTGTTCCGCGAGGCGTTCAGGATCGCCAGGTCGGGCCGGCCGGGGCCGGTGCTCATCGACCTGCCGATCGACGTCCAGCGCGGCACCTGCCTGTACGACCGCGACGTGGACGCGCCGCTGCCCGTCGAGGCGCCGCGCCCGCTGCCGAAGGCCGTGCGCAAGGCCATGGACCTCCTGGCGGAGGCCAGGCGGCCCGTCATCCTGGCCGGCGGCGGCGTCATCATCGCCGACGCCTGCGGCGAGCTGCGCGCGCTGGCCGAGCACCTCCAGGTGCCGGTGCAGGTGACGCTCATGGGCAAGGGCGCCTTCCCCGAGGACCACCCGCTGTTCGCCGGGATGCCGGGCATCCAGACCCAGACGCGGTGGGGCAACGCCGCGTTCCTGGACAGCGACCTGGTGCTGGCCGTCGGCGCCCGCTTCGGCGACCGGCACACCGGCGACCTCGACGTCTACCGCCGGGGACGCAAGTTCGTGCACGTCGACATCGAGCCCATGCAGATCGGCCGGGTCTTCGAGCCCGACCTGGGGATCGTCGGCCACGCCAAGCCGGTGCTCGCCGACCTGCTGGCCGAGGCGCGCGGGCGGAGCGGGCCGAAGGAGCCGGGCAAGTGGGTGCGCAGGGTCTCCGACCTGCGCCGCACGATGACGCGCCGCGACGACTTCGACGACGTGCCGATCAAGCCGCCCAGGGTGTTCAAGGAGATCAACGAGTATTTCGGCAGGGACACCACGTTCGTCACCGCCATCGGGCTCTACCAGATCTGGTCGGGTCAGTTCCAGACGACCTACCTGCCGCGGCGCTACCTGGTCTGCGGGCAGGCGGGGCCGCTGGGCTGGGAGGTGCCCGCGGCCATGGGCGTCAAGTGCGCGCATCCCGAGCGGCAGGTGGTGGCCGTGGTCGGCGACTACTCCTTCCAGTTCCTGATGGAGGAGGTCGCGGTCGCCGCCCAGTACCGCGTCCCGTTCGTCATCGTGATGATCAACAACGAGTACCTGGGACTCATCCGGCAGGCGGAGATCCCGTACGACATGAACTTCGCCGTGGACCTGCACTACGGGGAAGGCGGCATCGACCATGTCAAGGCCATGGAGGCGTTCGGCTGCCCGGCGCGCCGCGTGGAGCTGCCGGGCGACCTGCCCGGCGCGCTGGCGTGGGCGTCGGCCGAGTCTGCGCGCGAGCGGCTGCCGGTGCTGGTGGAGGTGATGGTCGAACGCGAGGCCAACGCCGCCATGGGTCCCTCGCTCGACGCGGTCAAGGAGTTCGAGCCGCTGCCCGAGCTCATCACCGCCGACTGGTCCGACTGAGAGGAGCTCTCATGCAGCTCAAACCGGGTACGGCCTGGCAGGACGCCTACGACCGTTGCCACACGGCGGCTCCCGAGGCCTTCCACGACGACCGCGTGCTGAACCACTGGGGCGGCATGTGGCACCGCGACGGGCGCCCCGTGCCGGGGTTCTCACCGCTGGACGGCACGGCCATCGCCGGCCTGCCCCGGCTCGACCGGGCCGGGGCCGCGCGGGCGGTGGCCGGGGCCGTCGAGGAGCACAACCGGTGGCGGTACCTGCCGATGGCCGAGCGCAAGGCGATGGTCGCGGCGGCCGTGGAGTCCATGGCCGCCCACCGCGACCTGCTGGCCCTGCTGCTGGTCTGGGAGATCGGCAAGCCGTGGAAGACGGCCTGCGCCGACGTGGACCGCTGCCTGGACGGCGTGCGCTGGTATCTCGACGAGATCGACCGCATGGTGGCGGGACGCTCGCCGCTGCCGGGGCCGGTCAGCAACATCGCGAGCTGGAACTATCCGATGAGCGTGCTCATGCACGCCATGCTCGTGCAGGCGCTGGCCGGCAACGCGGTGATCGCCAAGACGCCCACGGACGGCGGGTTGTGCTGCCTCACGCTGGCCTGCGCGCTGGCCGTGCGGGAAGGGCTTCCGTTCACGCTGGTCAGCGGGGGAGGGGCCGAGCTGTCACCGGTGCTGGTGGCGGGGCGCGCGCTGGGCTGCGTGTCGTTCGTGGGCGGCAGGGACGCGGGCGCCAAGGTGGCGACCTCGCTGGCCGACCTCGGGCGCCGGCACGTGCTGGAGCAGGAGGGGCTGAACTGCTGGGGCGTGTGGGAGTACGGCGACTGGGACCTGCTCACGAGGCAGATCCGGGCGTCGTTCGACTACGGCAAGCAGCGGTGCACGGCCTATCCGCGGTTCGTGGTGCAGCGGTCGGCGTTCCACGAGTTCCTGGGCGCGTACGTGTCGGCTGTGGGGTCGCTGCGCTTCGGCCACCCGCTCGCGGTCGCCGAGCCGGACGACCCGCTGCCGGAGCTGGCCTTCGGCCCGCTGATCAACGCCTCGAAGGCCAAGGAGCTGGCCGACCAGGTGGACGAGGCCGTGGCGCGGGGCGGCGTGCCGATCCACCGCGCGGCCATCGAGTCCGGACACTTCCTCCCAGGGCAGGATATTTCCGCATACTTTGCCCCGACCGCGATCCTCAACCCGCCCCCCTCCTCACCCCTGCACCACGCCGAGCCCTTCGGCCCCGTCGACACGATCGTCCTGGTGGACACGGAGGCCGAGTTGCTGGCCGCCATGAACGCCAGCAACGGCGCGCTCGTCGCCACCCTTTCCTGCGACGACGAGGAGACCTTCCACCGCCTCGCCCCCGAGGTGCGGGCGTTCAAGGTGGGCCACAACAAGCCGCGCTCGCGCGGCGACCGCGAGGAGTTGTTCGGCGGGCTCGGCGCGTCGTGGCGCGGCGCGTTCGTCGGAGGCGAACTGCTGGTGCGCGCCGCCACGAGCGGCCCCGACAACGAACGCCTGCCGGGCAACTTCCCGCACTACACGCTGCTGCCCTGAGGCGATCCCTCAGGAAGGCCGCGCAGGCGCCACAGCGGGTCCGTCAGAAGGCGGCCGAAGCGGGCCCGCAGAAGGCGCCGAAGCGGGTCGCCGCGAGCAGGACGAGAAACGTCAGCATGGCGACCCGCAGCAGCTTCCCGCCGGCCCCCAGAGAAGGCCACGACAGATAGGCCAGCCACCCGATGAACGCGATCACGGGCAGGACGGCGACCCCGCCCAGCGGATTGCTCACGGCGAACCCGGCCAGCAGCAGGACCACCAGCACCACCGGCGCCACCCACCGGGGCACCTGCGTGAAAAGGAACGTCATCGGCACGGCGCTGCGCTGCTCGACGGCCTTGCGCAGGCCCGTCGCGCCCGGCGTGAAGAACTGCTCGCCCTGCGGGACCGGACGTTTGCCACCGGGCCGGTCGCCGGGCCGGCCGGCACGCCGGTCGTTGTGCTGGTCGCCGCGCTTGCCGCCGGGCTTGCTGCCGTGCCTGCCGCCGCGTTCACTGTCAGGGGCCACGGGGAAGAGCCTACGCGTGTCGCGCGGACGCGGTGCTCCGGAAGGGGCCTCTAGGCTGGTCGCGTGCTCGCCGTGATCCGATACTCCGTTCCAGAGTCCCAGTCGCAGGACTTCGTCAAACAGGGCCACGCCATCCTCGACCTGCTCGCCACCCAACCGGGCTATCAGCGCGGCCGGCTGGCCCGCTCGGTCGACGAGCCCAACCTGTGGGCCCTGGTCAGCGAGTGGGAGGGCGCCGGTTTCTACCGCAGAGCCCTCTCCGCCGCCCGGATGGTGATGTATCCATTGATGATTCTCATGGTCAACGAACCCAGCGCATATGAGGACGTCCACGTTCGGGACGGTGCGTAACAATACTCGCGCGCGAGAGCGTTCGAGAGTCCCCTAAGCTGGGATCTCACCAATTTCACTCGCCGACCTCCAGCCGGAAAGAGAATCACCGACATGGCACGACGCACCGACGTCATGG
Source organism: Nonomuraea sp. B5E05 (assembly GCF_039880665.1). Taxonomy (NCBI): domain Bacteria; kingdom Bacillati; phylum Actinomycetota; class Actinomycetes; order Streptosporangiales; family Streptosporangiaceae; genus Nonomuraea; species Nonomuraea sp. B5E05. Next base: position 425,245 of record NZ_JBDPMJ010000001.1, read on the forward strand.
ACACCATCGTCAGCCTCGCCAAGCGCCGCGGGCTCGTCTACCCGTCGAGCGAGATCTACGGCGGACTGCGCGCGTCGTGGGACTACGGTCCACTGGGCGTCGAGCTGAAGAACAACGTCAAGCGGCAGTGGTGGCTGTCGATGGTCCAGTCGCGCGACGACGTGGTGGGCCTCGACTCCTGCGTCATCCTGGCGCCCGAGGTGTGGCGGGCCAGCGGCCACGTCGACACCTTCAGCGACCCGCTGACCGAGTGCCTGTCCTGCCACAAGCGCTTCAGGGCCGACCACCTCATCGAGGCCTACGAAGAGAAGAACGGCAAGACGCCCGAGGGCGGCCTGGCCGACATCACCTGCCCCAACTGCGGCAACAAGGGCACCTTCACCGAGCCCCGGCAGTTCAGCGGGCTGCTCAAGACCTACCTCGGCCCGGTCGAGGACGAGTCGGGCCTGGCCTACCTTCGGCCCGAGACCGCGCAGGGCATCTTCATCAACTACCTCAACGTGCAGCAGTCGGCGCGCAAGAAGATCCCGTTCGGCATCGGCCAGATCGGCAAGTCGTTCCGCAACGAGATCACGCCGGGCAACTTCATCTTCCGCACCCGCGAGTTCGAGCAGATGGAGATGGAGTTCTTCGTCAAGCCCGGCACCGACGAGGAGTGGCACCAATACTGGATCGACGAGCGCTTCCGGTGGTATTCCGACCTCGGCATCAACAAGGACAACCTGCGCCTCTACGAGCACCCGCAGGAAAAGTTGTCCCACTACTCCAAGCGCACCGTCGACGTCGAATACCGCTTCAACTTCGTCGGCTCCGAGTGGGGTGAGCTCGAGGGCATCGCCAACCGCACCGACTTCGACCTCACCTCCCACGCCAAGGCGTCCGGCGCCGACCTCAGCTTCTTCGAGCAGGACAGCGGGGAGCGCTACGTCCCCTACGTCATCGAGCCGGCCGCCGGTGTCGACCGCGCCACGCTGACGTTCCTGATCGACGCCTACACCGAGGACGAAGCGCCCAACGCCAAGGGCGTCATGGAGAAGCGCACGGTCATGCGGCTCGACCACCGGCTCGCCCCGGTCAAGGCCGCGGTGCTGCCGCTCTCGCGCAACGCCGACCTGTCGCCTAAGGCGCGCGATCTGGCCGCGCAGCTGCGCCGCCGGTGGAACGTCGAGTTCGACGACGCGGGCGCGATCGGCCGCCGCTACCGCCGCCAGGACGAGATCGGCACGCCGTTCTGCATCACCGTCGACTTCGACACCCTCGAGGACAACGCGGTGACGATCCGCGAGCGTGACTCCATGGCCCAGGAGCGCATCTCCATCGACGGCGTCGACGCCTACCTGCGCCAGCACCTGAACGACTGATCGCGCCGTTGCCGTCAGGGCCGCCCGCCGTCGTCCGGCAGGCGGCCTTCGGTGTTTCCGCAGGAGCAGTCCAACAGTTGGTGGGCGCGGCATTTGCTGGTCCTTGGATGGGCGCCTACCACGAGGTCGGCAACGGGGTCCACAGCCGATCGGCGGGCATCACGAAGAGCCTGTCGTCGTGTCTGAAGGACTGCTGACCGAGATTGATCAGGACCCCTCCTGCGAAGGTGGCGCCAAGCCGGTCTCTGAGCAGGCGGAGACCGCGGAAGTCGGCTTCTTCGACCGAAGATTTCGCCTTGACTTCGACACCGATGACCTCGCCTTCACCTGACTCGATGACCAGGTCCACCTCTCGCTGGTCACGGGTGCGGAAGTGGCTGAACTCCACCACCGACTCGGCCCAGCCCGCTTGCTTGAGCAACTCGTTGACCACGAAGGTCTCCACCACCTTGCCGAACTCGGTCAGCGTGGCTGGGTCGCGTCTGTTCAACTTGCGCTGGCTGATGCCGAGCAGGTGTGCGGCCAGCCCGCTGTCAACCAGGTGAATTTTTGGTGATCTGCCTACTTTGCTGCTCAGGGTGCGACCATAGGAGTCGAGCCGATGCGCCAGGAAAACCGACTCCAGCAGCGTGATGTAGTCGCCGACCAGTCGCTGATCGACCCCCACGTGCTGCGCGATGTCCGCGGCATTGACGACGCTTGCCGTGCGCGCCGCGAGATGGCGCAGGATGAGCGGCAGAACGTGGCGCTGCCTGACCTTCCTGATCTCCAGCACGTCCCGGTCGATCACCATGTCCACGAAATCCCTGAACCAGTGACCGCGCTCCGCGTCAGGCATGTCCAGCACCATCGGGAACCCGCCGGCGAGAATCATGCGCTCGTAATCGGCGCGTGTGGTCTTTGAGGGGATCGCCGTCACCAAGCTGCCAGGTTCGGCGAACATCGCGTCGATAAACGTCTCTTTGTGTCCCCCGAGCTCGCCCTGCGACAACGGCCACACCGTCATGATGTGCGCGCGCCCCGTGAGCGCCTGCCCAAGCCGTGGGAGCGCGCTGTAGCGAGTTGAGCCGGTGAGGATGTATCGGCCGGGTCGCAGATCGACATTGAGCTCCGCCTTGATGGCGGAGAGGATCTCGGGCACGTGCTGGAACTCATCGATGCAGACCGGCTCCAGCGGGCCGGCGGCGAAATGTGTCGGGTCTTGGGCGACCTGTCGGCGAACGGGTGGGCTGTCCAGATCGATGACGGGAACCTGATGCTTGCGGGCGCACGTATTGAGCAGTGTGCTTTTGCCGATCGTCCGGGGGCCGGTCAGGACGATGACCGGTCGCGTGGCGAGGCGATGCCGGATCACCTCGATCACATGCCGTGGGACAAGCGCTCCCTGATCCATCGCCCCTCCATATGTCAGCATCGTCTCCCCGAAAATATCAGATCTGTCCGGGGCCAAACGCGGGAATCGTCGCCTGTTGTATGTCAGGAGTGTCCCTGGAGGTCGGGGCTGGATCGCGGTGTCTGTGTCGCGTCAGGGGGAGGCGGGACGGAGACACTGGAGACCGAAAAATCGTATAAAGGCGGGAGTTACGCGGGCTTTCGCGCTTGCCTGATGACATGCCCTCTAAGCCGATAACGGCCATACGAGGGACGAGGGTCATCATGCGTACATCACGTTTCGCTCTTGTGCTGCTCGCCGCGGGCGCGGTGCTCATGACGGGGAGCGCCGCGTTCGCCGAACCCGAACCGACCGCGCTGGAGCTGCGGCTGGTCGTGGACGACTGCCCCGACAAGGTCGTGCAGCCATGACCGACCCGGCACTGCTCGAACGGGCGCTGTTCGAGGTCAAGCGGGTGATCGTGGGCCAGGACCACATGGTCGAGCGGTTGATCGTGGCGGTCGTCGCCAAGGGGCACTGCCTGCTCGAAGGTGTCCCGGGCATCGCCAAGACGCTGGCCGCCGAGACCACGGCGAGCGTGGTCGGGGGGACGTTCGCCCGCATCCAGTTCACGCCGGACCTGGTGCCGTCCGACATCATCGGCACGAGGATCTACCGGCCCTCGACCGAGTCGTTCGACATCGAGCTCGGTCCCGTCATGGTCAACCTGCTGCTCGCCGACGAGATCAACCGGGCGCCCGCCAAGGTGCAGTCGGCCCTGCTGGAGATCATGGCCGAGCGGCAGGTCAGCATCGGCGGCGTCACCCACGAGGTGCCCAGGCCGTTCCTGGTGCTGGCCACCCAGAACCCCATCGAGTCCGAAGGCGTCTACCACCTGCCCGAGGCGCAGCGCGACCGCTTCCTCATGAAGATCGACGTGGGCTATCCCAGCGAATCGGAGGAGCTGGCGATCGTCTACCGCATGAGCGTGGACCCGCCCGCGCCGCACGCCGTCCTCGACCCGGCGCAGGTCCTCGCGCTCCAGCGGCGGGCCGAGGAGGTCTTCGTGCACCACGCCGTCGCCGAGTACGCCGTCCGCCTCGTCTACGCCACCCGCGACCCCGACCGGTACGGGGTGCCGGACGTGCGGCGGTTGCTGGCGTTCGGGGCCAGCCCCAGGGCCACGCTCGGCCTGCTGTCGGCCGCCCGGGCACTGGCGCTCCTGCGGGGGCGCGACTACGTGCTGCCGGAGGACGTACGAGACCTGGCGCACGACGTGATGGCGCACCGGCTGGTGCTCTCCTTCGACGCGCTGGCCGACGGGGTCGTGCCCCGGGAGATCGTGGACCGGGTGCTGGCCGCCGTGCCGCTGCCCCTCATCGCGCCCCAACAGGAGGCGACGCGGCAGGAAACGATGCGGCAGGACGCGGTGGCATGAAGCCGTATCTGATCGCGGAGCCCGCGCTGCGCAGGCTCGAGCTGACGATCACCAGGAGGCTGGATGGACTGCTCCAGGGCGAACACCTCGGGCTGGTGCCAGGTCCCGGGAGCGAGCCCGCGCAGTCGCGGCCGTACCAGCCGGGGGACGACGTGCGGCGGATGGACTGGAACGTCACCGCCCGCACGAACGAGCCCCACGTGCAGGATCTGGTCGCCGACCGCGAGCTGGAGATCTGGGCCCTGCTCGACTCCACCGCGAGCATGGACTTCGGGACCGCCGCGCTGGAGAAGCGGGAGCTCGCCCTGGCCGCGCTGGCGGCGGTCGGTTTCCTCACCCAGCGGACCGGCAACCGGATCGGCACCCACCTGCTGCACGGCGGCGGCGTCAGGACGCTGCCCGCCAGGACGGGCCGGCCGCACCTGATGGCGCTGCTGCAGGCGGCGTTCGCGCTGCCGCGGACCCCGCCCGGCGTGGCGGAGCCGCTGCTCGGCGTGGCGGCCGAACAGCTCAGCCGGGTCGTACGGCGGCGCGGTCTCGTCGTGGTCGTGTCCGACTACCTGGACGCGCCGGAGACCTGGGAGCCGCCGCTGCGCAGGCTCGCCGCCCGACACCAGGTGCTGGCCGTGGAGGTGGTCGACCCCCGCGAGCTGACCCTGCCGGACGTAGGGATCCTCACGCTGATCGACCCGGAGACGGGACGGCGGCGGGAGGTCGCCACCGGCAACGCCCGGCTGCGCCGCCGGTACGAGGAGGCGGCGGCCGGGCAGCGCGACGCCATCACACGGGCGCTGCGCCGGGCCGGAGCCACCCACCTGCGGCTGCGTACGGACCGGGACTGGGTACGGGACCTGGTCCAGCACGTCGTACGGCAGCGCCGCCTGGCCGCACTGGCCCCGAGCCCGATGTTGCCCGCCCGGGGACCCGCCCGGGGACCCGCCCGGGGCTGCGGCACGCCTGGCACAGGAGGTGAGGTGGCGTGAGGCTGATCTCGCCCGTCTGGTTGCTGCTGCTCGTCCCCGTGGCGCTGCTCGCCGTCGCCTACGTGCTCATGTCGCTGCGCCGCAGCGCGTACGCCGTCCGGTTCACCAACCTCGACCTGCTCGACAGGGTGGCTCCGACAAGCCCCGGGTGGCGCAGGCACCTGCCGGCGGCGGCGCTGCTGCTCATGTTCGCGCTGGTGGTCGTGGGCTTCGCCAGGCCGACGGCCGAGGTGCAGGTGCCGAGGGAACGGGCCACGATCATGGTGGCGTTCGACGTGTCGGCGTCCATGAGCGCCACCGACGTCAGCCCCGACCGGTTCTCGGCGGCCCGGCAGGCGGCCAGGCAGTTCGTGGAGGGGCTGCCCGAGCGGTTCAACCTGGGCCTGGTGTCGTTCTCGTCGTCGGCCTCCGTGGCGGTGCCGCCGACCACGGACCGGCAGGCGGTGCTGAGCGCGCTCGGCCGGCTGAGCACGGCGTCGGGCACCGCCATCGGCGAGGCCGTCTACTCCTCGCTGGAGGCCATCGCCTCGCTCGACTCGGAGGAGGAGGCGCCGCCCGCGCACATCGTGCTGCTGTCGGACGGCTCCAACACGACCGGCCGCACGCTGAACGACGCGGCGGCCGAGGCGTCCTCGAAGGGCGTCCCGGTCACCACCATCGCCTACGGCACCGCGGGCGGCACCATCAGCCTCTCCGGTCAGGAGGTCCCGGTGCCGGTGGACGGTCCCGCGCTGCGCGGGCTGGCCGAGGCGGCGGGTGGCGGGTTCTACGAGGCGGCCAGCGGCAGCGAACTGCAGGCGGTCTACGAGGACATCGGCACGTCGGTCGGCTACCGCACCGAGCAGCAGGAGGTATGGCAGTGGTTCGTGGCGGCGGGACTGATCTGCGGGCTGATCGCGGCGGTGACGTCGATGGTGTGGTTCTCGAGGCTGCCGTGAGAGGCCTGGGCCGGCCGAGCGGGCCGGATTTCCGTACGGTGCCGCCCGGCGCCCGCCGGGACCCCGTACAGGAGCCGCCGCCCATGCTCGGCCCGCCACCTCCGGCGCAGCCGCCGCCCATACCGGGACCGCCGACCCCCGCGCAACCGCCGCCCGCGCAGGGCTCGCGGCCCGCGCAGGCGGCGGTGGGGAGAGGACGCCTGCTGGTGGTCGCCGCGCTCGTCGCGGCGGTCGCCGGCGGGGCGGCAGGAGCGGCGGGGGCCCGGCTCTCCGGGGTGTCCGAGCCGGCCCCCGTCGCGGCCCTGCCGAGGGTCGCGCCCGCGCCGTCGTCCGGCCTGGCCGGGCTGAGCGCGACGGCGGCGCGGGTGCTGCCCAGCGTGGTCTCCGTGGAGGCCGGCAGCCGGGGCGGGTCCGGCTTCGTGGTGGACGGGCGCGGCCACATCCTCACCAACGCGCACGTGGTCGGTGACAGCGGTCTGGCGACCGTGGTGCTGAGCGACGGCCGCAGGCTGAGCGCCCGCGTGGTCGGCGCGGACGACGACGAGGATCTGGCCGTGCTGGCGGTCGACCACCCCGGCGACCTGGCGCCCGTCACCCTCGGCCGGTCGTCTGACCTGTCCGTCGGCGACCAGGTGCTGGCCATCGGCTCGCCGCTGGGCCTTTCCGGCACGGTCACCGCGGGCATCGTCAGCGCCCTGGACCGGGAGGTGCGGCTGGGCGGGGCGCGGCGCACGGCCGTGCAGACGGACGCGTCCATCAACCCGGGCAACTCGGGTGGGCCGCTGGTGAACGACAGGGGCGAGGTCGTGGGGGTGAACACCGCCATCGCCGCCGGCCGAGGGGGCGGGAACATCGGCATCGGCTTCGCCATCCCCATCGACCGTGCCGCGCCCGTCGCGGAACGCATCATGCGAAATTAGGGTCACAAGCATGCGACTGCTGGTGGTGGAGGACGAGGAGGACCTGGTCGACGCGTTGCGGGTGGGCCTCGCCCGCGCGGGCTACGCGGTGGACGTGGCCTACGACGCGCCGTCCGCGCACGAGAAGTTGCAGGTCAACACGTACGACCTGGTCCTGCTCGACCTCAACCTGCCCGGCGGCGACGGCTTCCAGCTCTGCCGCACCGTGCGAGCGGCGGGCCAGGGCGTGCGGATCATCATGGTGACCGCGCGCGACCGGCTCGACGACCGTGTCCGCGGGCTCGACGAGGGGGCGGACGACTACCTGGTCAAGCCGTTCGCGTTCCCCGAGCTGCTGGCCCGGGTGCGGGCGCTGCTGCGCAGGGAGAGCGGCGGCACCTCCGTGCTCGAGGTGGGCGGGCTGCGCATCGACACGGCCAGGCTGGAGGTGTCGCTGGACGGCAGGTCGCTGGCGCTCACCCCCAAGGAATACGGCGTGCTGCACTACCTGATGACCAGGCCGGGTCACGTGGTCTCCAGCGAGGAACTGCTGGAGCACGTCTGGGACGAGCACGCCGACCCGTTCACCAACACCGTGCGCGTCACGGTCGGCAACCTGCGGCGCAAGCTCCAGGAGCACGGCCTGATCGAGACGGTGATCAGCCGGGGCTACCGGCTCAAGGAGCCGACATGATCCACACCATCCGCTTCCGGCTCACCGTGCTCTACTCGGGCCTGCTGTTCGTGCTGGCCGCGCTCGTGCTCGGCGGCATCTATTTCGCCGTCTCGAAATCCACCGACCAGCGCCCCTACACCACCGAGTACGCCAAGGCCTACTCGGGCAACCAGTACCTGGGCAAGCGGGAGGTCGTCTTCGTCCAGGAGGTCGAGAACGCGGTCAACGTCAAGACGCTGGCCACGCTGCGCGACTATTCGCTGGTCACGCTGGTCGGGCTCTATCTCGCCAGCCTGGGCATCGGCTGGGTGCTGGCCGGCCGCGTGTTGCGCCCCGTCAGGTCGATCACCCGCACCACGGAGGAGATCCAGGCCACCGACCTGGCCCGGCGCATCAAGCTCAACGGGCCGCGCGACGAGCTCAAGGACCTGGCCGACACCATCGACACCATGCTCGACCGGCTGGAGGAGGCGTTCAGCGCGCAGCGCCAGCTCATCGACGACGCCTCGCACGAGTTGCGCAGCCCGCTGACGATCATCCGGGCGAACGTGGACGCCGTGCTGTCCGCCCCCGACGCCAGCGACGAGGAGCGCGCCAGGGCCGTGGCCATCGTGGACCGCGCGACCACCCGCATGACGCGGCTCGTCGAGGACCTGCTGGCCAGCGCCAGGCGCCAGGGCACCGCGTTCGCCGACGCCGATCTCGACCTGGCCAGGGTGGCGGCGGAGGCGTGCGAGGAACACGCCACCCCGGCCGCCGCCCGGCACGTGCGGATCACCCGCGACCTGGGCTCCGGCCTGGACATGACCGGCGACTCCGACGCCCTGCGCCGCGCCGTGGCCAACCTGCTGTCCAACGCCGTGCGCCTCTCGCCGCCCGGCGCCACGATCCGCGTGGTGGCGGGCCGCGCGGAGGGCTGGCTGTGGGTGGCGGTCCGCGACGACGGGCCCGGGCTGGGTGAGGCGGACCAGCAGCGCGTCTTCGACCGCTTCTGGCGCGGCGAGGCCAGCCGCCGCGACCGCCACACGGGGCTCGGCCTGGCCATCGTGCGCCAGATCGTGGAGTCGCATGGAGGGCGGGTGGCGGTGTACTCGCGGCTGGGGGAGGGCGCGACGTTCGTGCTGTGGCTGCCGCCGCGTGACGGGGCGCCGGGCTCGCCGCCGGAGGACAATCCGCTCGCCTAGCGCCGTACGGAGGCGCCTTCGCCGGTCGGCGGGGGCGCCTTCGCCATGCGTGGGGAGGGGACCCGGATCGCGTGATCGCGGACCGCGATCCGGGCCCGCCTGCCGTTCTCCTTTCCCAAGAATTGGTTTAAACCAATTGGTCTAATCCAATTTTCTGACTTGCGGTCGTATAATTGGATTAGACCTGTGTACGGGTGTTCACCTGCATAAATGTTGTCTTAGGGGAGGGGTGAAGTTTCGTCATCAATTTCGCCGGTAGAGTCCGGTTCAGAGGCGTCGGATTGGAGTTGTGGTGGCGAAGTACGTTTACGATTTCACCGAGGGCAACAGGAATCTCAAGGATCTTCTCGGCGGTAAGGGAGCCAACCTCGCCGAAATGACCAACCTCGGGCTGCCCGTTCCTCCCGGATTCACGATCACCAGCGAGGCCTGCCGCCACTACCTGGCGGAAGGCTCGACACCGGGAGGCCTGGAGCAGGAGGTCGCGCAGCATCTGAACGCGCTCGAGGGCCGGATGGGCAGGAAACTCGGGCAGGCCGACGACCCGCTGCTCGTGAGCGTACGCTCCGGGGCGAAATTCTCCATGCCGGGCATGATGGAGACGGTGCTCAACATCGGGCTCAACGACGAGTCGGTGCACGGCCTGGCCAAGCAGGCGGGCGGCAACGAACGTTTCGCCTGGGACTCCTACCGCCGGCTCATCCAGATGTTCGGCAAGACGGTGCTCGGGATCGACGGAGACCTGTTCGAGCGGGCGCTCGACGCCGTCAAGGGCAGGCGCAACGACACCGACCTCGACGCGGGCGAGCTGCAGCGGCTCGTGGAGACGTACAAGGGCATCGTCCGCGAGCAGACGGGCGACGACTTCCCCGCCGACCCGCGCGAGCAGATGCGCCTGGCCGTCCGGGCCGTCTTCGACTCGTGGAACGCACCACGCGCCATCCTCTACCGCCGCCAGGAACGCATCCCCGCCGACCTCGGCACCGCCGTGAACATCATGGCCATGGTCTTCGGCAACTACGGCGACGACTCCGGCACCGGCGTCGCCTTCACCCGCGACCCCGGCTCCGGCCGTCAGGGCATCTACGGCGACTACCTGCAGAACGCCCAGGGCGAGGACGTGGTGGCCGGCATCCGCAACACGATCCCGCTCCAGGAGCTCGAAGGCATCGACAAGCACTCGTACGACGAGCTCCTCGGGATCATGGAGATCCTGGAGAACCACTACAGGGACCTGTGCGACATCGAGTTCACGATCGAGCGTGGCAAGCTCTGGATGTTGCAGACGCGCGTCGGCAAGCGCACGGCGGCGGCCGCGTTCTGCATCGCCACCCAGCTCGTCGACCAGGGCCTGATCACGCTAGACGAGGCCGTCACCCGCGTCACCGGCGACCAGCTGGCCCAGCTCATGTTCCCGCGTTTCGACGCGGACGCCGACCGGAAGAGGATCGGCAAGGGCATGAACGCCTCACCCGGCGCCGCCGTCGGCAGGGCCGTCTTCTGCTCGGAGCGGGCCGTCGAGTTGTCGGAGCAGGGCGAGGACGTCATCCTGGTCCGGCGCGAGACCAACCCCGACGACCTGGCCGGCATGATCGCCGCCAGGGGCATCCTGACCAGCCGCGGCGGCAAGACCTCCCACGCGGCCGTGGTCGCCCGCGGCATGGGCAAGACGTGCGTGTGCGGGGCGGAGGAGCTGGAGGTGTCCACGGAGGAGCGCAGGTTCACCGCGCCGGACGGCGTGGTCGTCTCCGAGGGCGAGCTCATCTCCATCGACGGGACCACGGGGGAGGTGTTCCTCGGGGAGGTGCCGGTGGTGGACTCTGCGGTCGTCGAATACTTCGAGGGCGCCGAGCCGGACGACGAGCTGGTCAGGGCCGTCGACCGGATCATGCGCCACGCGGACGCCGCCCGCCGGCTCGGCGTGCGGGCCAACGCGGACACCCCGGACGACGCGGCGCGGGCCCGCCGGTTCGGCGCGCAGGGGATCGGGCTGTGCCGCACCGAGCACATGTTCCTGGGGGAGCGCAGGCGGCTGGTGGAGGACCTGGTCCTGGCGTCGGCGGACGACGAACGCCAGGCCGCGCTGGACGCCCTGGAACCGCTCCAGAAAGCGGACTTTGCAGAGATTTTTAGGGCTATGGACGGCGATCCCGTCACCATCCGCCTCATCGATCCGCCCCTGCACGAGTTCCTTCCCGACATCGTGGACCTGTCCGTCAAGGTCGCCACCTCACCGGACGTCACCGACAAGGACCGCGGGCTCCTGGCCGCGGTCAAGCGCCTGCACGAGCAGAACCCGATGCTCGGGCTGCGCGGCGTACGCCTCGGCCTGGTCATCCCCGGCCTGTTCGCCATGCAGGTGCGCGCCATCGCCCAGGCGGCGAAGGAGGTGCCGGGTGCCCGGCCGGAGATCATGATCCCGCTGGTGGCCGCCGTACAGGAGCTGGAGTCCGTACGTGAGGAGGCCGTCAGGATCCTCGCGGAGGCCGGCGTCGAGGCCCTGATCGGCACCATGATCGAAGTGCCCAGAGCGGCGCTGACGGCGGGCAGGATCGCCGAGGCCGCGGAGTTCTTCTCCTTCGGCACCAACGACCTCACCCAGATGTCCTGGGGCTTCTCCAGGGACGACGTGGAGGCGTCGTTCTTCTCCCGCTATCTCGACCTCGGCATCTTCGGCGTCTCTCCCTTCGAGACCCTCGACAGGGAGGGCGTCGGCCGCCTGATCGAGATCGCGGTCGAAGAGGGCAGGGCCACCCGCCCCGGCCTGCATCTGGGAATCTGCGGCGAGCACGGCGGCGACCCGGACTCCGTGCACTTCTGCCACGACGTGGGCCTCGACTACGTCTCCTGCAGCCCGTTCCGCATCCCGGTGGCCCGCCTGGAAGCCGGCCGCGCCGCGCTGAAGGACACCGACTCCGACACCCGCTGATGAGTCGGTGATGAGGATGGGCCGGCGTTACGGGCACCATGAAAACGGTGCCGGCTGACGTCACCTGGTATTGCGCTGGGCGATCCGGAAAGCCTCAACATCATTGCCGTGGAAACAGCGCGCATCGATTCTGTAGGGCCCGCGGCCGGCACGTTTGTGGACGTGATGAACCGCCGCCGGTTCGCGCACTTCACCATTTAACCGTTGATTTCGGGTATGCAGCTGAACCCGCGGAACGGCCTGCCGCTCCGCGGGTAGACTGCTCGGCGTGTCTGTAGTTCCGGTTCGCACACGTTTTGCGCCTTCCCCCACAGGGATGTTCCACGTTGGAGGCGCGCGGTCTGCTCTCTATAATTGGGCAGTAGCGCGACAATCAGCTGGCAAGTTCGTGCTGCGGGTGGAAGACACCGACACGGCGCGAAATCGCCCAGAGTGGATGGAAGGCATTATCCAGGCTCTGGCCGCGATCGGCATCGATTCCTCAGATCCCGCTTTCGAGGGCCCTTACCTGCAGTCGCAGAGCGCCGATCGGCACCGGCAGGCGGCGCTCCAGCTTTATACGAGTGGCCGGGCATACTTCTGCGACTGCACGCGTGAACAGCTCACGGAGCGGCGCGAGTCCGAGCATCTGGGATATGACGGATTCTGCCGCGAGCGCGGGCTGGAGCCCGCGCGGGGACGCGCGTTGCGGTTTCGGACGCCGGATGACGGCGAGACCCTGGTCGTGGATCTGATCCGCGGCAAGCCCGCCTTCCCCAACAGCGCGATCGAGGATTTCGTCATCGCCAGGGGCGATGGGTCGCCGGTCTTTCTCCTGGCCAACGTCGTCGACGACCTGGACCAGGGCATCACGCACGTGATCCGGGGCGAGGAGCATCTGTCCAACACGCCCAAGCAGCAGCTCCTGTGGGAGGCCCTGGGCTCGGCGCCGCCGATGTGGGCTCATCTGCCGGTCCTCGTCAACGACAAGCGGCAGAAACTGTCCAAGCGGCGGGACAAGCTGGCGCTGGAGGATTATCTGGCAGAGGGGTTTCTGCCGGATGCTCTGGTCAACTACCTGATGTTGCTGGGCTGGGGGCCGGGCGACGATCGGGAGATCATGCCATATCCGGAGATGGAGCGGCTGTTCAGAATCGAGGACGTCAACACCTCGCCGGCGTTCTTCGATGTGAAGAAGCTGAGCGCGTTCAACGGTGAATACATCCGGGCGTTGTCTGAAGAGGCGTTCGTCGCCGCATGCGCGCCATGGCTCGCCGGGCCACACGTGCCGTGGCGATCGGACGCCTTCGACCCGGACGTGTTCGCGGCGGTGGCGCCGCTGGCGCAGACCCGGCTGGCGTTGTTGTCGGAGATCACGGGTTATGTGGATTTCCTGTTCCTCGACGAGCCCGTCTTCGACGAGGCGTCGTGGACCAAAGCCATGAAGCCGGGCGCCGCGCAGCTGCTGCGCGATGCGCGGACGGCGTACGCCGCTGCGGCGTGGCGGGCGGAGACGCTGAAGAACGTGCTGATCGAGGTGGGCGAGCGCCACGGGTTGAAACCGGGGAAGGCGCAGGCCCCCGTCCGGGTGGCGGTGTCGGGGCGGACGGTCGGTCTGCCGCTGTTCGAATCACTGGAAGTCCTTGGCCGCGACCGGACGGTGCAACGTCTGGACGCCGCGCTCGCACGCTTGACCGGGCCGTGACGCTGCGCGGCCGGCCGCCCGCGCCCGCGGTGCCCGCCGGTGCGGGTGGCCACGTCGGCGGTCAAGCTGTGAGGTCCCGCACCACACCGGACATGTCCTGGGCGGTCAGACGCGGCCGCCACGGCGAGGGACTCCATCGCGCAAAGGTGGCAGGAGTGACGTGTCGGCCCGCAGTGAACAACCAAGGGCCGGCGGTGATCGGCGACACCGGCTATTCTCCGCCCGCCGGCCGGGCTAAGACGGAACGGCGCCGAGCTGTCTCAGCTGCGTCAGGAGGTCGACGACGCCCCATATCTCGGCGATCCGGCCTTCGGCGAAGCGGAAGATGAAGATCTCGTTGTACGTGACGGACCGGCCGGTCGGCGGAAGGCCCCTGAACTCGCCCCGGTGGGTGCCGGTGACCGTGTTCCTGGAGACGATCTTGTCTCCTTCGGCGATCACGTCCTCGACCTCGACGCGCATGTCGGAGAATCCGCGAAGAAGCACCGCCCACACCTGCTTGAGCGCCTGCGGCCCCGGCAGGTCCGTCGGCACCGGCGCATGGAAGATCAGGTCAGGGTCGACGACCTCGTCGATCGTCGTCGCGATGAGCTCCGCGTCGCCGCTGTTGACGGCCTCGTGGAAGCGCTGGAACGTCGCTCTGTTGCTGGACATGGGCTTTCCTCGGATCGACGGGGCCGCCGGTGGCGACTGGACGGTACTCCACCGGTCTGACGACGCACCGCCGCGGAATGTGACGGGCAGCGCCGTCACAGCGCCGTCACAGCGCCGTCACGGCCGGCGGATCGCGCGGATCACGCCCCTGGTCCAGAAGCCGAGCACCACGACGCTCGCCGTGCCGAGAATGGTGATCAGCAGCCAGTCCGAGGAGCCGCTCACCGGATAGACGATGTACGGGTTGCCGGTGTCCTCGGCCGGAACGCTGTCGCCCACCCGCTCCAGGCCGTCGCCCGTCGCCAGGGTGACGCGTCGCCGGACCGGCGAGTCGTCGGCGACGAAGTAGCCCACCCACGTACACGTCCGGCCGCCGCAATCTCGCTTGGTGGCGGTGAAGACGCCGGGGACGCCGGAACCGAACTGGGCGGTGTACGCGGGCACGATGTCGCGCGCCGCCAGGACCAGCAACATCCCGGCGAGGACCGGCGCCCCCAGCCACCAGAGCCAGCGCAACAGCTTCCCTTCCGTGCCGGACCTCGGTCGGCTCGGATGCTCTCCGGCCGACCGGGTCGCGCTCAGTTCGGACGTTACCCGTTCGACCGGGTCGCGGGCTCGTCGTGCCAGTCGGGGAGCGTCACCGTGCCAGAGAGCCAGTCGCGCCGGAGCACGGCGTAGCCGACCGAGTCGTGGAGGGTGCCGCCGTCCCGGCTCGGCCAGGCCTCGCGGTAGTGCGCCTCCTTGGCGTACCCGCTGCCGCGCAGGATCGCGCGCATGGCGTGGTTGTCCTGGCGGGTCGTGGCCTCGATCCGCATGACGTGGGGGAACTCGGTGAAGACGTACGGTGTCAGCCAGGCGACCGCGGCCGTGCCGAGGCCCTGACCGCGCCGGGCCTCACGGATCCGCAGGTCGAACATGGGGGTGTCGTCAGCGAGATCCTGCAGCCGCACCAGGCCCGCGCGCTCTCCGTCGGCCAGCACCCAGAACGTCCGGCTCTCGTCGTTCCAGTAGAGCCCGTCGGCGGCCCGCCGCTTGACCGTCTCCGCGTCCTGCGTGCCCGCGTGGAAGGGCCAGTCGTTTCCCGTCAGGAAGTCCGCCAGCGGGCCGATGTCGTCGGACGAGAACGGGGAGAACTCGATGCGCATTGCCGGATTTTTCCACACAGCCGCCCGCCGGTCATACCGGTTTTCCGCCAGCTCAGCGGTAACCCCAGGCCTTGGCGTACTCGGCGAGCTCGGGTGAGAGCGCGGTGTTGTCGAA
The DNA here is from genome assembly GCF_039880665.1 of Nonomuraea sp. B5E05. NCBI lineage: Bacteria > Bacillati > Actinomycetota > Actinomycetes > Streptosporangiales > Streptosporangiaceae > Nonomuraea > Nonomuraea sp. B5E05. Next base: position 440,623 of record NZ_JBDPMJ010000001.1, read on the forward strand.
GGTGCGGGCGGGCTGGATCCGTCCGGACTTGATGGTGTCGCTGCGGTCGCCCAGGTTGGGGACGAACCGGCCCTGGTCGTGCTTGCTGTACTCGAGCATCTCCGGCTCCCACGCCACGCCCAGATATTCGCAGACCTCGCGGGTGACCCGTTCCGGCTCGGCGGTCAGCTCCTCGTAGCGCAGTGTGAGACCGTCGAGGGTACGGCGGGCCTGTTCCAGGGGCTTGAAGTATTTCAGCGCGTTCGTCTCCAGCGCTTCGCGGGTGGAGGTGTTGGTCTTGCGGTTCTCCAGCGAGGACACCACGCCCTGCGGATGGCGCAGCAGGAAGAGGAACTTCGCCTTCGGCCAGGCGTAGTGCAGCCGCTCCCAGACGAAGACGTTGCCCGGGGTCTTGTCGACGATGATCTCCTTGCCGCTGCGCTCCAGTTCCAGGCGCAGGATGCGGTCCCACAGCGCGTGCTCGAGCTCCACCTTGTCCAGCCCGAGCTCCTGCATGGACTGCTCGGAGAAGTCAGGGGTCAGGTGGACCTCGACGGTGCGCAGGTGCAGCTCATGCGGGGCGCGGATGCGGGAGTGACTGTTGAGCAGCATGCGCAGCAGCGTGGAGCCGGAGCGCACCGAGGCGATCACGAAGACCGGCGAGTCCACCTGCCGCGGCAGGATCGGGATGGAGTAGTCGACGACGTGCGTGCGCTTCGGGGGACGCGGGCGGGAGGCCTTGAGCAGCGGGGCCGGCTCGGGCGCCGAGCGCTGACGCGGTGGGCGCAGCGCCTCGTTCAGCAGCCGAATTCTTCGCTTGATGCCGGTTCTCACAACGCCCATGCGCGCCTGCAGCCCTTTCGTTACCGCGCGTTACCTCATTCCCCTCGGGAATGGGCAGCCGAAACCCGAGGTAACGGCCGCCGTAGTCGGACAAAGGTAACGTAAGAGGGAGGGGTCAGAAAGGCGTTGGCGCAGGTTCACAGCGCATTCTCAGGGAGGGGTGGCGGCGAGCCGTCCAGCGGGCGATCGGGGAGGCGTCCCGGCGCCGCCCATGGCTGACGGTTACCTCGCTGGTAATCGACGGGCATACCCCGGGCCGGGCAGGCTGTGCGGCATGACCAACGAGATGCAGAACACCCGTGACATCGTGCAGGAATTGCTGCGGCGCATCGCCGGGCGCGACCACGACGGCGTGGCCGGGATGTTCGCCGAGCAGATCGACTGGCGGCTCAGCTGGCCCGCCGAAGGGCATTCCGAAGTGCCGTGGATCCGGCCGCGATCGACCAGAGCCGAGGTGGCGGAGCACTTCCGCGCGCTGGACGCGCACCACGTGCCCGAGCTGAACGGCACGTCGGTCGCCCGGATCCTGGTCGACGGGGCGGACGCCGTGGTGCTCGGGGAGATCGTGCAGACCGTGCGGGGAGGCGGGGCCGCGTACACGTCGCCGTTCGCGCTGCACCTCACCGTCGAGGACGGCTTCATCACCCGTTACCACATCTTCGAGGACAGCCTCACGGTCGCCCGCGCCCTGAGCGCCGCGAGCCCGCTCACGGGCTCGCGGCGGTCACGGCTGGTGTCCGCTCACGGTCACGGTGTGCAGGAGCGCGTTCAGGCAGCCGCCGGCCTCCCAGCCGCCGAGCGCGCCGGGGTGGTACCGATAACGACGCATCGGCGCTGATCGCGCGACGCCGGGGCCCTCCGCACGGACCCCCGCACGCCGGCCGGCCACGGAAACCGGTCCTCCAAGCCGTGGCCCGGCCGATGGAGCGGCGTCCCCCGGCCTGATCGGGCAGGCTGGGACGCATGCCCGAAACACACCTACCCGGCGGCTACGTGAACGCCGTCGTCCGGGTCGGCGACACCGTCCGCCGCCCGCCCGCGCAACGGGCCGCGTACGTGCACGAACTGCTGCTCCTGCTGGAACGCGGCGGATGGCCGGGCGCGCCGAGGTTCCTGGGGACGGACGAGCGCGGCCGCGAGATCCTCAGCTTCGTGGACGGCCACGTGGCCTGGGAGGACGTCCAGCCCGACGGCGTCACCTCCGACGAGAGCCTGGCGCGGGTGGCGGAGCTCGTACGCGCGTTCCACGACCTGACCGCGGGCACACCCCTGGCCGGCGACGACGAGGTCGCCTGCCACAACGACCTGTCCCCGAAGAACACCGTCTACCGCGACGAGGGCGCGGGCCTGCGGCCGGTGGCGTTCATCGACTGGGACATCGCGGCGCCGGGACGGCGGATCCACGACGTGGCGCACGTCTGCTGGCAGTACCTCGGCCTCGGTCCAGGAGCCGTCGACGCCGGCAGGCGGATCCGGCTGATCTGCGACGCGTACGGGCTGCGTGAGCGGGGCGGCGTGGTGGAGGCGATCCTGTGGTGGCAGGACCGCTGCGCGCGCGGCATCGAGACGGACGCGGCCGCCGGGACGCCGCACGCGATCAGGCTGCGTGACGACGGGGTGGTGGCCCGGATCCGCGCCTGCCGCGACTGGGTCGCCGAGCACCGGGACGAGCTGGAACGCCCGCTGCGCTGACCACCTTCCCGCTAACGGGGGGCGTCCGGGTTCGGGTCGCCCAACGTGTGCGGCACCGGCTCTCCCTCCGAGAACAACCAGGAGTCTCCGGAGGTGTCCGGGGCGGCGGGGCCGGACTCGTGAGCCCCGGGTTCTGGGGTGGCAGGTCCCCAGGTGTTCGGGGCCGCGGGTGCCGGGTCGTCCGGGGCTGCGGGGCGGGACTCGTGAGCCGCGGGTTCTGGGGCGGTGGGTCCCCAGGTCTGCGGGGTCGCGGGTTCCGAGGTGTGTGGGGCGGCCGGTCCCCAGGCCTGCGTGGTCTCGGATTCCGGGGTGTGGGGGACGGCGGGGCCCGAGGCGTGCGGGGGGACGGGTCCTGAGAAGTGGGGGGACTGGTCGCCAGGGGCGGGGGGAGCGGATTGTCCCGGGGAGGGCGGCGCGAACGGTTCCGGAACGTGCGGGCCCGGGATTCCAGGAGCAGGCCCGGCAACGGGTCCCGAGACGGGTCCCGCACCGGAGGGAGGCCCCGCAGTGGGGCCAGGGGTGGGTCCCGCACCGGAGGGAGGCCCCGCAGTGGGCCCAGGGGTGGGTCCCGCACCGGGTCCCGCACCGAATCCCGCACCGGGTCCCGCACCGGGTCCCGCACCGGGGCCGGAGGGGGGTCCCGCGGCGGGCAGGGCGCCCGGCGGGGGCGGTTGCTCGATGGGTACGTAGTCGTGGCGCATGCCGTGGTCGCCCAGCCATTGCCGCAGCCCGCCCACCGCCGACGGATCGGCCGCCACCCGGGCCGCGTACTCCGACAACGCCACCTCCTCGCCGTCGTCGAAGAGCAGCCGCGCGGGCCCCGACCAGGACAGCGTCCACCTGGCCTCGCCGAGCTGGATCATGACGGCCTCCAGCGCCTGCCCGAGCACCCCGGCCAGCAGGGTGTCCGACGCGTTCCAGCCGAGCTCGCGCAGCTTGTACTCGAGCTCCGCCTGCCGCCCCCGCGCGATCGCCTCGAAGGCGGCGTCCAGGTACGGCCGTGACGCACCCATCACCTGCTGCCCGGCCAGGGCCAGGTCGCGCAGGGCGTCGGCGTTGCGGGTGGCGTACATGCCGTGCGCGACGAGCTCCTCCCACGAGACCGCCCGCAGCGTCAGCAGCGCCTCGGACGACCACATGGACTGCTCGACCGCCTGCACGGCCACGTTCGGGTCGCGCAGCAGGGTCAGGGCAGAGCGGGGGTCGGGCACCTGCTGCGGCTCCGGCAGGCGCTCGATGGCGGCCAGGCGGTCGGCCAGGCTCGGGTGGGAGTCGTACGGGGAGACCTCCTCGGGCTGATCGCTCAGCCTGGCCAGCTCGGCCTGCCGTTCGGCGTCGCTCATGAAGGCGTGGAAGCCGCCGAACACCGACGCGGGCCTGGTGCCGCCCGCGCCCGTCATCGACAGGTACGCGTTGACGTACAGGTCCCAGCCGATCGCGGTGGTGTGGATCTTGTGCAGGGCGCCCGCCATGGCCTGCCGGCCGCCGATCGCGACGGCGAACTGGTCGGCCTCCAGCTCCTGCTTGCGCGAGACGGCCTGCGACACCCGCAGGTAAAGCTTGGCGTACCAGGTGAACAGGCGCTGGACGAACGGGTGGTTGCGCAGGCCCTGCACGGTGGCGATCAGCGAGACGCGCCCGCGGTAGACGGGCGCGCCCAGCCGCGTGTGGGCGCCGCTGTAGTGGCCGAGCTCGTGCCCGAGCACCGCGCGCAACTCGTCCACGGTGAGCGTCTGCAGCAGCGGCAGCCCGACGAACATGCGCCGCCGCGTCGCCTTCATGCCCAGGAACCGCGTGTCCTCCGAGACGGCCGCGTTCACCTCCGCCACCAGCCGGATCTCGTCGGGCGGCGCGGTGCGTACGCGCTGGGCGAGCTCCTCGACCGTCTGCCACAACACCGGCTCGTCCTCGCGCGTGACCGGGACGCCGGGCTGCTCACCGCCCCGGCGGCGGCTCACCATGATCAGGGTACGGACCAGCGCGAGCGCGGCCAGGGTCAGCACGGCCGCGAACTTGATGAGGTTGACGTGGAAGTCGACCACTAAGAGGACGTCGAAGAAGACCGCCGCGGCGAGGATCAGACCGACCAGAACGTAGAAGCCGGCGAGCAGGGTGAAAGCCAGGACCGCTCGGAACGCTGTCGTCATGGGGGAGGGCTCCCGGGGAAGGGGTACTCGCGAGGCTCGACACTAGCGGAGACGGGAAACTGGATAAAATCGCTGCACCCATGTCGTACTACGACCAACATGACCAGGACCGATGGGTTCCGGAATCTTCCGGCAATCCGGATCGTTCCGCGTTCGAGCGTGACAGGGCCCGCGTGCTGCACAGCGCGGCGCTGCGCAGGCTGGCCGCGAAGACGCAGGTCGTCGGCCCCGGCGAGACGTTCGGTGGCGGCCAGCACATCCCGCGCACCCGGCTGACCCACTCGCTCGAATGCGCCCAGGTGGGCAGGGAGATGGGCGCCACCCTCGGCGTCGACCCCGACCTCGTGGAGACCGCCTGCCTGGCGCACGACCTGGGGCATCCGCCGTTCGGGCACAACGGGGAGGTGGCGCTCAACGCGCTGGCGGAGTCGTGCGGCGGCTTCGAGGGCAACGCGCAGAGCCTGCGCCTGCTCACCCGGCTCGAGGCCAAGGTGCTCACCGAGGACGGCAGGAGCGCCGGTCTCAACCTGACCCGGGCGGCACTGGACGCCTCGATCAAATATCCATGGACGTGTGACAAGTCTCCCAAATTCGGCGTCTACGACGACGACCTTCCCGTGTTCGAGTGGATCAGGGAGGGCGCGCCGGACGGGCGGGTCAGCTTCGAGGCGCAGATCATGGACTGGGCCGACGACGTCGCCTACTCCGTACACGACCTCGAGGACGCCCTGCACCTCGGTCATGTCACCCCGGAGGCGCTCCTGTCCGCCGAGGAGCGCAGGCAGGTGTGCGAGATCACCCGCACCTGGTACGCCCCCGGCGCCGACCTGAACGAGTTGGAGGCCGTCTTCGCCGAACTGATCACCGATCCGCTCTGGCCCCGCAGCTTCACGGGCACGCTCGCAGACCTGGCCGGCCTCAAAGCCCTCACCAGCGGTCTCATCGGCCGCTTCTGCCGCTCCGCGCAGGCCGCCACCAAGGAGGTGTACGGCAGCCGCCACCGCGCCGACCTCGTCGTGCCGCCCGCCACGCGGCTGGAGTGCGCGCTGCTCAAGGGCGTCGTCGCCCACTACGTCATGACCACGAAGGACCACCACGCCAACCAGGCCAGGCAGCGCGATCTCATCACCGAGTTGGCCGCGCTGATCACCCGCGGCGCGCCCGGCACGCTGGAGCCCGCCTTCCGGCCCGCGTACCAGGATGCCTCGGACGACGCGGCCCGCGTCAGGATCGTGATCGACCAGATCGCCTCCCTCACCGACACCTCGGCGGTGGCCTGGCACAAGCGGCTCACCCGGTGAGGCAGGCCGTCTGACCCAACCCGCTTCCCCCGGCGCCCCCGGCGGGCGGATACTGCGCCCATGGCCACATTTGTGATCGCCGGCGCCGGGCTGGCAGGAGCCAAGGCCGCGCAGGCCCTGCGCGAGGAGGGCTTCGACGGCGAGATCGTGCTGATCGGCGCGGAGGCCGAGCGGCCCTACGAGAGACCGCCCCTGTCCAAGGACTACCTGAGCGGCAGGAGCGAACGAGACCAGATCTACGTCCACCCGCCGGAGTGGTACGCCGACAACGACGTCGACCTGCGGCTCGGCCGGCGGGTCACCCGCATCGAGCCTGGCAATCACCTGGTCAGGCTCAGTGACGGGTCGCGGCAGCCGTACGACAAGCTGCTCCTCGCGACCGGATCCGTCCCCAGGCGCCTGCCGGGACCCGGCTACTACCTGCGCACCGTCCAGGACAGCGACGCGCTCAAGGAACGGTTCGCCGCCGGCGCCAAGGTGCTCGTCGTCGGCGCGTCCTGGATCGGGCTCGAGACCGCGGCGGCGGCCCGCACGGCCGGCTGCGAGGTCACCGTCGTCGAGCCCGAGCCCACCGCGCTCAACCGGGCGCTCGGTCCCGAACTGGGTGACCTGTTCGCCCGCCTGCACGCCCGCAAGGGCGTGCACCTGCGCTTCGGCACCGCCGCCGCGGAGATCACCGACACCGGCGTGCGGCTCAGCTCGGGCGAGCGGCTCACGGCAGACCTCGTCGTCGTCGGCATCGGCGCCGCCCCCGAGGTCTGGCTCGCCCGCGACGCCGGCCTCGACGTCGGGCAGGGCGTGCTCACGGACGCCGCCCTGCGCACCTCGCACCCCGACGTGTTCGCCGCCGGCGACGTGGCCGAGCACTTCCATCCCGTGTACGGCCGCCGCGTGCGCGTCGAACACTGGGCCAACGCCCTGCACGGCGGCCCCGCCGCCGCGCGGTCGATGCTGGGTCAGGACGTCACCTACGACCCGATCCCGTACTTCTACACCGACCAGTACGAGCTCGGCATGGAGTTCTCCGGCGACGTCGAGGGCTACGACGAGATCGTCTACCGCGGCGATCCGGACAAGCTGGAGTTCATCGCCTACTGGCTGCGCGCCGGACGCGTGATCGCCGGGATGAACGTCAACGTCTGGGACGTCGTGGACGACATCCAGGCCCTCATCAGGTCGGGCGCCGTCGTCGACCAGAAGGAACTGCCTACGGGGTGACGCTGACCACGCCGCCGTCACCGTCGTCATCGACGGACGGCGGCTCGCTCCTGGCCGCCTGCGGCGTCGTCTTCGGCTTCTTCGGCTGCTTCGACGCGCACAACACGGTGCAGCGCGGCGTCTCCCCGAGCTTCGCGCGCAGTTTCAGCGTCTCCTCCCTGGGGGAGAGCGTGCGGTTGCCCGTACGCCAGGCGTCGAGGTAGTCCCACGGCTTGACCATGCCCCTGCGCACCCACCAGAACGTCGAGCCGGTCTTCCACGAGATCGCGAAATACAGGTTGGTGGCGGTGTCCCGGGCGTTGCCCGACCTGCCCACCCGGCCGAGCAGCCGGCCGGCCTTGACGCGGACGCCCGGCCTGATGCCGTCGGCCACCGTGTCGAGGTGCCCGCCGAGATAGCGCACGCCGTCGTCACCGATGATCGTGACGAACCTGCCCTCGCGGTCGGCGCCCGCGTCCGTGGACGGACGCCACCGGTTTCTGGTGTTCACCTCGTCCACGACGCCGTCGACGGGCGCCACGAACGCGCACCCCGCCTGCGCCCAGATCGTCGTCTTGGGCAGCACGAGCAGCTTGCGCGCGTAGGTGACCTCGCAGCCCTTGACGGGGAACGTGTAGGTGTATTTCGACAACTTCGGCGGCGGCACCTTGACCGGGTCGTCGCCCTCGGGCGGCTCCCCGACGGCCGGCTTCCCGGCCGTCGGGGTCGGCGTCGGGTCGGCGGGTGAGGCGGCCGTGCCCGCTCCGGTCGCGGGGCCGGAGGGTACGGCGGAGCGCAGGGTGGCGCCGACGCCGGCCAGCCCGGTCGCCTGGCTGCATGCGCCGGTCAGCAGCACGGCGCCCATGACGGCCGCCCATCGCGCGATATGCCCCGATTGCATGGTCTCCACCCGTGTCACCGTTTCCCTACGACCTTTACCTTTGTAGCCGACCAGGGGTGCGCGTACAGCGGCTTTCCTGCTTTAGCAACCCACAGGTAATGCCCCTCTTCCCCCAGCCGCACGCGCCAGAGTGCGCACCGCGGGGGCGGGAACCGTCGGCGGGGCGGAATAGACTCACGGGCGTGGCTGGCCGGATCCGTGATGTCGACATCGCGCTCGTTCGCGAGCGCTCACCCATCGCCGACGTGATCGGCGAGCACATCCAGTTGCGCAACGCCGGAGGCGGCAACCTCAAGGGGCTGTGCCCGTTCCACGACGAGAAGAGCCCGTCGTTCAACGTCACCCCCGAGCGCGGGATGTTCTACTGCTTCGGCTGCAGCCAAGGCGGCGACGTGATCACGTTCGTCGAGAAGATCGAGCACCTGCCCTTCGGCGAGGCGGTCGAGCGGCTGGCGCAGCGGGCCGGCGTCCAGTTGCAGTACGAGCAGGGCGGCTACGTCCCGAGGCGCGACCACGGCGAGCGGGCCAGGCTGGTCGAGGCGCACCGGGTGGCGGCCGAGTTCTACGCCGACAAGCTGCTGAGCCCCGACGCGGCGGCCGGGCGGCGGTTCCTGTCGGAGCGGGGGTTCGAGCGGGCCGACGCCGAGACGTTCGGGGTGGGATACGCGCCGGCCGAGTGGGAGGCGCTCGCCCGCCATCTCATGGGGCGCGGCTTCTCGGCCGACGAACTGGTCAAGGGCGGGCTGGCCAAGGAGGGGCGGCGGGGGCCGATCGACCGGTTCCGCGGGCGGCTGATCTGGCCCATCAGGGACGCCACGGGCGACGTGATCGGTTTCGGCGCGCGTAAGCTGCTCGATTCCGACGATGGCCCGAAATATCTGAATACACCTGACTCGCCGCTTTACAAGAAGAGCCAGGTGCTTTACGGCATCGATCTCGCGAAACGGGAGATCTCCAAGCGGTCCCAGGCGGTGATCGTCGAGGGCTACACCGATGTGATGGCCTGCCATCTGGCCGGCGTGCCGACCGCCGTGGCCACCTGCGGCACCTCGTTCGGCGAGGAGCACATCAAGATCCTGCGCCGGTTCCTGCTCGACCAGGCCGAGTTCAGGGGCGAGGTGATCTTCACCTTCGACGGCGACGCGGCGGGCCAGAAGGCGGCGCTGCGGGCGTTCGCCGACGAGCAGAAGTTCGTCACCCAGACCTACGTGGCGGTGCAGGCCGACGGGCTCGACCCGTGCGACCTGCGGGTCAAGCAGGGCGACGCGGCCGTGCGCGACCTGATCGCGAGCAGGGAGCCGCTGTTCCAGTTCGCGATCAGGAGCACGATCTCGCGCTATGACCTGCGCAGCAACGAGGGCAAGATCGCCGCTCTCGACGCGGCCGCCCCGATCGTGGCCGGCATCAAGGACGTGGGGTTGCGCAAGCGCTATGCCATCGACCTCGACCGGTGGCTGGGGTTCATGGACGAGCGGTTCGTCATGCAGCGCATCTCCGAGGTGTCGGGCGCGCAGCAGGGCCGCGGCCGGCGGGCGCCCAGGGCGGCGCCCGCCGACCCCAGCGTGCGGGTCGAGGGCGAGCTGCTCAAGCTGGCCGTGCAGCGGCCGGCGTTGCTGGGGCCGCGCTTCGACGCGCTCGACGCGCAGGCGTTCACCACTGCCGACCACGCGATGATGCACAAGGTGATCGCCGCCGCCGGGGGCGTCGCCGCGGCGGGGCACGGCGGGCGGGAGTGGGTCGACCGGTTGCTCGAGCACGCTCACGAGGAGGGCGCCAGGGCGCTGGTGACCCGGTTCGCGGTGGAGGCGATCCAGACGGACGCGCACACCGAGGAGCGTTACGCCGGCGACATCATGGCGGCGGTCGAGGCCATGCCGGTCGATCGGGCCATCGCGCAGGTGAAGTCGCGGATCCAGCGGCTCAACCCGGTGGAGGAGCAGCAGGAGTACAACAAGCTGTTCGGGGAGCTGGTGGCGCTGGAGCAGCAGCGCAGGGTCCTGCGCGACCGGCTCGCGGGCAGCTGACCAGGCAGCACCGGCGCCTGCCGGCCCCGGACCTGCGCCGGTCCGTGCGCGGCGACCGGTCCGCGCGGGACGGGCGGAAAGCGGCGGCTGCGCGGCTCGCGCATGCGCGTGGAACGCCTCATTCCCGTCATGGCGCGGCGGGGGTAGATAACGGTTCGGCTGCGATCGCCGGCTGGAATACCAGGCGGTTGACCCGGGAATGTGGCGCGGTCCAATCGGCGGTGAAGCGCGGCAGGCGGCGCTTCGGGGCAGCGAAAGAGGTGCGTCCGGCTGGCGGCGTCGCCGGGCGCGTGAATCCAGAGCGCGTAATTGACTTTACTTTCCTGATCAAACTCGGCCCAAACCTTTAGGCGATCTCAATTCGGTAAGGACAGCGGCCTTACCTTCGGTGACAAAAATGGGTCTGCCATTTGATGGAACCAATACTGCAGACTGTCTCCCGTGGGTGCATCGGTGCTGCCAAGCGGACCGCCATCGGTAGATCAGGTGGCGGACCTCGTCGCGAAAGGAAGGGAGCGCGGGAGCGTAACCGTCGATGACGTCGCAGCCGCGCTTGACCGATCCGAGTTGCCGTCCGACGCGCTGGAACGCGTCGTGCGGATGCTCGCCGAGAATGGTGTGGAGGTCCTCGAGCCCCAGGGCGACGAGGAGCCTGCCCGCGCCGATGAGGAAGACGTAGGCAAGCGGGCGCCGACCAGCGATCTCGTCCGTATCTATCTACGGGAGATCGGCCGCGTCCCGTTGCTGACCGCCGAGGAGGAGGTGGAGCTCGCCAAGTCGATCGAAGCCGGTCTGTTCGCCGAGGACAGGCTGGCCAACGGGGTCTCGCGTCTGGCCTTCCCGGAGCTCAGGGAGCTCGTCTGGCAGGGCACCCGGGCCAAACAGCGGCTCATCGAAGCCAACCTCAGGCTCGTGGTGTCGATCGCCAAGCGATACGTCGGCCGCGGCATGTTGTTCCTGGACCTGATCCAGGAGGGCAACCTCGGGCTCATTCGAGCGGTCGAGAAGTTCGACTACACGAAGGGCTACAAGTTCTCCACCTACGCGACCTGGTGGATCCGGCAGGCGATCACGCGGGCCATCGCCGACCAGGCGCGCACCATCCGCATTCCGGTGCACATGGTGGAGACGATCAACAAGCTCGTCCGCGTGCAGCGCCAGCTCCACCAGGACCTCGGCCGCGAGCCGATTCCCGAGGAGATCGCCAAGGAGATGGACCTCCCTGTCGATCGTGTGGTGGAGATCCAGCGCATCGCCCAGGAGCCCGTGTCGCTGCAGTCGCCGATCGGCGAGGAGGACTCCGACCTCGGTGACTTCATCGAGGACTCCGACGCGGTCGTGCCGATGGAGGCCGCGGCCTTCATCATGCTGCAGGACCAGCTCGACGACATCCTGGCCACGTTGTCCGACCGCGAGCAGCGCATCATCCAGCTCCGGTTCGGCCTGGCCGACGGGCATCCGCGCACGCTGGAGGAGGTGGGCAGGGAGTTCGGCGTCACGCGGGAGCGCATCCGGCAGATCGAGTCGAAGACCCTGGCCAAGCTCCGCCATCCGACGCGGGCCCAGATGTTGCGTGACTACCTCGACTGATCCAAGGGGAACGGGCCCGGGCGAGCGTGCCCGGGCCCGTCCCATGTCCAGGAGCAGCCCTCCGGTCAGGAGCAGCCCTCGAACTGCGGCACGGCGATCGTGTCGAGGTCCAGCCCCGACGTGCCGAACCACTTCTTCAGCAGCTTCGCGGCGGTGCCGTCCTGGTACATGTCGGTGATCGCCCGGTTGACCGCCTCGCAGGCGGGCACGTCGCCCTTGGGCAGGCCGATGCCCGAGCGCTGCTCGTTGAACTGCGCGTTGGCCAGCCGCAGCCCCGAGCCGTCCTGCGCGGCCAGCCCCGCCAGGATGACGTCGTTGGTGGTGACCGCGTCCACCTGGTTGTTCTTCAGCGCCGCCAGGCACTGCCGGTAGTCGGGGAACGGCACGACCCGCGCCGCCACCTTCCGCTCCTCCACGACGCGCTGGGCCGCGTTCGCGCCCGTGACCTCGCAGATCCGGCGGCCCTCCAGGTCGCGCACGTTCTTGATCGTCTCGTCGGCCCGGGTCAGGATGTCCTGGTACGAGATGTGGTACGGCCCGGCGAACGACACCTTCGCCTTGCGGTCCTGGCTGATCGTGTACGTCGCCACCACCATGTCGGCCCGCCCGTCGACCAGCACGTCGTCGCGGGCGGCCGCCAGCGTGGGCAGGAAGGTGAACTCCTTGTCCAGCTTGCCGGCGACGTAGCGCGCCACGTCGACGTCGAAGCCCTCGAATTGGCCGTCGGGTCCGCGGAACCCGACCAGCGGCAGGTCGGGGCGTACCCCGATGACGATCTCGTCCTTGTCCAGGATCGACTCCTGGTCGCTCATGCCGCAGCCGGTCACGAGGACCGTGGCCACGGCGAGCACCACTGCCAGCGCCCGTTTCACCGGTACTCCTTGAGTCGGGGCCACACTCCGGCGATCACCAGCAGGCCGATCGCGCCGATGGCGAAGGGAAGCAGCAACCACAGGGTGTTCAGCGCGCCCTCGCCCCTGTCGATCGCGCGTTTGAAGACGCCCTGGTGCGTCTCGGCGAGTTCGAGCAGCGCCTCGTCGTAGGCGGTGAACGTGGTGGTGACCGGCCCGAGCCGTTCGGCGACCGCCTCGTTGGCCTGGCCGCCCAGCACCAGCCGGCGGAACTTCACGTCGGCGGCCTGGAAGGCGCGGTAGGCCTCCAGCGCGTCATTGCCCTGCTTGCCGAAGAGTTCGGGGCCGAGCAGCCCGAGGAAGTCCTTCGCGCCGGTGGTCACCTTGCGGTGGTAGGCGTCGAGGTTGCCCGCCTCGAAGTAGATGACCGACATCGACTTGTCGAGGTAGGTGTGCTCGTAGGTGTCGGCCCGCTCCTTGTCGAGCAGGTAGCGGCTCTGGTCGCCCTGCATGCTGTTGCTGATCGCGCGCGCCTTGGCCAGGGTCAGCACCGAGTCGAAGCCGTCCGACTTGGCGGTGCGCAGCGCATGCAGGTCCTGGCCGAGCACGCTCACCCCGGACACCAGCGCGACGGCCGTGATGAGCGTGGCGGCCATCAGCGCGGGCCCGAAGATCCGGCGAAACCGCCGGGCCAGGAAGATCTGCAGCCAGATCAGGCAGCCGATCGCGACCACCCCCGCGACCACCACCGCGCCGCGCACGAGAGGCACCGTGAACGCCTTCTCGTCGTAGGTGCGCCGGACGATCGTGCCGTTCTCCAAGGTCAGGTTGTACGCCTGCGGCAGCAGCACCTGGCGCATCAGGTCGGTGGCGTCGCGGTAGGCCCGCACCACCTCGCCCGGCGGCGGTCCCGGCGCGTGCCCGGACCGCTCGGCGAGCAGCAGCGCCTGCCCGGCGAGCCGCTCGTAGCGGCCGAGCGCGTCGAGCACCGACTGCACGGTCCGCCGCTCCGCCGGATTGTCGCCGGACAGCTCGAACGCCTTCAGCAGCGCCTGGTTGGCGACGGAACGTTGCTGCTCGTAGCGGGTGACCGCGGCCGCGCGCTCCCGGGGATAACCGTCGCCCATCACCAGGACGTTGGCCACCTGCGCGTCCATGTCGCTCAGCGCCAGGTAGAGCCCGGCGGTGGCGACGACCTGCGGGCCGGCGTCGCGGCCGATGACCCGCAGCCCGTCGCGGGCCGCCGAGCTGCCGACGGCGAGCGCCACGAACAGCAGCGCCAGCGAGGCGACGGTGATGCCGGAGATGACCCGGATGCGGCCGGGTACGCCGCGCTCCACGGGTAACGGGGCGCCCGGCCGGGTCCGCACCAGGGTCACGGCGTGCCCTCCCTGATGGTGATCACGGTCCAGGCGCCCAGGTGGACGCGGTCGCCCGGGCCGATCCTGACCGGCACGTTGACCTGGAGCGGCCTGCCGTTCACCTGGGTGCCGTTGGACGAGCCCGGATCGACCAGCATCCAGGAGCCGTCCGGCTGGGCCAGCAGCACGGCGTGCAGGTGCGAGACGCCCGGGTCCTCCGGCGGGCCGGTGAGGTCGATCTCGGGCGCCAGGTTCCTGGCCTTGCTGCGCCGCCCGATGCGGACCTGCTCGCCGTGCAGCCCGAACGAGCGTTCGGGACAGTACGGCGGGAACGCCACCGCGTCGGCGTCGGGGCCGCCCTCGGCGATGACCTTCTCGTAGTAGGTGCGGTCGGCGGCGGTGACGGCCTCCCACCGGGTCCCGGTCACGGGGAGCGGGACGGCGCCGGCGGCGCCGCTGTAGTCGTGGCCGCACACCTCGCAGAACTGTCCGGCCCGCGGCGTCTGGCAGATCGGGCAGCTCTCGGCGCCGGGGCTCTCCTGGGCCGGCGGCTGTACGGACGGCTGGGGCGCGGCGGGGGCCGGGGAGGCGCCCGCCATCTGGGTGCCGCACACGTCGCAGTAGTCGTCGGCGCCCGACGGGTGCCCTTGCGGACAGGTCGCCATCAGCTTCCTTCCCCGCGCAGGCGGCTGGTGCGGACGGAGCCGGTGTCCAGCTCGATCGTGTCCTCCTTGTCCACGTTCTTACGCAGCCGCGCCGTACCGGTGGCCGGATCGACCTCGACCACCCGGTCGAGCAGCTTGGCGGTGTTCTCGCGCCCGGACGCGCCGGCCAGGTCTCGCGCCTTGGCCAGGCGGGCCGTCGCGGTTTCGACGTCGCCCATCGCCCGGGCGCTGAGCCCGTCCTGGATGAGGTCGTGCAGCTCGGCCTGGCCGGTGTAGTGGGCGACGTTGCCGTTGATCTGGGTGGACAGGGCCAGGTCGTCGGTCCACTGGGCGAGCACGTTGCCGCTGGCCAGGACGTCCTGGGTGTCGGGGTGCACGAGCTTGACCCAGCCTGCCCTGATCTCCTGCCCGATCCGCCCGGGGGGCACCTCGACGCAGATGTGGTATTTGCGCTCCTCAGCGCCCCAGGAACCCGTCGGGTAGTCGCCGGTCAGCGGGTTGACGTCGGCGCGTTTGCCGGTGAGGTCGAGCAGCACCGGGTCGACCTGCTTGACGAACATCAGCCGGGCGGCCTGCGGCACCCACACGCGCAGCGACAGGTCGGCCACGGTCTTGCTCATCGACGCCTGCGTGAGCCGGCGGAAATACTCCGGCAGGTCCCCCTGATCGCGCACGTAGTCGAACGTGCCGAGCATCGCCTCGGCCACCTTGCGCAGCTCGGCGGGCGCCCAGTCGGCGCCGATCCCGAGGCAGTCGCACACGAACGTGCCGCTCCACGCCGACAACACCGAGGCGAACACGTCGGCGCGCTCGTTGTTCTGGCCATCTGTCATGAGCAGCGCGTGTTTGATCGCCTGAGGGCGGGTGGACAGCAGGTGCCCGGCCAGCTTCAGCCACTCGCCCATGGCGGTGCCGCCGTACGAGAGCAACCTGTCGACGGCCTTGGCGGCCTCGGCCCTGGTGGCCGGGTTCGCCTGGACCAGGCTCGGCGTTGCGCCACTCGGATAGACGACCTTGGCGCTCCCCGTGCCGGAGACCACCGCGAAGTAGACGCCGTCACGCAGGGTCTGCACCGCCGTGGCGGCGGCCTGCCTGGCCTCGCGGATCTTGGAGCCGCTCATCGAGCCCGACGTGTCCACGATGATCACTTCGGCGGCCTCCGCGGGGACGGCCTGCGTGGTGAGGCCGCCGGTCGAGCTCACCGTGAGGATGGCGTGCACCTCGCGCCCGTCAAGCGGAAGGAACTTGTTCTGGTCGATGGTCAACGTGAAAGCGGCCTGATCACTCATGTGCTTCTCCTAAGGGGATCACGACAATGGTCACGTTGTCCTGGCCGCCGGAGTCCAGCGCGTGGCGCAACATCTCGCGTGCCAGCTCACGCGGGGTGCCCGCGCGGGGGAAGGCGTAGCCCTCCAGATAGCGCCAGAGGCCGTCGCTGCAGACCAGCAGGTGTCCTGGTCGGCGCGGGGTGAGCGTTCGCACGTTGAGCCTGACGCCGACGGCGTCGGCGCCCAGCCAGGCGGTGATCTCGCCGGTCGGCACGGCGTCGTCCGTGGTCAGCGGGGTCCCGTCGGGGATCCAGTACGCGCGGCTGTCGCCCGCCCAGCCGAGCGTCACGCGGCCCGGCTCGACCACGGCGGAGACGTACGTGCAGGCGGGGGCGTCGTGCACGGAGGTGGCGAGCTTGCTCACCGCCCGCCCGGCCAGGTCGAACGCCTCCTCCGACGACAACCCCCTGGCCAGCGCGGCCGCCGCGGTCTCGACGGCGACCGCGGACGCCTCGTCGGCCCTGGGCGAGCTGCCCACGCCGTCGCAGACCACGGTCACGGTCGAGCCGCCGGCGGTCAGCAGGGCCATCGCGTCCTCGTTGCGGCTGCGGCGCAGCCCTCTGTCGGTGACGCCCGCGGCGCCGCCGACGAGCACGATCTCGGCGTGGTCCCGCTCGGTGGGCTGGCGCAGGCCGCACCGCTCGCAGTAGCCGTCGGAGTCGACCGCCGCGGCGTCGCAGAACGCGCACACCGGGGAGCCGAGCGCGTGGCCGCACGCCTCGCAGTAGACGTCGCCTTCGAGTACGGAGGCCTGGCACACCGGGCAGGCGGCGCCCGGCGTGTCGTGCTGGATGGCCTGGGGATCTGTCACACCCACGTCCTCGGTCGTACGGCGTTGGCCTGGTCGATGAGCGCGTGGCGCTCCTGGCGGGAGTCGGCGGCCCCGGCGAGCCTGCGGAAGATGGACTCGATGCGCCTGCGCAACCCCGGCCCGGTGAACGGCGCGCCCGCGAGCTGCCCGTTCGCCGGCGCCTTGTTCGTCTCCAGCCAGGTCAGCGCCGCGCCGAGCAACTCAGCGGTGAGCAGGTCCCGGCGGCGCGGATCGAGGTCGGCCTGGGCGGCCACGCGCTCGACCGCGCCCGTCAGGTCGGCGGCGGTGAGCCCGCTCAGGTCGGCCCGCCGCACCACCGACGCGGCCAGCGCCACCTGCGCCGGCACCCGGTAGAACGACGTGGCGGGCACCTCGTCGAGCACGCTCATCCGGCCCGTCCTGGCCAGCCCGAACGCCGCGCTCACGTAGGCGTGGTCGGTCCGCCAGACACACTCGTACCAGGTGGCGGCCGGCTTGCCCGCGTGTTCCAGCGCGAAGGCCAGCGCCAGCTTCGGCGCCGGCTCTCCCGGCAGCGCCGACAGGCAGGCGTCGAACATGGACACGGCCACCTGCTCCTGGCGCAGGGCCAGCACCCCGCGGTACCAGGTGGGCCGCCAGTCGCCCGGCAGCTCCGCGGCCAGCTCGTCGAGCACGTCGCGCGCCTCGTCCGCCCCGCGCTCGGCCAGCAGCCTGGCGCGCATCAGCTTCGTCTCGGGGGTCTGCGGCATCGCGGCGAGCTGGTCGACCAGCGTCGCGCTGTCACGGCCGAGCAGCCCGGCCAGCGCTCCGGCGGCCGGGTCCGCAGGATCGACCAGCGGCACGGGTAAGGCCGTCGCGACCGCCGCGGGATCGAGCGGCTCGAACACCTCGTCGTACGCGTCCGACAGCGCCGTCCCCACCGCCGTACGCTCCGGCCCGAACAACGTCGAGAGCGCCGGGTACGGCACCCCCTCCTCCATGGCGCTGATCTCCCGCAGCACCCCGACGAGCTGCTCCTCCATCTCCCACGCGCTCTGGAACCGGTCGGCGGGATCGGCGGCGGTGGCCTTGCGCAGCAGCCGGGTGAACGACGGATGCCCGCAGTCCACCGGCAGCGGGACCTCCATGTCGTCCCTGGCCGGGCTGAACCCCGGGATCGCCAGGACGGCCATGGTCCTGGCCACGGTGTAGAGGTCGGAGGCGACCGACGTCGGCCGGGTCTCCAGCTCGGGGGCGTGGTAGCCGACCGTGGCCCACGACGAGCCGGGCGGCGAGCCGATGGGCTGCACCGCGCCCAGGTCGATGAGCTTGAGCCGCTTGCCGACCCTGATCACGTTGGCCGGCTTGAGATCGCAGTAGGCCAGGCCGTGCTCGTGCAGGTAGCCGAACGCGTGCAGGATCTCCCTGCCGTACATGAGGGTCTCGCGCAGCGGCAGCGGGCCCTGGCGGCGCAGCTCGTGCAGGGACTGGCCGCCCACGTACTCCATGACGATGTAGCCGAGGCCGGCCGAACGCTGGAAGTTGAAGATCTTGACGATGTTGGGGTGGTCGACCGTGGTGAGGAACTTCCGCTCGGCCTCGGCCGCCGCCAGCGCCTCGGCGTCGTTGGTGTTGAGCAGGCCCTTGAGCACGACCCACCGGCCGTCGAGGTTCTCGTCGGAGGCGAGGTAGATCCAGCCGAGCCCGCCGTGCGCCAGGCAGCCGAGCACGCGGTACTGGCCGGCCACCAGATCGCCCTTGCCCAGCTTGGGGGTGAACGAGAACGCCGTACGGCAGTGCGGGCAGAACCCGTCCGTCAGGCCCGGCCGGCCGTTCCTGGAGCGGCCCACGGGTTTCCCGCACGCCGGGTTGGCGCAGCGCCTCTTGTTCTCCGGCACCTCGGGGTCGGCCATCACCGCCGTGGCCGGGTCGCGGTAGGGCACCGACGGCAGGTCCGCGATGGTGGCCAGCACGCCGGCCCGCGACCTGCCGCTGCTGCCCGTCGGCCCGCTCATCGACCTGCTCACCGGCTGGGTCACCACCGGAGCGGACGCGGGCCCGGAAGCGGATCCCGGCGCCGGCCCGGCAGGGGACGCTGAAGCCTGCGCCGGCGCGGCCCGCGGCGGGCTCTCGGCGGTGCCGCACAGGTCGCAGTAGCCCTCATCGATCGTTCCCGTGCAGCCGGGCTGCGCGCAGCGGGTCATCACGTACCTCCGTGGATCGCGCGCTGGTAGTTCTCGACGGCCGCCGCCGCCTTCGTCAGGTCGCAGGGGGCGTTCCACAACAGCCTGTGGGCGCGCGCGAACGACTCGAACACCGCCTGGTCCTCCGCCAGGCCCTTGCGGGCGGCCATCGCCTCGCAGGCGCCGAGGCGCCCGCGCAGCTCGTCGCGCCTGCTGATCAGGCCGTAGAGCGCCTTCGCCGTGGTCCGCGCCTGCTCGGCGGCCTTACGGGTGTCGTCTTCGAGACGGGCGAGGCGCTTGGCCCTCACCACCCAGGGGTCGGCCGAGACGTCGAGCGCGTCGAGCTCGCCGGCCAGCGCGCCGACGCGGCTGCGCGGCTGGGCCTGCGGCGGCAGGGCGATCTTGACCACGACCGCGCCGTGGGCCAGCCGGGCCTCGCTCTCGGCCGCGCGTACCAGGTCGAGAGCGGCCACCAGGTTCTCGCGCCGCGCGGCGAACTCCCGTTTCACGGTGATCGCCAGGTCGAGCTCCGCGCGGGAGGAGGCGAGCAGGCGCGTCAGCCGGTCGAGGCGCGGCTCGACGGTCGCGCCAAGCGGGTCCTCCAGCACCGCGGTCCTCAACCGCGCCAGCTCGCCCGCCTCGGCGGTCAGGCCGGCGGTCTCGCCCAGCTCGTTCTCGAGGTCGTGGATCTTGATCAGGTCGGCGTCGGCGCCGTCGAGCCGCGGCAGCACGCTGTTCCACACGGCGTCGACGTCGTTGAGCGCGGAGGTGACCTCGCGGAAAGCGGCGTCCATCCGGGTCACGGCCTCGTCGAGGGTCAGCCGCAGGTCCGCCTGGGGGATGAGGGAACGCTGCTCGACCGGCCTGGCGGCGGCCCGCAGCACGACGGAGGAGCCCGCGAGCAGCTCGGTGAGCGCCGTGAGCTGCTCGGCGCCGGGCCGGGCGCGCGAGGCCCTGATCTGCTCGGCGCGGCGCAGCACGGCGCGGTAGGCGTCGTTGAGCCGCCACAGGGCGGTCAGGGACTCCTGCGTCGCCGTCCATCGTTGTTCGGTGGTCCCACGTAAGGAGGCGCCTTTGAGCACCTGGTAGGTGGTGTGGGATTCAAGATCGAGCAGGTCCCCGGAGATCCGGTCGCGTTCGTCCGCGCGGGCACGCAGCGCATATTCCGCGGCTTCCCTGCTCATGGGCGGTCCCAGGCTCATCACGCTCCCCGTGAAGCGGGCCCCCGATGCCCCGGTGCTCCTTACCGACTCAACGCGAAGGTGATGCCGGTTGGTTCCGGGGTGGGGGGAACCCCTGACTTGCCCCTGATTCAACCCTGTGTCACCTGCAAATGACTTAAAAGATCTCGTACCGTTTCGAACATGGGACGTATTCTTCTGATCATCGCGGCGGTCGTCGCCGCGCTCGTGCTCCTCGGCCCCCTCGTGAGCTTCGCCCTCACGCTGCTCAAGTGGGGCCTGATCATCGGCGGCGTGGCGCTGGGCGTCATGTTCCTGGCGAAGTGGGCGAAGAGGGCCTGACGAGCGGCGGGTTCCCGCGCAGTAGCTTCCCGCGGGATCCCCAGGCATAGTTGGGTGATGGAGGCGCGGCCGGCGGTCGACGACGCCGCGCTCGGGCGCGAGGCAATGGCCGTGCTCGAGGCGAACTGGACAGGCACGGGCACCGTGCCCGCGCCGGGCCTCTACCCGCACCAATGGAGCTGGGACTCCGCGTTCGTCGTCATCGGCCTGGCCAGGCACCGGCCCGACCGGGCCCGCGAAGAGCTGCTCAGCCTGCTGCGCGGGCAGTGGGCGACCGGGATGGTGCCGCACATCGTCTTCCACACGCGGGAGGCGTACTTCCCGGGGCCCTCCGTCTGGCGCTCCCAGGAGCACGACGCCGCGCCGCGCGTGCTCACCTCGGGGCTCACCTCGCCGCCGCTGCAGGGACTCGCCCTGTGGTGGCTCTACCGGCACACCGGCGATGTCGCTTTCGTCAGGAAGGCGTTCCCCGCGCTGGTGGCCCAGCACGACTACCTCGCCTCGGCCCGCGACCTGGGCGGGGCCGGGCTGGCCGCGATCGTGCATCCGTGGGAGTCGGGCATGGACGACAGCCCGGCCTGGGACGACGCGCTCGCCGCCCTCCCCGTGATCAGGTACGGCTACCGCAACGTCGACATGGAGGAGCGCCACCCCGACAGCGCCCACGACCGCTACGTCTGGCTGGCCATGCGCTACCGCGACGCCGGATACAACGCCGGCTACCTGCGCGACGAGCATCCGTTCGCGATCGAGGACCCGATGTTCAACGGCATCTGGCTGGCCTCCTGCCAGGCGCTGGCGGAGCTGGCGCCGCTGGCCCGCGCCGATCCCGCGCCCCACGCCGAGCAGGCCGAGCGCATCCGGCGGGCCATGATCGAGCGCCTCTGGGACGGCTGCTTCTACGCCAGGGACCTGCGTACCGACCGGCTGATCAAGGTGTGCACGGTGGGCGGGTTCGGGCCGCTGCTCGACCCGTGGCTGCCAGGCGACCACGTGCGCGCCACCGTCGAGGTGCTGGAGTCGGCCAGGTTCATGGGAGCCACCGGCTACCCGGTGCCGAGCTGCGAGATCCGCGCCGCCCAGTTCGACCGCACCCGCTACTGGCGCGGCCCCTCCTGGGTGAACACCAACTGGCTGCTGCGCAGGGCCGCCGCCGTGCACGCGCTCGACCCGCTCGCCCGGCAGCTCACCCACGGCACCCTGCGCCTGGTGCGGCAGGCCGGCTTCCGCGAGTGCTTCGACCCCTTCGACGGCAGCGGGCGCGGGTGCCGGGACTTCTCCTGGAGCGCGGCGCTCACCCTGGATCTGCTCGCCGATACCGTTGTGGAATGAGCATTTTCCGCCGGCTGCCCGCCGACGTGCGCAGGTCCCTGACGATGGAGCCTGGAGAGCGGGTGCTGACCTTCACCCCTGCCGAGGACGGCCACGTGGTGGCCACGAACCTCGCCCTGCACCTGGCCGACGGCACGCGCCTGCCGTACGAGGAGATCGACAGGGCGTCGTGGGACGACGAAGGGGTGCGGGTGCTCACCACCGACGGCAGGTGGCACGCCGGGCGGATCGCCGAGCCGCGCATGGTGCCCGAGACGCTGCGCGAGCGCGTCAACGCGACGATCGTGGTGAACAAGCACGTCAACCTGCCGGGCAGGGGCGGCGTGCGGCTCGTGGCCCGGCGCCGGCCGGGAGGTGAGGTGCTGGGCTGGACCTTCGTCTTCGACGACGGCCTCGACCCCGAGGACCCCGGCCTGCGCGCGCAGGCCGAGCAGGCCCTGGAGGGGGTGCGGCGCAGCATGGGCGTGTGAGCCGCGGCCCCCACGCCCACGCGCCGCTCAGTAGGGGATGCCGGTCTCCTTCGCACTCCTGCCCTCGACGCCGTCGTCCGGCCAGCCGGTGCCCGTGTCGGGCTTGTGGTCGTCATGCAGGAACGGGATCCGCTGCTGCAGCGTGTCACCCACCCTCGTCCTGGCCATCCCGGCGAACTTCGACGCCTGCGCGCCGACCACCCCGGCCGCCTCCTGGAACCTGGGGTTGTCCGCGACACGCTGCGCCGTCCGCTTGATCTGCTCGTACCGCTCGCGTCCTGCCCGGCTGCCCAGCACGTAGCCGACCGCCAGTCCAACAGCGAATGTCATCCGATAACGCATTTCGCACCTCCGCTGCCTCCGGGCCTACCCCGCTTATGATGCGACACGCACTCCCAGAGTGCGCTAATCTAGTCGTGCGCACGGCGG
The DNA here is from genome assembly GCF_039880665.1 of Nonomuraea sp. B5E05. NCBI lineage: Bacteria > Bacillati > Actinomycetota > Actinomycetes > Streptosporangiales > Streptosporangiaceae > Nonomuraea > Nonomuraea sp. B5E05. The sequence goes on from NZ_JBDPMJ010000001.1 coordinate 463,208, forward strand.
AGGGGCCCGAAAGCCCCGATGACGTGGGCAGAAGCCCGATCCCGCGTAGCTCAACGGCAGAGCAGCCGGCTGTTAACCGGCAGGTTATTGGTTCGAGTCCAATCGCGGGAGCTTCGATAGTCACCGAAGGCCCTCTTCCTGGATCGGGAAGGGGGCCTGAGTCGTTCCTGGAACAGGCACCACCCAGGGGTCCTCGGTGGCCCGCATCTTGCTCGCGAACTCATCGCCCGGCCCTACAAGGTGTCCGGGGTCCCGTCCGGGTGCCAGGCCTGGCTCGAGACGAGCTTCCCGTGATCGTAGTTCTGATCCTCGGCAAGCTGTCCGTTCGGGTGCCACCGCAGATGTGAGCCGTGCCGGCGGCCGTGGTCGAGCCGCCACTCCGACTCGACGCTGCCGTCCGGGTAGAAGGCGCGCGCGATGCCGTGCGGGACGCCCTGGTCGAAGGTCTGCTCGGTCATGACCGTGCCGTCGGCGTAGAGCTCGCACGCGGTGCCGCTGTAGAGAGCGCCCTGATAGCGGACCCGCTGGTCCAGGTCATATTCCAGATCGTTCATCGTGATGCGCATGGTTTTTCCCGACCGTCATATTGCCCAGGGTGGTGTGAACTCGGCCAGCGGGGTGTCACCCAGGGAGGGATATCGGGTGAAGTATCCGGCGGAGTTCGGCGTGTCGTACAAGAAGTTCGTGCAGTTGGCGCAGCACGGTATGCGTTGCCGGGCGGCGATGCCCTGATAATGGTCGGACAGTAACCGATTGTCGAAATAGAGTTCGCGCAACGTCTCGGGCGTCACCGTCTCGCCGTTGCGCGTGCGATCCCAGAGGGCCCGGCTGGTCGCGGTGACCTCGGAATGTGTGCCCGGCTCGCTCCAGTGCGGGAATCCGCCCGCCGGCCAGCCCTCGTCATGCTTGAAAGGGCCGTTGGCGCGAGCCCAGCGGGCGAAGTTCTCGTAACGCTCACGAAGGAGAGGGTGCAGGTCGTCGGGCACGTGCCGCAACATGTCGTTCAGACCTTCGTACAACTTGCCTGTGCGCCGATCCATGAGCAGCGTGTACACCGGACCGGCCTTGGCTCTCGAGTAGGCGAGGTCGGTCGCCTGCTCGCGACGAGCCAGATATTCCGCTGACCTGATCGACGTCATCTCCTCCACGAATTCCCGTGTCGGTTTGCCGTTCACGGCGGTGATGAGTCCTTCGTCGTTGCGTTCGAAGCGCAGGTCTGCGGGCCTGGGCAGCGGCATGTCGCGTTCGAGCGGCCCGGACGGCTGCGGGCGGTCGATGGCCTGACGTTCTCGAGCGGAGATCGCGGTCGCACGCCCGGTTCCGGCTCGAACCACCCCACGGTTGATGCCATCGGGTGCCCGGCTCGTTCTCGACGCGATTCTGGCGATGAGCTTGCGGTAGATGTCTCCGAATTTGGCCAGGATGCTGCGGAACTGTTGATACAGGCGGTGGGCTCTGGCTCTGACCCAGGCGCGGACTTGGGGGACGGCCAGGGCGAGCGCGGCGGCGGCGGCCGCGTATGCCGCGATCCTGGCCTTCCCGTGCTGGACGAACTGCGCGGCGCTGTTGTGGATGCCGGCGGCGAGGCTGAAGTGGTCGGCGAGGCTGCTGGTCTGGGGGAGGGTGCCACCGGGGCCGCTGATGTGCTGGTCCGCGGCGGTCGCGGCGGGGCCCTGGTTGAGGGCGGCGCGGCGGGAGGCCAGAGCACCGTCGCCGGTGAGCCGGGTGTGGTGGTCCGCGAAGGCCCGCAGGGTGTCGGCTCGCAAGTAGGCCGGGGAGGGGTCGGGGATGGAGGGGAGGCCCAGGATGTTGAAGTCGGCGGCGATCGCGGGGTCGTCGGTGACGCTGGTCACAGCCGGGCCTGGACGTTGGCGCTGTTGAGCTGCTCGACAGCGAGGTTCCGCTCGGCCATGACGACCTGTCCGGCCCCGGCGACGCGCAGGCCGTCGCCGGCCGCGATGTGGTGGTGCAGCAGGTGTTCGGCCAGTTGGTTGAACGGGCCCTCGATCTCCTCGAAGGGCAGGCCGCTGCCGGCCTGCAGGCTGCCGCGCAGTGCGGCCGTCAGCTGCTCGTGTTGATCGGCCAGTGCCTGGAACTCTCGTCCGGAGGTGCGCCGGCCGTCGGCGTCGATGGCCAGGACGTCAGGATCGGGTGCGGTCACGTCACCTCCCACATCAGGTGGACACTGTACTACCGGCAAGATCCACTTTGTGAAGCGCTTGCGACCATGTTTCCTTCGGGCCCTGCCGTCGGGCACACCTGGTGCGGCCCGGGGTGCTCGCTGCGGTGTTGTTTCACGCTTTGTAGTGGGATCATCACGTATTTTCAGGTTGGCCGGACAAAGCGGGTCTCGGCGGGGAAAGATGGTGCCTCCGGTCCGGTGGACCGGAGCCGCGGGACATCATGCCGGGGGCGAGGAGAGGGCGCCCGCCACCAGGACGTGCCGCCGACCCGGAATCGGCGGGGCGATCCGACGACGGAGGAACGGGTTGCCGCGTGCCCACCTGGATCAAGTCATTGCGCCCCTTCGAAACGCCCGCCGTGCAGGCCATGAACGCCGTGCTCGGGCGAACCGCCGACCTGCGCGAGGCGGAGCGTTTCCTCAGGCTCTTCCACGCCGAGAACCCCGCCGCGGGCGGACTTAACGCACGGCTGCGGGACGTCACCAGGGAGGTGGCCCGCACCGGGACCTACACGCACACGTACGAGGAACTCGAGTTCGGCGCCCGGGTGGCCTGGCGCAACAACAACCGGTGCATCGGCCGGCTCTACTGGCGGTCCTTGCGGGTACGCGATCGCAGGCAGGTGACCACGGCCGAGGGAGTGGCCCTCGAATGCGTCGCCCACCTGCGCGAGGCGACCGGCAACGGCAAGATCAGGCCCACGATCACCGTGCTGCCCCCCGACACCCCCGCCATGCGCGGGCCGCGCGTGCTCAACGACCAGCTCATCCGGTACGCCGGCTACCGCACGCCCGGCAGCGTCGTCGGCGACCCGCGCAACGTAGGGCTGACGGAGCTGGCCCAGAGCATGGGGTGGCGTGGCGGCTCCGGCCGGTTCGACGTGCTTCCGCTGATCATCCAGCCGGGCCTCGGCGAGGCGCTGCTGTGCCACCTGCCCGGGGACGCGGTTCTGGAGGTGCCGCTGACGCACCCCGAATATCCGTGGTTCGCCGACCTCGGCCTGCGCTGGCACGCCGTTCCGGCTATTTCGGATATGTGCCTGGAGATCGGCGGCATCTGCTACCCGTGCGCGCCCTTCAACGGCTGGTACATGGGCACCGAGATCGGCGCCCGCAACCTGGCCGACGAGGACAGGTACGACCTGCTCGGGGTGACCGCCGAACGGCTCGGCCTGGACACCTCCACCGAGCGGTCGCTGTGGCGCGACCACGCCCTGGTGGAGCTGAACGTGGCGGTGCTGCACTCGTTCGAGCGGGCCGGAGTCACGATGACCGACCACCACACGGAGTCGCGCCGCTTCCTGACGCACCTGTCGAAGGAGGAGAAGGCGGGGCGCGCCTGCCCGGCCGACTGGTCGTGGATCGTGCCACCGCTCTCGGGCGCCGCCACCCCCGTCTTCCACCGCTACTACGACACCCGCGTCCTCACCCCGGCCTTCGTCCACCACCGTTAGGCTTGCCACCCACGGCTAGAACATGGTTCGGTTGGGGTCATGGCGGAACTCGTGCTCTCAACGGTCGACCAGGGCGTGCTCACGCTGACCTTCAACCGTCCCGACACCCTCAACGCGTGGACGGACGCCATGGGGCGGCGCTACTTCGACCTGCTGGCGGAGGCGGAGAAGGACCCCGCGGTCCGGGCCGTCGTGGTCACCGGCGCGGGCAAGGGGTTCTGCTCGGGCGCCGACTTCAAGACGCTCGACGCCGTCCGCGCCGGCACCTACGACGAGCGGCCCGACCCCCGGCCCCACACCTTCCCCACGACCATCGGCAAGCCGATCATCGCCGCGGTCAACGGGGCGTGCGCGGGGCTGGGCATGGTGCACGCGCTCGTCTGCGACCTCGTCATGACGGCCGAGGAGGCCAAGTGGACGACGGCCTTCGCGCGGCGCGGGCTCATCGCCGAGTACGGGCTCTCCTGGGTGCTGCCGCGCCTCGTGGGGCAGCAGCGGGCCATGGACCTGCTGCTGTCGGGCCGGGTGTTCACGGGGCGGGAGGCGTACGAGCTGGGGCTGGTCAACCGGGCGGTGCCGGGGGAGCACCTGGTGGCGCAGGCGCGGGCGTACGCGCTCGAACTGGCGGCGCACAGCTCGCCCGCGTCGATGGCGGTGATCAAACGGCAGGTCTGGCACGACTGGGAGTCGACGCTGGAGGAGTCCGCGCAAACGGCCGTCCGGGAGATGCTCGCCTCCTTCGAGCGGCCGGACTTCGCGGAGGGCGTCGCCAGTTTCCTGGAACGCCGCCCGCCGGACTTCCCCGCCCTCTGACCGCCGCCACTCAGACGCGGTGGGCGCCGCGGGCAGGGGTGGCGGGCAGGAACCGGGGGGCCTGGAAGCCGCGCTCGGCGTACGCGGCGGCCACCGACTCCTGGACGCGGTCGAGCCGATCGACCGGCACCAGGGCGATGGCCGAGCCGCCGAAGCCCCCGCCCGTCATGCGCGCGCCCCTGGCCCCGCCCTTGACCGCCGCCTCCACGGCGACGTCCAGTTCGGGTGACGACACTTCGTACTGATCCCTGAGCGAGAGGTGTGAGGCGTTCAGCAGCGCGCCGATCTCCGTGACCGCGCCCGCGCGCAGCAACCCGACCAGGGCCTCCACGCGGTGGTTCTCCGTGACGACGTGCATCGTGCGCCTGCGCTCGTCGCCCTGGAGGAGCTCGAGCGCCGCGGGCAGGTCGGTGACGTCGCGCAGCGCGGAGACGCCGAGCTTGCGTGCCGCCGACTCGCACTCGGCGCGGCGCTTGGCGTATTCGCCGCCCGCGTGCTCGTGGTGCGCCTGGGTGTCGATGATCAGCATGGCGAGGCCGTGGGAGGCCAGGTCGAGCGGGATGGTCCTGGAGGCGAGGGAGCGGCAGTCGAGGAACAGCGCGTGCCCCTCCTCGCACAGCGCCGAGGCCGCCTGGTCCATGATGCCGCAGGGCATGCCGACGAAGTCGTTCTCGGCCTTCTGCCCGAGCAGGGCGATCTCCATGGGGGTCAGGCCGAGGTCGTGCAGGTCGTTGAGCGCGGAGGCGACGGCCACCTCGAGGGCGGCGCTGGAGCTGAGGCCCGCGCCCTGGGGGACGTCGCCGTCGATCGCGATGTCCGCGCCGGAGACGCGGTCGCCGAGCATGGCGAGGACGCCCACGACGTAGCGGGTCCAGCCCGTCGACTCGTCGTGGCTCGCCATCGTGACGGGGCCGCCGTCGGCCTGGAGGGACAGCAGGCGGATGGTCCCGTCGGTGCGCGGGGTGATCGCCGCGGTGACGCCCCACGGCACCGCGAAGGGCAGGACGAAGCCGTCGTTGTAGTCGGTGTGCTCGCCGATCAGGTTGACCCGCCCGGGGGCGTGCCAGACGGTTTCGGGGGACGCGCCGTAGGCGGCACGAAAAGCTTCAACAATGCGCATTATCGAACACTCCTCAACATAGGCCCGACCGTAGACTAGCGGCATGGAGGAACTCCTGGACCCAGGGCTCGGTTAGGTCCGGGTGTTCCTGGCGCACGACGACAACAAACCGCGCAAGCTGAAGTACAACCTCGGGCATTCCCGGCTGCTGACGTTCGGCGGCGCCTACTCCAACCACATCAGGGCCGTCGCCGAGGCCGGCCGGCGGCACGGGATCGAGACCATCGGCGTCATCAGGGGCGAGGAGCACCGGCCGCTCAACCCGGCACTCGCGTACGCCGCCGCCTGCGGCATGACGCTCACCTACCTCGACCGGGCCTCCTACCGGCTCAAGCACACCGATGAGATGCAGGCCCGGCTGCGGGAGCGGTGGGGTGACGACGTGGTGATCCTGCCGGAGGGCGGGAGCAACGCCGCGGCCGTGCGCGGGTGCGCGGAGCTGCCGGGGGAGATCGCGGAGGACTACGACGTCATCTGCTGCCCGGTCGGCACCGGCGGCACGCTGGCCGGGATCTCGGCGGGGCTGCCCGAGGGGAAGCGGGCGATCGGGTTCGCGGTGCTGAAGGGGGCGGGGTTCCTCGCCGGAGAGGTGGCCAGGTTGCAGCGGGAGGCGTACGACCGTACGTGGCCGAACTGGGAGATCAACCTGGACTATCACTTCGGCGGATATGCCAAGTCGACGCCAGTCCTAGAGCGATTCATCGCGAAATATCGTGTCGAACGGATCTACGTGGCGAAAATGCTCTACGGCATCCTCGACCTGGCCCACCAGGGCGCCTTCAAGCCCGGCACCAGCGTCGTCGCCGTGGTCACCGGTCAGCCCTCCACCCCCGTTGAGGCGTGCGGCGCCCCGACCGGCTTCGACTCGGGCGAGCCGCGCTGCCGCAGGTAGATCGAGAGCACCACCATCGACAACACGGCGAGCAGTTCCGACTGCCAGTTCTGCAGGCTCCGGTTCCAGAACTCCGGCGAGGTGACGTACGCGCTCCACGAGACCGGATCGCGCAGGTCTTTCAGCCGGTCGGCGTTGTAGGCCGCCTGCCCGGCCACCGACTGGGCCAGCCACGACAGCAGGAAGACGGCGCCCATCACCAGCCCCAGCGAATTGCTGAACAACCACAACCGCGGCCCTCTGGCCCGCGCCCAGGCGGGCGAACCGGCTTCGGCGTACCGGCCGATCCGCTGCTGCTCGTCGGACTCCGCCCCCTCCTCGCCCGGCTCCTTCGACTCGGGCGAGCCGCGCTGGACGAACCAGACGGTCACCGTGATGAACAGGAAGAACTGCAGGTACTCCGACTGCCAGTTCTCGGCCACGTCGACCGCGAAGGACGACGAGGCCACGTAGTCCGGCAGGGAGACCGGCTCCGCGCCCGCGGCCATCTGCCGGTCGTTGTAGTCGAGCAGCCCCGCCACGGCCTGCCCGCACACCGCCAGCACGAACAGGACGAGGAACATCAGGGAGAGGGCGTTGTCCTTGAGCCACCTCACAGCCGCGACCATCCGATCGCGAAGAACCACGCCAGCCCCACGACGATGACGAGCGTGGTGAGCGTGAACATCACCCGCATCAGTCCTCCACCTCGCACTCGTAGGGAAGGTCGGGAACCGGCCGGCAGCCCGCGGCCCTCACCCGCCAGCCGTCGCTGAACCGGTGCAGGAAAACCGTGTCGCCGGTCAGGCGCACCTGGGCCTCCTCGCCCCACACGCTGACCGCGGTGGGCCGGCCGCCGGGACCCAACCGCACCTCGCGCAGCGCGTCGGCGCACGTCTGGCCGGGGCCGGGCAGCTTGTCGGCCGTCCTGCGGGCGAGCATGGAGCACGCGCTCGCCTCCTGCCGCCCGGCGATCGCGGCGTGGAAACGCTCCGCGGCCCGCGCGGGGGACGCGGTGTCCACGGAGCAGCCGGCGACGGCGAGGACGGCCAGCGCCGGCACGGCGAACGGGAACCTCATGCGCCTCCCGCTACCCGGCCGTACGCCGGGCATGCCGGAGCGGCCGCCCGTCAGCCCAGCTGGTCGAGCACCGGCGACACCAGGGCGTTGAGCTCGCGGGCCAGCACCACCACCGCCCGGTGGGCGCTCTGCTCGACCTCGTCGTGCGGGCCCTCGGGTTCCGGCGGCAGGTCGTCGAGCGGCACCGGCGCCTCGACCAGCAGCGTGGCCCGCAGGAACGGGATCCTGGCGAGATCCTGCTGGGTCGGCTCGACGTACTGGCCGAAGGTCTCCTGCCAGCCCAGCCATCCCCGGTCGCGCCACCAGGCCCGCGACCGGGTCAGCTCCTCCGGCAGCGGCGAGACGACCCTGACGCGCGCGTAGAGGGTGCCGTCCCAGGTGTTGCGGTGGCAGGTCGCCTCGAGGACGCGGCGGTCCCACCGTACGTAGCCGGGGGTCAGCGACGGCGGCGTGGCCAGCCGCCAGGCCGCGCACGCGAACCTGACGGGCGCGATGTCACCCCACTCGAACTCGTCGAGGTTCTTGCGCACGTGTACGGCATAGCGCCCGTCACGGTCCCTGTCGAACTCCTGGTCGATCCAGAACGCTTTGCCCATGGACTCCACGCTACGGCGCGGCCCCGCTTCCCGGTGCGTCGACTCCGAGATCCCGGAATGGCTGTGACCAAGCATGGCGTATGTGTAGCTTTTTCACATTATTGGATGACCTTGGAGAGATGATGGCGTCAGAACAGCTCGACGCGGCCATGAAGCACTGGGAGGCGGGAGATCTCGACGAGGCCGCCGCGCTGTTCAGGCAGATCGCGGCCACGGGTGACCCGGAGGCGTCCCACCTGCTGGCAGGGGTGCTGCAGGAGCAGGGAGACCTGGACGGCGCCGAGGCGGCGCACCGCTCGGTGATCCAGTCTGGGGATCCGGTGTTCGGGCAGCGCTCGGCCATGGCCATGGGCATGATGCTGGTCAACGCCAAGGAGTGGCCGGCGGCCCACCGGGTGCTGACGATCGCCTCCGACGGCGCCGACTTCGAGGTGGCCGCGCTCGCCGAGACGGCCATGGTCCTGGTGTGCACCCAGCTGGGCGACGCGCAGGGCGCCCAGGAGGCGCTCGAACGTGCCCGCAGGTGTGACAGCCCCGCCGTGGCCGAGCTGGCCGCGCGGCTCGAACTGCCGGACTTCGAGCAGGATCCCGCCTCGGCCCACGACCTGTACGAGGCGGCCGACGGCGAGGACGACTACCAGGCGCTGCTGACCTGCGGCGACCCCGAGGTCGTGTCGCTGTCGGCGTTCCGCCTCTACCAGCTGTACGCCGAGGCGGAGGAGTTCGACGCGGCCCGTGAGGTGTGCGAGCACGCCATCGCCGTCGGTCACCCCGACCACCTGGCCATGGCGCACAAGCTGCTCGGAGCCGTCCTGGTGGACCTCGGCGAGTACGCCGACTCCGCGGCCGCCTACCGAGTGGCCGCCGAGGACCCGAGGCCCGACATCCGGTTGCCGTCGCTGATCGAGCTGGCCAAGGTGACCGCGCAACTCGGCGACGAGGACGAGACCAAGGCCATCTTCCGCAGGGTGATCGCCAGCGGGCAGCGCGAGCACGCCGTCGAGGCCCAGGCGTGCCTGGCCCAGATGCACACCGAGGCGGGCGAGGTGCCCGAGGCGCTGGCCGCGCTGCGGGCGGTGCTGGAGGCCGGCGAGAGCGAGTGGGCCTCGATCAGCGTCACCCTGCTCGGCATCCTGCTCGAACAGCACCCCGGCGCCCACGACGAGATCATCGAGCTGACGGAGTCCGCGGCCGGGCACGCCGACGCCGACGCCGCGTACAAGGCCGGGCTGCTGCTCGACCACGACGCCATGCAGCAGCCGCTGCCCGACCCCGTCGAGGAGCAGGCGCTCCAGGACACCGACAACGGTCTCGCCCGGCTGCGCGGCGGCGACCTGGCCGAGGCCAGGCGGCTGCTGCGCAGGGCCGCAGACTCGCAGGCGCCGGCGCAGTCGCTGCGGGCCATGGTGGCGCTGGCCGAGCTGGAGCTGGGCGAGGGCGACCGGGAGCAGGCCGACGAGCTGCTGACGTACGTGGCCGAGAGCGACGACCTGGTCCAGGGGTTCAGCGCGACGTTCCTGCTGCACCTGCTGGGCGAGCCGGGCGACCAGCCCCACCCCGTGCTCGCGGCGATGCTCGACCACCAGCGGCTGGGCAGGGAGGAGGGCCTGGCCCGCTACCGCGCGACCATGGACCACCCCGATCCCGGCGTGGCCGCGATCGGGACCGTCGTGTTCGCCCAGATGCTGGTCTCCATCGGGTTCGACCTCTCCGACGCGGCCGAGCTGTTCGAGCGGGCGGCGGGCTCCGGCGATCCGCTGGCGCTGTCGTACGCCGCCCTGATCCGCAAGGACGTGCTGCAGGACCCGGACGAGGCGACCGCGCTGCTGCGCCGGGCCTGGACGGACGGTCATCCCGCGCTGGCGGCCTGGGTGGCGTACGCGCTGGGCGGGTTCGTCGCCGAGGACGACCCGCTCCTGGCGCGGGCCGCGTACGAGCGGGCGACGGCGGCGGAGCACCGGGGCCTGCGCGTGGAGGCCGCCGCCGACCTCGTGGGCCTGTACGAGCAGCAGGGCGACCTGCTGGCCGCCTGCCGCCTGCACGAGCGGCTGATCGCCCAGGGGGAGGGGGAGCGCAGCGCGCTGCTGCTGGGGTACACCAGGGTCAGGCTCGACGATCTCGACGCCGCCCGCGCGGCCTTCGCGCTGGGCTCCGACGAGGTCAGCACGTTCGGGCACGCGCTGCTCGGCCAGGACTTCGAGGCCGCCGCGGCGGCGTTCCCCGAGGGAGACGCGCAGGGGATGGCCGGCGCGCTCGCGATGGAGTGCGCGCACGCCTGGCAGCGCACCCGCCAGGCCGGCGCCGCGGACCGGGCGCTCTCCCTGGTGGTCGCGGCGGGCGGCCCGGACCTGCGGCAGCGGGCCGGCTGCTACCTGGGCGCCCTGCGCGACGACGCCGGTGACAAGCGCGGCGCCGTGGACGCGTGGCGGCAGGCCGCCACGGGAGGCGACGACCACCTGACCGCGGTGGCGCTGCACTCCGCGGGACGGGCGCTGATGAAGCTCGGCGAGCACGCCGAGGCCGCCGAGGCGTTCGCCGGGGTGCCGGAGACCGGCGACGAGAGCCTGCGGGCCCCGGTGGCCCTGGGGCTCGGCGAGGCGCTGGTGGCCTGTGGCCGCGTGGACGAGGCCGGCGAGCGGCTGGTCGCGGCGCTGGGCGAGAACGCGTCGCTGCACCTCGCCCGGTTCCTGCTCGGCCACGGCGACGCGGAGGGCGCGCTCGCGGCCATGACGGCCGCGCCGCCCGAGGTGACGGGGGAGTCGGAACGGCTGCGCGGCACCCTGCTGGCCAGGACCGGCGACCTGGAGCCCGCGCGCGCGGCGTTCGAGCGGGCCGCGGCCATCGATCCGGCCTCGGAGCCGCGGACCATGCTGGAGGCCGGCCGCTGCCTCATGGCGGCCGGTGACAGCGAGTCCGCGCACTTCGCCCTGGAGCGGGCCGCCGCGCAGGAGGACGACGCGTACGCCGCCGCCGTCTCCCGCCACCTCCTCGGCCGGGCCACCCCCGAGGAACTGCCCTGGGTGCTGGCGGCCGAGGGCGACCGGCAGGGCGCCCTGGCGGCGCTGACGGAGCAGACCGGCTCCGAGCTGACGGCCGGGCTGCTGCTCGCGCTCGACGCCGAGGACCTGCCCGGCGTCCGCGACCTGCTGGCCGGCGCGGACCCGGCCGGCCTGCAGGAGGCCCTGCGGGAGGTCCTGTCCAGGGCGCAGGACATGGACGACGGCGTGGCGGGCCCGTTCTGCGAGCTCGTGGCCGAGCTGGGCGAGCCCGCGCTCGCGGCGGAGGCCAGGATCGACCTCGGCGTCGTCCTCACGAACGAGGGCCATCACTGCCGGGCCGAGCTGAGCCTCCTGCCCGCCACCGAGCGGGCGGAGACGGCCGCGACGGCCTGGCGCAACATCGCGGTCGTACGCCGTCGCCGCGGCGACCTCGACGGGGCCGTGGAGGCGGCCAGGGCCGCGCTGCCCGCCACCGCCATGGTCCTGGCCGATCTGCTGGGCGAGCGCGGCGACACCGGAGGCGTGCGCGTGGCGCTGGCCGAGGGGGCGGCGGCGGGCGACCTCGAATGCCGCCGCCACTTGCTCGTCCATCTGCTCCAGGAGGAGGACCACGACGCTCTGGAGCGGGAGGCCGAGCAGGCCGTGGCCACCGGTGACCCGGAGACCGTCGCCATGGCCCACTGGACGCGGGGCGACGCCTGCAAGGCAAGGGGCGACATGGAGGCCGCGGCGCGCGCGTACGGCATGGGCGTCGACGCCGGCTTCCCCGCCACCACGTCGAGCATGCGGGTGGACCTGGCCAGGGCGCTGCGCGAGCTGGGCGACACGGAAGGGGCGGCCCGCGAGGTCCGGCTGGCCATCGAGTCCGGCGACCCGGACGCGATGGCCAGGGGCGGCGTGCAACTCGGCGTCTGGCTGCACGAGGAGGGCGACGATCTCGGCGCCGCGCGGGCGTTCGAGGCGGCCGCGGGCACCGGCACCGACCTGGCCGGGACCGCCGTGAACAACCTCGGAACCCTCGCCCATCAGGCCTGCGGGCGCGGCGATCACCCGCTGGCCATGCAGGTGCTCGCGCTCATGGGGGAGAGCGCCGCCGAGGCGGCCCGCGGGCTGGGTGACCTCTGCGAGGACCCGGAGGCCGTCCGCGGGTACTACGAACTGGGCGGAGCCGGGCCCTTCACCGACCTGCGGGTGGCCGAGCGGCTGGCCGAGCTCGGGCGTACGGAGGAGGCCCGCGCGATCTACGAGCGGTTGCACGAGCACGACAACCCCGACGTGCGCTTCGTGGCCGGCGGCAGGTTGCTTGAGCTGCTCGACCCGGAGGGCGACTCCGAGGCCCTCTACGACCTGACCGAGCGCCAGGCGGGCGACGCCGACAGCCCCGCGAGAGGCGTGTTCGCCAGCCTCCTCGGCATGCTGCAGAGCGACCAGGGCGACACCGAGCAGTCGCTGCGCACCCTGCGGGAGGCGGCGGAGGGCGGCGACCCGACCGCGCTTGTCGCGTTCGCCCAGGCGCTGGTCCGGGCGGGCGAGGTCGACGAGGGCCGCGAGGTCTACCGCCGGGTGCTCGACGCCGGCGACGCCGACCGGGCCGTGCGAGCCATGATCGGGATCGGGCACACCTACCACGACGAGGACGGGGCGCGGGCGCGCGAGTGGTACCGCAGGGCCGTCGACGCGGGAGACGGGCACAACGGCGCCCTGGCGGCCATGTACCTGGGCGCGCTGGCCAAGCGCGAGCGGGACTTCGGCGAGGCGCTCACCTGGTACCAGCGGGTCATCGACGCGGGCGACTCCGAGTCGGGGCTGGCATCCGCGCACCTCGGCGAGCTCTGCTACTGGCTGGGGGACCGCGACGGAGCGCTGCGGTACTACGAGCAGACCCTGGGTCTGACCGAGCAGCCGGACCTGGTGGCCGAGGCGGCCTGCCGGCTGGGCGAGATCCGGTACGAGCGGGGCGACCTGGAGCAGGCCAGGCGGATGTTGCGCAGGGCGGTGGACACCGGCGACGCGTCGTTCGCCACGGAGGCGGAGGCGCTGCTCGCGAAGATCGGCTGACCGCGGCACGAGCTTGCGCATAATTTAATGACCGTTTAATCTCATCTAGTCAAACAAACGGGGTGAGATGCATGGTCAAGCCAGGACGACCGCCACAGGATCCGGCGCGCCAGCGCGAGCGGGCGCACCGGATCCTCGACGCCGCAAGCGAGCTGGTCCTGCGGTGGGGCTACGACAAGACCACGATCGACGACGTGGCCAAGCGCGCCGGCGTCGCCAAGGGCACGATCTACCTGCACTGGAAGACCCGCGACGAGCTGTTCACGGCGCTGCTGCGCCGCGAGCGGGTCCTCATGCTGGACGACGTGCGCCGCGGCGAGCCCGCCACGCTCAGCGCGCTCTACGGCGCGTTCGCCCGCGAGCTGCTGCGCCGGCCCCTGCTCCACGCGCTGCTGGGCGACGACTCCGCGATGCTCGGCAAGCTGACCCGCCAGAAGTTGCGCGGGACGAGCGCTCCGGAGCTGCTCCCGGCCCTCGACTCCTACCTGGCCGAGCTGATCAAGCGCGGCGCCGTGCGCGAGGAGCCTGGAGACCACGCCATGGTGGTCGGCGCGACTCTTTACGGGTTCCTGCTCATGCCCGAAGGCATGCAAGGGATCACCCGGCCCTCCGACGACCAGGTCGCCGACCTCGTGGCCGACACCATCGAGCGCACGATGAGCACCGGCCACCCGCCCTCCGGCGACGACGCGGACGCCGTGGCCCGGGCCACGCTCGACTACCTCGACGCCGTCATGGAGATCGCGCAGGCGAAGCTGGCGGCCTCGATGAACGGCAGCACCGCGGGGAGTGCGCGATGAAGGCCGTGATCCCCCTCGACGACGCCGCCGCCGACCTGGCGACCGCGGGCGGCAAGGGCGCCTCACTGGCCCGGCTGGCCAGGGCGGGGCTGCCCGTCCCCGGCGGGTTCCACGTCACGACCGGCGCCTACCGCGCGTTCGTGGCCGACTTCCGTGACGAGGTCCTCAGGGCGTCCTCCGCCGACCCCGCCGTGATCGCCCGCATGTTCGCCGAGCACGACATGCCCGCCGAGATCGCCGAGGAGATCCGCCACGCGTACGCGGCGCTCGGCGGCGACGTGCCCGTCGCCGTCCGGTCCTCGGCCACGGCCGAGGACCTGCCCGGCATGTCGTTCGCCGGGCAGCAGGACACCTACCTCAACATCAGGGGCGACGCCCTGCTCGACGCGGTCAAGCGCTGCTGGGCCTCGCTGTGGAACCCGCGAGCCATCGCCTACCGTGACCAGAACGGCGTCCCCCACGACGACGTGGCGCTGGCCGTGGTGGTGCAGGAGCTGGTCGACGCGGACGCGGCCGGCGTCATGTTCACCGCCAACCCGGTCACCGGCGCCCGCGACGAGACCGTGATCAACGCCTCGTGGGGGCTGGGCGAGGCGGTCGTCGGCGGGCAGGTCACCCCCGACACGGTGGTGGTGTCCGGCGGAGCGGTCGTCCAGTCGCGCATCGCCGACAAGACGGTGATGACCGTCCGCACCGCCACGGGCACCGAAGAGCGGACCATGCCCGGCGACCTGCGCGGCACGGCCGTGCTCGACGACGCGCGGGCCGTGGAGCTGGCCGGGATCGGCGCGCGCATCCAGACGCTCTACGGCACGCCGATGGACGTCGAGTGGGCCTCGCGCGACGGCGCGTTCGCCATCGTGCAGGCCCGCCCGATCACCGGCCTCGCCCCCGAGGTCGAGGAGTGGAACGACAGCCTCAAGGGCGACTACCTGTGGACCGGCGGCAACCTGGGCGAGGCCATCCCCGACGTGATGACGCCGCTGACGTGGTCGTTCGTGCGGCTGTTCATCGCCGAGGCGATGTCCGCCTCGACCCTGCCCGGCTTCGACCTGGTCGGCAACATCGGCGGCCGCTTCTACATGAACCTGAGCGTCGTCCACTCCATCGCCACGGCCCTCGGCATGAAGAGCCGGCTCAGCGCGGTCGAGCAGGTCTTCGGCAAGGTCCCGCCCGGCCTCGACGTGCCGCTGGTGAAGGTCTCCCGGTGGGAGATCCTCAAGCGCGTGCTGCCCATGGCCGTGCGCATCCGCCGCCGCGTGCGTACGAACCTCAAGGGCATGCACGCGTTCCTGGCCACCTCCCAGCAGCGCTGCGAGGACCTGCGGGAAAGGGTCGCCGCCACCGGCTCCGCCGCCGAACTGGCCGCCCTGTGGGACACGGAGATCCGCGAGCACACGGTCACCGCCTGCAGCATGCTGGAGGCGGCCGGCCGCCAGGGCGGCACGACCCTGGTCTTCACCCGCGACCGCCTGCGCCGGCTGATGGGCGAGCTCGACGCGGAAGCCATGCTGACCGGGGTCAACAGCGGCGGCGAGCTGGCCAGCCTGGGCCCGGTGATGGGGCTGTCCAGACTGGCCAGGGGAGAGATCACCAGAGCCGAGTTCGCCCGCACGTACGGGCACCGCGGCGCCCACGAGTTCGAGGTGTCGATTCCCCGCCCGGGCGAGGACCCCGGCTGGATCGACGCCCAGCTCGCGGGGCTGGGCGGCCTGCGGGACGACACGGAGGCGCTGCTCACCCGGCAGGCCAGGGCCAGGGAGGATGCGTGGGCGCGTTTCGCCGAGCGTTATCCCCGCAAGGAGGCCAGGATGCGCGCCCGGGTCCAGCGGTGGAGCGCCGTGGTGCGCGACCGCGAGGCGACCCGTTCCGAGAACATCAGGGCCTTCTGGGTGCTGCGGGCCTTCGCCGTACGCGCGGGGGAGCTGACCGGCCACGGCGACGACGTGTTCTTCCTGTACCTGGAGGAGCTGCTCGCCCTGCTGCGCGGCGACCCGGCGGCGCTGGAGCGGGTGCCCGTGCGGCGGGCCACCTACGAGCGGTACGCCGCGCTGCCGCCCTACCCGGCGCTGATCGTCGGGCACTTCGACCCGGTGCGCTGGGCCGCCGATCCCGGCCGCCGGGGCGACCTCCACGACGCGCGCGGATCCTCCGTCACGGTGAGCGACACCGTGACCGGCTTCCCCGGCGCGCCCGGCGTGGTCGAGGGCGTCGCCCGCGTGCTCTCAGGCCCCGAGGAGGGCGAGCGGCTCAAGCCGGGCGAGATCCTGGTCACGACGCTGACGAACGTCGGCTGGACGCCGATGTTCCCGCGGGCCGCCGCCGTGGTGACCGACCTGGGGGCGCCGCTGTCGCACGCCTCGATCGTCGCCCGCGAGCTCGGCATCCCGGCCGTGGTCGGCACCGGCAACGCCACCATGCGGCTGCGCGACGGCGACCGCATCAGGGTCGACGGCGAGCGGGGCACGGTCGAGTCGCTGGAGTCACAAGACTCCGCCAAGGCGGTCGCGCCCGCGGGCGAGGTGTGATCAGGCCGGCCGCCCTGAGCGCGGCGGCCGGCCTGGTCGAGCGTCCAGGAAAATTCGTTTGCCCCGCCGGTCGCGGCTCTGGTGTGCTGACCTCAGCCGAACGATCAGAAGGAGCACCACCATGCGAGCACCTGTCATGTCCACCCAGGAAGGAAGCCCCATCTCAATGAAGGACATGACGTTCGGTGCCTATCCTCAATCTCGGGATCCTCGCGCATGTAGACGCCGGTAAGACCAGCCTGACCGAGCGGCTGCTGCACGCCGCCGGCGTCATCGACGAGCCCGGCCGCGTCGATGACGGAAACACCCAGACCGACTCCCTGGCCCTGGAGCGGCAGCGCGGCATCACGATCAAGTCCGCGGTGGTCTCGTTCGTCGTCGGGGACACCACGGTCAACCTCATCGACACGCCCGGACACCCCGACTTCATCGCCGAGGTGGAGCGCGTGCTGAGCGTGCTCGACGGCGCGGTCCTGGTCGTCTCGGCCGTGGAGGGCGTGCAGCCGCAGACCCGCGTGCTCATGCGCACGCTGCGCCGGCTCGGCATCCCCACACTGATCTTCGTCAACAAGATCGATCGCCGGGGCGCCGACCCCGGCCGCGTGCTGGGCGAGCTCGCCGAGAAGCTCTGCCCGGCCGTCGTCTCCATGGGGTCGGCCGCCGGTCACGGCACGGCCGGCGCGTCCTTCACGCCGTCCGGCGACGAGCCCGCCTTCGCCGGCCGCCTGCTCGACGTGCTCGCGGACCAGAGCGAGTCGCTGCTGGCCGCGTACGTGCACGACGAGAGCTCCGTCTCCTACGCCGGGCTCCGCGCCGAGCTCGCCGCCCAGACGGGGGAGGCGCTGGCGCACCCGGTGTTCTCGGGCTCGGCGATCACCGGCGCCGGCGTCGACGCGCTGATCGCCGGCATCGAGGAGCTGCTCCCGGCCGCCGAGGGCGATCCTGAGGGCCCGCTGTCCGGCACGGTCTTCAAGGTCGAACGCGGCCCGGCGGGAGAGAAGATCGCCTACGTGCGCATGTTCTCCGGCAGGATCCGCATCCGCGACCGGCTGACCTTCGCCCGCGAGGGGGAGTCCGGCGCACCCCGCGAGGGGAAGGTCACCGCGATCAGCGTCTTCGACCGGGGCGGCGCGGCGCCGGGCCCTGAGGTGGGCGCGGGCCGCATCGCCCGGTTGTGGGGCCTGGCCGACGTCCGCATCGGCGACACGATCGGCCTGCCGCGCAAGGCCGAGGCGCAGGGCCATTTCCCGCCGCCGGCGCTGGAATCGGTGGTGACGCCGGTGCGGCCCGGCGACCGGGGCGCGCTCCACGTGGCCCTCGCCCAGCTCGCCGAGCAGGACCCGCTGATCTCCCTGCGCCAGGACGACGTGCGCCAGGAGGTGTCGGTCTCCCTCTACGGCGAGGTGCAGAAGGAGGTCATCGAGGCCACGCTGCGCGACGACTACGGCATCGACGTCGCCTTCCGGGAGACGACCACGATCTGTGTCGAGCGGCCGATCGGCACGGGAGCCGCGGTCGAGGTGATCGCCAAGGATCCCAACCCGTTCCTCGCCACCGTCGGGCTGCGCGTCGAGCGGGGCCCGCGCGGCGGCGGGGTGGAGTTCCGGCTGGAGGTGGAGCTGGGCTCGCTGCCGTACGCGTTCATGAAGACGATCGAGGAGACCGTGCACGAGACGCTCCGGGAGGGTCTGCACGGCTGGCAGGTCGTCGACTGCGTGGTCACGCTGACCCACACCGGCTACTGGGCCAGGCAGAGCCACATGGGAGGCGGGTTCGACAAGAGCATGTCGAGCACCGCGGGAGACTTCCGCAACCTGACGCCGCTGGTCCTGATGAGCGCGCTGGCGCAGGCCGGCACCATGGTGGAGGAACCGATGCAGAGCTTCCGCATCGACCTGCCCGCGGACACCGCCGGTCAGGTGCTGCCCGTGCTGGCCCGGCTGGGCGCCGTGCCGCGCGCCCAGTTCCCCGGCATGCTGGCGGGCGACATCCCGGTGGCCGGGGTGCACGCCCTGGAGCAGCAGCTGCCGGGGCTGACGCGGGGCGAGGGCGTGCTGGAGTGCGACTTCGACCGCTACCAGCCCGTACGCGGGCCGGTTCCCGAGCGCCCGCGCACCGATCACAACCCGCTCAACAGGAAGGAATACCTGCTGCGCGTCGTCCGGCGGGTCTAGCGGCCGTCCCGGTCGGGGTCGGCCGACAGGACGATCGCGCCCAGGTAGCCGTCGCCGTCCTCCACGACCGTCATGAGCATGCCGTCGCGGTAGTCCTCGTCCTTCTCGT
The DNA here is from genome assembly GCF_039880665.1 of Nonomuraea sp. B5E05. Taxonomy (NCBI): domain Bacteria; kingdom Bacillati; phylum Actinomycetota; class Actinomycetes; order Streptosporangiales; family Streptosporangiaceae; genus Nonomuraea; species Nonomuraea sp. B5E05. The sequence continues at coordinate 481,992 of NZ_JBDPMJ010000001.1, forward strand.
TGACCGTGTCACGCCCCGGGTTCGCGGAGTACGGGGGCCTCGCCAGGACCGCGGCGTTGAGCGACTCGTCGAACATCAGCTGCGTGCACAACACGCGCCGGTCGCTGACGTGGACCATGACGTGGATGTGCACGGTGCGCCCGGGGTACCAGCCCGGCCAGATCGTGGTGAACTGCACGATGCCGTCGGGGTTGGTGACCTGGGCGCCCCGCAGGTAACGCTTGTCGTCCGTGGGCGTCATATCGGTCATGAGCGGCATGCCGACGCTGCCGCTCTTCGACTCCTGCTCCGCCCCCGAGTACAGGCCGGCAGCGTCGCAGTGCCAGATCTCCACCACGGCGTCGTGCACCGGCCGGCACGTCGCGCTGTCCTGGATCCTGATGCCCAGCCGCAGCCGCACGCCCGGCTTGCCCTCGCGGATGTCGCTGCGGATCCGGCCGGCGTCGAAGTAGAAGGGTCCCTGCGTCGCGCTGGGCGTCAGCGTGCACGTGCCGGCGCCGGCGAGCAGCGAGGAGAGATCCGTGGTGACCGTGCCGGCCCTGGCGCCGGAGGCCGACAGCAGGCCGCCGAGCCCGAGCGAGCTGACACCGGCGATCAGCCGCCGCCGGCTGACCCGCTGTCCCTCATGATCGTGTCGCATCTGAGTTCCTTCTGGGCGTTCCGTCCCCTCGCACGAACGTCTCACGGAACGACGGAAATCCTCCGAAGGCGCGGCGGTGACCAGGCGTTCTCGCCTGCACGCCGACCGATCCTTTACGGCGGGGCATCGCGTACGCGCTCCGGCCGCTCTGATCGATCAGGGCCCCGGCGGCGGGCCGTAGATCTCCGGGATCGCCCGCTTGATCACCGCCACCGTCCGCTCGGGCGTCATCCCCGTGTTGTCGATGCCGAGGTAACGGTAGCCGTCCTGATCGGCGGCGATGGTCGTGTCGCCGGTGTCGACCAGGCCCACACGGCCGCGCCACGCCGGCGGTCAGCGCTGCCGTGCCGGACGGATGATCAGCTCGTTCACGTCCACCTCCGGCGGCTGGCCGACCGCGTACGCGATGGCGTCGGCGATCGCGGAGGGCGGGATGGAGTCCGCCCGGTAGGTGCGCATCGCCTCCTGGGCGCCGGCCTCGGTGATGGTGTCCGCGAGCTCGGACTCCACCACGCCCGGCGAGACGGTGGTGACGCGGATGCTCGGGTCGAGCTCCAGGCGCAGGCCCTCGGTGATCGCCCAGGCGGCGTACTTCGTGGCGCAGTAGACCGCGCCCGTCGGCACCACCTCGTGGGCGCCGATGGAGGCGACGGTGACGAAATGGCCGCCGCCCTGGCGCTGGAAGTGCGGGAGCGCGGCGGCGATGCCGTGCAGCAGGCCGCGCACGTTCACGTCGATCATCCGGTCCCACTCCTCCACCAGCAGGGAGTCGAGCCGGGACAGCGGCATCACGCCCGCGTTGTTCACGATCACGTCGATCCGGCCGTGCCGTTCGGCGGCGGTGTCAGCGAACGCGGCGACGTCCTCGCGGTCGGTCACGTCGAGGCGCCGCACGTCGACCGTGCCGCCGGCCTCCTTGATCCGGGTGGCGAGGTCATCGAGACGGTCCGTGCGGCGGGCGCCGATGACGACGTGGTTCCCGTCGCCCGCCAGCCGCAGCGCGGTGGCCTGGCCGATGCCGCTGCTGGCGCCCGTGATCAGGACGATCTTCTCGGTGGTGGTCATGTCGGTCGCTCCCTTTCGTTGCGGTACGTCGGCCGGCTTCGGACTGCCGTCCTATTTCGGGAAGTCGGCGCTGAGTGTGAGGTCACGCCAGGCGTCGAAGCCGGTTCTGAGGGTGTCCAGCCGGGCCGAGGCGACGTCGTACGCCGCCCTGCCCAGCAACAGGCGGAGCGGCGGAGCATCGGCTCCGACCGCGGCGATGATCGCCTGGGCCGCCCGTTCAGGGTCGCCGGGCTGGTTGCCGTAGGTCGCCAGCGTGGCGGCGCGGCGCGCGCCCGCCGTCTGCGCGTAGTCGTCGATCCGCACGGGAGACTGGCGCATGGAAGGGCCGGACCAGTTGGTACGGAACGCGCCGGGCTCCACGATCGTGACCTTGATGCCCAGCGTGGCCACCTCCGCGGCCAGCGACTCCGACACGCCCTCCACGGCGAACTTGGTGGCGTGGTAGTAGCCGGTCGCGCCGAAGGCCGCCAGGCCGCCGAGCGAGGAGACGTTCACGACATGGCCGGCGCGGCGGGCGCGCATGCCGGGGAGCACGGCCTTGGTCACGTCGAGCAGGCCGAAGACGTTCGTGTCGAACAGCGCGCGGACCTCGCGGTCCTCGCCCTCCTCGACGGCGGCCAGATAGCCGTACCCGGCGTTGTTGACCAGGACGTCGATGCGGCCGAAGACGGACTCCGCCCGGGTGACGGCCTCCTTGATCTGGTCCTGGTCGGTGACGTCGAGCGGCAGGGGCAGGGCCCGGTCGCCGTGGCGGGCGGCCAGGTCCGCGACCTGCTCCGGGTCGCGGGCGGTGACGGCCGCGCGCCCGCCGCCCGCCAGGACGGCGGCGGCCAGCGCCCGGCCGAGACCGGTGGAGCAGCCGGTGATGAACCAGACGGGCGTGTCATGGGTGGTCATACGAGGGGTCACTCCAGAGTGGTGTTCCACATGTTCACGTGGTGGTCGTTGTGCGTGGTCGTCGTGCGTGTGGGCGGCATGGCCGTTGGCCGGTAGCCGGTGGTTGTCGGTCGTGTGCGGGCGTGGTCGGTGTGGGTGTTGCCGGGCGTTTTCCGGCATGACATATCGGCGCGCCGGCCATCGGGGCGGGCGCGTGGCTGGTGTGGGGGATCAGTCCTCGGTGACGGGCGGTCGTTCGGTGGCGTGCGCCGGGCGCCGTACTTCCTGCTCGGTCGTCAGGCTGCCCAGCAGGGCCAGCGCCTCCTCGGAAGGGCTGCCCGGGTCGGCCTGGTAGACGACCAGCTGCTGGCCGGGGGTGCCGTTCACGGTCAGTGACTCGTAGTGGAGCGTCAGCTCGCCCACCAGCGGGTGGCGGAACCGCTTGGTCTCGCGGGTCTTCTGGCGGATGTCGTGGCGGGCCCACAGCGTGCGGAAGGTCTCGCTCCTGACCGACAGCTCGCCCACCACCTCGATCAGCTTCGGGTCGTCGGGGTCGGCGCCGGCCGCCGCGCGCAGCCCGGCGACGGTGTTGACCGCCACCCGGTCCCAGTCGGGATAGAACTCCCGCGCGTCCACGTCGAGGAACACCAGCCGCACCAGGTCGTCGCTGTGGGCGTGTCCGGCGAACAGGGCCTTGCCCAGGGCGTTGCCCGCCAGCACGGTCAGGCAGCGGCCCAGCACCACCGCCGGCGTGTGCGGCCAGGCCCGCATCATGCGCAGCAGGTGCGGGCTGACCTGCTCGCGTCCGGGAGCCGGCCGCCGCCCGGTGGACGCTCCGGCCAGCCGGTGCAGGTGGGCGGCCGCGTCCTCCTCCAGGACGAGGGCGCGGGCCAGCGCGTCGACCACCTGCGCGGACGGGTGGCGCTCGCGGCCCTGCTCCAGCCGTACGTAATAGTCGGTGCTCACGCCCGCCAGCTGGGCCACCTCTTCGCGGCGCAGCCCTGCCACCCGGCGGCGCGCGCCCAGTGGCAGGCCCAGATCCTCCGGCCGGAGCAGCTCGCGGCGGGCTCGCAGGAACTGGCCGAGCGGGTTGTCCCTGTTCATACCTTCGAGGCTAGGACAGGAGCCGCCCGAGCAGGAGCTCGGAGGGTGGGTGGGCTACTCCCACGCTCCGGGCGGCAGCGGGTCAGGCCGCGCAGGGCGCTTTGTACGGGACGCCGGGAAGGTGGTGGGTCCACTCGGCCTTGGTGATCGTCATCCCCGAGGTCTCGCAGACGTTGGCCCGCGCCTGCTCCACGTCCAGCCCCCACAGCTGGGCCGCGACGCCGGAGGTGCCGGCCAGGACCGTGCCCTCGGGGCCGAACTCGACGTCGTTGACCGAGCCCGACCCCGTGAGCACCGCCCACAACACCGGCCGGGCGCGGTCGGCGATGTTCCACACCCGGATGGTGTCGTCCCGTGACGCCGTGGCCAGCGTTTTGCCGTTCGCGTTGAACGCGGCGGCGGTCACGTCGGCGGAGTGCCCGGGCAGGATCGACAACCGTCGCGGCCGCTCAGGCCGGGTGACGTCCCAGAGGCGGGTCGTGCCGTCGGTGGCCGTCGTGGCGAGCGTCTTGCCGTCCGGGCTGAACCGCACGTCCAGCACGCCGCCGGTGTGGGCGGGGACGTCGGCCAGCCGGCGCGGCTCGGTGGGCGTGGACACGTCCCACAGCCGCAGGTTGGAGGAGCGCGAGCCGGTCGCGATGACGCGGCTGTCCGGCCGGAACGCGACCGTGTCGAGCATCTCGTCGGCCACGCCCGGCGCCGCCACCCGCTTGGGGGCGGCGGGTGTGGACACGTCCCACAGGTAGAGCTTGCCGTCCTTGCCCGCCGTCACGACCTTCTTGCCGTCAGGGCTGTACGCCGCCGACCGCACGCCGTCGGTGTGCCCCTTGAGCGTGGCCACGAGCTTGGGCGTGGCGGGCTCGGAGACGTCCCACAGCCGGGCGGTCCTGTCGAGCGAGGCCGTGACCAGGTGCGTGCCGTCAGGGGCGAACGAGGCCGCGACGACGGCGGCGGTGTGCCCCGACAACGTCGACAGCGGCGTGGACACCGCGGGGTCGGAGACGTCCCACAACTTCACGCTCTCGTCGTCGGAGGCGGTGGCGAGGGTGTCGCCGTCCTTCGACATGGCCAGCCCGCCGACAGTGGACGTGTGGCCGGTGAGCCTGGCGCGTGGCGAGACGCGGGCGGCGTTGGCGACGTTCCACAGGCGGGTCGTGCCGTCCACGCCGGAGGTGGCGAGGTTCTGGCCGTTCGGGCTGAACGCCACGCCGGTGACCGCGCCGCCGGCGCCCGCCAGCGTGGCGACGGCCTGCGGCGAGCTCGGGCTGGACAGATCCCACACGCGGGCGGTGCCATCGGTGGAGGAGCTGGCCAGGATCTTGCCGTCGGGGCTGAACGCCACGTCACCGACCGTCGAGCCGTGCCCGCTCGCCGTGCCGACGAGCTTGGTGGCGGTGACGTTCCACACGTGCACCTTGCCGGTGTCGGAGCCGGTGGCGAGGTAGACGCCGTCGGAGGAGAACGCCACGCTCCTGACCGCGCCGTCCTGCGCGGGCAGCGTCGCCAGGCTGGTCGGCTTGGCGGGGGTGCGCACGTCGAGCAGCGCGACGCCGCCGGTGGACGACGTCACGGCGATCAGGCTGCCGTCGGGGCTGAAGGCCACCTCGGAGATGTCGGAGCTCTGCTGCAGCACGGCGACCCGCTTGGGCTTGCGCGGGTCGGCGAGATCCCACAGCAGGACGGTCCGGTCGGCGGACGCGGTGGCCATGATGGTGCCCTTGGGGCTGAACGCCACGGAGAGCACGCGCTCTTTGTGCCCCTTGAGCGTGGCCATGGCCGCGGGCTTGGCGGTGTCGGAGACGTCCCACAGCCGGGCGGTCCTGTCGGCGGACCCGGTGGCGAGGATCCGCCCGTTCGTGCTGAACGCCACCGCTCCCACGCCGCCCGTGTGACCCTTCATGACGCCCAGAGCCTTCGGGCGGAGGGGGTCGGCGACGTTCCACAGCCGGGCGGTGAGGTCGCTGGACACGGTCGCGGCCACCCGGCCGTCGGGGCGGTAGACCACCCGCTCGACGGGCGCGGTGTGCCCGACGAGCCGCGCGCCGATCGGGCGCGAGAGCGTGCCGAGCAGCGCCCCGCGGGCCTCGGCCGTGGGCGAGACCTGGAAGGCGCTGAGCGCGAGCTGCGCCGCGAGCGACGTGTCGGGCATGTGGCCGGCGGTGGCGGCGACCTGGCGCGACAGGGCCTGGTCGCGTTGCGTGGCCGCCGTCGTGGCCCGGCTGCTCGCCTGACCCCGCTGCACCAGCGCCACCACGGCGCCGCTCACGGCCACGAGCAGGAGCACCGAGAGGGCGGCGATCACCCCGCGGGCGATCTGCACGCGGCGGTTCTGCCGCTGCTCCGACGCGTCGAGGAACTCCCGCTCCGTCCGGGAGATCGCGTCCTCGACGGGCGCCGGGCCGGGGCGCGCGGCGCCGTCGGTGCCCGCGGGACCTGGCACGTCGCCGTGGGAGGCGGGGCGGCCGCCCACCACCGCGAGCGCGGCCGCGAGGCGGCCCGCGTCGTACAGGTAGGCGGGATCCTGCTCCTGTTGCTGCCAGAGCCGGGCGTCCTCGGTCAGGCGGCGCTGGACGAGCAGCCCGGCGCGGCCGGCGTCGATCCAGCCGCCGAGCCTGGGCCAGGCTCGGATGAGCGCCTCGTGGGTGATCTCCGCCTCGTCGTTCCGCACGGTGACGAGCCGGGTGCGGACGAACTCGGCCAGCACCTGCCCGGCCACCGAGGGGTTGCCCGGCAGCAGGTCGGCGAGCGCGACCCGGCGTTTCGTACCGCCGATCTGGTCGTCCACCTGGACCAGCCGGATCAGCAGGTCGCGCGCCATCGGCTCGAACTCCGCGCCGAGCCCTCGCAGGGTGTCCTCGGCGCTCGACGCCAGCGCCCCGGTGACGCCGCCGGCCGACCGGTAGCCGGTCATGGTGAGCATGCCGCCGGAACGCCGCTGCCAGGTGGCCAGCAGGGCGTGGGAGAGCAGCGGCAGCGGGCCGCCCGACCGTTCGAGCGCGTCGGCGTTCGCCTGGAGATCCTCCAGCAGCAGGTCGGTGAGCCCGGGCTCGAGCGAGAGGCCGGAGCGCAGGGCGGGCTGCTCGATCACCGTGCGCAGCTCGGCCCCGGTCATGGGCGAGACGATCTCGGGCCGCTTCATGGCCTCCAGCAGGCCGGGGTAGGCCGCGCAGCGCCCGAAGAAGTCGGCGCGCACGGCGAGTACGACGGCCACGTTCCTGGACAGCCCGGCGAGCGCCTCGACGAACCGGCGCCGGGCCCGCTCGTCGGTGCAGGCGATGAATAGCTCCTCGAACTGGTCGACCACCAGCAGCGTGCGTCCCTTGACGCCCGTGAGCGCCCGCCGCGCCGCGCCGGGATCGGAATCGATGGCCGCGCGCAGCCGGTCGGGCGCGCTGCCGCCGAGCGCCGCCAGCTCGCGCGCCAGCGCCGCCGTCGGCTCCGCGCCGGGGGTCAGCACGAGGCACGACAGCTCGTCACCGAGGTCGCGCCGCATGGCGGGAACCAGCCCGGCCCGCAGCAGCGACGACTTCCCGCAGCCCGAGGCGCCGGTGACGATGAGCGGCCCGCCGGCCTCGAACGCCTGCGAGCCGACGACCACGGGCGGAGGGTCCTCCCGCAGGGCCTGCCGCACCCGCGTGGCCAGGGACCTCGTCGCGCTCTCCCGGCCGAAGAACAGCTCGGCCTGCTCGGCCGTGTAGGGGACCAGGCCGCGGTAAGGGCTGGACAGGTCGCCGGGCGAGGCGATCGGCGGGCCCGCATGGGGGCGGCGGGCCGTCTGGGCGGGGTTGGGCGCGAGCGGCGGGCGTTCGGCCAGGATGGCCGGCCGGCCGGCGGCCTGGCGGCGCGGGCGGGGGAACCCGCCTTCGGGGAGCACGCGGGTCAGGTGGTGATGGACGTGGTCGAGGGTTAAGTCGTGGGGCCCTGCGGGGTCGCCTTCGTTCAGCAGCCGCAGCAGCGCCCCGCTGAGCGCCGTGTGGCGGACGCCGGGCAGGGCCCACGAGTTCTCGTCCTTCGCGGACGACGTGAGCACGTAAGCGCCCGGCCAGGGCGCGCCGGTCACCTTCTCCATCGCCTTGGCCGGCACGGGCCGGCCGGCGCCGGTGAAGCAGCAGTCGAGGACCACGACGGTGAGCTCGGCCCGCGAGGACGCCAGGATGTCGCGCACCGCGGACCAGGGGAGCGCCTGGTAGCCGGGCATCCCGTCGCCGAGGTCGACGGTGGCCTGCGTCGCCAGGTGCGGCTCGTCGTCAGGCCCGAAGACGGCGTGGCCGATGTAGTGGAACATCAGCACGGACGTCGCCTCGCGCGCCGCCCGCTCGAGCGCCTCGCCCAGGGCGGCCGGGGTCGCCGGGTCGAGCAGCACGTTCAGGCCGGACGCGGCCAGGCCCGCCCGCTCCACCAGGCACTGGGAGACGTCGTTGACGGTCGGCGGCACGGCGGGCACCTGCGGCAGCCGCGACGGCGCGCGGTGCGCGCCCGTGCCCGCGACCAGCACGCGGGCGCCTTCGTCGGACAGCAGCAGGGAAGGACCGCTTCGCCGTGGAGGCCACACCAGCCGGGTCTTCTCGAGCGTCGCAGCATCGTCCTCGGTCATCCGGCGCTCCACGGCATGGGGAGATGGGTGCGTCGAGGGCGCCGTGCGCAGCGGCATCAGCTCACCGGACGACCCCCCGATCGGCGTACGCAGGGAAACGAACGGGCTGGCCCGCCTTCCCCGGGTGACAGGGTACGCAGGTCTCCGCCCGTCGTCGAGTCGGTCGTCACCAGTTGGCGGGCAGCCCGGGAGTCGTTGCGGGCAGGGTGTGGCCGGGCGGGTGGATGACGTACGCCACTCCGCCGCTGCTCGAACTGCGGAGCCACACGTTCTCGAAGTTCGCGCGCGGATATACGCGGCGTACGGCGGAGTTGGAGGAGGAGGCCGGGTCGTTGGCGATCACGTCGCCGCCGGAGGTGAAGCCGACGATCGCCATGAGGTGACCGTTGGTGCCGTAGCCGGCTCCGGGCAGCTCGCTCGCCTTGAACGACTGCGAGGTGACGACCGGGATGCCCGCCTTGATCAGGTGTTCCAGCTCGGTCAGCGAGCGCAGCCGGGTGACGAACCCGTCCATTCCGTACCGTCCCGCGTAGGCGGTGTTGAACGGCCAGTTGCCCGCGCCCTCGTACGCGTGGTCGTAGGTGTGGCGGGCGGCGTGATCGACCTCGGGGTCGGGGTCGGAGGGGTCGACCCAGGAGGTGTCCTGGGCGCTGGGCCACCTGTCCCAGTAGCCGAGGACCATGGTGGTCGAGGTCGGGCTGCACCATGCCTCGCCGCCGCCGTCCCACTCCGGGTAGTGGCCCTGGTGCACGTTCTGGGAGCGGCGCGGCACGTCCAGCTCGGTGCCCCACGCGCCGCCGCCGGGGCTGACCGGCACCGTCGCGCGGTCGGGCACGTTGGAGGCCATGACGCCGGACGTGCGCACCCGCGGCGTCGCCGAGGAGCCGGGCGCGCGGTAGAGGGTCAACCGCAGCTGGTAGGCGGTCATGGGTTTGCCCGCGGCCGCGACCAGGGTGTCCACGGCCACCGACGCGTCGCCGTCGCCCTGCCCGGGGACCGACGTGCGGCGGATGTCGCCCTCCGCGTACGCCCACCTGCCCAGCGAATACCACTTCGTGAGGCCCTCGGCGTTCCTGGCGCGGGTCTCGACCTGCATCCACGAGCCCGCCGGGACGTCCGCCGTCCAGGAGGCGATCAGTTCGGTGGCGGGGAACCCGACGGCCCGCTCGGGGCCCGTCCAGCGCGCGTACTCCCAGGTCCTGGTGCCGAGCGCGTCGGTGTGGGAGACGGTGCCCGCGGCCGAGCCGAACGTCAGCCCGTCGCCCGCCGCGGTGCCCTCGGACGTGCCGGTGGCGAAGTCGGCCCGCTGGAAGACGACGTCGGGGACGACCTTCGCGGGCCTCGCCGCCGCGCCTGCCGGAGCGGCGGACGTCGCGGTCACGAGCAGGCCTGACAACAACGACAGGAACACGGGCAGCGTACGCATGGACCCACCTTCTCCGAAGGCGCTCGATCTTGCTGACAATAGGCGCAACCGGCCCGTAAAGCATCGGGAAATCTACGTATCGCCCTTCCGGTTTCATGACAGCATTTGCCGGTCCGGCGCGCATGAACACTGATGGGATGGTGACGATGCGCAAGAGATAAGAAATGACCCCCGGGAAGTGTGACATGCGGAAATATGTGATCATGGGCGTGCAGGGGAGCGGCAAGGGCACCCAGAGCGCCCTGCTCGCCGACGACCTCGATCTGGTGCACATCAGCGTGGGCGACATCTTCCGCTGGCACGTCAAGAACCACACCAAGCTCGGCGCCCAGGTGCGCCGCGTCGTCGCGGCGGGGGAGCTGGTGGGGGACGACCTGGTGGAGGATGTCGTCAGCGACCGGCTCCACCTGCACGACTGGAACTACGGGTTCATCATCGACGGCTTCCCGCGCAACCGCCGCCAGGCGGAGTTCTTCCTGGAGAGCTACGACATCGACGGGGTGATCCATCTCGACCTGCCGGACGAGGAGGTACGCCGGCGCGTCCTCGCCCGGCGGCTGTGCTCGCGCTGCGGCATGGACTACAACCTGATCGCGCACCGGCCCACGACCGAGGGGCGCTGCGACGTGTGCGGCGGCGAACTCGTCACCCGGACCGACGACACCCCTGACGCCCTGGCCAGACGGCTGCGCGACTACCACACCAAGATCGATCCGGTGCTGGAGCTGTTCCGGCGCAAGGAGTACGTCATGACGGTCGACGCCCGGGCCGGCAAGACCACGGTCCAGCAGGCCATCCGCACCAGCCTCGGCCTCCCGCCCCACCCCGGCGAGACCGCCTGACCGCACCTCCCGGCGGGTCCTCCCGCAACCGGTGAAACCCGGTCGAGGGCGCCGTGAAACCGCCGCCGCCCAGAGTGAGGCCATGAGCATCACAGAACTCGGCCGCACCCGCGGCGGCCCGGCCCTCCGCGGGTCCACGGAACCGGCCGTACGCACGGAAGGGCTGGTCAAGACGTTTGGCGAGCACCGTGCCGTCGACGGGATCGACCTGCACGTGCGCGCCGGTGAGATCTTCGGCGTCCTCGGCCCGAACGGCGCCGGCAAGACCACCATGCTCCGGATGCTGGCCACCCTGCTGACGATCGACGCGGGCCGCGCCGAGATCTTCGGCGTCGACGTGGGCGGCAACCCGCACGTGATCCGTCAGCTGATCGGCGTCACCGGACAGTACGCGTCGGTCGACGAGAACCTGACGGCCCGCGAGAATCTCTGGCTGTTCAGCCGCCTGCAGGGCGTCGCGGCGCCACGCGCCCGGCGCGTCGCCGCCGCACTGCTGGAACGCTTCGGCTTGGAGGAGGCCGCCGACAAGGCCATCGCGCAGTTCTCCGGCGGCATGCGCCGGCGCCTCGACCTGGCGGCCAGCCTGATCACCAGGCCACCGCTGATCTTCCTCGACGAGCCGACCACGGGTCTGGATCCGCGTACGCGCGGCCAGATGTGGGACACCATCCGCGGCCTGGTCGCCCAAGGGTGCACGGTGCTGCTGACCACGCAGTATCTGGACGAGGCCGACCAACTGGCCGATCGCGTCGCCGTCATCGACCACGGCCGCAAGGTCGCCGAGGGCACTCCCGACGAGTTGAAGAGCGCGGTGGGCGACTCCGCACTCCAGCTGCTGCTCGCCGAGCCGGACGAGGTGCCCGCCGCCGTGGAGGTGGTGCGGCGCGTCCTCGGCTCCGATCCGGTGCTCAGCCCGGAGCGGGGCCGCCTCAACGTCGCACTCGGCCAGGCCGACCTGGCCGGCGACGTGCTGATCGCGCTGCGTACCGCAGGGGTGTCGATCTCCTCGGTGAGCGTGGCCAAGCCCAGCCTGGACGAGGTGTTCCTCGCCCTCACCGGCCACGGAACGGAGGAGACCCGATGACCACCACGCTGGCTCCCGCCCACGAGACGGTCCGCGCCGCCGACCGCGTGGCGGCCGCCCGGCGGCGCGTCACCATGGGGGAGACGATCGGCCAGACCATGACGATGGCGTGGCGGGCGCTCAAGAAGATGGTGCGCAACCCGGAGCAGTTCTTCGACGTGGCGCTGCAGCCCATCCTGTTCACCGCGATGTTCGCCTACATCTTCGGCGGCGCCATCTCCGGCGACGTGGGAAGCTACCTCCCCCTCATGATCCCCGGCATCCTCGCCCAGACCGTGCTGACGACGTGCATGGCCACCGGCACGCAACTGCGCGAGGACATGGAGAAGGGCGTCTTCGACCGGTTCAAGTCGCTGCCGATCGCCCGGATCGCGCCGCTCGCCGGGCCGATGGTGGCCGACCTCCTGCGCTACACGATCGCGGCCACGCTGACCTTCGGCATGGGCCTGGTGATGGGCTACCGTCCGGGCGGCGGCGCGGGCGGCGTGCTCGCCGCGATCCTGCTGGCGATCTTCACGGGCTGGTCGCTGGCGTGGGTGTTCACGTGGATCGGCACGATCGCGAGGAGCGCCCAGGCCGTGCAGGGCATCTCCATGATGATCTTGTTCCCGCTGACGTTCCTGTCGAACGCGTTCGTCCCCGTCGAGACCCTGCCCGGCTGGCTGGCCGCGTTCGTCCGGGTCAACCCGGTCTCCCACCTGGTCACGGCCGCCCGCGACCTCGCCAACAGCGCCCTGGTCAGCGGAGAGGTGGCCTGGACGCTCCTGGCCTGCCTGATCGTCATCGCGATCTTCGCGCCGTTGTCGGTGCGGAGCTACAAGCGGCACATGTGACCGCCGCCGTCGCGGCCGGACACCTGCTCGACCTGCCTGCGGGCCTCGTCGAGCAGGTCGGAGCCGCGCCGGCCGCCGTATCCGGCCCGCACGGCGGCGATCACGCCCGGCGCGGCCCGCTCCGCATGCGGCTCGATCCGCTCGAAGGCCATGGTCGGCATGCCGCTGTTGAACGAGAAACGCTCGGCCAGCACCAGCAGCCTGATCGCGTCGCGGGGGGACGTCACCTCCCGCAGCAGCCCCCACGCGCCGAGCGCGAAGAGCATCGAGCCGCACAGCGGGAAGTCGAGCACGGGGGAGGACCCGGCCAGCAGGTCGTGGCCCCGCACGGCGGCGAACAGCTCCTCGCCGTAGCGGACGTCGTCCGGCCCGGCGTGGTACGCGTACGCCGTCAGGGCGACCGATTCCGCGACGATCGTCCAAGGAGTGGTGTCCGTGCGCGGCACCCCGGGCGGCCGCAGGTCGCGCGCCCGCTGGACGGCCCGGCGGTATTCCGCGAGCGCGGCGGCCGTCTCGCCCCGGGCGAGGGCGAGCTCGGCCGCGCACAGCGACACGAGCGCGACCCCGCCCAGCACTGCCTCGTTGTCGTTGATCCGGACGATCCTGGCGAGCTCGGCCTCCGCGGCGCCGACCTCGCCGTCGGCCAGCGCCGAGGTCAGCAGCACCGCGCGGAGCTGGGTCTCGTCGTCGACGGCGCCCAGCCGGCTCAGCGCCGGAATGGCGGTGCGCGCGTGCCCGACAGCCCGCCGGTGGTCGCCGAGGTGCGTGGCCAGGTGAGCCAGCACGGCATGCATGGTCGCGGCGATCCACGGGCCTTCGTCGTCGTGGAGCATCGCCAGGGTCTGTTCCGCGGCCTCGGTCGCCCCGGTCAGGTCCCCCGCGTTCTCCAGGACGTGCACGCTCGCCTGCGCCGCCGCCAGGGCCACGTCACGGTCGGCGCTCCCGCGCAGCTCCTCCAGCCGGGGGCGTACGTCGTCGCCGTCGGCGCTCGCCAGCACCACCGCTGCCATCGCCGCCACACGGGGATCGGTCGCGTCGCCGGCGGGCAGCCTGCGCAGGAGGTCGCGCAGGGGGTCGCCGCGGCGGTCGGTGATGATCATGGTGTTCATCAGCGTGATCAGAACGGCGACCCTGGTCGCCTCGACGAGGTCCGGCGGCGGCGCCCAGCCGCCGACCACGTCGGTGATCGCGTCCAGGTGCACGAGGATCCTGACGTGATCGCCGCGGATCGACCACAGCGCGCCGGCGCCGACCAGCAACCGGACCGCCGTGGCGGGATCGGGCTCGCCGAGGGCCCTCCTGAGCAGATCGGCGAGGTTGCTCTCCTCGGCCCGCAACGCGTCCGCCGCCGCGAACTGCGCCGGGCCGAACAGGGCGGAGGCGTGTTCCTCGGAGTATGCCGTCGCCCAGGCCAGTTGCGCCGCCCGTGCGGACGCCTCCTCGCCGGCCTCCTTGAGCCGCATCCGCCCGAACTCCCTGACGGTCTCCAGCATCCGGTAGCGCAGGCCGTACGCCGTCTCGCGGACGCTCAGCATCGACTGCTGGGTCAGCGCGTCCACGGCGCCCAGGGCGTCCTGGCCGAGGACGTGCTCCGCCGCGGCCAGCGTGAAGCCGTCGCCGAAGAGCGACAACCACCGCAACGCCCGCCGTTCCGGCTCACCCAGCAGGTTCCACGACCAGTCGATGACCGCGAGCAGCGTCCGGTGCCGGTCGGGGGCCGTACGGTTCCCGCCACGCAGCAGGGCGAACCGGTCCGCCAGGCGGCGCTCGATCTCCTCCACCGACATCACCCGCACCTTGGCCGCGGCCAGCTCGATCGCGAGCGGCAGTCCGTCGAGGCGGGCGACGACCTTCTCGACCGCGCCCGCCTCGATCCGCACGTCCGGGCGGGCGGCCGTGGCGCGCTGGCGGAACAGCGCGACCGCGTGGCCCGGGGGCAGCTCGCCGAGGAGGTAGACGTGTTCGGCGGGGATCGACAAGGGGGCCCGCGAGGTGACGAGCACCCGCAGGTCGCGGGTCGTCACGGCCAGGAAGGCCACCAGGTCGGCGACGGCCTCGATCACGTGCTCGCAGTTGTCCAGGATGAGCAGCGCGGGAGCCTGGTCGAGATGCTGGGCGATCCGGGCGCGTACGTCTGAGCGCTGCTCGGCGGTCAGGGCACGCCGGCCGCTGACCGAGTCGCGGACCCCGAGCGCCGAGCCCACCTCGCCCACCACGCCCTCCGGCGAGGAGACGCCGACGAGCTCGACGAAGTGAGCGACGGGCTGCGCGGCGTTCCTGCCCACGACGTGGGCGAGCCGCGTCTTGCCCAGCCCGCCGGGGCCGACGATGGAGACCACCCGATTGGCCTGCACCAGCGCGCGCACCGCGCTGATGTCGCCGCCACGGCCGAGCAGCGAGGAACCGTCGAACTGGATGCCCGTGCGCACCGGCCGGTCCGCGGCGAGAAGCTCGGCGTGCACGCGGGTGAGCCCGGGCCCCGGCCCGGTGCCGAGCCGGGCGGCCAGGCGCGCGCGATAGCGCTCGTAGCGCTCCAGAGCGGCGGCGGCGCCGCGTACGGAGGCCTCGCTGCGCAGGAGGCAGGCGAGCAGCTCCTCGTCGTGCGGACGGTCGGCCGCGGCCTCCTCCAGCAGCGGCAGCGCGCTCTCGTGAGCGCCGCTCCTGCCCCGCGCGATCGCCGCCACCCGCCGCGCCTCGGCCGCCCGCGCCGCCGCGGCGTCCTTCAGCTCTGCCACCGCGCCCGTGGCGCCGTCCACGCCGCCGGCCGCCAGACTCATGGCCTCCTCCGCGCGGCGGACCGCGAGCGCCATGTCGTCCTGGGCCAGCGCGGCCCGTGCCTGCTCCACCAGCGTGCCGAGCAGCAGCGCGTCCACCTGGTCGGCGGCCAGCCCGAGCCGGTAACCGCGCCGGACCCGCACCACGACGTCGGCGCGGGTCGCCGCCCTGGTCCGCGAGACGACCACCTGCAGCGCCTTCGTCGGGTTGGCCGGCGCCTCGTCGGGCCACAACTCCTCGACCAGGCGCTCGTCACTGGCCCCTGCCCGCCCGTGCAGGGCGAGCACGGCCAGCAGGGTGTGCGCGCGATCACCGACCACGCGGGCACCCCGCCAGCGGACGCCGTCGAGCAGGATCAGTGCGGGGGACACACCCTCAGCTTACGGAAGCCGGGCCGGGGGAGCTCCTCGCGCGAGGGTTTGTCGATGACGGCCGGCCGGGACTACGTTCGAATGCCATGTGCGGCATCGCGGCTCTCTACAGCGAACAGAACGGAACCGACCCCCTCCATACCCGCGCCGCGGGCGAGTGGATGCTCTCCCGCATCACGCACCGCGGCCCGGACGACAGCGACCACCGGCTCGTCGGCGAGCGCGCGTGGCTCGGGCACACCCGGCTGTCCATCGTCGACCTCGAAGGGGGAAGGCAGCCGATGGCCGCGCCCGACGGCTGGTCGCTGGTCTGCAACGGGGAGATCTACAACCACGTCGACCTTCGCAAGAGCCTCGGGCAGGAGTGGTTCGCCACCGCCTCCGACAGCGAGCCGGCGCTCGTGCTGCTGCGGACGTGCGGGCCGGACGCGCTGGACCGGCTCCAGGGGATGTGGGCGCTGTGCGCCGCCGCGCCCGACGGCCGGTTCGTCGCCGCCCGTGACCCGCTCGGCATCAAGCCTCTCTACTGGGCGCGCACCGCGGACGGCGTGCGCTTCGCCTCCGAGCTGCGGGCCTTCCCGCCCGAGGCGCAGGCCGCCGCCGAGGCGTTCCCGCCCGGGTGTCACTGGACGCCGGAGACCGGCCTCGTGCGCTTCGCCGAGGCCGTGCCACGGGTCCGCACGCGCCGGTGGGACGGCGTCCCCGCCGCCGACGCCGAGTCGGCCACCCGCGAGGTGCTGGCCGACTCGGTCGTCCGGCACCTGATGGCGGACGTGGACGTCGGCGTGTTCCTCTCAGGCGGCCTCGACTCCAGCATCGTCGCGGCCGTCGCCGCCGCCGAGTACGGCTCGAAGGGCGAACGGCTGAAGACGTTCGCCGTCGGCACCCCTGACTCGCCCGACCTGCTGGCGGCCCGCGAGGTGGCGGAGTTCCTCGGCACAGAACACCACGAGACCCTTCTCGACGCCGACCGGGCCATCTCCGTCGTGGACCAGGTGGTGACCTCGGTGGAGTCGTTCGACGCCAGCCTGATCCGCAGCGCCGTACCCAACTGGTTCCTGTCCGAGCTGGCCTCCCGGCACGTCAAGGCGGTGCTGACCGGGGAAGGGGCCGACGAGCTGTTCGCCGGCTACGACTACTACCACCGCGGCCACGCGGCGCCCGGCCGGCTGGAGGTCGAGCTGCAGCGCACCCTCGGCCAGCTGCACGGGCTCAACCTCCAGCGCTGCGACCGCGTCACGATGGCGCACGGCCTGGAGGCCCGCGTCCCCTTCCTCGACGCGGACGTCATCGCGCACGCCATGTCCCTGCCGCCCGAGCTCAAGTCGCTGGAGCCCGGCGGCATGGAGAAGGGACACCTGCGCCGCGCGTTCACCGGCTGGCTGCCCGAACGGCTGCTGTGGCGGCGCAAGGTGCAGTTCGGCACCGGCAGCGGCGCCCAGGACCTGCTGACGCCGCACTTCGAGGCGCGCGTGAGCGACGGCGAGCTGGCCGCGGCGGTCAAGGAGTCCGGCATCGAGCTGCGTACCAAGGAGGAACTGGCCTACTACCAGGTGTTCCGGCGGGCGCTGCCCCTCGTCCGTCCCGAGGCGGTGCTCACCCGCTTCGCCACCGCCTGAACCGGCCAACGGCGATGCCGAGGAAAACCTCAGTGGCCGAGCACTCCGGCACCATGCATCGCTCCATGAACCAGCCCCACGTCAGATCCCCGGGCAATGAGGCCCGGGATCCCGACGACCGCCGTGCTCATAAGCACTCCTGGGTACTGCGGAGACATCCGCGTGCGGCGAAGTCGCCGACGCGTATCCTCGCGTCCATGGACGACAAGAGCCCGCTCATCACGGACGTCTCCTGGGGCCGGATGGCGGTCGAGCGAATCGGCGAAGGCAAGGACTTCAAGCTCTACCCGGGCGGTGGCCGCCCATGGGACTGGAACGAGACCGGCACCAGGCATTCGCCCGGCATTCAGCCCGCCGACGTGCGCGAGCTGCTCGACCGAGGCTGCCAGGTCGTTGTGCTGTCCCGCGGCATGCATCTGGCGCTGCAGGTCTGTCCCGAGACGCTTAGCGAGCTGGCGGACAAGGGCGTCGAGGTGCATGTGGAGGAGACGACGGCCGGCGTCGGACGTTACAACGCGCTGGCCGCGGCGTCGGTGGCCGTGGGTGGGTTGTTCCACTCGACCTGCTGAGCTCCGCTCGGGGTGCGGACACGGCTCTGGTCACCCTCGTTACCGCCACCTTTCTGTGTCGCCGACGGGGACAATGACTGGTATATACGGTCTGCAAAGCTTTTATCCTGATGAAGGGGAGTTTGTGGCGGACCAAGAGGGGCTTGGTGTCGAAGGGCTCGATCGGATGATCGAGCGTGCCCGGGAAGCCCTGGCCTCCGCCCAGGCCCTCGGCGACGGCTCGGCCGATGGCACGTCCACGGAGCAGACCACCGTGCTCCAGGGCGAAGGCGCGGCGGCCAAAGGTCGGGTGCGGGTCACGGTCGTGGCCGGTGGGCGGCTCTCGTCCCTGACAGTCGATCCGCGCCTGATGCGGTCCGGTTCCGAGGAGATGTGCTCGGAGATCGTCAGGGCTGTCAACGCGGCCGTCGACGATCTGAGGGCGAAGGCGGTCGAGCAGGCCGGCGCGTCGCCTGACGCGGAGGAGGTCTCGTCAACGTTGCTCACCCTGCAACAGGAATCAGTACGCCAGATGGAGAAGTTCACCCAGGCGATCAACGACGTCGTCATGCGGTTCGAAAGGCGAGCATGAATAGAAATGACGGCGGGATGGAGTTACACGGTCCGAGTCTGCGGTCCGCGAGCTCCGGTCTGCACGCGTCGATGGAGGACCTGAGCAATCACTGGGTGGCGCTGGGCAACGCGTTGAACGCGCTCGAACCCATGGTCGGCGAAGACCTCATCAGCCAGCTCGTCGGAGCGTCGTACAAGGCGATTCGCGAGGCCGCGGATGAGACCCTCGGCTCGGTGATGAGCGGCCTGCACAGCTACGGGGCGGGCGTGCTGCAGATGGACGTCAACCGCTCGTCCGCGGAGCAGCGCTCTGTCGTCGACCTCGGCCAGGAAACCCGGGCATGAGCCTGCAACCCCCGGGGTGGGCGGCCTCGCTGCTCGAAGACCTCGGCTACTGGTGGACGAACGCCGACGAGGGGAAGCTCGGCCAGGCGGGCACCTTGGTCGTGGAGGCCGAGCCGCTGCTCGACGCGGTGAGGGATCTCGCGCGGATATCGGCGGCCAAGGTGCGGGACGACAACGCAGGTGAGGGGGTCAACGCGTTCCAGACCGCCTGGGACGACGAAGACGCGCCGGACAAGGTGCTCTCCGACGCCACGACCGGCATGCTCACCGTGGGCGCGGGGCTGTTCGTCTCAGGGGCGATCGTGCTGGCACTCAAGGTCCATGTTCTTACCCAGCTCGCCTCGCTGGCCACCGCGATCATCCGGGCGATCGCCGCCGCGGGCCCGACCCTGGGCGCCTCTCTGCTGCAGATACCGGTCTTCAAGGAGATAACCGGCCGGCTGATCGGCCTGCTGATTGTCATGGCCGCTACCCCGCTCATGGACTGAATTGGCGGCGAGAGGGGGAAAAGGAGTTTCCCGTAAGGTCGGAGGGCTGTTCGGCAAACTTGGGGCGCCTTTCTTCCGCAGGTCGAGGAACGCGCGGGCCGCGGCGGTGGCGACCGGCGTACGGGTGCGTGAAGGCCTGACGGGACCGGAGGCCTGGAACTCGCTGACCAATCTCAGGACCAGCAGTCCGGCCCGTCTGGACGACTTCCGGCCCGGCTCCGCATTTTCGGGGGTGTACGACCCCGGTTCGCGCCGGTTCCTCGCCTATCCGAGCGGCGAAGCGAAACTGCGGTCCGGTCTGGTGCCCGAAAATACGGTGCCGCGCTACGGCGGGCACGGCGACGTCAGCGATATTTTTGGTTATTTCACGACGGCGGGCATGGACGAGATCGTCGGTTTCACCGCGACTCTGCGTAGTGACGGGTCCATCGGTATGCATTGGGTCTCCCGATCCGTCAATGGGCTGAATCGCTCCTTCGAGGGGAACGAGGTGCCCCAGAGCCTGCGAGGGCCCATCATGGACCTCATCCAGCAAACTACCAACCGACAAGTCTGGCCTAACCGGTGAACAGTAACGTGATCAATGGGTTGACACTCCCGGTGGCGCTTCTCGCCGCAATGAGGGAGGGCCGGTGGACGCCGCCCGACTCCGCCGTACTGGCGAAGGTGTTCGGCGAGCAGCCAGAGGAGCCTTCCTTCTACACCCTCGATCAGATGGAATTCGAGAACCGCCATTGGCTGAAGCGTACGCGGCCAGTGTTTCTGGGCACGTCCGATCCCGCGCACCCACCCGGCGATCTCGATCCCCGAAGCTCGCTCATTATCGGGGACCTGGGACCTGACATGCCGTTCGCGCTCGACTACCGGCCCTTCGACGGGGCCACGGTCGTGTACCGCAAGGCCGACGGCAAGTGGGTGATGGTCGCCCCTTCGATCGACCGGCTCCTGGCGCGTCTCGTGGAATGAGGCCGGGGTGGACGTGAGCGCCGAGCGTCGCGTCACCAGATTCCTGACAAGTACCTGGCCGCCCTGTACCGAGGCGGGATGCTGGAATGCGGCGACCGGACGGATGGACCCGCCGCCGCCGGGCGTGCGGCCTCACATGCGGGCTCTCAGCACGTCTACCTCGCAGCCGGGTGCGCCTGGGTCGAAGCCGTGCTCGAACAGCCAGCGGATCGCCAGCAGGCTTCGCAACGACCACCACGCGCGGATCACGTCGACGTCGACGGGGGCGCCGTAGCCGGCGATGACGTCGCCAAGGCGCTCCTCGTGCCCGAGCGTCAGGACGGCGAGGTCGTACAGGGCGTCCCCCGGGGCCGCCTCGGTCCAGTCGATCACGCCGGTGATCTCGTCACCGTCCACGAACACGTGGGTGATCTGCAGGTCGCCGTGCGCGAACACCGGTGTCCACGGCCGGAGCGCGGCCTCGGCGACCTGGCGGTTGCGCGTGACCAGGTCGGTGGGAAGGACACCGTTCGTGACGAGCCACTCGCATTCGCCGTCGAGGCGCGAGGTGATCTCGTCGAGGCTCCGGCCGGGCCACGGCGGCAGCGGCGCGTCGTGCAACATCCGTGCGGCGGCGCCCGCCGCACGCCACGCCGCCGGCGACGCGGTCGACGGCTCGCCGAGCCGGCCGAGCGCCGTCCCCCGGAGGGCGGCGAGCGCGAGCACGGGCGGCCTGCGCCACAGGACCTCCGGAGTCGGGATCGGCGCCCTGGCCATCGCCTCGACCTCGACGTCGCTGCGCGTCTGATCGCCGTCGATCTTCAAGAACACGTCGCCGACGCGCAGGGTCGCGCACTCGTCATGGGCGACGACGACCTCGACCTCTTCCACGCCGGTCATTATCACGGGATGATCACCGGCGTCGCCACACCTTTTTCGCGCGCTGCCGCGACTCCCTGTACTGCTGAGGGGGTGTCAGAGCCGGAAGCCGATGCGGCCGGCCACGAGCTCGGCACGGACCAGTTCGAGCAGCCGGCCCACCCAGTTGCGCCCGGCGGAGCCGCGAACATCCCAGAATTGCGAATTGGCGGAGCCGTAATGGATGCGCCCGTCGCCTGTGGCCAGGAGCACCTCGCCCAAGTCCGGATGCTGGACGAACTTCGCGCGCAGCAGATCGGCCATGACCGTGAGACGCACGTCCGCCCAACGCGGTCGCCGCTCGGCCCCGACCCCGATGTCACGCACGGCCTGGGAGTTCGGTGCTGTACGGATGCGCTCGCGCAGGGATTCGTCGTCGGTGGACAGGGCCCAGTAGGCGTGCTCGACCGTCGGATAGAGAACATCGGCGACCTTGATCACGGCCGGGAACTCGTTCCGCAGCCCGTGCGCACGCGGATCCATGGGACGGCCGTAGTTGACGTGCACGGTCGGCGATCCGGCTTCGGCGGGCCCGTCGGCCTCCCGCAGCGCCTCTGCGGCCGGATGCGGCGCCCGCCAGTCCGCGAAGTACCGGAACGCCCCGCGCCGGCCGCCCTCGGTGACGACGCCGTCCTCGTCCAACGCCTCACTGCCGTCCTCGAACTCGAAGAACACGTACTCATCCCAGGTCTCGCCCGCCTCTGAAATGAGCAGGCGCAGCGGGATGTCGCGGGCATCCATGTCCCCGAGCGCGTAGATCCGGTGATGCGCCGGGATCGCCAGGTAGGCATCGCGCAGCACGATCCGGTCGGTCTCCGAGCGCGAGTCGACGTAGCGCAGCGCCGCCGCGACGCACCGGTCCGTGGAATCCGGACGCCCGTTCAGGCGGTCGATCGCGTCGACGACCTCCCCGAGCAGTTCCTCGGCCGTGGTCCAGCAGACGACCTCGCCGAACCGCCAGCGTGCCAGATCATGCGCGCTCGCCCAGGCGCCCTCCTCCAGAGCCGTCGCCACCCAACCGGCCTCAAGCTTCGCGCGGAGCCCGTCGAGGTCGCCCCACTCCCAGTAGAAGATCGCACCGTCCGCGAAGACCTGCAGATCGGTCAGGTAGTAGTCGCCGCCGTTCCGAATGAAGATCGGCCGGAGGACTCCCTCGATCCGCTCCCCGTCGACGATGCGATAGGTCTGTTTTCCCACCATCCGAGCCAGCGTAGGCCCTGCGCCCGAACAGGGCTCAACGCCCGGTTCCCGTCACACGGTCATGGCTACTTGACCAAGCTGCTGATCACCATGAGCTGGATCTGGTTCCTGCACTCGAAGATCTGCATGGTCTCTGACCCGTGACCTGGCCAGCTGCGAAAATAGCTCGATCATGTTGGTGAGCAGTAGTTACGCTTGTGGACGTCTCGCATCACTTGCCGCTGCTTCGGGGGTTCCCACGGAACAGCGACGGAACAGAGGGGAGCTTGGAGGCGACTGTGGCGATCCCGAAGAAGGGCTCGCGGCTCATCACCGTCGATGGCGCCGTCTTCCGCTGGCGTATCCGCCACAAGCCGACCTATTGTCAGGGCGATGGCTGGACCCCGCTCCGCTTCGCCGTCGAGCGAGCATGAGGTCGTACGACCACCGTCATGCGAGGTCCTACGCGTACACCACCACCCACAGCACGTCCGCAGCGACCGCGGTGAACTTCCGCCTCACCAAGTCCGGCGCCGCCGGCCGCTTGCCCTGCCGGGTCAGCGAGCGCAACCTTTTCGGCGGGCCGCGCTTGGTCGATCCCGAGGCGGACTGAGCAGCAAGATCCATGCCGCGGTCGATGAGTCCGGGCTGCCTCTGGTCTTCGTGCTCACGCCCGCGCAGGCCGCCGACTGCCCGCGATTCATCACCGTCCTGGACAAGATCCTACTCCTCCAAGGCGAACCGTGCCTATCTGCGCCGCCGTGGGATCGGCGCGGTCATCCCCGAGAAGAGGGACCAGCAGGCCAACCGGAAGAAGAAGGGTCGAGCTGCCATCACAGGCCACCCTCTACCGAGCCGTCGGTAAGTCAGCTCGGCGCGTTTGGCGAAGGACATGTGTAAGAGCGGAGAAGGGCGCCGTGGACAGCAGGGCGCGCGCCAGGGTTCGTGATGGTCGGCGAAATGCGGCCCGAAGAGCGCGGCGGCCAGGTGGGATGACGTGGCGGACAATTCACAACTCCACATGTAATCCTTGTGCAAAGTCGCCATAGTGCTACTTTCAGTCACCGACCTGTCCGTCCGCGCTCAACGCGCGAGCCGTCCGATCACTTAGAGCGCATTGCCCGTTTAATCACGAGGATCCCGACCAGCCAGATAGCTGCGTATGCCAGGGGCCGCATCGTCAAGTAGATCACCGTGATTTGTCCTGGATCCTCGAAAAAGTAGTCGATGGCCAGATTGGCTAGAAAGGAACCCGCGACGACGCAGGTCCAGGCCAGCCAGGCCATCCGTGCCTCACGGCTCCATCTCTTGGGGCCGATCATTGGCTAATGTAGATCTTGTCGGTTTGCCTCCAGGCCGTGTATGAGACGGAGATAGTGGCGCGCTCCACCTTCCATCCTGTGTCGCGGGCGATCCTGCTCCCCCAGCGGAACACGTAGTAGGTGACCTCCCTGATCCAGTGGGTGCGCTCGGTTTCAACGCGATTCCGCTTCCACACGATAAGGTAGGTACGCCCCTTGCACTTTTCGTAGAGTTTTCTCCCCCAACACGGATTGAAGATCTTCTGCTTTGTCTGTACATAAGTTCTGATTCGGGTGACATCCTTCACGTACTGACGTACCTCCGTTCCTTTAAAGGCGAGCATGCATGCAACAGAGGCGTAACCTAGACAGGCGACGTTGACGGCGATGTCGTTGGCGTTCTCCAACCACGTCGATGTGTACATGCCATGGTCGACCACGTGCTCCGTGTAGCCGGTCTGCTCTTCCGGATAGGTTCCCGCCAGATCGAGTTTGCCGATCGGATCGGCGTCGCAGTAGTCGTAGGCGTTGGAGCTGCCTCCCACGACCGGGTCCTCCTGCAGGAAACGCCCAGTGATGGGATTGTAGAGCCGCACGCCCATTAGCACGAGGCCGCCCTGGGCGTCTCCGGCGCGCTGTTTGCTGCCGAGCCAGCCGTAGCGCGGGTTCGTGTCGGCGGTGTCCCGGGAGACGCCGTACTCGGTGGTTTCGGTGTAACTGTCGACGCCGACGGCGGCACCGCTGACCGTTGAGACGATGTCGCCGTCCAGGTTGATGAGTTGGAGCGTGACGGCGCCGCTACTGCTTTGGATGGCGCCGAGCCCTTCCAGGCTCGCGACGTTCCTGCTCCACGTTCCATCGGCCTCGCTGATCCAGGCGGGGGAGTCCTCCAGCCCGGAATAGTGGTGGGTGACCGTACCCGGGTTTGCGCCACCCGTGGTGGTCGCGCTCTTGACCCTGCCGGCCGGGTCGCGAGTGTAGGTGGTCGTCGTGCCGTTCTGTGTGATGGAGGCCACGGTGTCGTGCACGAAGTAGCCGATGGACAGGGCGGCGCCGCCGAGCACGTCCGATGCGGGCACGGACGTCGTCCTGCCGAAGGCGTCGTACGCGTAGCCCTGGCGGGTCAGCCGGTCGGCTTGGTCGTATGTGTAGTTCACTGTCGTCGGATCGGTGCTCGTGGTGCACTGCCCCGAGTCGTCGGCGGGATGGGTGATGAGGCTGGTGCGGTTGGTGTTCTGGTCGAACGCGTAGCTGCGGGTGACGCATTCTCCCTGGTACGCGTCCTGAACGCGCTCCAGCCGCCCCGCGAAGTCGTAGCCGTAGTCCTGGCGGCTGCCAGGACTGTGCTGCGTGACGGTCCGCCCCTGGAAATCGGGCACCGCGGAGAACGACAGCCAAACCTGGTCATCCTTGGTGTAGGCGAGCCTGGTCCGCTTACCGTTGCTGTCATAGTTGCTTGCCGCGACTATGCCGTTCGGGTAGACCTGTTCGATCAGCTTTCCCGCCTGGTCGTAGGCGCCGCGGAACGTGCCGGCCCCGCCAGTCTCCACCTGCGTGATCATGCCACGGCGCTCGGCCTTGCCGTTTGCGTCCGTGCCGTTGTAGGTGAAGGTGACGGTGCCCTTGCCGTCGTTGGTGGTGGCGATGCGGCCGTCCAGGTCGTAGGTGACAGTGGCGAGGTTTCCCGTGGCGTCGGTGGTTTTCCACGGGCGGCCGAAGCTGTCGTAGGTGACGACGACCGTATCGTTCCCGGCCTCCTTCCTGGTCTGCAGACCGGTCGCCTCGTCGTAGACGTAGCTCATCTCCGGGAACGGCGCACCGCCGGCGGTCTCCGGAGAGACCTCGGCCTTGGCTTTGATCGAACGACCCGCGACGTCGTAGGTGGTCGTTGCTGTGCGGATCACGTCCTGCACGGTCTCGGTCTTGGTCGTGATCGCGCCGTAGATGTTGTAGCTGGTGGTGTGCTCGACGGCGAGTGGCTTGCCCGTCGCCGGCTGAGTCACAGGCGTGACCTTGCACGTCCAGCCTGCCCAGGCGGGGCGGTTCCCGCACTCGGCCGCCACTGGGTGCGCTTCGGCGGCGTAGGTGTAGGTGGCGATGCTGCCCGCGTCGCGGCCGGACGAGGCGGGCTGTCTGCGCTCGACCTCGCGCCCCGCCACGTCGTAGCGGATCCGGCTGACAATGTCGTCGCCGTCCGGGTTGACCGTGGTAGTGCTCGTCGGCTTGCGCAGGCTCCAGCCGGACGCGTCACCCGAGGCGATCGGGTCGTAGCCGATCTTCTGCGTGCTGACGTCGTCGTCTGTGGGGACCGCCGTACCGTCCACCACCACGGGCACGGTCTTGGACTCGGTCACCAGGTGGTAGGCGAGGTCGGAGACGGGCTTGCCCACGTCGTACTGCTGGGTCGTGCGCTGCCTGGCGGTGACCAGTTGCCCGTCACCGAGCGCGATAGTGGACGCGGGGCCGTCGGTTGACACGAGGTCCCCATCGGCGTTGTACTCCGAGATCGTCGCTAGCAGGTTCGCTCGCTCCGCAGAGTCGGCCCGCGCGGCCGTGTAAGGATCGGTGTCGGCCGTCGGCGTCACTGCCCGCGCCCGGTTCTCCCTGGTGAGTTGCCAGACCGCGTTGTTCTCCTTGTCGTAGCGTGTGGCATCGATCTGCCACTCGCCCGCGCCGAATGCGGCCGTGTTCACGGCCCGGCCGAGGCCGTCCATGTAGGTGAGTGATCCGTGCTCCCAGTCGGCGGCCTGAGGGTGGTACGCGCCGTCCGCGCCTCGGGCCGGGACGTGCGAGGCGGGAAAGACTGCGGCTCCGACCACGGGCAGGTTATCGGTCTGCCCCCACGTCGCGGTGCGCGCGAGCGTGAGGTCGTTGGGCGCGGACGCCCCGCCGACGGGAACGTCGTAGGCCACCGCCCAGGTGGGGTCCTGATCGCCGTTCTCACGCTGGGCGTGGGCCAAGCGGCCCGCGGCGTCGTACTCCAGCCGCCACGGCGCGAGCCCGGGCGGCGTCACCTGTGAGATGCGGCCCTCGCCTGTGTAGTAGTAGAGCGTGGCCAGGTTCGAACGGGGATCCGTCACCTGACGTAGCCGCCCCGTGGAGTCGTAGGCGTATGCCGCGAGAGTAACGGTCTTCATAGCGTTGGACTCGGGGTCGAAGGCGGTCAGCGACAGGCTCTTGACGTTGCCCTTGTAGTCGCCCCACCCGGAGGGCACACCCGTCGCGGTTGTCTCGGCGGCGTACTGCAGTTCGAGCGCCCGGCATCCGGGCACCAGCGTCGTCCCGCACTGCACGCCACTGGCGGCGGGCGTCAGGACGCGCGTGATCCTGGCCTGGTCGTCGCGGAAGTAGGTCACAGCCGACTCGGCCGCAGGCCCTTCCGTACGTGCGACCACCCAGGTCCCGTTGACCTTCACGAAGGTGGTCTTGGCGCCGGTCTTGTCGGTGACCGTCAACTGCTCGTCGGTGACAGAGATGAAGGTGCCGTCAGCCGCGTCGCCGGTCCCGGTGTAGACGTCGCCGTTCTTCGTGTAGGTAAACGTGGAACCGTCCGGGCCGATGAGCTGCATCCAGCCCTTGTTGGAGCCGTCCACGGGGACGTACGCAGCCACCCACGACGGAACCGCCGGAAAGGCCACTTGCCAGCCAGGGCCGAACACCTTGTACTCGTCCGGCACGGTCGAGTCGAACTCGGTGCTCAGCGTCCTGTGCACGCGAGCGACCTTGACCCCGAAGACCTCGGCGTCCGTGGCCTGCAGCGCGAAGTCGCCGTTGACCAGCGCCACAGAGCCGGGTCCCATCTCGCTGCTGGCATGGTGGTCACCGGTCGCAGCCTTGGTGAGCGAGACCTCGATCGGGTTGGAGCACTCGAAGCCGACCGAGCCGCCCTCGAAACAGGCCCGCAACTGGACGAAGCCCTCCGCCTCCTGGCTCTCCTTCAGGGTCGCGGCGAGGTCCCACGACAGGGCGCCGAAGTCCTTCGTGGTGTCGGTGCGGGTCTGCGGCCAGGAGGCGATCGGGGTGCCACTGCCCGCCGCGAAGACGTGCTTGGTCGGAACAGGGCTCCATTCGGCCCACGGCATCGTGCTCGTCGTGTACTCGTACGTCACCTCGTCGCGGGCCGGAGGCGCGGACGCGTCGAGGGTCACAGTGCGGTAGGTGCGGGGCTGCCTGCGCGCGGTCACGATGCCGCCGGGGCCGACGCCCAGGGTGTAGGCAGCGACATCGGAGGTGTTGTGCGCCTTGTCCCGCGTCCTGACGTAGAGCGTGTGCCAGCCGTCGCCGAGCGTCTCCTTGATCTCACGCGTCTCACCGAGGGAGTCCTCCCAGACGCCCGCCTCTTGGATGGTCGAGGGGACGGGGTTGTCGAAATCCCAGAGGTACTCCGTGACGTCCTTCGAGGCCGATTCGACGGAGCAGGTGATTTCCCCTCGCGGCCTCCACGCGCCTTCAGGGACCGTGCCGTTGCAGTGCACCGTCGGCTCCTGCGGTCTGGACGCGTCGATGCTCACCGGCTGCCACTGCGACCAGGCCGATTCGACGTCGCCATCCACAGCCCTGCTGCGCCAGCGGATGCGCCAACCGTCTTGGAGCGTTCCTTCAGGAACGGTCAGCTTCGCCACCTCGCCGGCGGGCGCTTCGGCGCTGCCCGACCAGATGAACCCGCTCCCCTGCCCAGTGGCGGCGGGATCGTGCTCGATCTCGAAGTCCGCACGTAGGGTGGTGCCCGTCCCTCGGAGCCCGCTCTGCAGCGTGGGACGTGTGGTCGTGGTGAACAGGCGCCCGGAGATCTGCGGCTGCTCGCCCACCGGGGGTTCGAGCTTGCGGGTCGGGCTGGACACCGGCACTGTGCGCAGGTGCTCGACCCAGGGCGCGGCGCCGTACGTGACCACGAGCTTGGGGGCGTCGTCCACGGTGTCGTGGAAGTCGAAGCTGAACATCGGCCGCGACTTGTCCTCGATGGTGGCCCGCAGCATGAGGCCGCGCCCGCTCGATCCAGTCGCCCAGGACTTGGCGATGTCGGTGATGGCGATGCTCCACGGCACGTTGGCGGTCGGCTCCGACGCCGGGTTGCAAATCGCCGGAGGAGGCGAGGTGACCGCCCCGGCGTCCGTAACGGCGGGCTGGTTGTCCCAGAAGACGTCATTCGGGTACCACGCGCCGGTGATGCGCTGGACCATGAGTTGCTGCCCCGTCGGGCACGTCCACAGGTCGCCGACGAGGTCGAGGCGCGCGTTGACGACCTCCTGCCCAGCCAGCGAGGTGGTGTCGAAGTCGAGCAGGGCCCGCGAGAAGATCTTGGCCGACCAGTTGGAGGAGCAGTTGTTGTCGCTCAGACCGACGTGGACCGCCCAGTCCGTCGTCAGGTCGCCGTCGGGACACGGCGAGTTGATGCTACGGCCCTCCCTTATAGGGAGGGTGAAGGCGGGATCGACAGTGACGGGGTAAGTGGTCGC
Organism: Nonomuraea sp. B5E05; assembly: GCF_039880665.1. NCBI lineage: Bacteria > Bacillati > Actinomycetota > Actinomycetes > Streptosporangiales > Streptosporangiaceae > Nonomuraea > Nonomuraea sp. B5E05. Next base: position 510,974 of record NZ_JBDPMJ010000001.1, read on the forward strand.
AGGGTCCTCGAGGAACTCCGGATCGGGCCGCAGGACCAGTTCGGAGCCAGTGATCTGCACGTCGATGTCACCGACCTCCGGAGCGGAGGCGCCGTCGAGCCGCTCGGCCTGCGTGACACGGGCGTCCAACATGTACGACCGGGGCGCCGCCGCGAGCACTTCGCCCTTGTCCGTGGTGACCTTGAGCCCGCCCTGCTTCGTCTTGGACAGCGAAAGGTTCTTGGTCCTCATGGGGAATCGGAACTCGAGGGGACCCTCCGGCCGCTGCCGCAGGAGCACGTCGTGCCGTACCCCCGTCGGCAGCGCCGTCACTACGATGTCCGCGCCGGGGCCCGCCGCATCGGTGTAGACCGCCTTGTTCCCCTGCACCACCGGGGCCGGCAGCTTCACCGGCGCGGAAAGCGCGTACTCCGTGTCTTCGCCGGGGACGAGCTTCACCAGCGGCTTCTCGTCACCGCCCGCGGAAATCTCCAGCCCGCCGAACGCGGCACGCGGTTTGAGCACGCCCTCGGCCTCCACGAGGGTGGTGTCGATGTTGGACCAGGTGTCGCCCTGCCTGATCCTGGAGGGTCCGCTGGACGCCTCCAGGGTGACGGTCCCGTCGGGATTGACGTACGTGGTGGTGCTCTCGGTCAGCTCATCCATGACCAGGACTCGGCTGCCCTGGAGCCGGGCCGACAGCGCCGCGGAGACACGGTCCGGCCGTTCCGCGACGGGCTTCGGCGCGGTTTCCACCTGCGCCGCGGGGTCGGCGAGCGCACTCACCCCAGCTTCCGCCGCGTGGGCAGTGCCCAGGAGCAGCGTGGCCGTGGTGCCGACGGCCAGCACCGCCCGCGCGCGGGCCGAGCCGCGCCGACGCAGCGGTGGGCTGTCCGATAAGAAACGGCGGCGGTCACGTTCAGACCCCGATGAGAAGAAGCCCACCCAATCCTCCATAGATGTCGGTGCTCGCTGACCTGAGGCATTAGCCCCGATCAAGAACGGAAACTTAAGTCTGGAAGACGGCTCTGTGAAGATTCTCCGGCGATTGTCGCGATCTTGTAATTCCGAATGGTGCGGAACGTGAGACACGAGTACTCGATCATGAAGACTCGTGACTTCAGCGGATGGCACGTGCGGTTTCGGGTGCTGGGGCCGGCCGGCGGAGACCTGGCGGGACGGGAGCAGTTGGCCGGTCGTCGGGGAGAAACAACGCACGCCGCTTGCGCTGCTCATCCCGCGGGCCAACCAGGTGGTGCCGCACGATGCGCTCCTGCACGCCCTGTGGAGTGAGCACCGGCCCGGCACCGGGCGGCGGACGCTGCACAACCACTCGTGGTCCCTGCGCCGGCCGGGGCGGACACGTGCCTGTCCACCAGCGGGGACGGCTACTCGCTGCGGTCTCGCCCGGCAGCTCCGACTTGTCGGCGTTCCTCGCCGAGGTCGCCGCGGGCGAGGCCGCCCGCGGCACGGACACCTGTTCTTGGCCACCGAATGCTTGCGCGCCGCTCTATGAGCCTGATCCCCACACCAAGAACCCCGCCTCCCATCACAGGGAAGCGGGGTTTCCGCACGTCAGGGGCTACTTTGCCAGGTGACGGCTGATCACCAGGCGCTGGATCTGGTTCGTGCCCTCGAAGATCTGCATGATCTTGGCCTCGCGCATGTACCGCTCGACCCGGAACTCCCGCGTGTACCCGTACCCGCCGAACACCTGCACCGCGTCCGTCGTCACCTTCATCGCCGCGTCCGTGGCGACCAGTTTGGCGATGCTCGCCTGCCGGCCGTACGGCAGCCCCGCGTCGCGGCGGCGGGCCGCGTCGAGGTACGTCGCCCGCGCGCTGTCAACCCCGGCCGCCATGTCGGCGAGCAGGAACCCGAGCCCCTGGTGGTCGATGATGCGCTTGCCGAACGTCTGCCGCTCCTTGGCGTAGGCGACGGCTTCGTCGAGCGCGGCCTGGGCGAGGCCGGTGGCGCAGGCGGCGATGCCGAGCCGGCCGGAGTCGAGGGCGCTGAAGGCGATCTGCAGCCCCTGACCCTCCTCGCCGATGAGCCGGTCGGCGTCCAGGACGGCGCCGTCCCAGTGGGCGCTGGTCGTGGGGACGGCGTGCAGGCCCATCTTCTCCTCCGGGCGTCCGAAGGAGAGCCCTTCGGCGGTCCCGGGGGCGAGGAAGCAGGAGACGCCGCGCGACCCCTCACCGGTGCGGGCGAACAGGGCGTAGAAGTCGGCGATGCCGCCGTGGGTGATCCACGCCTTGTTGCCGGTGATCCGGTAGCCGGTCTCGACCCGCTCCGCCTTGCAGCTGAGGGCGCCGGCGTCGGATCCGGCCTGCGGCTCCGACAGGCTGTAGCCGCCGATGACGCGTCCTGCCAGCATGTCGGGCAGCCACCGCTCGCGCTGCTCGGGGGTGCCGTAGGCGTGGACGGGGAAGCAGGCGAGGGTGTGCACGCTGGTCGCGACCGCGACGGCCGCCCACCGCATCGCCAGTTCCTCGATCACCTGCAGGTAGACCTCGTACGGCTGCCCGCCGCCACCCATTTCCTCCGGGTACGGCAGCCCGAGCAACCCCGCGCCGCCCAGCGTGGCGAACAGCCCGTCGGGGTAGGTTTCGGCGCGTTCGTGCTCGTCCACGCGGCGCGCGAGCTCCTTGTCGGCGATCTCGCGCGTCAGGTCGATGAGGTCCTTGGCGTCCTGGTCGGGAAGCAGACGGTCGACGGTCACGGTCACTCCTGGGTCGGGGCGGGCTCGTCCAGCCGCGCCAGGGCGGTCCTGGCGCGCTCGCGGAAGTCGGCGACCCGGGCGAGCTTGATGTCCTCGTACCCGCGGACCAGGTCGGGCAGGCCCGCGATCTCGGTGACGGCGGCGGCGGTGCCGGGGGTGAGCCGGGACAGGGCGGCGCGCATGAGATCACGATATTCGGTGACGAGCTCGCGTTCGACGCGGCGTACCTTGGCCTGGCCGAACACGTCGAGCGCCGTCCCGCGCAGCACCCGCGCGGCCCGCAGCCCGCGGAACAGCACGGGGGCCGAGCGGCGCAGCCTGATCTTGCGCTTCATGCCCATAGCGCGCAGCAGCGGCGGGTGCAGCAGCACGGACACGGCCGCGTCGGCGCCGAACTCGCGCTCGCGCCGCTCCTGCTCGGCCGGGTCGAGGTGGAGGCGGGCGACCTCGTACTCGTCCTTGTAGGCCATGAGCTTGTGCAGGCCGCGGGCGTAGGCGAGGGCGATCTCGGCGCCCGCCTCCTTACCGGCGCGCTGGACGGCGGCGGCGCGCACCCGGCGCACGTCCTGGGCGTACGTGCGGGCGTACGTCGCGTTCTGGTAGCCGGTCAGGTCGGCGGCGCGCGCCGCCACCACCTCGTCGAACCCTTCCGGCACGGGCGCCGGCGCCATGATCTCGCGCACCGCGGCGGGGTCGGACACGGCGGTGCGGCCCCAGCGGAAGGCGGCGAGGTTCTGCTCGACGGAGGCCCTGTTGAGGGTGATGGCCCGCTCGATGGACGCGGCCGAGACCGGCAGGCAGCCGAGCTGGTAGGCGGCGCCGAGCAGCAGCAGGTTGGCCGGCATGTGGTCGCCGAACAGGACGTCGGCCAGCTCGTGGGCGGCCACGCACTCGACGGCCTTGACGGCCGGCTCGACGCGGGCGACCGCGCCGGCGTGTCCCGGCACCGGCGCGCGACCGGTCACCATGGCGGCGGTGGGCACGACGGAGGTGTTCAGCACGGCGATGGTGCGTTCGGGCGCGGCCACGGCCAGGTTGGCGTCGGCCGCCGCGCCGAGCAGGTCGAACCCGATGAGCACGTCGGCCATGCGGTGCGAGGCGCGTACGGAGCCCGCGAGCGGGCGCGGCGAGATCCGCACGTCGCTGACCACGGGCCCGCCCTTCTGCGCCAGCCCGGTCTGCTCCAGCCCGGCCGTGTGCAGGCCGTCGAGGTGCGCCGCCATCTGCAGGATCTGCGAGACGGTGACGACGCCGGTGCCGCCGATGCCGGGCATCCTGATGAGCACGTCGTCGCCCACCCGGACGGCGGGCTCCGGCGGTTCCGCGGGCAGCGGCGGAGCCTGGTGCGGCCGCCTGGTGCCCGGCTCGACCAGCAGGAACGAAGGGCAGTCGCCCTTGAGGCAGCTCAGGTCGGTGTTGCAGGACGCCTGGTGGATGCGGGTCTTGCGGCCGTACTCGGTCTCGACCGGCTGCACGGACAGGCAGGTCGAGACGTCGCCGCAGTCGCCGCAGCCCTCGCAGACCCGCTCGTTGATCACGACCTTCTCGGTGGGCGTGGGCAGCTTGCCGCGCTTGCGCAGCCGCCGCTCCTCGGCGGCGCACCGGTCGTCGTGGATGAGCACGGTCACGCCGTCGAGCGCGGCCAGTTCCTTCTCGACCTCGGGCAGGTCGTCGCGGTGCCGTACGGACGCGATCGGCGCCAGCCGCACCCCGCGGTACGTCTCCGGCTCCGGCGTGGTGACCACGACGCGGCGCACGCCCTCCAGCGCCAGCTCCCGCGTCAGCGTGGGCACGTCGAGCCGGCCCTCCGCGCGCTGCCCGCCGGTCATGGCGACGGCGTCGTTGTAGAGCAGCTTGTACGTCATCGTCACCCCGGCGGCCACCGCCGCCCTGATCGCCAGCGAGCCGGAGTGGTGGAAGGTGCCGTCGCCGATGTTCTGCACGAAGTGCCGGTCCTCGGTGAACGGCGCCAGCCCGATCCACTGGGCTCCCTCACCGCCCATCTGGGTGATGCCGACCTGGGTGCCGCGCCCGTGCCCGTCCAGCGCGATCATGGCGTGGCAGCCGATGCCGACGCCGACGAGCGTCCCGTCGGAGGTGCGGGTGGAGGTGTTGTGCGGGCAGCCCGAGCAGAAGTACGGCGTGCGCGCGGCGACCAGCGGAAGCAGGGGCCGCGGCTTCTTCGCCGCGTTCTTGGCCGCGTCCTTTGCTGGGCCGGTGGTGACGGAGGCCCGGGGCAGCCGGTCGGGGTCCAGGCAGGCGACCAGGGCCTTGGCGACGTCCTCGGAGCTCAGGGTGCCACGGGCGCTCAGCAGTTCCCTGCCCAGCACGGCCGGCACCCGGTCGCGGCCGTACAGGGCCTGCTTGAGCTGCCCTTCCAGGAACGGCACCTTGTCCTCGACCACGAGCACCCGGTCGAGGTCGCACGTCATGGCGGCCAGCTCGGCGTGGTCGAGCGGGAACGGCATCGCGAGCCGGATCAGCCGCAGCCCGGCGTCGTCCAGGGCTGACCGGTCGAGGCCCAGGTCGGCCAGCGCCCGCAGGACCACCGCGTACGTCGTGCCGGACGCGACGATCCCCAGCGCGGTGTTGCCCTCGCCGGCCATCACCCGGTTCAGGCGGTGCGTGCGGGCGTACGCGCGGGCCAGGTCGAGGCGGCGGGTCAGCAGGTCGTGCTCGGCGTCCAGCGCCGCCGCGCCCAGCAGGATCGGGGACGACGCGCGGGCGGCGCGGTCCGGGAACGGGATGTGCTCGCGCAGCGGGCCGAGGTCGACCGTGGCGGACGCGTCGGCGATGTCGGCCACGATCTTCAGCCCGGCCCAGAGCCCGGTCGCGCGCGACAGGGCCACCGCGTGCAGCCCGAACTCGATGATCTCGGCGATCGAGCCGGGCGCGAGCAGCGGCATGGCCAGGCTCTGGCACATCGGCTCGCACGAGCTGGGCAGCGTGGACGACTTGCAGCCGGGGTCGTCGCCGATCCAGGCCACCGCGCCGCCGAGCGGGGCCGTGCCCGCCGTGTTGGCGTGCCTGATGGCGTCGGCGGCCCGGTCGAGGCCGGGGTTCTTGCCGTACCAGAAGCCCGTCACGCCCTCGTGACGGCGGCCCGGCACCTGGTCGAGCAGCTGGGTGCCGGCCACCGCCGTGGCCGCCAGCTCCTCGTTCAGGCCCGGCTTGAACACCACGCCCATGTCGTCCAGGAACCGCGACGCCCGCCCCATCTCCAGGTCGACACCGCCCAGCGGGGACCCTTGGTAACCGGACACGAACGCCCGCGTGTCCAGCCCGCGCGCCCGGTCGAGCCTGCGCTGCTCCAGCGTCAGGCGGACCAGGGCCTGCACGCCGGAGATGAGCACCCGGCCGTCGAGCGCCGCGTACTTGTCGTCGAGTGACACGGGGGCGGGAGTCTCGCTGGGGCTCATGCGGACCTCCTGGCTTCGTACGTGGGATTCCCAGCACAGCAATGCGGGCACACTATGCGCAAGTATGAGCCGAGAAAGCGCTCGCAAGACGCAAACAAAATACGGCGTCGTGCCTGATGTCCGAAGTTGTTTGCGCCCAGGGGAAGGTTCTCGCATGCCCGACGTCGACGACATCGACCACCAGGTGCTGCGCCTGCTGCGGGAGGACGGGCGCAGGACGTTCTCCGAGATGGCCGAGCGGGTCGGCCTGTCCGTGGCCGCCGTCAAGCGGCGCGTCGACCGGCTCAGGGACCTGGGCGTCATCACCGGGTTCACCGTGCAGATCGACTACGCCAAGCTCGGATGGGGCATCGAGGCGTTCACCGAGCTGCGCTACCCCGGCACCACCCCGGTCAGCGAGATCGTCCGGACGGCCACCGACGTGCCCGAGGTGCAGGAGGTCTTCACGATCGCCGGCGACCCGGACGCGCTGATCCACGTACGGGTGCGGGACCTCGGGCACCTCCAGCAGGTCATCGACCGGCTGCGCAGGGCCGGCGACGTGACGGGCACGAAGACGCTGCTGGTGCTCGGGACGTGGACGCGCGACGCGCTGGCGCCGCGCAGCGGCTGGAATCAGGGCATCCCGCTGGCCCGGTCGCGGCGGGAGAAATAGCGTACGAGCAGGCCGATCGCCAGCAGCACCGCCGTCCCGAGACCGAGCATCCAGATCGACACGCCGGTCATGGGGAGCGGCCGCTGGTCTTCGAGCCCTTCCGCGCGCGGCGCCCGGTCGTGCGCCGCGGAACGGTGCTCGTGCCGGCCCGCCCGCTCGCCGGGGGCGGCCTCGCGCGGCCCGGGCCCCGGCGCCGCGCCCTTGACCTCCGTGGGCTCCGCGGCAGGGGTGGGCTCGTCGGGGGCGGGCTCGTCCGTGGTGGCCGCCCGTACGGGTTTCACGGCGGTGGAGGTGCAGGAGCGGTTGTTCGCGGTGTTCGCCTCGTCGCCGTCGGCGCTGACCGTGGCGCAGTTCCTGACCAGACCGGGCTCGCCGGGCGCGAGGGTGAACATGAACGTCCTGCGTTCCGACGGCGCGAGCGTGCCGAGGGAGCAGACGAGGGCAGGACCGGTTCCAGGGCACTCCGGCGGGCGGTCGGCGATCGTCGCGCCGCCGGCCGGATGGCGTACCGTGACGCCGGTCGCCGGCGTGAGCCCCTCGTTGACGACCGTCACCGCATAGGCGATGGCGCCGCCGGCGGTGAGCGTCGCCGCCTTGGTGATCGTGACGTCGGCCCTGGCGGCCCTGGCCTCGGTGAGCAACTGCGCGGAGTCGCCCTGCGCGCCCGAGGCGATGACCTCGGCCCGGCTGCTGAGCGCCGTGCCGTCGGAAAGATCGGGGTCGATCACGACAGGGAACGAACGGGTCACGCTCCGGCCCGCCGGGATCGTCAAGGCCGGCCCGCCGCAGGTGATGGTCCGGCCGTTGAGGACGCAGCCGTCGGGGAGCGGGCCGGGGGCCACGTGCTCGTCGAGGGTGCCGGTGATGGTCACGGCCTCGGCGGCCGAGTCGCCCACGTTCGTGACGGTCACCGTGTAGACGGCCTGACCGCCGATGACCAGCGGGTCGGGAACGGCGGCCTGGCCGATGCGCAGGCTCGCGGACGGCGGCCCGACCGGTCTCGGCCCCGGCGCCCCCCGCCCGCTCTTCGGCGCCGGTTCGCCTGCCGACGGCGATCCGGTCCTCGACCGTGGTCCGCTCGCCGACGCCGGCCCGCTCCTGAACGGTGGTTCGCTCGCTGACGGTGGTCTGCTCCTGAACGGTGGTTCGCTCGCTGACGGTGGTCTGCTCGCCCAGGGTGGTCCGCCCACCTCCGGTCCGCTCGCCGCTGATCCGCCCGCCACGGCCGGAGCGGCTCCGCCGCCGCTCAGCGCGGCCAGCGCGATGACCGCCGCGACCCGGGCCATGCCCATCTCCTACCCCCGCGTTGACCGCCGTGCCTGCTCGACCCCGGAGCCGATCTTTCTATCGCCCGGAGAGGCGGCGGCGGGATGCACACCGGAATCATGCGCTGCCGTGGCACAGTCTTTGCCGGAAGGCCGTTCCGTGCTCGACGAACATCCCTCGGCCCGCCCCTCGGTGGCGCGTAGGGCCGGCGTCATGCCGAAGGCCGCCCGCTATGACGACGTCGCCGGCTTCTACGCGGCCGGCTGGTCCGACGACGTCGATGAATTTCGCTGGGGAGCCGGGTGCCGGTCTTTGGCGTGCTGGTCGGTGCTACGACCTGGCCATGGCCGAGGTGCGCTTGAGGCAATGGAGTCGCCATCCCTCGTGAGAGCTACCGCGACTGTTCGTTCCAGGGGGATGGTAGGCCCCGTTCCGATCTCTAATCTTCCATGGACCGCGGAGAACACTGCGGGAACCTGATCGAGAGGATCGCGGTCGTGGCGTCCACGGAGCACCAGGAGAACACCTTTCCGCAGGACGGCCTCTCCCCGGGCCGGCACCGGTTGCGCAAGTTCCGGTTTCCCGTGCTGCTGGTCGCGTTGTTCGGCGTGATGATGGCGACCGCCGGGATCAACCAGATTGTCTCGCCCGTACCGGTTCTCGCCCTGCCGGTGGGCGTCGGTCTGGCCGTCGCCGCTCTGACCTGCTACCGCTGGCTTGGCCGGACCGTCGAGCTCCGCCCCGGCATCCCCGAACTCGGGAAGACGGGCAGATGGTCGCAGTTGCGGCGCGGGGCGCTGCTCGGGTCCGGCCTGTTCATCGTCTTGATGGCGCTGATCGCGGTGTTCGGTGGCTGGCAGGACGTGTCCTGGGGCTCCTTCGGCGGCTTCCTCGGCACCGCGGGCATGATGGCGAGCGTCGCCGTCGCCGAAGAACTCCTGTTCCGCGGGGTCCTGTTCCGCATCATGGAGGAACGAATCGGCACCGTGATCGCCCTGATCGTGTCCACGCTGCTGTTCGGTGCCACACACCTGGTCAACGTCAACGCCACACTGTGGGGCGCGCTCGCGATCGCCCTGACGGGCGGGACCATGACGACCGCCGCCTACGTCGCCACCCGCTCGCTGTGGCTGCCCATCGGCCTGCACTTCGCCTGGAACTTCACCCACGCCGGGGTCTTCGGTGTCATGCTCTCCGGATCGGACGCGCCGCCCCACGGCCTGCTGAACGTCACGCTCTCCGGCCCGTCCGCGCTGACCGGCGGCGCCTTCGGCCCCGAGGCCAGCCTGCTCGCCCTGCTGGTCTGCCTGGCGCCCACGATCGTCCTGCTGCGGCGGGCGGCACGTGCCGGCCAGATCCGGCGGCGCTCCCACCGCACCAAGCTCCCCGCCTGACCGCTTCAGCAGTCGGCCCCCGCGGTTTCGAAGGTCCTTCCGTCGTTGATCTGGAGCGCTCCGATCCATTTGCGGTCACACGGATAACTGACGTTCCAGGTCCTGGTTATGCTCTGCCCCGCGAACACGGTGTACCACGTGGAGTCCCATTTGACGGTGCTTGTTTGGTTGCTCCTGTATCCGACCCGTGCGGTGACGGCCGACCCGCCCGTCTTGTTGTAGGTGACCCTGATGCGCTGCGGGCTCTGGAGCAGCGTGATGCAGACGGTTCCGTTCTTGAGAGGCTCACACTGCCTGGGCGGGGCGGCCGAGGCACCCGCGTCGGATTGCGCGGACGCCGCCGCCGGGGCGCACGCGATCACAGAGCCGGCAACGGCTACGGCGGCCCCGAGAGAGGCGAGTCGGTAGCGCATCATCTTTCCTTTCGATCCAGAACTGCCAGGAGAATCGGTCGGCGCCGGCAGTGCCTCCGGCGCATCCCCTCAATGGCGACATGTTTAGTCCTTGAGCTGTTTCCTCTGTGTTTCCAGGCGAGCCCAGGCGGCCAAGGCAGGACGTGCCGTTCGAAAGGCGTCCGCCGCCGCGGCGCACAGATGTCGTCCTGAACTTGCCGATCGTGGACTGGATCGAGCGGGTCGCCTGCCCGCGGCTGAAACCCCACGGACGGGGGTGGAGCACGCCGGTGGCGGCCGCCCCGTGAAGGCGGCCGCCACCGGACGAGAAGTCAGGAGCTGGGGCAGGTGTCGCGGTACTCCTCGATGGCGAGCCCGCCGGGCGGCGGGCACAGGAACTGCTCGTAGCGGGTGTCGTCGTCGACGAACCGCTTGAGCCAGGCCACCATCGACTTGGCCATCGTGGTGTTGGGGGTCTGCGGGAAGAAGTGGCTCGCGCCGTTGAGCTCCAGGTACGCCTTCTCCGACGAGGACGGGATGCTCTCGTAGAAGCGCTCGGAGTGGGTGGAGACGGGGGCGATGCTGTCGCTCTCCCCGCCGATGATCATGGTGGGGACGCGCACGCCCGACCAGCTCTTCGTCAGGTTCCACGGCGCGATCGGCACGGCCGCCTGGAGCGAGGACCGGTCGTCGGCGGCCTCCAGCGAGCCTCCGCCGCCCATCGAGTGGCCGGCCACGGCCAGCCTGGACGGGTCGATGCGGCTGCGTACGGTCGACGGGCTGTCCTCCACCAGGTAGTCGAGGGCCGCGAGGAGCTGGCGGCCCCGGCTGTCGGGCTGGTCGTAGAGGGTGTTGGTCTCGATGCCGATCACCACGAAGCCGTGCGAGGCGATTCGCGGGCCGAGCCAGGCGAGGCTCGACCACCTGGCGGTGTAGCCGGGCGAGATGGCGATCGCCCCGAACGTGCCCTGGCTGGTGTCGTCCGGGTAGTAGATCTCTCCGCCGCCGAAGCCGAGTACCAGCGAGGAGACGCTCCGCTGGGACGTCGAGAATGGGCCGCGGCTCGCCTCGAGTAAGGCGTCCGTGGGGTCCGGGCCGCGCTCGTACGGGCCGGCCGCCTGGGCGGCGGGAGCGGCGGCGAGGCCGCCGCCGAGGAGTGCGAGGGCGAGGGCGAGGGCGGTCAACGTTCGCGCGCCGCGGTGGGGGGTGATGAGCTGCACGTCGTCATACTCCCTGCTCGAAGTGGGGGTGACTGCTTTCTGTCGCCATTGTTCGGATGAGCGGTCAGCCGTGCATCGGTGAAATCACCGGTCTCCGATCAGGACATGAGGCGTACCAGATCGACGCGGGAGCGGACGCCGAGCCGGTCGAAGATGTTCCTGAGGTGGTGCTCGACGGTGCGCCTGCTCAGGAACAGCCGCTCGGCCACCTCCTTGTTGGTGGCGCCCTCGGCGACCATGCGCGCGATCCGCAACTGCTGCGCCGTGAGCTGCCGCGTGGTGTCCGGCCTGGTGAGGCGTACCGGGTCGCCGGACGCGCGCAGCTCGGTCCTGGCCTGTTCGGTCCACAGGCGGGCGCCGTGGCGTTCGAACGTCTCCAGCGCCGCGTGCAGGTGGTTCCTGGCGGCGCCCGGGCGGCGCTCGCGGCGCAGCGCGCTGCCGTACAGCAGCCGGGTGCGGGCCGACTCGAACTCGCACACCCCCTGCCCGTGCAGGTCGAGCGCCTCGCGGAACAGCTCGTCCGCCTCGCCGGGCGCGGCGAGCAGCGCCCGGCAGCGGGCCACGAGAGCGCGCAGGTCGGGGCTGCGGGTGCTGCCGACCCAGCGTTCGAGCACGCGCAGCGCGGCGGCGGCGCGGTCGCGGTCTCCGGTACGCGCGCACGCCTCGATGAAGTGCGGCGTGGCCATGACGCGGATCACGACGTGGTTGTTGCGCCGCTCGGCGCGCAGCCGGGCGGCGGCGTCGGCGGGACGACCCGCGGCCAGGTCGAGGCAGGCCAGCGCCCAGGTGCCGATGGCACCCGCGATGCCCAGCTCGTGGGCGTCGGCCAGCTCGATCGCGGCGTTGGCACGCACCCGGCAGGTTTCCCTGTCGCCTTCGACGGCCGCCGTCATCGCCAGCCAGGCCAGGTGCTGGGCCGCCGTGTTGAGCTGGCCGGTGTCCTGGGCGAGGCGCAGCCCTTCGGCCGCGGTCGTCGCGACGGAGGCGTACCTGCCCATCCAGAACTCCGGGTAGATCATGTACTCGAGCAGTTGCGGCACGGCGGAGGCGGCGCCGCGCACCCGGGCGGCCTCGACGGCGCGGGCCGACAGGCGGTGCGCGGTGGCGTCCTCACCGAGCAGCAGGCTGGCCACGCAGGCCCACACGAGCACCGCCGGATCGCGGACGGAGCCGGCCAGCTCGACCACCCGCCGCAGCGGCCCGGCGGCCTCCTGGTGCGAGCCGCTGAACGTGGAGGCCATGCCCGCCAGGTACTCGAACATGAGCTGGGCCGGGGCGGCATCGTCGGGGCGGCGCAGCGCGGCGGCCTGGCGGGCGATCGCGATGAACGCCCGGTTGTCGCCCGCACGGTAGCTGGCGTCGGCGGCCCTGACGAGCGCGCGCACACCCAGCGTGCGGTGGCTGGTCAGCAGGCGGGCCGCCGCGGCCAGCAGCTCCTCGCGGGCGCTGCCGGTCTCGCCGCGCAGCAGCTCCAGGCTGCCGTGCAGGAGCTGTACGCGGCCACGCACCTCGTCGGGCGCGGTGAGCGAGCGCAGCCTGGCCAGCAGCGCGCGGGCGACCTGGGGCCGTCCCGCGATCCACGCGTGCCTGGCGGCGGCGGCCAGCCGCTCGACCTTGGCCGGACCGTGCCCGGTGAGCTCGGCGGCGCGTTCGAGCGCGAGGTAGGGCTCCGGCCCGCCGGGCGGCCGGGCGTTCGGCGCCGCCGCCGCCAGCTCGCCGGCCAGCCGTTCCGCGTCCGGTCCTGCCGGCGCGTCGAGCGTCCAGGCGCGGTGCCAGGCCCGCCGCAGCCGGCCCTCGGGGGTGTCGGCGTGCTGCTCCTCCAGAAGCCCTGCCAGTACGCGGTGGGCGTCGCGGCGACGGGCGAGAGGAGCGCCGTGGTAGGCGACCCCGCGTACGGCCGGATCGTGGAAGTCGTAGCGGTCACCACCGGTGTGCAGGATGCCCGCGCTCTCGGCCGGTTCCAGCGCTGTGAGCGCGCAGGCGGGGCGGGCGGCGCGGACCAGCGTCGCCACGTCCAGGCCGGGATCGGCGGCGATCAGCAGCAGGAGCCGCCGGGTGTCCTCCGGGAGGGCCGCCAGGCGGGCGGCGTACGTCCGCCACAGCCGCCCGTCACGGGGGAGCGTGGCGGGCGGGGCGGCCAGGCCCGCGAACTGGTCCGGGGTGAGACCGCCGATCAGCTCGGCCAGGGCGAGGGGGTTGCCGCGGGCGATCTGGTCGAGCGCCGCCAGCAGGTCGCCGGCGATCCTGCCGGGCGCCAGGTCGTCGGCCAGCTCCCGCACCGCCGCCTCGTTAAGCCCGCCCAGCACCCGGACCGGCACACCTTCCAGCCGGTCCGCTGTCGTGGTGAACAGCAGCGCCACCGGCTCGTACGACACCCGCCTCGCCACGAAGGCGAGCACCTCCCGGCTGGCCGGATCCAGCAGGTGCACGTCGTCCACGCAGGCCAGGACCGGCTGGCACGCCGCCACCGCCGTCAGCAGGCCGAGGACGGCGGCCGGCAGGGCGAGGCCGGAGGGTGTCCCCGCCTCCATGGCCTCCGTCAGGGCGCGCTGCTGCGTCCCGGGCAGCGTCGTGGCGTGCGCGGCGACCGGGCGCAGCACGGCGTGCAGCCCGGCGTACGGAAGGTGCGACTCCGACGCGACCCCCGAGACGCGCAGCACGCGAAAGTCCTGGCCGGCGTGCGCGGCGGCCAGGTCGAGCAGCGCCGTCTTCCCCATCCCTGGCGCTCCCGCCAGGAGCAACGCGCCGCCGGAGCCGGAGCGGGCGCCGTCCAGTAACCGGAGCAGGACACGTTCCTCCTCGCCCCGGCCGCGCAGCGGGGGAGCGGGTGCGATATTGGACATGCCGTCCAGTGTCGCCCGGGGACGTCGTACGAGAAAGGGATGATCCGGGCCGGCCGATGATCTCACGCCTGCAGGTATCTATCGGAGGTGGCCCATGAGGAGGGCGTTCCACTGTGCCGCCGCGATTCCGCGCGCCACCGATCGCTCTCCTCGACCAGGGCGTTCCTCTTCTCGATCCTGCGGATGAAGCGCAGGCCGCAGGCTTGGCGCAGCTCGTAGAAGGTCGGTTCGCAGTCGCACGTCCAGGCCAGAACGCGCCCCGCGGGAGCCCATCGTTCTGGAACGGTCCAGACGAGCTGTTCGCAATGGGACGTCGGCGGGCTCACGTGAGGGCTGAAGCAAGGGGGCGGCCGGTCGCGCCGGCTGATCCATCGGGGGTCGCCCGCCGGTTCGCGCGGCGGAGTCACGTGTCCGGCCTGCTGGTCGGGCCCGAGGTGATCGCCTCGGGAAGTTCGCACCAGGCGATGTGGCCGCCTTCCATGGACGTGCTCGTGCCGAAGCCCCTCACCATGCAGGAGATCTTCGCCCAGCAGCCGACGTGCGGAGCGGCGGGCGAGTTGGGGTCCTTGACCTCGATGACGAGCCCGCCGTTCCGTGCCGGGATCAGCTTGATCTCGACGACGCCGTCCTTGGGAGTGTGGCGGACTGCTGTGGCCACCAGGTGGGTGCCGACGTGGACGGCGTCGGCGACGGAGATCTGGGGGCGTTGTCTGGCGCTCAGGGCTTTCTTGATCCACGTACGAGCGTCTTCGACGGCCTCTGGGGTGCCGGGAAGTGTCTGGTGAAGCATTGGGGGCTCACCTGCATCCTAGGAAGGATTGTGCGTGTCATAGATAGCTTGCTGCCTGACTAGGTAACCCGTCAAGCTGTCTTCGTGAATCAGGACGCCGAGCGGCCGAAGTATCTGCGCATCGCGGACGAACTCCGAGCCAAAATCCGCTCAGGGGAGTTGGCCGTAGGTGATCGCCTGCCCTCCATTCCGGAGATCGCGAAGGAACACGGCATCGCGCGCAATACCGCAGCCGCGGTACTCGACGTGCTCACCGGAGAAGGGCTCGCCACCGCGCGACCCGGCTCAGGCACGTATGTGCGTAAGCAGCCGGAGAAACGCCGACTCGTTCGGAGCTGGAATCGGAATGCCCGGGGCGGGAGTCCCTTCGCCGGTGAGATGGCAGATCAGGGCTTGGCGGGATCCTGGGATTACAACAGCAGGACGACGTTGGCGCCCGAAGAGGTCCGGGAGCGGCTCGCGCTCGATGAGGCGGCCGGGGATGACCCCGACGTCGTCCGGACGGACTACCTGTTCCGTGGGGACGGCCGTCCCGTCATGGTGTCGACCACCTGGGAACCGTTGGAGCTCACCCGGGGAACGCCGATCGTGCTCCCTGAGGACGGGCCGCACGCGGGCAAGGGCGTGGTCGAGCGCATGCGGCAGATCGGCGTTCAGGTGACCCACGCGGCCGAGGTGGTGTCCGCCCGCAACGCGACCGTGGAGGAGGCGAAGCTGCTCGACATCGGGGCTCCTGCCATCGTGCTGACGATCGAGCGTACGTACTACGCCGATGCGCGCCCGGTCGAGACCGCAGACCTGGTCATCCCCGTCGATCAGTACCAGGTGCTCTACGGCACCTCGACCTGGGACGAGCCTGCGGCGCACTAGGCCGGTTGTTCGCCCTCCGGTCGTCCGGCGAAGCGCACCGAGGAGACAGACGTGCGGCGGCTTGTGCAATGCATCGCGATGGTGGGCCTGCTGTCGTTGTTCGCCGCTGCGGTGGCCGGCATGGCGTGGGCGATCACCGCCGGGCCGGACGACATGAAGGGTGGGGCGCTGCTGGCGTTCGTCGTGGCGGCTCTCCTGATGATGAGGGGATGGTTGGCCCTGTTGGCCAAGGCCGGCGCGCACCCGCTTGGCGTGGTCGTCGCCGGGCTCGTCGCCTTGTTCTTCACCGGTACCGTTCCGGCCGCGTTGGCCGGTGACGACGAACCTGTGTCGGGGGTGGACGCCTCCGTGCTCGCCGGTGTCGCACTGGGCCTGCTCACACTCGCGTCCCTCGGTCTGATCATTTTCGGCCGTCCCGACTCATGAGCCGACTCATGAGATCGCGCCGCCCCTCATCGAGCGCGCGCCGGAAACGTCGCCGGGACCCCTCCCGGACCCGGGCGCCCACAATGGTGGGCGGCTTGAACAGGGGCGATGAACCGTTCACAGGAGGAGGCGCCACGATGGATCCGATCCCGGTGAGCCCCGGTGACCGTTCGTCTCGACCGGAGCCGGCCCCCGACTCGCCGGCCGTGGCCCTCGGCAATGCTTCACTGCTCGGCCTCGGCTACCTGATGATGGGCCGGCGTGGACTCGCCCTCGGCACCGGGGCGGTCACGGTCGTGCTCCTCGCCGTGCTCGTCCTGGTCGCGCGGGTAGCCTGGTTCGAGGGTGTGGTGCTCCTGTGGTGGGCCGGTGTCGTCGTGCACGGCTGGTGGCTTGCGGGCGGGCGACTGCGGCGGAGCGAACCGGTGCGGACTGCCGGGCCGGCGGCCTCGGCGGGAGGACGCGGGTGGGTGCGGCCGCAGCGGCTCGTCGGACTCGGTACGGCCCTCGTCGTGCTGCTGGCCGTCGGTTACCTGAGGTTCGACGCCTCCAGGATCGAACAGGACGCCGCAGCGGCCCACCGCCGGGACGACTGCATGCGGGCGCTGTCGATCCTGGGAGAGCTGTGGGCCGGGCACCGGGTGGCCGACGCCCCACGGACCGCCCGGGCCGAGGACAGCATCGCGGCCTGCCGGCTGCTGGTGAAAGCTGGGCGGCAGGCCGCGGACGATCCGCTGCTGGCCGCCGGCACGCTCGAGACCTACCGCGCTCATCCGGGGGCGTTGTGGCAGGGCGTGGAGGGGCGCAGGGCCGACCTCTTCCTCGCGCAGGCCGCCGGCGAACTGAACACCGCCCTGACCGGCGACACCAAAGCCCTGGCGGCGGGCTTCGGCCGCCTGTCGCAGGTGCTGGGGGAGTTCGCCGGCCAGGAGAGCGAGGTGGGCAAGGTCCTGGACGGGTTCTTGGGCGGCCTGCCCGTCAAGGACGCCTGCGACACCAAGACGATCACCGACTGGCTGGCCGAGCGTCCGGCCGGCGGCGGCGTACTGGACCGCGCCGCGGACGTCGTCCCGAAGGTCGCGCCCGCGGCGATCGTCGGATGCGGCGACGACCTCGCGGAGGACAAGGACTGGAAGCAGGCCAAGGCGCAGTACGAGCAGCTGCTCGACCAGTACCCCAAGGACGACCTCGTGGCCAGGGCGAAGAAGGGGAAGGACCGGGCCGGGCTGCAGATCGAGCTTGCGAACGTACGGCGGCTGCTCAAGGGCGGCTCCGGTGACGAGCCGAAGTACTGCGCCAAGCCGGCGCCCTATCGCGGCGCGGCCCCCTACCGGGGCAAGGGGCCGCACCGCGCGATGTTGTTCGGCAGGGGCGATCACAAGAAGAACCTGCCCTCCTCATGGCTGGCCAAGGACGCCGCCGACGCGGTGCTGGTGATCTGCGCCGGCGACACCAAGGACGGGACCGCGGTCAGAACCTGCCCCTACAACTCCACCTTCGTCATCGGCGGGATCCAGAACGTGACCTTCAGGAAGCGGAAGATCCCTGTTCGCGTCTACGAATTGCGGACCGGCAAGCGCGTGGGCCCGCGCAGCGTGCAAATCGGTGGCTCCAGCTGCCCGCCTCGCATCCACTACACGTACTACGGCCCTATCGACACCGGCCCGCCCTCGGAGAAGTTCGTCAAGTCGTCCAGGTCGGACGTGCGTGCGGCGTACGGATCGCTGATCAAGCCGTGAACCGGGACCGCTGTCACGAACAGGGCTGCAAGGACGTGTGGCTCTCAGGTGACGGTGGGGACCGGGTCCTTGCCGAAGACCCAGGGCGCGAAGACGATCATCCACCCGTCAGGGTCGGCGAAGGCGACGGCGCCGCGGTCGGCCCAGTAGGGGTTGTCCAGCGGGGTGGGCCGGTGGCCCAGGCCCGCCAGCCGTTCGACGACGGCCGCCACCACCTCGGCGCCGGGCAGGTAGAGCACGAGCTGGTTCTCCGCCGACGGCGCGGGGATCTCGGGTGTCTCGCCGTGCTGGGTGAGCTCCAGGTGGACCGGCGTTCCCGGCAGGCCGAAGACGGCTCCGTCGTAACCGTCGTGCCCGCGCCAGGACGCGATCACCGGTAGTTCCAGCACGTCGCGGTAGAAGACGAGGCAGTCGTCGAAGCGGGCCGTCGGCCGGGCGAAACGGATCGCCCCCACCGGCAGGAACTTCGGCCAATCGTGCGCCATGCCGTACCTTTCCCCGATATATCGTGGCGCGGGCCACCTTATCCAGTACGGCGTCAGCGGGTCCGCGCGGGAGCGGCCTGCCGTTTCCTGGACAGCCGGTCGGCGACGGCGGGTAGGAGGCCCTGGGGGAGGAAGAGCACGACCACGATGAGGAGCAGGGCGTAGACGGCGTACGACAGCACGCTGGGCGCGTACGTCGGCATGCCGGGCAGCGAGCTCAGCGTGCTGAGCCCCTGCAGGAGCAGCGTGATCGCGCTCGCCCCGATGACGGCGCCCCACGTCGTTCCGAGCCCTCCGACGACGGCCATGACGATGTACTGGATGGATATGAGCACCGGGAACGACCCCGGGGCCACGTAGCCGGTGTAGAAGCAGTAGATGCCGCCCGCCAGCCCGGCGAAGGCCGCCGACAGCGCGAACACGGTCAGCTTGTAGCGGCCGACCGGGATCCCCGAGGAGGCGGCCGCGGTCTCGCTGGTGGCCAGGGCACGCAGGGCGCGGCCGGGCCGCGAGGTGATGACGTTGTGCGTCACCAGCATCACCAGCGCGACGCCCGCCCAGGTCAGGTACGCGTACGTGGTCGCGTCCTGCGCCTCCCACGACCCGAGGGAGAATTGCGGGATGGCCTGCAGCCCGATGTCGCCGCCGGTGAACTCGAGCTGGCCCGCCAGCGACAGCAGGATGAGCTGCATGGCGAGCGTGGCGAAGGCCAGGTGGTGCCCGCGCAGCCGCAGCAGCGGCGTGCCGATCACGAGCGCCGACAGGGCGGCGACCACGGGTGCGGCGACGAGCCCTGCGAGGGGCGGCACGCCGTTCAGGGCGAGCAGCGCGGCGGTGTAGGCGCCGATCGCGTAGAAGGCGCCCTGGCCGAGCGAGACCTGCCCGGCGTACCCCATGAGCAGCGACACCCCGACCGTGACCATGGCGGCCAGGCCGAGCAGGATGTACACGGCAAGGGCGCTGTCGTCGAGCACCGCGGGGAGGGCGAGCGTGACGGCGGCGATCAGCAGCCCGGCACCGGTTTTCAGCGGCAGCCTGATCATGTGGACTCCAGGGAGATGGCCGAGCGGCGGCCGGCCTGGACGATCATGACGACGAGCATGAGCCCCAGAGCCACCTCCAGCTGGTGGGAGCCGTAGCCGTAGCCGGCGGCCATGGTCTCGGCCACGCCGAGCACCAGCGCGCCGATGAGCGTGATGACGGGCCGGGTGAGCGCGCCGAAGACGGCGGCGGCGAAGCCGTTCACGATGAGCGTGACGTCGGTGTCGAACGAGATGGGCCGCAGCGGCGTCACCAGCACCCCGGCGATGCCGCCGAGCAGCCCGCCGAGCACGAACGCCAGCAGCCCCATCTTCCTGACGTCGATGCCGACCACCCGGGCCGCGTACGGGTTGGACGCGCAGGCCGTCAGCGCCTTGCCCAGGTAGGTACGGCCGAAGAAGAGCGCCAGCAGCACGAACGTGGCCACCGTCACGCCGATGACGAGCAGGTGCTGGGTCTGGATACGCGCGCCCGCCACGATCACCGAGCCGGCCAGACCGGGCGCCGAGCGCGGCTGGTCGCCCCACAGGACGATCTCGACGGCGTACGCGAGCACCCCCACGCCGAGCGTGACGATCAGCGCCGACAGCGGCGTGGTGCCGCGCTTGCCGATGGCGGCCAGCCCGGTGAGCAGGCCCGCGACCGCCGCGGCCAGCACGGCGGCCAGCTCGCTCAGCCCGTGGGGGAACCCGAGCCCGAGCAGCGAGGACGTGCACAGCCCCGCCACGACGGCGAACGTGCCCTGCGCGAAGTTGACCACACCGGTGACCCGGTGGATGGCGACCAGGCCGCTGCCGATGAGCGCGATCGCGCACCCGACCGCCAGGCCGTTCAGGAGATAGGTGAGGAAGGCGCTCATGCGGCCGCCTCTCGCCGGCGCGTTCTCATGTGACCGCCCTTCCGAGGTGCGCTCAAGTGATCGCCCCTCCCAGGTACGCGCTGGCCACGCGCGGGTCGTCGGCCAGCACCGCGCACTCGCCCTCGGTCACCAGCCGCCCCGACTCCAGCACGTACGCCCGCCGGCACAGCTCGAACGCCAGGCGCGCGTTCTGCTCGATGAGCAGCACGGTCAGCCCCTGCTCGGCGTTGAGCGCGGCGAGGTGCGCGGCCAGGTCGGCGGTCACGTTGGGAGCCAGGCCCAGGGAGAGCTCGTCCACGACGAGCACGTCGGGCCGCGACATCATGGCCCGCCCGAACGCCACCATCTGCTGCTCTCCGCCGGACAGCACGCCCGCCCGCCGGCCGGCGAGCTCGGCGAGCCGGGGCAGCAGGCCGTAGACGAGGGACGGGTCGCGCTGCCCGGAGCGCCAGCCGCCGAGCGCGAGGTTGTCGGCCACGGTCAGGTCGGGGAAGAGCTGGCGGCCCTCGGGGATGAGCGCGACCCGGCCGCCGGCCTCCACGGTGCCGGAGGTGGGTGCGAGCAGGCCGGCGAGCGTGTTGGCGAGCGTCGACTTGCCGGCGCCGTTCGGGCCGAGCAGGGCGACCATCTCGCCGCGCCGCACGGTGAGGGTGACGTGTTCGAGCGCGGTCGCGGTGCCGTACGAGACCACCAGGTCCTTGACGTCGATCATGAGGCCTGTCCGAGATAGGCGGCGAGCACCAGCGGGTCGGCCCGCACCTCGGCGGGGGTGCCGTCGGCGATGACCTGCCCGAGGTCGAGCACCACGACGCGGTCGGCGAGCCGGGTCACGAACGCCACGTCGTGCTCGATGAGCAGGATCGTCAGGCCGCTCGCCCGCAGTTCCTCGATCAGCGTGGCGAGGTGTTCGCGTTCGTTGCCGCGCAGGCCGGAGGCAGGCTCGTCGAGCAGCAGCAGCCTGGGCCGCGCGCACAGGGCGCGGGCCAGTTGCAGCGCCCGCTGCTGTCCGATGGGCAGCAGGTCGGCGGGCCGGTCGGCCCATTCGGCCAGGCCCACGCGCTCGAGGGCGCGGTCGGCCTCGGCGGCGATCTCGCGCTCGTCGTGCCGGTGCCGCGGCAGCCGCAGCGCGGCCGAGACGAACCCCGCCCGGGTGCGCCCGTGCAGCCCCACCATGACGTTCTCCCTGACCGTCATGCCGCGGAAGACGCGGGCGGCCTGGAAGACGATGGACATGCCGAGTTTGGCCCGCCGGTGTGCCGCGAGCCGGTCGACGCGGTGCCCGAGGAAGGAGATGCGGCCGTGCTCGGCGGCCAGATGGCCGGTGATGAGGTTGAACAGCGTGGACTTGCCGGCGCCGTTCGGGCCGATGACGCCGCAGACTTCGCCGTCCGCGACGCTCAGCGAGACGTCGCGGACGGCGTAGACGCCCCCGAAGGATCGGGACACTCCGGTGACCTCCAGCACGCGCTACCCCGCCGCGGCGACGGTCTTGGCGAGCTCGTCCTTGGCCCATTCGGTGGGGACGAACTGGCCGTCCTTCACCGTGTTGACCGAGATGTACTCGGGGGAGAGCCCGGAGTGGTCGGTGGGGGAGTAGCGGAAACGGCCGTTCGGCGTGATCAGGTCCATGGTCTCCAAAGCCTGCTGGATCTTGGTCTTGTCGGTGCTGTTCGCCTTCCTGATCGCCTCGAACAGCAGCAGGCTCGCGCTGTATCCGTCCTGCGCGAACTGCGGGGGCGGGTAGCCGTGCTTCTGCTCGTACGGCGTGGCCATCTGCTCGATCACCTGTTTCTGCTTGCCGTCGGGCAGGTGCTCGCCCACCACGCCGATGGCGCTCTGCACGGTCATGCCCTCCGCGGCGTCGCCCATCGGCTCCAGCCACAGCTTGCTGGCCTGCGACGCGGTGAGGAACAGCGGCGTCTTGAGCCCGGAGGCCACGTACTGCTTGGCGGCGGTCACGCCGGGCGCGCCCGAGCCCCAGAACACGAGCGCCTCGGCCGGCGAGTCGCGCACGTGCTGGAACAGCGGGCTGAAGTCGGAGGTCGTGGTCTCGTACGACTCGTCGACGGCGATCGTCACGCCGTACTTGGGGGCGAGCTCGACCATCGCCTCGTGTCCCGAGACCGAATAGGCGCTCTTGGAGTCCCAGGCGACGGCGACCGTCTTGATGCCCTCGGCCTGGATGTACTGCAGGTAGCGCTCGGCGTACATGCTGGACAGGGCCGGGGTGACGAAGATGTACGGCTTGATCGGCTCGACCTGCTCCTGCGTGGGCGCCAGTGACAGGTACGGCATCTTGTCGCGCTGCGCGAGCGGCTCGATCGCGAGCGCCGAGTTGGAGAACACCGGGCCGATCAGGGCGTCGATCTCGCCCTTGATCTGGTTGTAGGCCACGATGCCCTGGTCGGGGGCGGTCTTGTCGTCGCGGGTGACCAGCTCGACGGTGCGGCCGAGCAGCCCGCCCTGCGCGTTGACCTGCTCGACGGCCAGCTCGACGGCCTTCTTGTCCTCGCTGCCTAGCGGGGTGTAGTTGCCGGTCAGGGAGACGATGAGGCCCACCTTGATCGGATCTTGCGCGCCTGGTCCGTCACCGCCGCCGCTGCCGCCGCACGCGGCGACGGCGAGCACGAGAACGGCCAGGGACGGGAGCAACCTGCGCATCAGGACCTCCGTGCTCACTGCGTGAAGCGGCTCGGTCGCTAGGGAGCCGTCGCGTGTGGCCTGAATGTAGGCAGGTACATTACGGCTGTCAATAGATTGCCGAATATCTGGGGAGGGCTGCCATGCGGCCTCAATCGGTGATTCTCACCTTTCTTGGAGATCACGTATACGGCCGCGGGGTCTGCGTCGCGTCGAGAAGTTTCATCGAGGCGTTCGCCAGGGTGGGGATCTCGGAGGAGGCCACGCGCTCGACGCTGACCCGCATGGTCCGCCGTGGCCTGCTGCGCCGGCGCCGCTCGGGCCGCCGCATGTACTTCGGCCTCACCCCGACCAGCGCCGAGGTGCTCAAGGACGGCGAGCGGCGCATCTGGCACAGCGGCGTGGTCAACGACGCGGGCGACGACCGCTGGACGCTGATCGGCTTCTCGCTGCCCGAGTCGTGGCAGCGGCAGCGGCACGAGTTGCGCTCGCGGCTGATCTGGGCCGGGTTCGGGCCGCTGCAGAACGGGCTCTGGATCGCTCCCGGCGAGGTGGACCCCGCTCAGGTGGTCGAGGATCTCGGCGCGAACGTGAAGGTCTTCTCCGCCGAGCCGAGGTGCCCGACCGACATGCACACGCTGGTGCGCGACGCGTACGACCTGGAGGGCCTGGGCGATCGTTACCGGGAGTTCCTGAGCCGCTGGGACCGGGCCGATCCCGCGCCGGAGGCGCCCGACGACCTGGCCCGCTCCCTGATGTTGCTCACCGGCTGGCTGCAGATCATCAGGGCCGATCCGCGGCTCCCGCTGCGCTACCTGCCGCACGACTGGCCCGCGGAGAAGGCGCAGCGGGTCTGCCACGCGCTGCACGAGCGGTTCAGGGCGGAGGCGGTGGCGGTCGCGGATGGGCTCCTCGACACCGTCCCCGACGAAAGTTGGGCAGAACGATGACAGCGATCGTGAAGTGGCCTAACTTGAGGACTTGAGCGTCAAGGAGTGCCGATGCGGAATCAGGGGACGGGATCGTGGCCGGCACGCAGGGCGCGCATGACGCCCGAGCGGGTGGCGCTGAGCCATCTTGGGCGCGACCACACCTACCGTGACCTGCGCGATCGTTCGTACCGGCTGGCTTCGGCGCTGGCCGGTCTCGACGTGGGGCGCGGCGACCGGGTGGCCTTCCTGGGGGCCAACCAGCCCTCGATGGTGGAGACGTTCTTCGCCGCCGGGCTGCTGGGCGCGGTGTTCGTCCCGCTCAACACCCGGCTGGCCACGCCCGAGCTGCGCTACATCCTGGAGGACGCCGGCGCCGAGATCGTCGTGCTGGGCGAGGGGCAGGACCGCGAGGATCTCCCCGGCGGGCTCCTCCGGCCGGATGCGTATGAGGACTTCCTGCAGAGCGGGTCGTCCGAACCCATCGACGAGCCCGTTGGCCAGGACGACGTGTGCCTGATCATGTACACGTCCGGCACGACCGGCCGCCCCAAGGGAGCCATGCTCACCCACGGCAACCTGACGTGGAACACCGTCAACCTGCTGGTCGACGTGCCGCTCGCGCATGACGAGGTGACGCTGGTCAGCGCCCCCATGTTCCACATCGCGGCGCTGGCCCAGACGCTGATCCCGACCGTGCTCAAGGGCGGCAGGGCGATCCTGGAGCCGTCGTTCGACGTGGAGCGCACGTTCGACCTGATCGAGTCGGAGCGGGTCACGGTGATGTTCGGGGTGCCGTCGATGTTCGGCTTCCTCGCGCGGTCGCCGCGCTGGGCGGGCGCCGACCTGTCGAGCCTGCGCCACCTGCTGTGCGGCGGCGCGCCGGTGCCCGAGCCGCTGATCAGGACCTACCAGGAGCGGGGGCTGACGTTCCTGCAGGGGTACGGCATGACCGAGACCGCGCCTGGCGCCCTCTTCCTGGGGGCCGAGCACTCGATCGCCAAGGCGGGCACGGCCGGGGTGCCGTGCTTCTTCTCGGATGTCCGCCTGGTCGCGTCCGACGGCTCCGCGGCGGGTCCCGGCGAGCCGGGCGAGGTGTACGTCCAGGGCCCGAACGTGATGCCCGGCTACTGGGGGCGGCCCGAGGAGAGCGCGAAGGTGCTCTCGCCCGACGGCTGGTTCCGCTCCGGAGACGTCGGCGTCGCCGACGCGGACGGCTACGTACGCATCTCCGACCGGCTCAAGGACGTCATCATCTCCGGAGGCGAGAACGTCTACCCCGCCGAGGTGGAGAGCGTCCTCTACGGCCACGAGGCGGTCGCCGAGTGCGCGGTGATCGGCGTGCCCGACGACAGGTGGGGCGAGGTCGGCAAGGCCCTGGTCGTGACGCGGCCCGGCGCGAAGGCCGAGCCCGCCGAGTTGCTGGCGCACCTGGACGGCCGGCTGGCGCGCTACAAGATCCCGAAATATCTGGAAATCGTCCCCGAACTGCCCAAGAACGCGGCGGGCAAGCTGCTCAAAGCCCCGCTCCGCACGCTCTACGGAGGCCCCGACGGCCTCGATCCGAGGAGATGATCAGCAGTGCGCACCACACCCCCTTTCCGCGCTGACCACGTCGGCAGCCTCCTGCGCCCGCCCGCGCTGCTCCGCGCCCGCGAGAGCCTCACCGGCGACGCGCTGCGCGAGGCCGAGGACGAGGCCATCAGAGAGGTGGTACGCCGCCAGGAGGAGACCGGGCTGCAGAGCGCGACCGACGGTGAGTTCAGACGGGCCTCCTGGCACATGGACTTCATCTACCAGCTCGGCGGCATCGGCCAGGCCTCCGACGAGCACATCACGGTCCGCTTCCACAACGAGCAGGGCGACATCGAGTTCACCCCGGCGGCGCTGCGCGTCCACGACCGGATCAAGCTGAACGAGCCCGTCTTCGCCGACGACTTCACCTACCTGCGCGACACGCTCGCCGTCCGCGGCGCCGGCGTCGTGCCCAAGCTGACCATCCCCTCGCCCAGCATGGTCCACTACCGGGGCGGGCCCGCGGCCATCGACCCCGCGGTCTACCCCGACGTGGAGGAGTTCTGGAGGGACCTCAGCGCCGCCTACGCCGAGCAGGTGCGCAGGATCGGCGCGCTGGGCTGCACCTACCTGCAGTTCGACGACACCAGCCTGGCCTACCTCAACGACCCGGCCCAGCGGGCCGAGCTGGCCTCGCGCGGCGACGACGCCGACCACATGCACCTGCGCTACATCCGGCAGATCAACGCCGCGCTCGCCGCCAAGCCCGACGGCATGACGATCACGACGCACATGTGCCGCGGCAATTTCCGTTCCTCCTGGGCGGCGGAAGGAGGATACGACTTCGTCGCCGAGGCGCTGTTCAGCGAGCTGAAGGTGGACGGGTTCTTCCTGGAGTACGACGACGAGCGGTCGGGCGGGTTCGAGCCGCTGCGGTTCGTGCCGCCGGGCAAGATGGTGGTGCTCGGGCTCGTCACCACCAAGTCGGGCGAGCTGGAGTCGAAGGACACGCTCAAGCGGCGCATCGACGAGGCCGCGAAGTTCGTCGACCTCGACCAGCTCTGCCTGTCGCCGCAGTGCGGGTTCTCCTCCACCGTCGAGGGCAACCAGCTCACGGCCGACCAGCAGTTCGCCAAGCTCGCCCTGATCGTGGAGACCGCCCAGGAGATCTGGGGCTGAGCGTCAGGATCCCTGGAGGGTCACGACCGTGCCCGTGAGGCGGGCCTGCTCCGCGGTGCTGCAAAATATCGATAAGTCAGATTTGGTCCGGCTTCCAGGCGGTCAAATCGTATTTCGTTGCTATTGAGCGCCACATCTCGGAAAAGCGGACTTTCGCCGCCTGTGCGTCTTCGGATCTGTCGATGCCGCGGCGGAAGTCGCGGTCGCCGGCGGTGGATCCCGTACAATTCCCGCCGCTCTGCCGCCGCGCCCAGGCGAGGAACGCCGCGTCGGCTTCGTACGAGGCGCTGAGCGCGGCGACGAGGGCGTCCTTGAGCTCCGTGCCGCCCGCGAGCGCCGTGACCTCCAGCGCGCGGGCTTCGGTGAGCTGCCCGCGCCGGCGGTCGGTGATGTCCTGGATGGTGTCGCGCCCGCGCCGCTCGCACCTCCGTGCGCGCTCGATCGCGTCGGAGAGGCTGGTACGGGCGGAACTGCTGCTGGACAGCAGATCGTTCACGGCTGCGGCCTGCTGCTCCGCCGACGCGCCCGGCGAGGGGGTGGGCTCGCCCGCCGGCGAGGCGGGTGCGGTCTCGCCGGCGGACGGTGGGAGCGCGTCGCCCGCGGGCGCGGACGCCGTGGCCTCTCCCGCGCCGGCGGTCTCGGCGGGCGCCGGGGCGCGGCCGGCGACGGCCCACCAGGTCACGGCGATCACCAGACCGGCGGCGGCCAGGCCGGTGAGCAGGGGCATCCGACGCCAGAGGGGTGCGCGCCGCCGGGGACGGCAAGGCCCTGGGCGGTGCGTGCCGGGTGAGGGCGTGCCGGGGGAGGAGAGCCGGGCCCGGCAGCGCGGGCACTGGAGCAGGCCGCCGACGTCGGACCCGCATCGTCCGCACAGACGGCTGGAGCCGGGGTCGTGGGTCAACGCGTCCTCCCGCATATTTCATCAATTCTGGCGAAATGCTGCATTTGTCCTACGCCTTTTTACGTGCGCTTTGCTGACGCCGAGACTATTTGAATAAGCTCCCCTAGGGTCGGTTCCGAACGTAAAAGGAAGGGCGGAACACATGGCCGTCGACAGCTCGTCCGCGAAATTCCGGCGCACCGCGGATTCATCATCGGGCCCGCCGCCCGTCAGCAACGCCACGCGCTACCTCTGCGCCGCCGCCTACCTCGACCACGGCTTCCGTGACCGGGTGCTCGAGGAGCTGTTGTTCGACCCCTATCGTGCGATCCCGCCCTCCTACGGCGGATTCGACCTCATGCCGGTGCTGCACCACTGCCGGCGCGCCCGCGCGATCCTCACCGTCCGCGACGCGCTGATCACCCTGCTCTTCGCCGCCGGCCTGCTGCTCACCCCGTTCACCACGATCATGTGGATGCTCGTCCTCGTGCCCTTCGTCCTGCTCACGGTCGACAGCGTCCGCCGAGCGCCGCTGCGGGTGCGCGTGACGATCCTGCTCGCGGGGGCGTTCCTCGTCCTGTGGCCCTTCATGTACGGGCTGGCCCCGATGCTGGACGACCTGACCGGTTCGGGATCGTCCTACTCCAGCGCGTACGAGCCGGAGTCCTCTCCCGGCGACGGCGGCGGGAGCACGCTGGTCGAGATCCTGTCCATCCCGGCCGTCACGCTCACCATCGTCGTGGTCTACCGCGTGGCGATCTACCTCACGCTCGCCGGCACGCTCAGGCCGGGCACGCCCGAGCCGGTCACCGGGGTCACCCACCCCAGGACGGCCCGCCGCCTCGACTACATCCGCAGGGCCCAGTGGGGCAACGTGACGATGTACGCCAACGAGGACGCCTTCATGGGCGCCGGGTCCATCGAGCGCAGCTGGTCGATCGCCGTCGAGCTCGACCGCGTCCGCCACGACCACGTGAGCAGGCGGCGCAACGACCCCGTCGACATCGACCCGGTGGAGTTGCACGCGTTCGTCCGCGAGCGCCTCAGGGACATGCGCGACCGCGTCCTGCGGCCCAACGAGGGCATCCAGCGCCTCGACATCGGCGACCACGTGGTGACCAGGGGCATCTTCACGGTCAGCGACTGGCACGGTGATCGCACCAGGACGGCGCATCCGATGATCGGCCAGCACGGCCTGCCGAAATGCGAGGTCACGCCCGAGGAGATCGAGGCCATCATCCGCCACCCCCAGGGCGGCGTGCGCTACTACCAGCGGCTCACCATCAACAACGACGGCCAGGAGATCCGCGACCCCGGCGGCAACCTCGTCGCCCCCGCGGAAGACCAGGAGGCGCTGACGTCCGCCTTCATCTACCTCGCGGTCGAGGGGCGGATGCTCTACACCCAGTTCGTCGTCACCGTGCTGCCGCCGGCCCTCGGCGCCTACCACGTGGTCGATCAGCTGCCGACGATGACCGGCGTGCGGATCGCGTGGGAGGCGGTCAAGATGTTCAAGCTCCGGTTGCTGCGCGACGTGCTGGCCGCCCCAGCGCGGGTCGCCCGCACCGCGGTGCAGGCCGTGCGCCAGAGCCTGATGACGCCCGACCCGCACAAGCACATCGTCTACCCCTACGGCGCCCGCTTCAGCGTCCGCGAGCTCGGGGCGAGCGAAGAGCTGCAGACCCACATCCAGGTGCTCGACGTCGCGAAATACACCCGGATGATCGAGCAGCGGCTCACCGAGGCAGTCCTCGACTTCCTGGAGGACCACGAGGTCGACACGGGGGCCTACCGGTTGCAGGCGGCCAGCGTGACCATGAACACCGTGTCCGTGGGCGCGGGCGGCTCGGTCAGCGGCCCCATCGCCTTCGGCCGGCACGCGTCGGCGACCGTCCACACCAGCGCCCGGCCGGGCGCGTGACGAGCGAGGAGACTCCATGGGCGACGAATACGGCGTGCACGTCAGCGGCGACGGCCGGATCAGCGGCCCGATCGCGATGGGCGCCCACGCCCGCGCGGTCGTCGTCAACGCCGGCGATCCGGCGGGCGGCGAGGCGGGGGCGCTCCTGGAACGACTGGAGCGCCTGCTCGCGGCGCACGAGGCCGACCTCGCCGAGCCGGCGCGGGCGCGCAGAGACGCGGGTGACATCCGGCAGGAGCTGGCGGAGACCGAGCCCGACCGGTCGCGCATCCTCGACGCGCTCAGCCGGCTCTCCGCCCGCGCCGCCGAGGTGGCCCCCATCGTCGAGGTCGTCTCACAACTCCGCGCCCTCTTCCCCTGACGCCCTCCCCGCCCTGCGGCCGCTTCCTGCGGGCCCGTCGGTGGTCCGGCCGCTTCCTGCGGGGGCGGTCGGTCAGCGGTAGACGGCGACGGCGGCCTCGCCGACGAGCGCGTCGACCACCGTGACCACCTCGCCGACCACAGGGGAGCTCTCGCGGGCGATCTCGCGCAGGCGGCCGACCAGCCGGGAGCTCGGCTGGTCCAGATAGAGCTCCTGTTCCACCCGCAGCACGGCCACGAGCCCGCACAGCGCGGCGCACCGCGCGTCCGGCTGTTTCCAGCCCTCGACCGCCGAGCGCGCCCCGGCGGAGGCCCGCACGATCGAGGCGATGTCGGCGGGCTCGTACCGCGTGTACGGCAGCACGCCCAGACGGCGCCCGCTCACCTGGACGAGCACGCCCGAGGCGAGCAGCGCCTCCCGGGTGCGGTCGTGGATGCCGTGCGCCGTCTTCTTGAGCAGATACCTGAGCTCCCTGCCGGCGTGGTGGCGCAGGAGGAGGGAGACCAGGTCGTCGGCGATCGCGTCGCCGGTGGGAGCACGCCGGGTGGCGGCGGCCTGGCTCTTGGCGACGGCGACGCGTCCGCCGAGTGCGAGGTCGAGCAGCACGGCGCCGGCCAGCCCGAGCGACATCGACGACGGATGGATCAGGGGCCTGCCCGACTGGTCGTGGGCGATGAGGTAGAGGTCCTGGTGGAGGGGCAGCGCGTTCATGGAGCGGAGGTCCTCGTCGGCATCCGGCCAGCCTCGGAGGGCATGCCGTCGAGGGCCGGCCGGCGGCCCAGGGCATAGAGGACGGCCAGCGCCACGACGCCGGCGCCCAGCCAGGCGAGGCCCACCACCTGGGCGAGGACGTTGGCGTTGATCACCACGAAGACCAGGATGCCCATGCCGATCAGCGGCGCGACGAGGTGCGACCACAGTTTGTCGGAGCCGCGCCGCAGCGCGTAGTGCACGATCACCGACACGTGCAGGACGATGAAGGCGGCCATGGCGCCCATGTTGATCAGGCTGGTGAGGAGGTCGACGCCGTCGGAGCGGTTGGACATCCACAGGCCGATGCCCACGGACAGCAGGGAGACGAAGACGATGGCGTTGGCCGGGACCGAGTGCCTGACCGACACCTTGGCGAGGAACGACGGGAGCTGCCGGTCGCGCGCCATCGCGTAGAGCAGGCGCGACACCGCGACCTGGGCGACCATGGTGTTGGCCACGCCCCAGGAGAGCGCGGTGGCCGTCAGGGTGACGTCCTTGAGCCATTCGCCGCCCGCCACGGCGGCGGCGTCGTAGAACGCGGTGCCGCTGTCCTTGACCAGCAGCTCGCCGGGGTCGGGCACCAGCAGGGAGGCGACCCAGACCTGGGTGACGAAGAGCAGACCGGCGAGCAGCAGCGCCACCCGCATCGCCCTGCCCACCTGGGCCGAGCCGCCGGTGGACTCCTCGACGAGCATGCTGATGCCGTCGAAGCCGATGAACGACAGGACCGCCACGGAGACCGCGGCGAACATCACCGGCCAGGAGAAGGTCTCCAGGTTGAACAGCGGTGAGAGGCTGAACCCGTGGCCCTTGCCCTGCAGCAGCGCCCAGAGGCCCACGACGAGGAACAACCCCAGGACGAGCAGTTCGAAACCGATCATCAGGCGGGTGAGCCGGACCGTCATGCGGATGCCGCGCAGGTTGATCCCGGTGTTGACGGCCACGAAGACGATCAGCCAGGCCCAGACGGGGACGTCCGGCACGAGGTCGTGCATGGCGAGCGAGGCCACCAGATAGAGCAGGCAGGGCACGAGGATGTAGTCGAGCAGGACCATCCACCCGGTCATGAAGCCGACCGGCGGGGCGATGCCGCGCCCGGCGTAGTTGTAGACGGAGCCCGACAGGGGGAACGCCTTGACCATCTGCGCGTACGAGGCGGCGGTGAAGAGGAGCGCGATCATCCCGACGAGGTACGCCAATACCAGCATGCCGCCGGAGCGGGAATAGACCAGGCCGAAGATCGCGAAAGGTGCGATCGGCACCATGAAGGCCAGGCCGTAGGACACGAGGTCGGTCAACCCGACCCCGCGGCGTAACTCCTGCCGGTAACCGAACTGCTCGATGTTCTCTGAAGCGCGCACGACAAGCCTCTCCGTGTCGTCATGCAGGGTGGGGATCCAGTCCGGCGATCCTCGCGTAGCCCGGTGCCGGGTCGCAAGAGTGATCAAAGTGATGTGCCACATGGCAGTGCCGGCGCGCGTCAGTGGCCGCCGTGGCGGCTCTTCTCACCAGATGAGTGGCTCTCCTTGCCGGAGGTGTGTCCGCCGTGGATCATGCCGGGGCGCAGCGGCGGGGCCTGGCCGTAGCCGATGGCGCCCATCATGCCCTGCTCCTGGTGGTACAGGTTGTGGCAGTGGAACATCCACTCGCCGGGGTTGTCGGCGTGCACGTCGATGTGCAGGCGCTCGCGTGGCTTGATGTTCACGGTGTCCTTGCGCGGCCCGGACCGCCCGCGGGCGCGCAACTGGAAGGTGTGGCCGTGCAGGTGCATCGGGTGCCACATGGGCGACTGGTTGTCCAGGACGACCCTGAGCGTCTCGCCCGGTTCGACGCGCAGCCGCAGCGGGTCGCTCGCGAGCCGGCCGTTGAGCGTCCACTCGTTGCCCGACTCGCGCATGCCGAGTGTCACGGCGACGGCTCTGGTCGGGAGGGGGAGGTGGTCGGTGGGCCGGGCGTCCATGTCCTGATATTTCAGCATCCGTCGTTTGAGCTCCGGCACCTTGACCCGCGGCGGCGGCGTGTCGGCCTTGCGCGAGGTCCGCACCACCGCGTACGCCCGCCCGCCCTTACCCTCCGCCTGCGCCACCAGCGGGAACGCGCCCGATTTGAGGGTGACGACGAAGTCGTACCGCTCGCCCATGCCGATGACGAACGTGTCCACGGTGACGGGCGAGCACGGGAATCCGTCGGCGTGGGTGATGGTCATGCGGTGCTCGCCGAGCGCGACCCGGAAGGCGGTGTCGGCAGCGGCGTTGACGACCCGGAACCTGACGCGCCGCTTGGGAGAGCTGGTGAGCGTCTCGGGGGCGGCCGGCGGGCGGCCGTTGATCAGGTAGAGCGGGTGTCGCAGCTCCGCGGCCACGCCGCCCAGCGCCTCACTGCGCAGCGTGTCGTCGTGCTCGGTGGAGGAGTTCAGACGGCGCAGGGCGTCGTCGGGGGTGCCGTTGATGCCGTCGAGCCAGTCGTCGAGCACGATCGTGAACTCCTCGTCGTACCGGAGCGGCTCGTGCGGGTCGGCCACGACCAGCGGGCCGTACAGCCCGCGGTCGAGCTGGGTGCCGACGTGCGAGTGGTAGAAGTACGTGCCGGGGTCGGGCACCCGGAAGACGTAGTCGAAGGTGCCGCCGGGCCGGGTGGGATCCTGGGAGAAGCCGGGTGCGCCGTCCATGGGGAAGTCGATCCTGATGCCGTGCCAGTGCACGGTGGTGGGCGCGGGCAGGTCGTTGACCAGCCGGACGGCGACCGTCTCGCCGGCCGTGGCCCTGACGAGCGGGCCGGGGAGCAGGCCGTTGTAGGTCCAGGTGGAGACGGTGCGCTTGCCCAGCCTCACCTTGGCGGGCGTGGCCCGCAGCACCGTCCCGCGAGGCCGCGCCACGACACCGGCCGCCGGCGCCTCCAGGGCCGCGCCGAGTCCCAGAGCCGCGAACGTGCCGGTAACGAACGTCCGGCGTGATACCCGCCCGATTGCCAGATTCTCCACAGTTCCTCCCCCGTTCACCTGGCAAGGTAACGGAGAGTGACTGAAAACGCCTTGCGCCACGCTGGGGGATCGGGCAAGGGCCTGGAACTCCGGGCGCGCTCACCTATTGATCGGGCGGGGTGGCGCAAAATATGGTGTTAATCGATTCACACGCCTGAGGATGCTTGGGCGTGAAGCCTCCTACATGTCCACCCTGGTCGCGATGTTTCCCCAGAAAGTTTCCCTGTATCCCAGTCGGAAATGCTACGTTATTCGACTAACATGAGACCTACCGCACGACAAGTGGCCGAGCTGGCGAACGTGTCCGTGGCGACCGTCTCCTACGTGCTCAGCGGCCGGGACCGCCCCGTGGCCGCCGAGACGAGGAAGCGGGTGCTCGAGGCCGCCAGGCAACTCGGCTACACCCCCAACCAGGCCGCCAGGAGCCTGCGCAAGCGCCGCACGCAGCGGGTCTGCCTGGTGCTCAGCTCGCTTGGCGGCGTTCCCAGCGACGAGCGGCTGGCCACCGACCTGCACGAGATGGCCGACGCCCGCGGCTATTCCGTGGTCACGCTCACGGTCTACTCAGAGGCGCGCGCGGCCGCGGCCATCGACGTGCTTCGCGGCGGCATCGCCGACGGCGCGCTGGTCAACGTCGTCGGTGACCACTTCACCCACGACCTGCTCACCGGGCTCGCCGCCACCGGCCTGCCGATGGTGGTGCTGAGCAACGAGAGCGGGCTCGAGGGCTGCGACGTCGTCCACACCCCCGAGACCGAGGCGTGCGCGCAGGCGGTCGCGCACCTGCTGGCGGAGGGCAGGCGCCGCATCGCGTTCATGGCGCACCGCTTCGAGCTCTACCGCGACAAACCCGCCGGACGGCTGCTCGGCTACACCACCGCCCTCGAACGACACGGTGTCGACCAGCGGATCGTCACCTCCGGCGCGGACGACCGCGTCTCGGCCTACCAGACGGCCGTCGAGCTCCTGAGCTCCCCCGACCGTCCCGACGCGATCTTCGCCGCCTCCGACCGGGCCGCGATCAGCGTGATCTGGGCCGCCAGGGACGCCGGGCTGCGCGTGCCCGACGACGTGGCCGTCGTCGGCGTCGGCAACATCGACGAGGGCCTCATCAGCAATCCGCAGCTCAGCACCGTCGGCCCGCTCCACCACGACTACACCGACGTCGTACGCCTGCTCTTCGACCGCCTCCAGGCCGAGGAGCCGCCGCCCGCCCGCGAGATCGTCCGCTCCTGGACCTTCCTGCGGCGGGGCTCCTCCTAGAAGGGAATCCGAGATGTCTTCCCACGCCCCCCACATGACCCGCCGCGACCTGCTCCGCCTGGCCGGCGCCGCCGCCGCGGTGCCGGTGTTGTCGTCCTGCGCGGGAGCGCCGCCCGCGCAGACCGCCGCCCCCGGCACCTTCACCGTCTACTGGAACGCCGGCCACGACTACCAGGCCTACCGCAAGGTGATCGCCGAGTTCGAGCAGGCCAACAAGGTCAAGGTCAACCTGCAGAAATACCAGTGGCCCGACCTGCGGACGAGGCTGCTGGCCGACTTCGCCTCCGGCACGGTGCCCGACGTGGTCGAGGAGCCCGGTGGGTGGGTGCAGGAGTTCGCCATCTCCGGCAACGCCCGCTCGCTGCAGGACTACGTCGACCGCGACGGCGAGGCGATGGGTTTCCCCTCCGACTGGCAGCCGGTCACCGTCGAGCGCAACTCCTACCAGGGCAAGGTGTACGGCGTGCAGCTCCACCTGACCTGCAACACGCTGCTCTACAACAAGGGCATGCTCAGCGAGGCCGGGCTGGAGGCGCCGACCACGTGGGAGGAGTTCCTCGCCGCGGCGAAGAAGCTGACCACGGACGGCGTGCACGGCGTCGCGCTCAACCAGGACCACGCCTACATCTGGCCGTGGATGATGCAGGCCGGCGTCACCCCCTTCGACCCGGAGACCGGCAAGGTCATGACGCCGATCGAGGACGCGATCGCCGCCCTGCAGTTCCAGGCCGACCTGATCCACAAGCACAAGGTGGCCCCGGTGCCGGTGTCCAGCACCGACTACTCCGGCCCGCAGAAGTTGTTCTCCGCCAAGCGCGCCGCGATGATTCTCACCGGCCCCTGGGACCTCGAACCGATCAAGAAGACCAGCGCCGACATCGACCTCGGCGTCGCGCCGCCGCTGAAGAACAAGGAGCAGGTCACCCAGGCGGCCGGCACCAGCATGCTGGTGCCGGCCAAGGCCACCAGGCCCGACCTGTCGTGGGACTTCATCAAGCGCATCACCGCGGTCGAGGTCGAGCAGGCCGCCACGAAGGAGACCGGCATGCTGATGCCGCGCGTCTCCTGGGCCAAGCTGCCCGAGGTGCAGCAGGACGAGGCCATCAAGGTGTTCGCCGAGGCACTGCCGATCGCCAAGGACTCGACCCAGGAGGTGCGGCTGACCGGCCAGCTCGGCAAGTGGGACGAGCAGCTCAAGGTCGTCTACCAGCAGGTCATCATCCAGAACAAGCCGGCCGCCGACGCCCTGCGGGCGTTCGCCGAGGCCGCGGAGGGCTTCCTGCGATGACGATGTTGCGGCCACGCACCCTCTCCGGCCGCTACGCCAGGACCGCCTACCTGTTCCTGATCCCGGCGATCCTGTTCTTCGCGGCCTTCTTCTACCTGCCGATCGGCAACGTGATGGCCACCAGCCTGCGCACGGGGCCGCAGGCCGACCAGTGGGCCGGGCTGGGCAACTACACGCAGGCCCTGGCCGACCCTGCGGTGCGGCACTCGTTCCTCGTCACGGTGATCTTCTCGGTGATCGTGGTGGTCGGCTCGATCGTGCTCGGGCTCGGGCTGGCGCTGGCGCTCGACCAGCCGCTCAAGGGCCGGGTGGTGTTCCGGGTGCTGCTGCTGGTGCCGTACCTGACCTCGGTGGCGATCGTCGGGCTGTTGTGGCGCAACATCCTCGACCCCGAGCTCGGGGTGCTCAACCGGGTGCTGGGCGCGGCCGGGCTGCCCGAGCAGACGTGGCTCAACACCTCCCCGCTGCTCACGATCGCCGCCGTCACGCTCTGGCAGAGCGTCGGCTACACGATGGTGTTGTTCCTGGCCGGGCTGCAGGGCATTCCGGAGACCTACCACGAGGCCGCGAAGATCGACGGGGCGGACGCGTGGCGCCGCTTCTGGCGGATCACGCTGCCGCTGCTCGCGCCGACGACGTTGTTCGTCTCGGTGATGGCGGTCATCTCGGGGCTGCAGGCGTTCGGGCAGGCGTACATCATCACCAACGGAGGTCCTGGCGACGCCACCGACCTGTCCGTCTTCCACATCTTCAACGTCGCCTTCCGCGCCAGGGACTTCGGCTACTCCTCGGCGCAGTCGGTGCTGCTGCTCGTCGTCATCGTGGCGTTCACGCTGGTGCAACTGCGGGCCGGGCGGCGCGGGGAGGTCACGTACTGATGCGCAAGCCGCTGCTCTACGTCCTGCTCGGGCTGGCCTCGCTCGCGACCGTTGTCCCGCTGCTCTACATGGTGTCGCTGTCGCTGCAGACCGAGGCGGAGACGCTCTCGGCGAACGCGGTCATCGTGCCGGACTCGCCCCAGTGGGGCAACTACGCGGAGCTGTTCACCCGCGCGCCGTTCGGCAACTTCATCATCAACAGTCTCGTCGTGGCGGGCGCGATCACGCTCGCGCACCTGCTGTTCGACCCGCTCGTCGGGTACGTCTTCGCGAAGTTCCGCTTCCCGCTGCGCAACACGCTGTTCGTGGCGCTGCTGGCCACGCTCATGGTGCCGTTCTTCGTGCGGATGATCCCGTTGTACGTGCTGATGGCCACCATGGGGTGGCTCGACACGTACCAGGGGTTGATCACGCCGTTCCTCATGGACGCGTTCGGGATCTTCCTCATGCGGCAGTTCATCCAGCCCATCCCCGACGACCTGATCAGCGCGGCGCGCATCGACGGCGCCTCCGAGCTGCGGATCTACCGGAGCGTCATCCTGCCGCAGACGCGGCCCGCGCTGGCCGTGCTCGGGCTGTTCACGTTCGTCTTCCAGTGGAACGAGTTCCTCTGGCCGCTGGTGGCCACCACGACGCCCGAGATGCGTACCATCCCGGTCGGGCTCACCCTGTTCAACCAGGAGTACTTCACGTTGTGGCATCTCACGGCTGCGGGCTCGGTGATCCTCTTCGTGCCCACCGCCGTCCTGTTCATCTTCACGCAGCGATACTTCGTGCGTGGCATCGCGCTGACCGGCATCAAATAGTCAGTCCGTTAGGAGAGTTCCCTTTTGCGCCCGAACGTGCCCCCGAACGTGCCCCCGAACGTGCCCCCTAACGTGATCGTCGTCTTCACCGACCAGCAGCGGTGGGACACCGTCGGACCCTTCACCCCCAACCTCGACAGAATGGCCAGGCACGGCACGCAGGCCACGGTCGCGCTCACCCCGCAGCCCGTGTGCGCGCCCGCCCGTTCGGCGTTGCAGACGGGGCGCTACCCGACCACGACGGGCGTCCACCGCAACGGCCGCGTCCTGCCGGCCGGGGAGCGCACGCTGGCGCACCACTTCGGGGAGGCCGGCTACGCCACCGGCTACATCGGCAAGTGGCACCTGGCGGGCAGCGAGCCGGTGCCGGAGGAGGAGCGCGGCGGCTACCGGTCGTGGCTGGCGGCGAACGCGCTGGAACACACCTCCGACGCCTACCGCACGATCATGTACG
This sequence comes from Nonomuraea sp. B5E05, assembly GCF_039880665.1. Taxonomy (NCBI): domain Bacteria; kingdom Bacillati; phylum Actinomycetota; class Actinomycetes; order Streptosporangiales; family Streptosporangiaceae; genus Nonomuraea; species Nonomuraea sp. B5E05. Next base: position 548,921 of record NZ_JBDPMJ010000001.1, read on the forward strand.
ACGAGGCGAACGAGCCCGTCATGCTGCCCGGCTACCGCTCCGACGCCCTCGTGGACGCGGCCGTGCGCTTCGCCGCAGACCACCACGACGAGCCGTTCTACCTGTTCCTGTCGTTCCTGGAGCCGCACCACCAGAACGAGGTGGACAACTATCCCGCCCCCGACGGCTACGAGGAGCGCTATCAGGGCCGCTGGATGCCGCAGGACCTGGCCGCGCTCGGCGGCACGGCCCACCAGCACATGGGCGGCTATCTCGGCCAGGTCAAACGCCTGGACGAAGGGCTCGGCCGGCTGCTCGACGCGCTGCGCAGCATGGACCTGCTGGACAACACGATCGTGGCGTACACCTCCGACCACGGCAACCACTTCAAGACCCGCAACGGCGAGTACAAACGTTCCTGCCACGACGCGTCGCTGCGGGTGCCGCTCGCGCTGCGCGGGCCGGGCTTCGACGGGGGCGGGGCGATCTCCCGTCCCGTCAGCACCGTCGACCTGCCGCCGACGCTGCTGGAGGCCGCAGGGTTGCCGGTGCCCGCGTCCATGCAGGGCCGCTCGTTCCTGCCGCTGGTGCGCGATCCGCGCGCGCCGTGGCCCGAGGAGGCGTTCTTCCAGGTGAGCGAGTCGGAGGTGGGGCGCGGCATCCGCACGTCGCGGTGGAAGTACTACGCCGTCGCCGAGGACGCCGACCCGTGGGACGTCCCGGCCGCCGCCCGCTACCGCGAGCAGGCCCTGTACGACCTGGACAACGACCCGCACGAGCTGGTCAACCTGGCGGGGCGCACGTCGCACGCGGAGGTCGCCGCGGGGCTGCGGGAGCGGCTGGTACGGCGGATCGTGGCGGCGGGGGAGGCGGAGCCGGTCATCGAGCCGGCCGCCGAGCTGGCCGGTCCCGACCAGGGCATGACCGACCCCGCCGTCCGCCTCCACGGCCCGCAGCCGGTCAGGTTCGGCCACCGGCGCGGGCGATAGGGCTTCAAGGGATTGGAGTTGTTCGTCTATCCGTTATCACTATCGAGGCCGACGGATCCCCACATCATGGACAACCAGCCTGGCATACGTCTGATCCAGCGGCATGGCTTCGTGCAGAGCCCGCCCTTGTGCGGCGCCTCTGGGCACAGGACGATCGCGAGTCGCAGGTCCGGACATGACGTAGAAGGAGCCCTGGTAGAAAGGTTGATCACCCCCGGTTCGCCCGTCGCCACCAAAGGCCTCGGAACAGCACGACGCAAGAACCTGTGCTCGTGGCGCTGCGGTGCGTAACCACTTCAGGTTATGAGAGATCCACGATCGCATCTGTTTCGTAGCGTCGTTTCCAAATCGTTTCAAGCGCCGACCTTGCCGAAGTGCGAACCTCGGGTTCGACCTGGAGCATGTCGTCGGTCACCCGGCCCATGATGAAGTCCTGATCCACCGTGTTCGATGGAAGGGTGAGCTGGCCGGAGTCGTCGAGCACGATGAACCAATCCCGCTGAGAGTAGTCATGAACTTTCGTTCCTCCCGGTAGGTGGTTGGCGCAGCCGGACACCGCATCTCTGAGTCTCTCAATGGCCTGCTGCGTGTTCTCAAGCGCAAATCTGCGATCGATATGCGTGCGCCGGTTGTATATGTAGGTCTGAAACAGTACGTCGTTGAATCCGTTCGTTGCCATGTCGTCCATGAATGCCCCGAGGTGATCCATCGATTTCATGGACAGCATGTAGTTGGCGCCGACTGTGACATTGTGGTCCGTTATCAGCCGGTTGGCCAGTGAAAGCTGCTGATCGTAATTTCCTTTTCCCATCAAGCTGTCGTGCACAGGACGTGATCCATAGAACGACAGTTTCACATGCTCGAAAGATTGGATCCAGTTGGGGATGCCGGTGAACAGCTGATCCCCGTTCGTCGTGACGAGTTGGAGTATGCCAAGTGTGCGGACATGTTTCACCAGACGGGAGAACAACGGATACTCGAAGGGCTCGCCGCCGGAGTAGGAAATCTTTCCCACTCGTAAATCCAGCAAGCGATTAGCTATTATGAGCGGATCGTGTCCTGGGTGCTTGATACGTGGGCCACTGGCGGAGAGGCAGAAAACGCATGCCCGATTGCAATGACGAGAAAGGCGCCAGCAAACCATACGGTGGGTGCTGAAGTGGCGTGCCACGACCGACCACGACCCCTAAGAATCAAGAGACAGCTTGGAAATCCAAGGGCTCAGCCAGACATCAGAAGGACTGCGAGCTAAGACGTTCCGTAGCGTCACCCTTGATCCGGATATTTGTTCAAGGCCGCATAGTATCCACGAGAGGTGATGAAGGTACACTACCTGCTTGGCAGAGGTACGTATACGTACCCTGCGGGGCATGCCGAAACTTGATCCCAAACTAGGCTCGATGACACCCGAACAGTCTGTCAGAAGGAGATCCTCCAATTGGATGTCCGGAATTCTCGTTCCACTGCCGGCCAGGAAGAAATCGACCACTGCTCCATCGAGGCTCAGTGCGCACCAACTTCTGCCGAGTATCTGAAGAACGTCTTCTCTGCTGACCGAGCCGATAGTGTTGGCCTCATACGAGGTGGCAATACTGGAGATCGCCCGCAGCCCCAGAAAAGGGCCAGGACGCGATCGGCAGCTTTCCAGAAGTTCGGCGAGGTTTCCCTGATGGTCGAGGATGAAGTCCCAGTCGGAGCCGACCGACCCGCGCCCGAGCAGACGCGACCCGTAGAGGTAGACGTGGACCCCTCGGGAACGCAGTTCGGAGATGAGATTGCGTAGACCAGCAGGATGCTCGCCTTCTGAGGATCCCGATGTGTCAGGTGTCTGAGACCTCCACGAGGTCACGAGCGTGACCTCTTCCTGCCGGACCAGCGCACAGTCTCGGTCGAGCAGGAGATGCCTCCGCCCAGGGAGAGCCGCTGCTGTAGGCGATGTCAACTTGGTCCAGCTGTCGCCGGAGCGCTGGTAGACGGGTCGAAAAGCTATGTCCCCGCTCTCCGTGCAGGCACGGAACGCGCCCAGGATACCGCTTGAGGTGACGACGTAATCATATGGCTCATACATAAGAATTGATCATGGGGAGACTAGTTTGAGACATTCGTCGCGCATAAATTCTTCGTGCAGTCTGAGAATGGGTGTGCCGTGTGCCACCACGTAGGATGCCTTTATGCTGATCTGGCGCCACGAGAAGCTTGGGCCGGACTTGCGGGCGAAGTCAGAAGAATCCTCCAGGCACGCCCCATAGACGATGCCCTCTACCTTGGCCCATATAGCGGCGGATGTGCACATCGGGCATGGTTCCAAGGTGGTGTATAGGAAGCAGTTGGGCAAGTATCTCCTGTTCACACCTGCGCACGCACGACGAAGGGCGAGTATCTCGGCATGCGCGGTCGGATCTGGCTGTGAGTGCAATTCGGTGAAAGCTGACCCGATGACCTCCATCCGACTGTCGATGACAATCGCGCCGATTCGGTAGTTTCCCGATAGTTCTGCTTGCTCGGCGACTTTTATCGCTTCGCCCATCGCCTGCTCGTTGGGATGTACGTTATGCATGCGCAGTCGCCTCTTCTTCCGACTCCAATGCCTTGAGTCGGACAATGACGTCTGTCACGCCCACGGCCAAGCTCTGAAAACTTCGACGGACGGTTGCCTCTGTCAACACTCTTTTATTTCCGAATGCGCACAGAACTCCCGCCGGGGAATCGTTCTCGCGATGCATCGGAAGCGCCAGAACCCATGTTATCTGCGGATCCACCTTGTTCTTGATCCTCGCGTTGTATCGTTCTGGGTGCGTCGCCGGCAGCTCTTCATAAATAATCTCGTCACTCCTGAAGGAGTCACATATGACCAGCTCGTCAGTTTCCGGATATGCTATATCGAGGGAAAAATTGTGCGGAAGATCTTCACACTCGTAATACACTAGACGATCTTTGCGTAGCACCGTGCGATCGTCGATCACGTCGGCGTAGAAGAGGTGTATGTTCACGTTCCCTCGTCGCGGGCTTCGACCTATCAGTTGCAGGAGTGATGAAATTATCTGCCTGTTGTTTTCCTTGAGCCGCTTCAGGGATTCCAAGTGGGCATTTCGTTCTGCGGTGGCGGCCGCGCGCCGCGTCAAAATGTCGTTCATAAGGTCAAAGACAAGCAAGGCAACTCCTAGAGGCAGTAGGAGGTTCCACCAGCCGAGGCGGCTTGGCACCGATTCTAATTTGTGCCCGTCTGAGACGGCGTTTGCTGCTAAATTGGCAAAAAATCCCAATGTTGCCGGTACGGCGAGTTTTATCAAAATGCGCAGGGTGACTGAGTTCTTCCGCCCGTACCATCGGCGTGAAGCGCCTGAAGCTTTTGATGCAATCATTGTCCGGGGCATCCTTCCCTGTTGGCTTCCGGCACAGTGCTGTAAACGTGCGAGGCGAACAAGGGAGCAAGTATTCACCTGTACTTGTATCACGGTTGCAAGTCTTCTTCCAGGGTGGACCATCGTTGGTTGCGCCTTCGTCTCAGAAGATCCAGCGCTTCGAAAAGTTTCGAGGCGTTTGCGGCGCATATTCCTCGTTTCAGAGATTTTCGCAACCTGTATTGGCATGACCGAAAGTCGGTGACCTTGCCTGGCGGTGCAAATGCCTGGCCTGGTTTGTGGGTTGGTTCGGTAGTGGACCGCTGCGACCGTTACCGGTACGCACCGCTGAAGTGATGTCGCCGAGGCGGCGGCTCAGTCCGCGGGTGGGCCAGGGACGACTGGGATGATGCTGGAGCAGGGTAAGAGCGGGAGTACCAGCCGGCCAGGGCACGGAATCCGTGCTGCTGGTAGACAGGAGCCATCGACGTCTTGGCGGGGTGTTGCGCATGTCCATAGATTTCGAGTCGCCCGGCACGTTCACCGTCGGCGGCAAGGCCGTCCGCCGGCTCGGCTTCGGCGCCATGAGCCTGACGGGTCCGGGCGTCTGGGGGCCGCCGCGCGACCACGACGAGGCCGTCCGGGTGTTGCGCAGGGCCGTCGAGTTGGGCGTCGAGCTCATCGACACCGCCGACTCCTACGGGCCGTACGTCAACGAGGAGCTCATCCGGGAGGCGCTGCACCCGTACCCCGAGCGGCTGCTGATCGCGACCAAGGCCGGGTTCGTCCGCCCGCGACCGGGCCAGTGGGAGCCGGTGGGACGGCCCGCGTACCTGCGGCAGGAGGTCGAGATGAGCCTGCGCAGGCTCGGCGTGGACCGGATCGACCTGCTGCAGCTGCACCGCATCGACCCGGCCGTGCCGCTGGAGGACCAGGTGGGCGAGCTCGGGGCGCTGCGGGACGAAGGCAAGATCGGCAGCGTCGGCCTGTCCGAGGTGAGCGTCGAGGAGCTGGAGCGGGCGCGGCGCGTCGTCGAGATCGCCACCGTCCAGAACCGCTACAACCTCACCCTCAGGGTCTCCGAGGGAGTGCTGGAGCACTGCGAGAAGGAGGGCATCGGGTTCATCCCCTACAGCCCCATCGCCAAGGGCCGGCTGGCGGAGCCCGGCGGCCCCGTGGACCACGTCGCCCAGGCCGTCGGCGCCACGCCCGCGCAGGTCAGCCTGGCCTGGCTGCTGGCCCGCTCCCCGGTGACGATGCCGATCCCCGGCACGTCGACGGTCGCCCACCTGGAGGAGAACCTCGCCGCCTCGGCCGTGTCGCTGACGGCCGAGCAGGTGCGCGAGCTGGGCTGAACCCGGGAGGGCCGGCCCATGGCGGGGCCGGCCCTCGACGGTCAGGTCAGCCCAGGCCGTTCCGCATGGCCGTGAGCAGCTCGGCGTTGGAGGTGTCGCCGCTGAGCTCCCAGAAGAACGCGCCGCCGAGGCCCTGGTTCTTCGAGTAGCTCATCTTGCCGCCGATCGTGGCCGGCGTGTCGTAGCTCCACCATTGGTTGCCGCAGTGGGCGTACGCGGTGCCCGCGACGGTCCCCGTGGCCGGGCAGCGGGTCTTGAGCACCTTGTAGTCCTCGATGCCCGCTTCGTACGTGCCGGGCGCCGCTCCGCTCGCGGTGCCGCCCGGCGCGGCCTGCGTGACGCCGGTCCAGCCGCGGCCGTAGAAACCGATGCCCAGCAGCAGCTTGCTCGCCGGGATGCCCTTGGCCTTCAGCTTCTGGATCGCGGCGTCGGAGTGGAACCCGGGCGTCGGGATGCCGTTGTAGGAGGTGAGCGGAGAGTGCGGGGCGGTCGGGCCCTGCGGGGCGAAGGCGCCGAAGTAGTCGTAGGTCATGACGTTGTACCAGTCGACGTACTGCGCGGCGCCGGCGTAGTCGGCCGCGTCGATCTTGCCGCCGTTGGTGCCGTCGGCCGTGATGGCGGAGGTCACCAGGTTGCCGGAGCCGAACCGGGCGCGCAGTGCCTGCATCAGGTTCTTGTACGCGGCCGGGCCGCTGCTGTCGCAGGACAGGCCGCAGGCGTTCGGATATTCCCAGTCGATGTCGATGCCGTCGAACACGTCCGCCCAGCGCGGGTCCTCGACCAGGCGGTAGCAGGACTCGGCGAACGCGGCCGGGTTCCGCGCGGCCTGGGTGAAGCCGCCGGACCAGGTCCAGCCGCCGAACGAGAACAGCACCTTCAGGTGCGGGTGCTTCTGCTTGAGCTTGCGCAACTGGTTGAAGCTGCCGCGCAGCGCGCCGGCGTCCCAGGTGTCGGCGACGCCGTCCACGCTCTCGTTCGCCTGGTAGAAGCGGTCGTAGTCGGCGTAGCTGTCGCCGATCGTGCACTGGCCGTTCTGCACGTTGCCGAAGGCGTAGTTGATGTGCGTCAGCTTGGCCGCCGAGCCGCTGGTGTCGATGTTCTTGACGTGGTATCCGCGCTGGTAGACGCCCCACTGCACGAAGTAGCCGAGCACCTTGTTCCCGCCGTCGCCCGGGCCGCCGGGGTCGCCGCCGTCGTCACCCTTGGCGGTGGTGGCGTTGACGGTGCCGCTGGCGGCCGAGCGGTTGCCCGCGGCGTCGCGCGCCCTGACGGTGTAGGAGTAGCGGGTCTCGGGGCTGAGCCCGGTGTCGGTGTGGGTGGTGCCGGTGACCGTGGCGACCCGGGTGCCGCCCCGGTAGACCTCGTAGCCGGTGACGCCGACGTTGTCGGTGGAGGTGTTCCAGGCGAGGGAGACGCTGCGGTCGGTGACGCCCGTCGAGCGGAGGTTGCCGGGGACGCTCGGGGCGCTGGTGTCGCCCCCGCCGTCGCCACTGACGGGCTTCCACAGTGCGGGGACGTTCGGCGGCTCCCAGCCGGGCTGGGAGGTGTGGCTCTGGATGCACTCGTACGTGACGCCGTTGTAGGTGACGCGCGTGCCCGCCGTGTAGGCCGTCCACGCGGACCAGTCGGCCATGGCGGCGCTGGCGGAGGAGGTGGCGGCCCAGGAGGGGGCGGCGGCGAGGACGGTGAGCGGCAGCACTAACGCCGCCAGCCCGGCGAGGGCCTTGCGCAGGATGGTGTGTCTCATGATGCTCCGACATCCGGTTGGGGGGTGTACGGGATGGGATGCCACAGAAACTATTAGTAAAGTTTCCTTATAAAATGGACGGTAACCGCAGGCCGGGGAGGCGTCAATACGCGACGCACAGATGGTGAAATCTCATCAGAATCCGGAGCGGGTTCCGTGCGGTTCGCCGGGCTGGTCGTGCGCGCCGGCGATCTCACCCGGAGGGTAGATAACGGTTGCGGAACGGTCGCTGACGTGGAGGTGTACCGTGCCTCAGCATTGAGGCGTGGCAGGGATTACCGCCTGGCGGCGGACCGCTGAACGCCACGGCCCCTACGTGGTCCGTGCGGTGGCCGAATTCCGATCCTGGCCGGCGCTGGCGGTGAGCGACACCCGGCGCGGCCCCAGATTCGCCGTACACGGCACCGAGATCCTGCGACTGGCCGGCGCCGACGAGGTCCAGGTGCGCCTGACGGCGCCGGCGATCGACCGGCTGGCCCCCTACCTGCGCGAGTGCGGCCAGGTGCAGGCGTGCCCCGATCGGGCCTGGGTGGCCGTGCAGGTCGACGCGGAGCCCGACCTCGACCTGCTGTTCGCCCTGACCAGCGTGGCGATCAAGGAGCACGTGGCGTAACCCGCCGATTGTCGACACCTTCATCGCCAATCACTGCGAGAGGCGGGCGATCCGGCGGTCAGGCGCCGGAGGCTTCCAGGGCCTTGGCGACGCTGCGCAGGTGTTGCTGCATCGCCGTCTGGGCGGCCTCGGGGTCGCCGGCGACGATGGCCGCCACGATCAGCTCGTGCTGCGGCAGCGACACCGAGGCCCGCCCCGGCTGCCGGGCGAGACGGAACTTGTGCCGCACCACCTGCGCCCCCAGCCGTTCGACGATCTTCGCCGAGGTGCGGTGGCCGGCGATCTCGCGGATCTCGGCGTGCAGGGTCGCGTTCAGCTCGGAATAGCGGTCGAGGTCGTGGGACTCCACGGCCGTGCGCATCGCGGCGACGATCTCCCGCAGCCGCGCACCCTGCTCGGGGGTGACCCGTTCGGCGGCCTTGGCGGCCGACAGGCCCTCGAGCACCATCCGCACCTCGGTGATCTCGACGGCCTCCGCCTTGGAGACCGCCCGCACGCGGGCACCCTTGTTCTTGAGGATCTCGACCAGGCCCTCGGCGGCCAGCTCCTTGAAGGTCTCGCGCACCGCGGCCCGGGTGGCGCCGAACTGCTCGCACACGTCGGCCTCGACGAGCCGCTGGTTGGGCACGAAGTCCCCGCTGAGCACGGCCGCCCTGACCCGGCCGGTCAGCGTCTCCTCCTGCGGGGACCCTGGGGCCACGCGATCCTCCCGATGCCGTGCGAACTCGTCCTGGTCAGCAATATTATCGACAACCCGCCCCCGCGCGTGGGGTGTGCCGCAGGATCGAAGCCTGTGATCGTTCGGCCCCGTTCTGTCGGTCGTGTGGGGTAAGTTCCCGGACCATGATCAGCCGTTCGCGGCGGCGTGGGCACTCCCGCCCGCGCCCGCGCACCGGCTGGGGCGGGAGGTTCTGAGGTCGTGGACGCGGACGGAACCGCGTGGGAGCGGCGCAGCGTGGTGCGTGTGGTGCCGCCTGTCGCGCCGCGCAAACTGGCGAAGGTGCCCTTCGTCGAGCTGGCCGACGGGCGGCTGCAGGGGGTCGTGTCGAGCGGATCCGACATCGAGCGGGTCTACGTCTCCTCGATCACCGCCGGCACCCATGCGCTGAGCTGCAGCACCAACAACAACCGGCCGTGCGGCGCGCTGCACGGCTACGCCTGCAAGCACATCCGCATGCTGGCCGACGAGGCGGTCGTGCAGTACGGCCTCGACCGGGTGGCCCGCTACCTGCGGGTCGAGGTGCCGGAGGGTGACGCGCTGATGAGCTGCCTCCACGGGCAGCCCGAGCGCACCCCGGCGGCCGTGGTGTTCAGCAGGTTCCTGCGCCATCTGGCCTACCTCGAGGTGCCCGACAGCACCGACCCGCTGGTCGAGCTGCACTGGTTCCCCTCGACGGCGGCGGAGACGGGAGCGGCGCGCTGATGCTGGACGTACAGCTGGAAGAGGTGCTCGCCGGCGCTCCCGAGGGGGCGGGCGAGGCGCTCGGCCTGGTGGAGGGGTTCGACGACGCGCTCGCACTCGGGTTCGCCAGGGTCGGGGAGGAGGCGGCCGGTGCGCTGGCCGCCCTGGCCGGCGCGCTGGCGGCCAGCCCGATCGGCGAGCGGGTGAGCGAGGCGGCGGGCAAGGTGGCCGCGGGATCGGTCGGCGACGAGCACCTGGCGGCGCTGGCCGGCGGGCGCGCCGCACTGGCCGGCGCGGTCCACGACGCCCTGCTCGGCCGTCTCGACACGGCTCTGGGCAGATCCCGCGCCCCCTGGGAGCCGGCACGAGACGGCCAGGGCGGTTCGGCCGGTGAGGGGCCGGCATTCGGGAATCTGCTCGACGGTTGCCGGGTCTGGCTGCGCGAACTGGCCATCGTCGGGTGGCGTGGCGTCGACCACGACCTCGCCGGCTCGGCCGACCAGACGATCGAGGCGCTGCTCGCCGTGCCGGAGTTGCGCGGGCTCGCGGTGCTGCTCGACGGCCTGGCGGCGGAGCTGCGGGCGTCGAGCCCGGTCGCGACGATGGACCGCCTGCCCGCGCGCAGGTGGGCCGACCTGTGGGCACGCGGCCTGCTGCTGGCGCAGCGGGGTCCGTGGCAGGGCGGCGCCGAGCCGGTGTCGGGGCGGCTGCTGATCCTCGGCGCCGACGTGCACGAGCACGCCACCGTGGTGCGGGCGCAGGTGCACGGCGTCCTGGAGCCCGCGGGCGGCGGCCCTGCCACGCTGGTGCGCACCAGCGTGGCGGCCGCCAAGGTCGACACGATCGTCGGCCCGGCCGCGTGGCGGCTGATGGGCGGTCATCCGGTGCTGCTGGGCGCGCTGGCCGGTCACCACAGCCTGGAGATCACGGACATGCCGTTGTTGCCGGGCGGCGACCTCGTGTGGCACGACGACCGGGCCGCCGCGGGCGAGCCCGCCGACCCGTTCGCGACGGCCCGGGTGGCGCTGTCCGGGGCGAGCGCTCCGGCGGTCGCGCCGCTCGACCGCCATCCCGTGCGCATCGCCGAGCCGGTCTTCCTGGAGGGCTACTCCGTCGACAGCGGTTCCTGCGACCTGGTGCCGGCGGGGGGAGGCCGCGCGCTGCCGCTCGACCTCGACCGCCTGCCGCGCGGCGGCCCGCTCACCCCCGAGCTGGTGGCCGCCTCCTCGGCGTGCATCGGCCTGATGCGCTGGGACGGCCGCTGGCTGCTGCAACCGCTGGCCGTCCAGGCCACGGTGAAGAAGAAGCCGGTCGCCGCGCACAACGGCGACTGGGCCATGGGCCCCACAGACCCCAAAGTGGTCAAGGCCGAGGCCAGGGCCGGCGACGTGGTCGCCGTGCTGCGCGAGCGAGCGGGACGGCTGCTGCGGAAATGACCGACATCCTGGAAGACGCCGACATGACCCGGCGCCAGGTGCTCTACTGGCGCCTGCTGTCCCGCCTGTTCGGCCCCGACGAGCAGCCGGCGCTCGAGACGGCCAGCATGGCCATCGTCGAAGACCTCGGCCTGCCACCCGCGCTGCTCGACCCCGGGGTGTCGGTCGACACCCTGGTGCAGCGCTTCCCCAGCCTGGGCGAGGAGTTGCAGGACCTGATGGCGGAGCAGGAGCACGAGCAGGGCGCCGAGGTGCGCCGCGCGGCCCTGGTCTCCAAGCTGCTGCTCAACGTCTTCGCCACCGGCACGGGCAACGTCACCGCGAGCCGGCTGGAGAGCTGGAAGAACGACGCGGGCTGGTTCGAGAAGGGCATGGGCTGCGAACCCGGCGGGCTGCGCCACCGCGTGGGCGACGAAGAGCTGGCCGCGGTGCTCGCCGGCATCGAGGGCGACCTGGTCAAGCGCATGCACCTGCGCGAGGTGCTGGCCGACCCGGTCCTGTCCAAGCAGCTGACGCCCAGCATGTCGCTCATCGAGCAGTTGCTGCACGACAAGCACAACCTGTCGGGGGTGGCGCTGGCCAACGCCAAGGCGCTGATCCGCAGGTTCGTCGACGAGGTCGCCGAGGTGCTGCGGACCCAGGTCGAGAAGGCCAGCGTCGGCGAGATCGACCGGTCGGTGCCGCCCAAGCGGGTCTTCCGCAACCTCGACGTCGAGCGCACCATCTGGAAAAACCTCACCAACTGGAGCCCGGAGGACGAACGCCTCTACGTCGACCGGCTCTACTACAAGCAGACCGCGCGCCGCACCACCCCCGCCCGCATGATCGTGGTCGTCGACCAGTCGGGGTCGATGGTGGACGCGATGGTCAACTGCACCATCCTGGCGTCGATCTTCGCCGGCCTGCCCAAGGTCGACGTGCACCTGGTGGCCTACGACACCCGGGCGCTCGACCTGACCCCGTGGGTGCACGACCCGTTCGAGGTGCTGCTGCGCACCACGCTCGGCGGCGGCACCGACGGCACGGCCGCGATGGCCATCGCCAGGCCGAAGATCTCCGATCCGCGCAACACCGTGATGGTGTGGATCTCCGACTTCTACGACAACCGTTCGCTGATCACCGACTTCGAGGCGGTGCACCGCTCGGGGGTGAAGTTCATCCCCGTCGGCTCGGTCAACAGCTCCGGCTCCCAGAGCGTCGACCCGTGGTACCGCCAGAAACTCAAGGACCTGGGCACTCCGGTGCTCTCGGGCCACATCCGCAAGCTCGTGTCCGAGCTCAAGAACTTCCTCACCTAGGAGACCCCCGCATGAGTGACGATATGCTGCGCGCCCCCGCAGAGGTGAAATACGCCGAGGAGCTCGACTGGCTGGAGTCGGTCGACGACGGCCCCAAGCCGTTCTCGTGGCGGCTGAGCCCGCGCATGATCCGGCTGTTCATCCTCGGCTCCGAGCGCTCCGACGGGCTCGACCGGGAGATCGCGCAGAAGTGGTTCGGCGACCGCAGCTTCGTCGAGCGCAGCATCGTGACCCTGGCCTCCGACCGGGGCCTGCTGCTGATCGGCGACCCGGGCACGGGCAAGAGCTGGCTGGCCGAGCTGCTGTCGGCGGCCATCTGCCGCAACTCCACGCTCGTGGTCCAGGGCACCGCCGGCACCACGGAAGACCACATCAAATACTCATGGAACGTGTCCATGGTCATCGCCAAGGGCCAGTCCCGCGACTCGATGATCCCCTCGCCGATCATGACGGCGATGGAGCAGGGCGTGATCGGCCGCTTCGAGGAGCTGACCCGCTCCACCAGTGACGTGCAGGACGCGCTCATCTCGATCCTGTCGGAGAAATACGTCTCCATCCCCGAGCTCGACGACGACAACATCGTCTTCGCCCAGCCCGGGTTCTCCATCATCGCCACCGCCAACAGCCGCGACCGGGGTGTCAACGACCTGTCGTCCGCGCTCAAGCGCCGCTTCAACTTCGTGCGCATCCCCGTCGTGACCAACAAGAAGAGCGAGGCGGAGATCGTCCGCTTCCGTACGGAAGAGCTGCTGCGCCGCCACCGGATCGAGCTGGACCTGCCGCCCACGCTGCTCGACATCCTCCTGCAGAGCTTCGCCGACCTGCGCTCCGCCGCGGCCTCGGCCACCAGCGACGACGAGAAGCTTGAGTCGGCGCTGTCGACGGCCGAGCAGATCGGCGTGCTGGAGGACGCCATCCTGCACAGCCACTTCTTCGGCGACCGCACGTTGCGCGCGCAGACGCTCGCCGGCTCGCTGGTCGGTTCGCTGGCCCGGCGCAGCCCCGAAGACCTGGCGATCCTGAACAAATACTGGCACGGCGTCGTCGAGCCCCGCAGTAAGAAGGACGGCGGGCAGTGGCCGGAGTTCCTCGAGGGCGGCCGCGAGGCCATCGCCACGCTCTCATGATCGGCCAGACGAGCACGTTCGGCTCGCTCCGCGAGCAGCTGCTCGACGCCGCCGCGGCGTTCGCCGACAGCCCCGTGGCCGTGTCGGGCATCCTTGCGGGGCTGGTCGACGACGTGGACAGGGCGCTGCGCGAGAAGCTGGAGATCTTCCCGGTCTGCCACCACTCGCCGGCCTCGGCGCTGGCGATGGTGCGGCGGCTGCGCGAGAAGCAGCCGAAGGTCATCTACCTGGAGCTGTGCGAGGACCTGCAGCCCCTGCTGACCGAGCTGCGCAACTGCCGGCTGCCGGTGGCGGTGCAGGCGTTCGCGACCGACCTCGACGGTTTCCCGAAGTCGTGGGCGCCGCTCAGCGTGGTGGCGCCGATCACCGAGGCGTCGGCCGAATACCAGGCCATCGCCTACGCCCTCGAAACACCCGGCGTCGAGCTGGTGCTGGTCGACCGCTCGACCGACCACGTCTTCCAGTGGGCTCCGAAGGAGGAGGCCGAGGAGCGCAAGGAAGAGGCCGGCCTGCACGGCGACGCGGTGGGCGTCGAGATCGGCGATCTGCGCCCGCGCTTCGCCGAGCTGGAGGAGCACCTGCTGCACCACGGCAAGGTGCGCCACTGGTCGGAGTGGTGGGATCAATATGTCGAGCAGCCGCTCTCGGGGGCCGACTACGACACCTACCGCCAGGTCATGGTGCTGATCGGCAGCCTGTTCCGGCGGCTCACCCCCGACGGTGACCGGCTGGCCGTCGACGAGGACCGCGAGCGCTACATGTGGACCCGCATGCGCGAGCACCTGGCCGCCGGCGGCGCCGACCCCGGCGACTGCCTCTACGTCTGCGGCGCCTTCCACGCCGCCAGCCGCGTCGAGGAGTTCGGCCTCGACTCCACGGCCACGTTCGAGATCAGCCCGCGCACCGGCACGACATGGCTGTACGGGCTCATCCCCTCCAGCCACTCCGCCATCGAGGCGCAGTTCGGGCTGGCACCGGGGTCGGTGTCGATCGCGGCGGCGACCTGGGCCAAGGCGGTCACCCGCACCAAGCTGACCCCGTTCCAGCTGGCCGGCCAGAAGGGCACGCGCAAACGCGCCGGAGCCCGCGGAGCTCGGGCCAAGCTGCCGCCGCCGAAGGCCGACGCCGCGCCCGCCGACCGGCTGACCGGGTTCCTGTCCCGGCCGCCCGCCCTCGACGCGCTCGACGAGGCCGAGCTGCTCGGCTGGTGCGTCGACATCGTCAGGCTGGCCCGGCGCAACGGCTACCTGGCCAGCACGGCCGACGCCATCGCCGTGTTCGAGACGTCGATCCTGCTGGCCGGGCTGCGCAACAGGGCCAGGCCCACCCCCTACGACTTCCAGGACGCGGCCGTCACCTGCATCGAGAAGGACGTCGTGCCGGGCCGCCGCGACGTGCGCCGCCTGTGCGAGATCCTGCTCGGCGGCGACCGCGTCGGGGAGGTGGGCTACGACGCCCTGCCGCCGCTGGCCAGGAACGTCTATGACCGGCTCGCGCCGCTCGGCCTCGACCTGGACAAGCGCACGATCCAGCGGGCGCTGATCGACCTCGACGCCCACCCCGAGCTGGTGCCCTGCTCCGACCTGCTCTGGATGTTGCGCTATCTCCTCCCTGACGACGCCGTACGCCCCATCATGGGCGAGCGCGGGCTGGGGGAGCGGTCGATCCAGGAGAGCTGGGACCTCGCGTTCGGCAAGCACCAGCGCTCCATCATCGAGCTCGGCTACGAGGGCGTCACCATCGAGCAGGTGCTGGAGCAGCGGCTGCGGCGCTCCGTGTGGGACCCCAAGGCCACCGCGGCCGTCGCGCTGGCGGCGGTCGAGGAAGCCGTGCTCTTCCTGGGCAGCCGGCGCTTCGCCGACGAGCTGGGGGCGCGCGCCGTCGAGCTGCTCGCGGCCGAGCGCGGCGTCGACGACGCGCCGGAGGTGCTGCGCAGGATCCGGCGGCTGCTGGCGTACTACCGAGCCAACGAGCCCGAGCTGCCGGCCTGGTGCGAGGCGTTCGTGACCGCCGGCTACGCGCACTACTGCACGCTGCTGCCGACGGCCTTCGTGGACGACGACACCGGCGTGCGGCAGGTGGGTGCCATGCTGGGGTTCCTGTTCACGATGGAGAGCCTCGCGCTGGCGCTCGGCTGCGACCGGGCGCAGCTGGAGCTGGCCGTGCGGCAGTCGCATCCGGAGGCCCCGGCCAAGGTGGCGCTGCTGTGGGCGGCGCACACGCAGCTCGGGCTGCTCACGATGGCCGACCTGCGGGCTCGCTGCGACGAGTTGCTCGCCAACCCGCTGGTCATCCCGTCGGTCCCGCAGTACATCATGGGGTTCGTGCAGGCGATGGAGCCCGCTCCCGCGCTGTCCGGGTTCGTGGTCGAGGTGATCTCCAAGGCGTTCGGGCGGCTGCCCGACAGCGTGCTGCTGCCGTGGTTGCCCAAGCTGATCACCACGCTGCGCGCCGGGGCGGCCGAACTGGTGCCGGTGCTCGTCCGGGAGGCCGGCCGTACGTTCCCCGGCTCGTTGCCGGCGGTGGACTCCTGGGTGCCGCCGTGGTCGGCCCGTCCCAAGCCCGCCGCCGCCGGCGTGCCCGTGGCGTCAGGGCCGGTGGCGGAGCTGCTCATGGGGCATCCGGCGGCCTGCGACGGGGTGGCGGCGCTGCTCGGGTGCGAGGGTGAGTGGCGCGACCCCGGCTCGGGTGGCGATCGCGCGGCTCCGGAGGTGACCGCCCTCCTGGCCGCTCACCCCGAACCCGCCCTGGCCCTCGCGGGGCTGCTCGCCTGACGCCTCGGGGGCACTTCCCCCGTGCGGGGGGAACGCCGAGCACCGTCCGTGGCGGCCGTGGACGGCTGCGACGCAGGTCGCGGTGCCTCCGCCGCGCCAGGGCCGGGCGCCTCGCAGGAGGTGGCCGGGCCCTGGCGCGGGGTCTCGTGTCCGCCGCCTGAGGGTCGAGGGGGTCGCCGCGTTGCCCGGCTCAGGAGCCGGACCCGGCCGGGGTCATGACGTCGGCGGGTGGCAGGTGGTGCCGGGTGCGGGGAGGCGCAGGTCGGTGAGGTAGGCGTTGGCGTGGGCGATGACGCAGGCGTTGCCCGTGAGATAGAGCCCGTGGCCGTGCCCGTCGAAGCGGACCGTCGCCGACCCCGGCACCCTGCGGACGATGTCGGCCGTGTCGTCGTGGTCGGTCCACGTGCCCGCGCCGAGGAACGGCGGCAGCCCGGACGGCAGCGGCTTGGCGGGGTTGGTCACCGGCACGGGCCAGCCCGTGCACCCGAGGCGGTGCCACAGCCCCATGCCGGCGAGGTTCGGCGAGACCCGCTCGCCCATCGCCCGCACGGCCCGGTATTCGCGATAGCCGCTGAAGCGCAGCCCGTCGGCGCACTGGGTGGCGTTCATGCCCACGAACGACGGCGGCTTCAGGCTTCCGACCCCGGCGTCGACATAGCTCGCGAACCCGGCGGCGTCCCCGCGCTCGGCCTGCCGCATGGCCGTGGCGAGCTGCCGCCAGCGCGGATGGTCGGGCGCGGGACCTGGTCCGACCAGGTTCGGCATCGCGGCCACCTGCAGGTCGAACCCGCTGTACGCGACCGCCTCGCCGTCCGGCCGGCCCTTGACGGGGATCGGCGTACGGTCCGCGCTCGCGACCAGCTTCCGCCAGCGCTCGCCCATGTTCCCGCCGCACACGTCCACCGTCCGGCACCACGTCAGGAAGCGGCCGAACTGCGCCTCGTACGTGCGATACCGCACGCGGGCCTCCGTCGCCGCGTCCCGCAGCTGGTTGACCGCCCCGTCCAGGTACATGGCCCGCACCCGTCGCGGGAACAGCCGGGCGTAGGCGACGGCGGGCACCCCTCCGTACGACGTGGCGACGAAGCTCAGCTGCTCGTCTCCGAGCGCGGAGCGGACGGCGTCGATGTCCCGCGCCACGGAAGCCGAGTCCAGATGGTCGAAGAAGGCGGGGTCGAGCTTCCTGCACTCCTGCGCGCCGCGCCGCACTTCCGCTCCGAGCTTCGCGTACGCGCTGGGCGTGTCCGGCCGGGTGAGCCACGGCCCGGTGCCGAAGCACCTGACCGGCAGCCTGCCGTACGTGGTGGCGTTGCGCGGCTCGAAGCTGACCACGTCGAACCTCTTGCGCAGGGCGGAGAAGTTCCCGCCCCGGTAGGAGAGGTCGTCGATGCCCGACCCGCCCGGCCCGCCGGGGATGCTGAACACCGTCCCCTTGCTGGTCCCGGTGGCGGGCAGGCGGGCGATCCGCAGGGTCAGTGCGCGGCCCTCCGGCTTCTCCCAGTCGAGCGGCACCTGGATGGAGGCGCACTCCAGGTCCTTGGGGCGGTCGTCGCCCTGGCACGTCCCCCAGTCGAGAGCCTGGGAGGAGGGAACGACGGCGAGCGAGCCGAGCAGGAGGAGGCTGGTGGCTGTCAGATGCATGCCTCCCAGGCTGGCCGCCGCGCCGCCGGATCTCGATCGTGCGGCGGCCCGTTCTCGAGGTAGTGCCAGGACTACCGGCCACGGGCCGATCTCCCACGCCGGCCCGGACATAGCGGATGGAGCGGCTAACCGAAGACGCGCGCGGCCGCCGGGATCCGGCGTAACACCAGCCAGTCCAGCAGCAGCACCGCCGCCATCGTGATCCCCGCCAGCGGGAACAGCAGGCCGAGCAGCGCCATGATGGCCATCACGCCGTACGCCGTGCGCCGGTCCGTGGCGCGGGCAGGGGCGCCGGCCCGGCCGCGCGGGCGGCGCTTCCACCACATCCACGTCCCGGTGACCACCAGCGTGATCAGGGCCAGGCAGGCGCCGAGCATGACGACCAGGTTGGCGGTGCCGTACCTGCGGCCCTCGTGCAGCGCGATGCCCTGCTCGACGGCCTTGGCCATGACGCCGTACTCGGCCCAGCCGTACGAGACGAGCACGCGGCCGCTGTACTGGTCGACGTGCAGGGTCTGCGCGGCCGACGGGTCGCGGCGGTGGTCGGTCACGATCGTGTAGACGCCGCGCGGCCCGTCGGGCAGCAGCACCTTGACGTCGCACTCGGCGGCCGGACACTGCCTGATCCTGGGCTTGGCGGCGGCCAGGGCGGCCTCGACGGGCAGGGCGCCGGGCTGCAGCACGCCGGTCGTGCTCCCGTGCCCGGCGTGCTCGTCGCCGGACGGCGGTACGGGAAGGCGTTCGGCGGCCCAGGGCACCTTCGCGTCCGGGTGGTCGGACAGGTCCCCGGACAGGGGCGGGTTGGACGTGTTCGGGTAGTCGTCCGCGCTCGGCGTCGTGGAGCCCGTGCCGGCCTGGATGCGCGCGAGGGGCCGGTTCAGCGGTCCCAGGAGCGCTGGAGGGCGTCGCGGAACCTGCGGCCGGCGGGTGGCGGCACCTCGCCGTTCCCCGGCCTCTTCCCGCCGTCGCCCGAGCCGTTTCCACTGGGCAGGGCGGGCCGCGCGGCGGGTACGAGCACCGCGGTCTCCTCCTCGGTGACCGGCCGCTCGATCTCGCTGTACGCGCCGTCGTGGCCGCGTACGATGACCCCGGTCTCCACGCCGTGGGCCACGGTGTGCCGGTCGCGCGCCAGCAGCCCCAGGGCGATGCGCCGGGTGATCACGTAGCCCAGCACGGGGGCGGCGA
Organism: Nonomuraea sp. B5E05; assembly: GCF_039880665.1. Classification (NCBI taxonomy): domain Bacteria; kingdom Bacillati; phylum Actinomycetota; class Actinomycetes; order Streptosporangiales; family Streptosporangiaceae; genus Nonomuraea; species Nonomuraea sp. B5E05. The sequence continues at coordinate 567,808 of NZ_JBDPMJ010000001.1, forward strand.
CGATCGCGACGCGGAAGATCCATGTGGTGGCGTTCAGCGAGATGTGGAACGTCGAGGCGATCACGTCGTTGCCGCCGGCCAGCCAGAGCACGCCGTAGTAGGCGATCCCGGCGACGCCGAGGCCGGCGCGTACGGGCACGTCCCTCGGCCGGTCGAGGAGATGGTGGATGGCGTGGTCACGGGTGATCCACCGTTCCAGGAACGGGTAGAGCGCCAGCGCCGTGAACAGCAGCCCCGGCGCCACCAGGGCCGGGATGAGCACGCTCATGGGCACCGTGTGCCCGAAGACCGTGAACTCCCACGGCGGCATGATGCGCAGCGCGCCCTCCAGGAAGCCCATGTACCAGTCGGGCTGCGAGCCCGCGCTGATCGTGCTCGGCAGGTACGGGCCGTACAGCCAGATGGGGTTGATCTGGAACAGCGTCGCCAGCAGCGTGATCACCGCCAGCACCCACAGGAAGAACACCGTCGTCTTCGCCAGGAACGTGGGGAAGAACGGCGCGCCGCGCACCACCCGGTCGCTCAGCCCCTTCGCCCTGAACTGCGTGTGCGTCTGCCGCCAGGTCAGCACCACCGCGTGCAGCGGGATGAGCAGGAGCAGCAGGGCGGGGAACAGCAGCACGTGGAGGCTGTACAGCCGGGAGATGATGTCTCCGCCGGGGAACTCCCCGCCGAACAGGAACATGGCGAGATACGTGCCCACCAGCGGCACGGAGATCGTGACCCCGTGCAGGATGCGCAGACCGGCGCCCGACAGCAGGTCGTCGGGCAGCGAGTAGCCGAACAGCCCGTTCAGCAGCACCAGGCCGAACAGGGCCACGCCGATCAGCCAGTTCAGGTCGCGGGGCTTGCGGAAGGCGCCGGTGAAGAAGTTGCGCAGCATGTGGGCGACGATGGCGGCGAGAAAGACCAGCGTGCCCCAGTGGTGCATCTGCCGCATCAGCAGTCCGCCGCGCACGTCGAAGCTGATCTCCAACGTGGAGGCGTACGCCTCGCTCATCGCGACGCCCTGCAGCGGCACGTACGAACCGTCGTAGACCACCTCCTGCATGCTCGGCTTGAAGAAGAACGTGAGGAAGACGCCGGTGAGCAGCACGACCACGAACGCGTAGAGGGCGATCTCCCCGAGCAGGAACGTCCAGTGGTCGGGGAAGACCTTCCGCATCGCCTTCTTCAGGAAGCCGGCCCCGCCGATCCGGTCGTCGAGTGCTCCGGCCAGTGAGCTGCCCTTCATCGTCAATCCGCCTATGTCTCGATTGGCTCGTCACCTATAAGACGGGGAAGACCCGGAAAATGTGACACAAGGGCACCTCGGGGAAGCTGCGGTTCGGCAACGGGCCGACGCCGTGGGCGAAGTCGTGGGAGGACTGGCTGGCGGGCAGCGCGCTCGGCGCCTCGATCAACGGCTGACGCCGGCCTCCGGGCAGGGCACCATGCCGGGGACGGGGTGTGCGGCCCTGACGTGGGCCTCGGAGATGTATCCCCACCCGCCGTGCGCCCACGGCTCGTCGGCCACGGTGCGGTACCAGTGTCCGTCGCCCGTCTCGACCACGCACAGGAAGATGTCGGGGCCCTCCCGGTCGAGCCGCCCGACCTTCGCGGTCGCCGCACCGGGCCCGGCGTGCACCGTGCCTCCGGCGTTCGCGCAGGCGAAGCCTCTCTCCCAGGTCACCCCGAGGTCCGGGTCCTCGACCGGCGGCTTGATGGACGCGCGGGGATCGGCCTTCGCGCACGCGGGCGCCTCGCCGGGGGACACGGGCGCGAGGACCAGGAAGCCGGTCACGACGACGGCGACCAGTGACACGGCCGCCGCCCGCACCGGCCCGCCGAACCACCGCGACGGCCCGGCCAGCAGCAGACCGGCGTGCACGGCCAGCACCGCCGCGAGCGCGCCCCACAACCACGGATTGCCCATGTTGCCGGCGGCCAGGTTGCCCGTCACACCCGTCGCGGCCGGGAAGAGCAGGCCGGCGGCCCTCTTGAGCGACCGGCCCCGCGCCCCGGGCTCCTCCCGTGCGCCGAGCGCGCCGTCCTGTGTCACTGGTCACCGCCATCGATCCGTACGGTCCGGCGTCACGTAGCGTACCCGGTCAACTACGTTTAGTGCGGCCCTTGTGTACGGTGTCCGCCCGGCGATGGCGTCGGGCCCCGAAACCGGGCGGACAAACCACCTACTTGACTGGATAGGGGACAATTCATCGGATGACATTTTCGCCCCTCGTCTGATCGAGCTAGGAGCAGGCATGCAGATCGTACGGTTCACCAGCCCTATGACCGGCGCGGACGCGGTCGGCATCGACGACGGTGAACAGGTGGTGGAGCTGTCCGGGGTCACCACCGTCGGCGAGTTGCTCGGGCTCCCGACCGCAGAGTTCCGCGCGCGGTGTGAGGGCGCCGACGGCCCACGCCACGCCTCCGCGGACGTGCGGATCCTGCCTCCGGTGGACGGCCGGATGGAAGTGTGGGCCGCGGGCGTGACCTACCGGCGCTCGCGCGAGGCCAGGGTCGTCGAGAGCGAGCGCGCCGCCGACGTGTACGAGCTGGTCTACGACGCGGAAAGACCCGAGCTTTTCTTCAAGTCGGCGGCGTGGAAGGTCTCCGGGCACGGCGGGCGCATCTCGGCGCGCGCCGACTCGGAGATCGACGTGCCGGAGCCGGAGCTCGGGCTGGTGCTCAACGCCTCAGGGGAGATCGTCGGCTACACGGTGGTCGACGACGTGAGCTCGCGCACCATCGAAGGCGTCAACCCGCTCTACCTGCCGCAGGCGAAGATCTATCTGGGCGCGTGCGCGGTGGGCCCGGCGATCAGGCCCGCGTGGGAGGTCGCCGACCCGTACGCGCTGGACATCACGCTCTCCATCACCAGGGGCGGCGAGACGGTGTGGGACGGCAAGGCGAACACCTCGCAGCTCAACCGGCGCCTCGACGACCTGGCCGCCTACCTGTTCCGCGCCGACGACTTCCCCGACGGCGCGGTGCTGGCGACCGGCACCTGCCTGGTCCCCGACCTGCCGTTCACGCTGCAGGAGGGCGACACGGTGAGCATCGCCGTCTCCGAGGTCGGCACGCTGACGACCAGCGTGGTCAGGGGCCTGGACGCCATGCGCTGACCTCCTCGTACGCCGCCCCGCCCGGTCACGGGGCGGCGTGACCCTCAGCCGGCGCTGCCCTCCTTCTCGAAGGAGCTCAGCGTGGGGTCGTAGTCGAGGGCGCCGATGTCGTACATCGGGGTCATCCAGTGATAGAAGTTGTCGCCGCGCTCGCGCAGCAGGTCGTACAGGCGGCGCATCATGCGGCGGCGGACCGGGGCCAGCTCCTGATGGGTGTACCGGTTGCTCAGCTCGTGCGGGTCGGCGTGCAGGTCGTACAGCTCGTTGACCGACTCCGGGTTGACGACCAGCTTGTAACGGTCGTCGCGGATCATCCGCTGCGGGTAGGGGAAGTGGTGGCCGTGGAACTCGGCGAGCAGCTCGCCCGGCCATTCCGGGTGCTCGCCGCGGACGATCGGCGCCAGGCTGCGGCTGTCCACGGCCGGCTTCGTGTCGCAGCCGGCCAGCTCCAGGATCGTCGCGGTGCAGTCGGTGAGCGTGACGAACTCGTCCCTGACCTGCGGCTGCTCGCCGGGAATGCGGACGATGCCGGGGATGCGGTAGATGTCCTCGTACATCGCGGGGCCCTTGTCGTGCAGCCGGTGCGCCCCGGTGAACTCGCCGTGGTCGGCGGTGAAGAACACCGCCGTCTGGTCGGTCAGCCCCAGCTCGTCCATCCGGTCGAGGATCCGGCCGATCTGCTGGTCGATCAGCGTGACATAACCCCAGTAGACCGCGATCAGCTTGCGGGTGACCTCGATGGGGATCGTGTCGAACGTCCAGTGCGCACTGTAGTTGCGCTGCACCGGCGGCTTGCCCTCGAACGTCTCCGCGATCGACGGCGGCAGCTCCACCAGGCTCGGGTCGTACATGTCGAAGTACTCGTCCGGCAGCAGGTACGGCAGGTGCGGCCCGAAGAAGTGCGTGGCCAGGAAGAACGGCCGCCCGTCCGCGGCGTAGCGCTCCATGTGCTCGATCGCCCTGGTCGCCAGGTAGTGCTCGAACGTCGCCTCCACCGGCTGGTGCAGCCGCGCCGCCAGCAGGTTTCCCTGGTTGCCGTTGGGCGTGGTGCCCCGGATCAGGTCCGAGATCCGGTACGGCGGCAACCCCCGCTCCTCCAGGTACGCCAGGTAGTCGGGGTGGTCGACCGGGTTGTGCCAGCCCGGCAGGTCGGGGCCGTCGAAGCCGTAGGAGGCGGCGTTGCGGCTGGTGCCGCCGTGCCACTTGCCGATCAGCCCCAGCTGGTAGCCGCGCTCCTTCAGCGCCTCGGGGAAGGTGAACGCGTCCTCCCGCAGGTCCTCCAGGTAGCCGACGTTGCGCTCGTAGTTCGCCAGCAGCCGGTGCCGGAACGGCGCCTGCCCGGTGAGCAGGCTCGCCCGCGCCGGCGTGCAGATGGCCGTCGGCGTGTAGAACCGGTCGAACCGCGTGCCGGTCGCGGCCAGCCGGTCCAGGTTCGGCGTGGCCACGTGCGGGTTGCCGTAGCAGCCCAGGGTGTCGACGCGGTGCTGGTCGGTCATCAGGAACAGCAGGTTCACTTCGAGTAGGTCTCCGTGTAGAGGTCGCCGGTGTAGTAGGTCGCGGGATCCGGGCGGGACTTCAGCTGGCCGGTGCTGACGAAGAAGTCGCTCAGGCTGTTCAGCCACGTGGCGACCGTGCCGTCCTTGGTCTTGGCGACCAGGTCGGAGGTGCTCATGACCTGCACGTTCGCCGCGTCGGCCTTGACCTTGGCCACGTCGAGCTTGAGCAGCGCGGCCGCCTCGGCGATCGCTTCCTCGGGGTGCGCCGCCCGCCAGTCGTTGGCCGCCTGCAGCACCTTGATCACCTTACGGGTGACCTCCTGGTCCACGCCGGTGCCGCCGACGAACGCGGTCGGGAACGAACTGTCCGGGAACTCCTTGGTGCTGGCCAGCTCCACCGTCTCCGGCACCTTCTGCTTGATCGTGTCGATCAGCGGGTACCAGATCCCGGCGCCGTCGATCTGCCCGGCCGAGAACGCCGAGACGACCGTGGCCGGGTCCATGGGGATCTTCTGGATGTCCTTGGCGGTCATGCCCGCCTTCCCCAGCGCCAGGTTGAGCACCATGTCGCCGGACGTACCCTCGGGCACGCCGACCTTCTTGCCCTTGAGGTCCTGCATGGACTTGACGCCCGGCCGCCCGATGACGCGGTCGGCGTACGCGAGCGTGTTGATCGCGACGACCTTGGCCTTGCCGGTGGCGGGCAGCCACATGGCACCCGGGCCGATGTAGCCGAAGTCGAGGTCGCCGGAGCCGAGCGCCTGGATCTGCAGCGGCCCGTTGGTGAAGACCTTGATGTCGGGGGTGAGGCCCTGCTTGTCCCACAGGCCCTGCTTGTCGGCGATGGCGAGCAGGCTCGCGCCGTTGTAGTCGCTGATGTAGCCGAACCTGACCGTGGAGCCGTCGTCGCCGCAGGCGGTCACGGAGAGTGTCAACAGGCTCACCGCCGAGGCGGCCGTCAGGGCGCGGCGAAGAGAACGCATGGCGGATCAGTCCTTTCCGGGAGGTGTCTGCGGGGCGGGGCCCCTGGGTGGGGGCAGGGTGGGGGTCAGGCCGCGGCCGGGGCCTGGTGGTAGACGGCGTGCCAGACCTCGTTGCGGATCCGTCCGAACTCGGGCGACAGCCGCATCTCCTCCGTTCTGGGGTACGGCAGGTCCACGTCGATGATCTGCTGAATGCGGCCCGGCCTGGCGGCCATGACGATGACCCTGCTGGCCAGGTAGACGGCCTCGTCCACGTCGTGGGTGATGAACATGACCGTGCGCTGCTCCTGGCTCCAGGTGTCCAGCAGCTGGTCCTGCAGTTGCACCCTGGTCAGCGCGTCGAGCGCGCCGAACGGCTCGTCCATGAGCAGCACCTGCGGGTTCACCGCGTACGCGCGGGCGATCGCGCAGCGCTGCTTCATGCCGCCGGACAGCGTCTTGGGCAGCGCGTCGGCGAAGTCGGACAACCCGACCAGCTCGATCGCCCGCTCGGCCCGCCGCCGTCGCTCCGCGGCCGGGATGTCGGCCAGCTTCAGCCCGAACTCGACGTTGTTGCGCACCGTCAGCCACGGGAACAGTGCGTACTGCTGGAAGATCACCCCCCGGTCGGGGCCGGGGCCGGTGACCGGCACGCCGTCCACGAGCACCTCGCCCGAGGTCGGCTCGACCAGCCCGGCGGCCATGCTCATCAGCGTGCTCTTGCCGCAGCCCGACGGGCCCACGACCGTGACGAACTCGCGGTCGGCGATGTCCAGCGACACCCGGTCGAGCGCGGTGAACGTGCCGTCCTTGACCGGGTAGGTCTTGACCACGTCGGTGAAGGAGATCTTGGTGTTCATCTGCGCTCCTGCCAGTCGGTGAGGCGCCGCTCGGCCAGCAGCAGCAGCCGGTCCATCAGCAGGCCCAGCAGGCCGATCGCGATCAGCCCCACGAAGATCGTGGACAGGTCGTAATAGAGCTGGGCCTGCTGCATGCGGAAGCCGAGGCCCTCCTGGGCCGCGATCAGCTCGGCGGCGACCAGCGTGCCCCAGGCCGAGCCGAGACCGACCCGCATGCCGACCAGGATGAACGGCGTGGAGGCCGGCACCACGACCTTGAGGAAGATGGTCCGGTCGGAGGCGCCGAGCACGCGGGCCGCGTTGATGAGGGTCCTGTCCACGTCCACCACGCCCTGGAACGTCGCCACGACGCTGGACAGGAACGACGCCAGGAAGATCACGAAGACCTTCGGCACCTCGCCGATGCCCATGAGCACGATCGCCAGCGGAATGATCGCCAGCGGCGGGATGGTGCGGAAGAACTGCACGTACGGCTCCAGCAGGCCGCGCGCGGTGGCGTACCAGCCCATGAGGAAGCCGATCGGGACGGCCAGCAGGGTGCCGAGCAGGAAACCCAGCAGCACCCTGCGCAGGCTGGCCAGCGCGTCGTCCAGCAGGGTGCCGTCGGCGATCAGCTCGCCCGCCTTGGCCGCCACCTGCAGGGGGCCGGGCAGGCCCTGCACGCCGATCGACGCCAGCAGCGTCCAGACGAGCAGGCCGATGACGACGGCGATCAGATTGAGTGCGATGGCGCGCCGCGGGCGTCTGGCGCCGCGCCGTGCGGCCGGGGCCGCCGGCGGCTTGCCCAGCGCGGTGAGCTGGGTCATGGGTTCTCCTTCGCCGGTCTCCTGCCGGACTGGGTCGTCGGGGGGTCCTCCGCGAGCTCCGGCCCGGCCGGATAGCGCGAGAGCAGCGGGGACTCGTGCAGCACCAGGGCGATGCCGCCGAGGGCGCCGGCGACCTCGCCGAGGGTGGCGCGGCGCAGGCTCACCCGGTGCCGGGAGATCGGCATGACGTGGGCGCGCAACTCCCGCTCGATCGGGTCCATCAGCGAGCTCCCGGTCTCCGCGAGCTCGCCGCCGACCACGATCACGCTGGGGCCGATCGCGTTGCACAGGGCGGCGAGCACACCGCCGATGCCGGCGCCCGCGCCGTCCAGCACGGCCAGCGCCGCCGCGTCGCCCGCCCTGGCCGCCTTGGCCAGCTCGGGCACGTCGCCGGCGCGCCCGCCGGCGGCGCGGTAGGCGTCGAGTACGGCCCTGATCGAGGCGATGGTCTCCAGGCAGCCGGTGCCGCCGCAGTCGCAGCGGGCGCCGTCCTGGTCGACGGTGATGTGGCCGAACTCGCCGGACAGGCCGTACGCGCCGCGGTGCAGCGACCCGCCGACCACCAGCCCGCCGCCGACGCCGTGGGACAGGCGCAGGTACAGCACGTCCTGTACGCCGGCCGCGGCGCCCCAGATCGCCTCGCCCAGCGCGGCGAGCCTGGTGTTGTTGTCCAGCAGCACCGGAACGCCGAACCGCTCGCGCAGCAGCACCTGCGCCGGATGCGGCCCGGCCGGCTCCCCGGCGCCGTCTTCCTCGGGCCCCCGGTCTGGGTCAACGGCTGGGTCAACGGCTGGGTCACCGACCGGGTCACCGACCGGGTCACCGACCGGGTCACCGACCGGGTCACCGACTGGGCCGACCACGCCGACGCCGATCGCGCTGAGCGCTCCCAGGCTGAGGGTGCCGCCGGTGAGCGAGCCGACGAGCCGGCCGGCCAGCTCGACCCGCTGCTCCCACGGCAGGTCGGCGTCGTGCGGCTCGCTGGCCGAGCCGACGATCTCGTGCGCCAGGTTGATGGCCGCGACGTGCAGCCCGCGCCGGGCGAAGTCGATGCCGATCGCCTGGCCGGCGTCCGGGTTGAGGGTCAGGGTCTCGGCCGGCCTGCCGCGCCCGCGCGGCGTCTCCCGCTCGCTCGCGGTGACGACCGCGCCGCCGGCCACGAGCTCGGCGAGGATGTCGTACAGGGTGGTGCGGGACAGCCCGCAGCGCCTGCCGAGTTCGCCGCGGCTGAGCGGGCCGTGCTTGCGCAGCAGCCCGAGCACGAGCTCCTCGTGCCCGCGCCGGAGCTGTGACAGGGGGCCACCGGGTTGTGACATACGGCAGAGTCTGCCTACTCACCGTCTTTTTCGTCAATAACCCGGAAAAATCCGTCCTACCAGCACGCTCGCCGCGCTGACCTGCGAAGACGAGGACACCAGAGGGTCCGAGGACAGGCTATAACGTTCACGTAACGGCCCCTGGCGCCGCGTGAACGCGAGGGACGGCGACCGCAGGGGGGCGGCGCGGCTGAGTCAGTCGCGGGAGGGCACGGCCATCTCGCCGAGCTCGGACCAGTCGTCCTGCGGGACGGTGGTGTTGACGATGCGCGGGGTCTCGGCGAGGTGGGGCGGCAGCGTCTGCCGGGCCTGCCGGAAGTGGTCCGAGCCCACGTGTTCCGCGCCGGCCTGGTCGTCGCGGAACGCCTCTACCAGGACATATTCGGTGGGGTCGTCGAGGCTGCGTGACCAGTCGAACCACAGGCAGCCGGGCTCGGCCCGGGTCGCCGCGGTGAACTCCGCGGTGATCTCCGGCCACCGGTCGGCGTGTTCGGGCAGAACGCGGAACCTGGCGGTGATGAAGATCATTTGACTGCTCCAACGGTCGGCGACGCCACGGGCCGAGCCTATCGGGGTTACCACCGCCCCACCTCTCTCAACTCCAGAGAGGCCTAGGCTCGGAGCATGAAGTTCCTGTTGCTCATCTGCGGAGATCAGCAGGCCCACGAGGCGATGCTGGCCGATCCGGACTTCCTGCCCGACTGCAAGGCGTGGGCCGAGGCGCAGGGGGACCGGTTGCTGCAGACCGGTGGTCTGGAGGCGCCGGCGGAGGCCACCACGGTCCGGGCGCGTGACGGTGAGGTCCTGCTCACCGACGGCCCGTTCGTCGAGGCCAAGGAGGTCGTGGCCGGGTTCAGCCTGATCGAGTGCGCCACCAGGGAGCAGGCGCTCCAAGCGGCCATGGCTCATCCCGTCGCGCGGCACGGCACGATCGAGGTGCGGGCGCTGCTGCCGTGAACGTCCGGGAGACGGTCGACGCGCTGTTCCGCGAGGAGTGGGGGCAGATCATCGCGACGCTCATCCGGATGACCGGCGACTGGGACCTGGCGGAAGAGTGCGCTCAGGACGCCTTCACCCAGGCGCTCCAGCGGTGGCCGGCCGACGGCGTGCCGCCCGCGCCCGGCGCCTGGCTCACCACCACCGCCCGCAACCGGGCGATCGACCGTCTCCGCAGGGCCGCCGTGGGCGCGGCCAAGCTGCGCGAGTTGGCGGTGGCCGGGTCCCCGCGGCCTGATGACGGCGAGGAGGAGTTCGGCGACGACCGGCTGCGGCTCATGTTCACTAGCTGCCATCCCGCCCTGCCGTTCGAGTCGCGGGTGGCGCTGACGCTGCGCACCCTGGCGGGGCTGACCACGGCCGAGATCGCCCGCGCCTTCCTGGTCCCCGAGGCCACGATGTCCAAGCGGCTCACCCGGGCCAAGGCCAGGATCCGCGACTCGGGCGTCCCCTTTCAGGTGCCGGACGCGGCGGAGCTGCCCGGCCGGCTCGCCACAGTGCTCGGCGTGCTCTACCTGCTGTTCAACGAGGGGTACGCGGCCGCCGCCGGTGACGACCTGATCCGGCGGACCCTGTCCGACGAGGCGATCAGGCTGGGGCGGATGCTCGTCTCGCTGCTGCCCGGCGAGCCGGAGGCGGCCGGCCTGCTGGCGCTGATGGTGTTGCACGACGCCCGGCGCCCGGCCCGGCTCGACGCGGGCGAACTGGTGCCGCTCGAAGAGCAGGACCGCTCCCTGTGGCGACACGAGCGGATCGGCGAGGCGGTCACCATGCTGGAGCGCGTGCTGCGCCAGGGCCGGGCGGGGCCGTACCAGATCCAGGCCGCGATCGCCGCCTGCCACGCGAGCGCCGACTCCTTCGAACGCACGCCGTGGGCCGAGATCGCGGCGCTCTACGGGCGGCTGGAGGCGCTCGTGCCGTCCCCTGTCGTCCGGCTGAACCGGGCGGTCGCCGTGGGGATGGGCGAGCCGGCGCGCGGGCTGGCCCTCGTCGAAGCGCTCGCGCCCGAGCTGGGCGGCTACCACCTGCTGCCCGCCGCCCGCGCCGACCTCCTGCGCCGCCAGGGCCGCCGTGCCGAGGCGGCCGCAGCCTACCGCGAGGCCCTGCCGCTGGCCCCGACCGAGCCGGAACGCCGCTACCTCGCCCGGCGTCTCGCCGAGATTTCTCCTGACGAGGTGTCCGCCGGGGCGCCCGCCGTTCGTGGGAGGGGCGAAACGGACCACGGGAAAGGGTGGTGACCATGACCTCCACACGTTCCGCCGACGGAACCGAGATCGTTTTCGACCGGCTGGGCTCGGGCAGCCCGGTCGTGCTGGTGAGCGGCGCCTCCTGCGCCAGGGGCGTCCACGCGCCGCTGGCCGAGCTGCTGGCGGACGGGCACACGGTGATCAGCTACGACCGGCGGGGGCGCGGCGACAGCGGCGACACCCCGCCGTACGACGTGCGGCGCGAGATCGAGGACCTCGCCGCGGTGATCGCCGCGGCGGGCGGCTCGGCGGCCGTGTTCGGCAACTCCTCCGGCGCGGTGCTGGCGCTGCGCGCGGCGGCCGAGGGGGTGCCGATCACCCGGCTCGCCCTGTGGGAGCCGCCGTTCCAGCTCGACGCCGGTGCGCCCGAGCGGGCCCGCGCGTACGCCGCCGAGCTGGCCGCCTGCCTGGCCGATGGCCGTCGCGGGGACGCCATGGCGCTCTTCCTGAGCTCCGTGGGCATGCCGCCGGGCGTGATCGGCCAGATGAGGCAGGCGCCCATGTGGGCGTCGATGGAGGCGATCGCCCCGACCCTCGCTTACGACGCCGCGATCATGGGCGACGGCCGCCCGCCGGCCGAGCTGGCCGGCGTCAAGGCGCCCGCCCTGGTCCTGACCGGTTCCGAGACCGGCGCGTGGAGCCTCGCCGCGGCCGAGGCGCTGGTGGACCTCCTGCCGTCCCCCCGGCACACGGTGCTGCAGGGGCAGGACCACAACGTCTCGTGGGAGGTGCTGGCGCCGCACGTCCGGTCCTTCTTCTCCTGACATGGCCGAGGCCCGGCGGGTGGCCGCCGGGCCTTGGTGATCGTGCTGTGGTGATGTCTAGTAGATGCGGTACTTGCGGCCGCAGTTGTCGAACTTGCCCGCCCAGCAGGTGAACGTGTAGGCCTTCCTGATGCCCCGCCCGCTCCAGCTGCCGGCGACCTTGCCGTCCCAGGCCCTGTTGAACTTCTTCCAGTGGCCGTTCTGGTAGACCTCGAACCAGACCCAGGCCTTCTTGCCGCCGCGCTTGTCGACGCCGTACCACTTCGTGTGGACCTTGCCGTGCTGCTTCCAGGTCTTCCCGAACGTGTACGCCTTGCGGTCGCTGGAGAAGAACTTGCCCCAGCTGCCGCCGTAGGAGGCGGTGGCGGTGGTCGTCGCGGTGGACTGCGTGGCCGCCTGGGCGGCGGGGGTGAGAGCGATGCCGGTGACGGCCATCGAGCCGGCCAGAGTGGCGATCGCAAGGGTCTTACGCATTGGGTTCCCTCCCCGTGTCGGTGTGCCGGTCGTTCCCGGCATCAGGGACATTACGGAGACTCGCCGCGATCATCTGTGGACAAATCCACACATGAAGCGTGTGTGGACAAATCCACAGATGAGGCACCCCGCGTAGGCCTGCCCGCCCCCGCCTGCCCGCCGCCGGCCGCGGCGGCGACGGGCGGTCAGCGCTTGACGGCCATCCGGCTCGTCGGGAGCGGCACGAACGGCTTCTTTTCCGACTTCGCGGTCGCGCCGCCCTTCCCGCACAGCGCGAGGATCAGGTGGTTCGCCATCGCGGTGTCGATCTCGCTGGGCTCCAGCTGGCCGTCATCGCCGATCTTCTGGTACTTCATGAGGTTCATGCCGAACGAGATCTGGCGGTTGCCGTCCGGGCTGGACAACGACTGGGCGCCCATGCCGAATACGGCTCCGTCGTGCCCCCAGAACCGGCCGCACGGCAGGTCGGCGGCGTAGAGGCCGAGGCCGTAGGGCAGATATCCGCCGCCCGCGTTCACGGGCACCGTCTTCCGCATCTCGGCCAGCTGCTCCGCGCCGATCAGCCGCCCGCGCAGCAGCTCCCGGTAGAACCGGTTGAGGTCGTCCATCGTGGACACCACGTCACCAGCGGTGCGCACGTAGGACATGTCGTAGACGCTGTAGTCGCGCGGCGGGTCGATCAGCCCGTACCACGACTCGTACGCCTTCGAGTGGGCCCCGGGGATGCGCGGTGTGCGCGGGTAGGACGTGTGCCGCAGGCCCGCCTTGCGGATCACGTTGCGCGTGATGTGGCGCTCGGCGTTCTCGCCGGTGACCTTCTCCAGGAGCAGGCCGATGAGTACGTAGTTGGTGTTGGAGTAGGAGCCCGGCGTCGCGCCCGGCTCACCCGTCGGGGTGCCCTCCAGGCCCATCTTCACCAGCTCCGCAGGCTTGATCTTACGGAAGCGGTGCTCGTCCAGGCTGCTGGTCTTGCCCTCCAGCAGCGAGGGGAACGCCGGAGCGATGTAGTCGGCGATGTGGCTGGTGTGGTTGAGCAACATCCGTACGGTGATCTTCTCGCCGCGCCCGCCCGGAACGAGGCCGGGCAGGTAGCGGCCGATGGGGGCGTCCAGTTCGACGGTGCCGCGCGCCACCTGCTGCAGCACGGCCACGGACGCGAAGGTCTTGGAGATGCTGCCGACCCGGTGCGTCATCCTCGGGTGCATCGGCCGCTTGGTCGTCACGTCGGCGACGCCGGTGGCGCCCTGCCACGTACGGTTCCCGTCGCGGACCGTCGAGAGCATCCCGTACATCCCCGCCTTGTGCGCGGCGTCCAGCGACTGCTGCAGCGCCTGCCGGTCGAGCGCGGGCTCCTGAGCGGCCGCCGCCGTGCCCGGGGCCATGAGGGTGGCCGTGGTGAGCAGTGCGGCTGCGGCGGCCAGCCGCCTGGTGTGTCGCATTCGAGGGGAAATCATGGCCAATATCTTGATGTATCTGGGCAGGTGGTCGGCAGTCAGCCGAATCACCACCTCGACATGACACGCGTCATCTCGGCGCCATGACATCGGCCCTGACTCTCCCTCCACGGGGCGCGGGGCGGTTAATGGCAGGCGCGGAGACGGGGGGAGCGGGCATGATCGCGGCATGGGGTACGACGAGCTGATCCGGGAGGCGCCGGCCACGCCGTTCGAGGGCTGGAACTTCGCCGTGTTCGATGGCCGCATGACGACGGCGGGTGACTTGCCGTGGGACTACGAGGACATGGTGCGCGAGCGGCACCGCCGTCGCGGGGCTGGCCGACGCGGGGCTCGACGTCACCTGGCGGCAGGAGGCCGGCTCCCCGGTCACGATCGGCGACGTGGGCGCGCTCGTGTTGTACCTGCGGATCATTCCGTGGCAGGTGCCCGGCTTCGACGTGGACCGCTACGGTGACCGGCTGCGCGCCCTGCACGAGGACATGGAGCGCGGCCGCCCGCTACGGGCGACCGCGCGCCGTTTCGCGCTGGTCGCCAGCCACACAGGCTGACCATTCCCGCCGGACAGGCTACCCAGCCGGCACGCAGGCCTGGCCTCCGGCGGAACCACTAAAGTGGTCGGCGCGAGGGGAGGCCAGGGTGGCTGCAGTGACTCGACCCAAGGTCGACAGCATTTCACTGGGCGATCTGGTGGAGCTTACGCTCGATGGCCGGATACGGGTGCCTTCGTTCCAACGCTCTTATCGGTGGGAGCGTAACGACGTCACCCAGTTGTTCGACAGCATTTTCCGGAAATATCCCATCGGTAACGTGCTGGTATGGCAGCGTCCCGCGGAGGCGGGAAAGGTGTTCATCGGTCATCTTCACATCGAGGCCGAGGCGGCCGGAGATGCGTACTGGGTGGTCGATGGCCAGCAGCGGATCACCAGCCTGGTCGGAGCGCTGACCGCCACCGAAGAAACTGTTGACCCGCGTTTTCGCATATATTTCGACCTTGCTCGCCGAACGTTCGTATCACTGCCACGCCGGCGTCGGCCGGGGAACTTTCACTTGCCCATGTCTCTCGTTCTCGACACGGCTGGGACGAACGCGTGGATCCGTGCTCGGCCGCACCTGAGCAATGAGCAGATCGCGCTGGCGGACCAGGTGGTGGCGGCCGTACGCGATTACAAGATCCCTCTGTACATCGTCACCGGTGAGGATGATCGAGTTCTGCGCGACATCTTCGACCGCATGAACACCTTCGGCAGGCCGTTGAAGAGCGCGGAAGTCTTCAACGCACTGCATTCGATCACGGGAGAGCAGCAGCCGGGCGACTTGCGAACGCTGAGCAGCAGTGTTCGGACGTTCGGCTTCGGGGAGATCTCCGAGCAGATCCTCCTGCAGAGCCTGCTGGCCATCCGCAGTGCGAAGGTGGATCGGGATTTTCGGGACGAGTTCGCCGACGAGGACGATCGGCGCAACGCTTTTGCCCGTACGGAAATGGCGTTGGGCCACGTCATTGACTTCCTGCGCGATGAGGCCGGCATTCCCCATGCCAAACTCGTTCCTTACGCCCTCTACATCCCGGTGCTGGCCAGGTTCATGGCGACATTCGGTCTGCCAGGAGGCAGGACAGCGGATCTGCTTTGTCGCTGGATCTGGCGCGGCGCGGTTCTCGGAGTGGCGCCTCAGGGCAACACGGTGGGGCTGCGGCGGGGCGCGGCGGCCGTGCACACCGACCCGCTCTCAAGCGCTCAACGGCTGCTCGAGCTCCTCCCGGCGGCGTCGCCGTGGAGACCCGACATCGCGCAGACTCGCCTCAATCGCGCGCAGGCGAAGGTCAACATCCTCGGTCTGCTGTCTCTGACCCCCAGGCACCTCACTCCCGACCGTCTCGGCGAACCGATCGACGCCGCACGATTGCTCGAAAGCGGCGAACCACTTGTTCCCATCCTTGGTGGCAGAAGGGCTCTGGACAGTGGGCTGGCCAACCGGCTCATCCAGCCGCACGACGTCGGCGATGTCGCGGAGTTGCTCCTGAGCCAGGACCTCGACGAGCGCGTGTTGGCCAGCCATTGCCTGAACGAGGGCTCTCTCGCGCTGCTGCGCGGCGGGCAACAGGTCAGCTTCATGGTCAGACGTGCCAATGATGTCGAAGAAGCCATCTACCGCCATGTCCAGAGCCGTGCACTGTTCGGCTTTCCGGACGGGCCGGATGTGACCGCGCTGTTCGATGAGGATGAGGACCATGAGTGACACGGCGACGGCCGGGGTGTTTCTCGGGGATCGCCGGGTGGGCACCCTCGGCTATCGCGATGGCAACACCTGGTTCGACTACGAGGACAGAGCTCCTGCGCATCCCGTCCTTGGGCAGGCCTTCGAGGCGAATCCGGGAAAACGCCGGATGGCGAGCGGCTCCGTGCCGGAGTGGTTCGCCAATCTGCTGCCAGAGCCGGGCAGCGGGTTGCGCAACCTGATCGGACGCGAACTCGGCCGAGCTCATCCGCATGACTTCCAGGTGCTGATGCTCCTGGGGGAGGATCTGCCCGGCAACGTACGTGTCGTGCCCGAATCCGACGTGCCCGCCATCCCTGAACCGGCTGCCCTGTCACGTGACGACGGCACAGGAAAGGTTCGTTTCTCGCTGGCCGGGGTGCAGGCGAAGTTCTCCATGCGCTGGGAAGGGAAAGGGCTGGTCCTTCCCATGTCGGGACAGGGCGGTGATTGGATCGTCAAGCTTCCCGATCGGCGTTTTCCCGAGGTTCCCGCCAACGAGTACTCCATGCTGAAGTGGGCGAAGCTGGTCGGCATCGAGGTGCCGGAAATCAGGCTGGTGAACGGAGCAGAACTCATCGGTCTGCCGGATGGGCTGATCCATCCTGAGGAGAGCGCCTTCGCGGTGCGGCGGTTCGATCGCCCGGCCGCGGGCCGCGTTCATCAGGAGGACTTCGCGCAGATCAGGGAGGTCGCCGTGGCTTCCAAGTACGACAGAGCGACGTATGCCGGGCTGGCCAAGTTCATCGGCGCGGTCTGCCCGCGGGACTTGGCCGAATATGTTCGCAGGCTGACCGCGATCGTGGTCATGGGGAACCTCGACGCTCATCTGAAGAACTGGACGCTTCGATATCCGGACGGCATCACTCCCCGGCTCTCCCCGGCCTACGACTTCGTCTCCGTGTCCTCCTATGACGAGTTCCGCGCCGAAGAGCTCGCCTTCGCGGTGAACGGCGGCAAAGTGGCCAAGCTCATCACTTTGGACAATTTTCGGAACCTGGCCCGGCGCGCGGGTCTCGACGCCGACTGGGTCACGAGTGTCGTCAAAGACACCGCGGCCACGCTCGTGGAGACGTGGCCGCACGTCAGAGCCGAAAAGTCTGTACCCCCTTTCGTCGCCGATCATGTGCAGAAGCGGCTGGGGTCGCTTCCTTTGATCGCGGAGGCGAGGCGGTGAGGTCGATCAGTAGGTCCAGGCCTGGCGCAGCTCGGCCTGCCAGCCGTTGTCCGGGAAGTAGTTGTGGATGATGAACGCCGGCCCCATGCCCTTGGCGAAGATGTTGTCCCGCTGGTGCCGCAGTTCCAGTGGCCCGCCGACGTCGCCGTTGCCCCGGTTGTTGTCCTTCCAGATCTCGAACTGCTTGATGCAGGTCCGGCCCTGGAAGTACTTGTTGGCGCACGTGGGCCCGGAGGGCGGGAACCACACCTGCTTGTGGTAGAAGTCCACGTCGGTGCCGCCGGGGATGAGGATCTTCCCCCAGGCCTCGAGGCAGTACGCCTCCGGCTGGATGGTCCACTTCACATAGTGCTGCTTGCCGTCGAGCGACAGCAGCGGCTTCATGTTCTTGCAGTTGACGTCGCCGATCTGCTCCTTGGTGACGCGCTGCTTGAGCATGCCTTCGTTGTTGCCGTAGCCGTCGAGCTTCACCCAGTCGCCGACGCGCTCGAACTTCTCGTAGTTGGCCGGCGGCCACGTGGCCGGGTCGCCCCACCTGATGTGCGAGACGTTGCCGCCCTTCGGCTCCCATGCCCACTGGTTGCGCCACGAGCCCGACCAGAACTGGCCGGCGCTCCTGTCGAACATGCGGGAGAAATCGCCGTACGTGCCCAGACCGGCGGCGTTCGCTGGTGCGGCGCCGGCGACGAACACCATGGCCAGCGCCACCACGGCCGTCGCGGACTTTCTGATAGCGGAGAACATTCGGCCGACGCTAGCGGTCATCCCTGACGGGAGGTCCCACTTCAAGAAACGGCTAATCGTCAAAGCGGGGTGGTGGCGCCGACGGGGCGAAGGGCACCACCACCCTGAGCCCTACGCTGGGTGTGAAGCCCAGCAGCGAGCTCTGCGCCATCGGCGGGAGACGCTTGAACCAGGTGGGCGACGGCACACCCCACTGGCCCTGACGCGGGTTGAACGCCCGTCCCACCACGCCGTTGAACCCGCCCGCGATCCCGCTGAACAGTGCCACGTCGCCGAAGGTGGCGCCCCACGACTTGCCCTCGATCCTGGCGTTCCAGAAGGCGGGAACGCCGCCCGCGAGCGCGCCCATGGTGACGTTGTTGGAGAACGGCCGTCTGGAGGCCAGGCCGGTGAAGGAGCGGGTCTGGCCGAGAGGGCCGGTGAGGCCGGCGACGGTGGAGGCGTTGGCGGTCTGCGCCAGCGAGAGGATGGAGACATCGAAGGGGTTCTGGCCGAAGACGCCCCTCGCGACGCCGCCCGCGAGCATGTTGCCGCCGAACGACCAGCCGTAGATCTGCCCGTACTTGCGCAGCGAGGCGAGCGCGGTGGCGCGGAACCCTTGCCCGCCGTACATCGCGAGCCCGCGTACCAGTTTCGATCGGCCGACGGTGGCGAACGTGCGCATGGCCGCGGCGGCGGCGGCGCGCACGGCGGAGAATCGGCTGAGAATGCCCTTGGCGACCGACGCGCCGCGGGCGGCTGTGGCGGCGCTCGACGCCCACACCGCGTACGTGCTCAGGCCCGCCGCGGCGAGCGAGGCGAGCGCGCCCGCGGAGACGGAGACGAACAGTGACGTGATGAGCTCGTTGAGCGCCTTCCTGGTCTGCTGGGACGACTCCACCGCCTGGTGCAGCACCGCCGCGGCGTTCTCGAGGTGAGCGGCCGCCTCCTGCCTGTACTCGGGGGCCAGATGCTCACGCCACTTCTCGCGGAACATGTCGGCGTCCTTGCCGGCCCAGCCGTCGAGGGTCCGGGGCACGGCTTCGAGGGACGGCTCCAGCCCTTCGATGGTGCTCTTGAGCCGGCGGCACGCGGCGGCCATCTCCGTCAACCGCCGCTCCTGCTCCTTCCCGCCGATGGACGCCACCGCGTTGGTCAGCGTCTTGACCAGGTCCAGGACCGGGTCGAAGGGGCCCGCCACTCAGAGACCTCCCATCGTGCGCGCGGTCTCGCGCAGCCCGGTGGCACTGTCCTCAAGCTTGGCGGCCAGGTCGAAGGTGAAGGCGTGCAGTTCCTCGTGGAAGCTCTTGTACGACTCGGCGAGTTCGTCCGCGCCCCGCTCCACGAGACCGAAGCAGCCGTCGGTGGGCGCTGCGCCGCTCTCGAACGTGCGTGCCTCCCCGGCCAGGGCGAGCGCGGCCTCATGGCAGAGTTTGCCGGCGGTCAGCAGCGTTTCCGGCTCGATCCGGATCATCGTGCTCCTACGGTTGGGAAGGCCTCTCGCCGGCGGGGATCTCGGGGATGTCCAGCCGCCATCCGGGTTCGATGTGGTCAGGGGTGATGCCGTCGATGTCGTCGTTCGCCTCGTAGACGGTCCGCGCGTGCCGCGGGTCGCCGTACTCGTCCACGGCGATGTGTCCCAGCGTGTCGCCGGGCGCCACGACGCGCTCCCCGCCGCCCAGCGCGGGCGGCGTCTCGGGGACGGCCTGCTCCGGCGGCGGGGCGGGGGCCCTGGACGTCCAGTCGTCGTGCTCGGGGACGGACAGTGCCGGCGTGTCGACCTGGCCGCGCGGCACCAGGCTGTAGGAGATCGTCCCGGGCAGGAGGCCCAGCAGGCGGCCCTTCACGAACGGCGAGCCGTCGAGGAAGGCGCTGACCGGCTTGGAACTGAAGTTCACCAGCCCCTGCGCGGGCGCCTGCATGGCCTTGGGCCAGGTGCTGATCTTGTTCAGCGCCGACTGGGGGTTCCACAGCTGGAACTCCCGCACCCTGGCCGACACGCTGGTCTTCGGCGCCCAGACGGTCGTGGAGTCGCCCGCGCCCCTCCCCACCACCGGCACGTACCCGTGCTTGGCCGGGTCCATCCAGGAGAAGAGGTGGCGCGGGGTGAAGCGCGCGTTCATCGGCGTCAGCGGCTTCGACGGGTCCGCCGCCGACAGCTTGAGATCCCACTTTTCCGCCTTGTGGAAGGCGTGGTGCCGCAGGCCGGTCTTGTCGCGCAGGAGACGTGCGTAGCCGCCGCCGAAGATCGCACTGACGGCTCCGACGGTCAGGCCGTCCTTCAGCGCCGCCCCCAGCGGCTTGCCGTCGTACAGCAGGCTGAGGCCGGTGCTGGCGCCCCCGTTGAGCGCCCCTTCGAGCCCGACGGCGAACGCCATCGGATGGTTCTGCGCCAGCCGCGCCACGGGGGCGAGGCCCTTCACGAAGCCGACCCCTCCGCCGAGGACCGACAGCCCCGCCAGGGTGCCGGCCATCTTGACGTTCACCCCCCACGGGTCCTCTTGCCCCCTGAGGGTGTTCGCCAGGCCGGAGTTGACGTAGTTGGTGCCCGCCACGAGCGCGGAGTTCTTCACGTACGCCGACAGCGCCGCGCGCCCGGCTTCACCGGCGCCCAGGAGCCTCGTGCCCGAGCGGAACGCCAGTTTCTCGGCGACGCGGACGAGCATGGCGCCGAGCTTGGCGTGGCGGCCGGACAGCAGGAGTGCCACCCTTCCGAGGGCCTGCCGCGCCGCCAGCCGGTTGATGGCCCTCGCGCCCAGGCTCAGCGCCGCGCCGGCCCCGACGGCCACGCCGAGACTGGCCAGGAGCAGGGTGACGTACTTCTTGGTCTCCTGGGTGGCCTTGATCGCGTTGTCGACGATCGCGGCCGCCTCGTCGCTCCGCGCGGCCAGGGCCGCGAGGCTCGGCGTCTCCGCGTCCCCGTCCGGCGGGTTCACGCGGGTGCGCCAGGTCTCGCGGAAGGCGTCGGCGGCGTCGCCGCGCCAGTCGGCCCGCTGGAGGCGCGCCTCGATCGCGGAGATGTGCGTGTCGTGGACGCTTCTGAGGTTTTCCGCGGTGGCAAGGCAGCTCTCGCGCATCTGGGCGAGCCGCTCCTCGTACGCGCCGCCCATCCCGAGCATGTCCAGCGTGGCGTTCCAGATGATCGACACCGTGCCG
This sequence comes from Nonomuraea sp. B5E05, assembly GCF_039880665.1. Classification (NCBI taxonomy): domain Bacteria; kingdom Bacillati; phylum Actinomycetota; class Actinomycetes; order Streptosporangiales; family Streptosporangiaceae; genus Nonomuraea; species Nonomuraea sp. B5E05. The sequence continues at coordinate 588,605 of NZ_JBDPMJ010000001.1, forward strand.
GGCGACTGCGGCTCGGCGGCCCGGGCCACCGGCGGCGCCCCGGATCGCCCGCTGCCGGCCGCGTCGTAGGAGACCGCGCCCGCCCGCAGCCCCTCCCCGAGCTGCCGCATGATCGTCTCGCGCTGCCACAGGGCCGACGACAGGCCGTTGAAGAACGCCTCGTAGCCCTTCGCGAACTCGGCGGCGCCTTCCTCGATGAGGTCGTACGTGTCCACGTCAGGGGCGGCGCCGGCCTGGAAGTCGCGGAGAATCCCGGACAGCGCGGCGGCCGTGTCGGCGCACGCCTTTCCCGCCCTGCCGAGCTCGTCGAGACCGCCGGGGCCGATGGACACGAACCCTTGACTCACATGAACACCTTCCCCTGGGAGGACATGGGACGCGCGGCGTCCTGACATCTGGAGCAGGTGTGCGCACGCCGCTCGGGTGAGGCGTTTTTCCTGCCGGCCACTCGGGGGAAATGTGCCATTGATGTGTATGTAAACGCAACGACTTCTTGCACCCTTCAACTTTTTCCGAAGTGGAGTCCGCCCGCCGTACTCTCCCCGCAGAGACCGGGAGGTACGTTGAACGACTTCGACCCCGAGGACCTGGAACGCATCACCGCGCGGGCGGAGGAGATGCTGGCCCGCGTCGAGGAGCTGAGGAGCGAGATCGACGTGGCGGTCGGCCACGGAGCGGCGGCGGACGGGCAGGTGCGCGTGACGGTCGCAGCCTCGGGCCGCCTGACGGAGGTCGAGCTGGCGCCGCGCGCCATGCGCATGGACAGCAGGCGGCTGGCCGAGGCGATGTTGCGGGCCGCGCAGGAGGCCCAGGACGACGTGGCGCGGAAGGTGGAGGCGGTCATGGCGGGCACGCTCGGCGGCGACCTGCCCGACGAGCACTTCAGCGATCTGCTGGAGTCGTACGAGGCGTCGATGGAGGAGCAACTCCGCGCGCTGGAGGAGCGGCAGCGCGACGCGCGCTGAGCGACATTTCCAGGTTGTTTGAAGGGACGGAGCACGGCGCGGGTCCGCCCCTAGTGTGTCCGCGGACACGTATGTGCGGAATCTCGCGGGATGTGAACAAGTGGCCATGAGGTGGCGTAGCGCGGCAGGGCGGCGCGCGGCGGGAGTCGTCGCGTCCGCACTCGTCGCCGTGCTGGTGGGTGCCGGCCTGTTCCTGGGCACGGGAGTGTCGAGCGCCCGGCCCGAGCTCTCCGACGTGGGGGCCTGGCTGGCCAGCGCGCTCAACGGCGAGGTCGTGCACGCCAACGGCCTGTCCGGGCAGGTGGACGGCCGGGTCGACCTCGCCTCCGCCGAGGGCGACGCGCTCAAGGTGGTGCAGGACGGCGACAACGTGCTCGTCGTCGACGAGACCACGGGCAAGGTCAGCCGCATCGACTCCACCCAGCTGGAGGTGGCCCAGACCGGCAAGCTGAGCGCCGCAGGGACGGAGGTCGTGATGGCCGCCGGCAAGGCGTACGCCGTCGACCCGCGCGGCGGCACCGTGCAGCAGCTCGACCCGCTCACCGTTGCCACGATCGGCACCCCGATCAGCCTCAAGCCGCCGCTCGGGCAGGCCGGCATCGACAGGAACGGCACGCTCTGGGTGCCCGTCCCCGAGGAGGGCACGCTCGTCCAGGTCAACGGCGCCCAGAAGGGCAAGGCCGTGACGGTCGGCGAGCCGGGCGACCCGCTCACGCTGACGATCGCGAACGGCGTGCCGCTGGTCACCAACTCCGCCGCCGCCTCCGCCATGGTGATCGGCTCCACCGGCACCCGGCTCCAGGTGAGCCTGCCCAGCACCGTCACCGACGCGGGCACCGGAGGCCTGCTGGTGCCCGCCGTGGCCGAGAGCGACATCGTGCCCGTCCTCGCGCCCGCGCAGGGTGCGCTCGTCCTGGTGAACACCTCGAGCGGCGCCCTCACGACCGTCGCGGTGAAGGGCGGCAAGCTCGGCCCGCCACAGGCGCTCGGCCGGCGGATCTACATCCCGGACGAGAGCACGGGCCGGCTCATCGTGTACGACACCGTGGCCAAGAAGTTCGAGCCCGAGAAGGTCGTCACGGGCAAGGCCGGGCCGCTGGAGGTGTTCGTCAAGGACGGGCTGCTCTGGGTGAACGACCAGTTCAGCGAGACCGCCCTGGTCATCGAGAAGGACGGCAGCGGCCGCCGGGTCGGCAAGTACGACGAGGCGCTCGGCCAGAAGGACACGCCCACGCCGCTGCCGATCCCCACCTACACGCCCACGGCGGCACAGCCGACCAGACGGGCAGAGCAGCCCACGGGCACGCCGACGTCCGTCCCGACCAGGACGGGGACCGCGCAGGCGACCGTGACCGTCACCGCCACCCCGACCCCGACCTCCACGCCGACCCCCACCGAAACCACCGCGACGCCCACCCCGACCCCGACTCCCACGCCGACCCCGACGCGCACCCCCGACCCTCCGAGGTCGGTCACGGCCGACTCGGGGCCCGGCTGGATGGAGGTCGTCTTCACGCCCTCCGGCCAGGGCGAGGTCACCGGCTACACGCTGAAGGGGGCGCCTCCCGGCGCGGACGTCACCCCGGCGAAGGCCAGGCCGGACGGCCCGTTCCAGTTCCGCATCACCGGCGGCCGGTGCGACCAGGAGTACACGTTCAGGGTCGCCGCCGAGTACGACGGCGGCGAGGTGGTGTCCGAGCCGTCGATCCCCGTACGCCCCTGCGTCGCGCCCGGCAGGCCGGCCGGCTTCACCGCCAAGGGCAAGAACCACGGCGCCGACCTGACCTGGTCGGCGCCGGAGAACGCCAAGGGCGGCGGCGTCACGTACACGCTGGAAGGCCCCGGCGACCACCCGGCCGACCCCGGCGGCACCGGTGCCGAGGTCACCGGGCTCAAGAACGGCCAGTCCTACACATGGACGTTGCGGGCGAAGAACGAAGCGGGCGAGAGCCAGGAACGCGCGGAGGCGACCGCCGACCTGCGGCCTCCGCCCGCCCAGTTCCGCAACGCCAACAACGACCACAGGAACACGCTCATCCGGCCGGGACCGGGCCCCGGCGGCGAGGCGGGGCGCATCCCCAAGGGCGAGTACATCACCATGACCGTCATCTGCCAGCAGCGAGGCGCCTCCTACACCGACACCGACACGGGGATGAGCAGCAACGTCTGGAACAAGGTCGAGTCCAGCAGGGGCAGCGGCTGGCTGAACGACGTGCTGATGGACACCCCGAAGGGGGGCTTCCCCGCCGCCCCGCTCTGGGAGTGCGAGTGATCACCAGGGCGGGCTGGGGCCTGGCCGCCGCGTCGGCGCTGGTCTACGCGGTGGGGGCGCCGTTCGGGTACCCCCAGGCGGCGGTGCTGGCGGTGGCCGGGATCACCGCCGTAGGCGCGGGCGCGCTGTGGACGCTCAGGGGCGCGGGCCTCGACGTGCGGCGCGAGGTGACCCCGGCGAAGGTGACGCGCGGCGAGCCCGCCGTGGCGATCCTCCACGTACGCAACACCGGCCGGTGGCGGCACGCGGGGCTGGTGGCCCGCGACACCTGCCGGGGCACGACGGTCGCCGTGGAGGTGCCCGCGCTGGCCCGCGACACGGCGCGGACGGTGTCGTACCGGCTGCCCACCCGGCGGCGCGGCGAGACCCCCGTCGGGCCCCTGCGCCTGGACCGCACCGACCCGTTCGGCCTGGCCCGCCGCTCCGTCGCGTACGGGCGCCCCGACCTGCTGCTCGTCCGGCCGCGTACGGTGCCGCTCCGGCCGCCGCACTCGGGGCGGCGGCGCCACCTGGACGGCCTGGCCTCCCGATCGGCGCCGAACGGCACGGTCGGCTTCAACGGGCTGCGCGACTACGTGGTCGGCGACGACCTGCGCCACGTGCACTGGCGCTCCACGGCCCGCACCGGCGTGCTCATGGTCAAGGAACTGACCGACGTCACCCTGCCCAGCACCGTCACCGTCCTGGACACCCGGCACTCCGCGTACGAGGGGGACGACGAGTTCGAGCTGGCCGTCGACATCGCGGCGTCGGTGGCGTGCGCGGTGACCCGCGACCGTTTCCCCGTGCGGCTGCTCACGGGGGCGGGCGAACTGCTGCACGCCAAGGGTTCCCCCGGGGAGGCGGAGGAGGTGCTCGACCGGCTCGCGCTGGTGGAGCGCGAGCCGCGGGCCGAGCCGCCCGTGCAGGCCCTGCGCCGCGCCGGCTCCGGCGGGGCGCTGGTGCTGGTCAGCGGCACGTACGCGGCGCTGGCCGACGCGGCGGCGGTGCGGCGGCGCTTCGACCAGGTGCTGTTCGTCCGCGTCGGGGATCCGCGCGACGGCGGGCCGCCGGCCGCGGCGGGGGTGACCGTGCTCGAAGCCGGCGACCTCGACGAACTGGCGACCGCATGGCCACGCTGACCACCCCGCCACGGACGTCCTCCGCCCCCGGCGCGGCACCGGACCCGGGGGCGGCGGCCCCCGGGTCGCCCGCGCGCAGGGCGGGGTCGGCGGTCGTCGTGGCGCTGCTCGTCGCGACGGCCGGGCTGGCGTTCGACGGGGTGTTCCCGCCGGCCGCGCTGCTCCCCGTCGTCGCCCTGGCCGCCGTGGCGCCGTGCATGGTGTCGCTGCTGCTGTCCGGGCGGTTGCCCCTCTGGGGCACGATCCCGGTGCACGTGCTGGCCTGGCTGGTGGCCGTGTCGGCGACGCTCTACAGGGCGGAGGCGTGGCTCGGCGTCGTGCCCAGCCCGGCCGGCGCGCGGGCCGCGCTGCTCGGCGTGCGCGACGCGACCGGCTGGCTGCTGACCACCATCCTCCCCGCCGCCCCGGACAGCCCGGCGATCGTGCTGGTCAGCTTCCTGGTGTGGGCGGGCACGGCGGCAGGGTGCGAGCTCGCGCTGCGGTCCAGGGCCGTCCTGCTGCCCGCCGTGGCCGCGCTGCCCGTGCTCGCCGTCGCCGTCGTGCTCGGCGTCGCGGGGACGGGCTCCGTGGTGCCGTACGCGGCCGTGTTCGCCGGGGTCGCGCTGCTGCTCGCGCTGGTCAGGGCAGGCCGGCCGGCGTGGACCTGCGCGGTGGGCGTGCTGCTGGTGGCCTGCCTGGTGCCGGCCGCCGTCGTGACGGCGCCCGTCCTGCCCATGGCGGACCGCCCGTACGACGTGCGCCGGCTCGTCGAACAACCCCCGCCGCGCCCGATCTCCGGCGTGAGCGCCCTCGACCAGGTGTCGGCGTGGCTGCAGCACCCCCAGCGCGAGCTGTTCACCGTCAGCACCGGCTCCGACGTCAACCTGCGGCTGGCCGTCCTCGACACGTTCGACGGCGTCACCTGGGCGTCGAACGCCGGGTTCGTCCCCACGGGCGGGCGCGTGCCCGGCCAGGACGGCGCCCGCGACACCGTCCGCCAGCGGCTCACCCTGCAGAAGTTGCCCGGCCCGTGGTTGCCCGCGGCCGACCGGCCCCTGCTCGCCAGAGGGTCCGGCATCGTGGTCGACCCGGCCACCGGCATGCTGGCCAGCGCGCACGCGGGGCAGGGCATGACGTACGAGGTGACGTCCGGGGTCCGCCGCTACGTCTCCGGCGAGTTGCGGGACGTGACCCCGCTCGCCGACCCCGCCCTGGTCAGCCTGCCGGACGGCCCCGGCGGAAGCACGCCGCCGCAGCGCGCCCGGTTCGCCGAGATCGCCCGCCGCGCCACGGCCGGGGCGCGCGGCCCGGCCCAGCAGGCCGCGCGGCTGGCGACCTACCTGCGCGAGCACGCCGAGAACGACGTCACCGCGCCGCCCGGGCACGGTTACCGGGCCATCGAGTTCTTCCTGACCGAGTCGCGCAGGGGGACGACCGAGCAGTTCGCCGCGTCGTTCGCGCTGCTGGCCCGTTCGATCGGCCTGCCCAGCAGGATCGTCGTCGGCTTCCGCCCCGGCAGTGCCGCCGAGGGCGGCGTGCGGCAGGTGCGCGGCGGGGACGTGCTCGCCTGGGCCGAGGTCGGGTTCGAGGGGATCGGATGGGTGCCGTTCTACCCGACGCCCTCGCGTACGCGCTCGGGCGGGGGCGGCGACGTGGCGGAGGGCACGCCGAAGCAGGCCAAGGAGATCGAGCAGGCGATCAACAGCGACTCCTCGGAACCCGAGCCGACCCCGACAGCGGCTGGACGGCCCACTCCGGCACCGACCCCGGAGCCCGCGGAGCGTGAAACCCCGGCCGGGCCGCTCGTCTGGGTGGCGGTGGCGGCAGGCGTGGCCCTGACGTACCTGCCGGCCGTCGCCGTCGTGCCGCCCGTGCGGCGGATGCGCCGCCGCCGCGGCTCCTCACCCGCAGACCGGGTGGCGGGCGCGTGGCGGGAGACCGTGTTCCGGCTGCGCGGAGCCGGGCTCCCGCCCTCGGGCGCGTTGACGGCGCACGAGGTGGCCGTACGGGCCGAAGCCGTGCTGGGGGAGCCGGCGCGGGAGCCGCTGACGGCGCTCGCCGACCTGGCGAACCTCGCGACGTTCGGCGACGCGCCCGTGGACGAAGCCGACGCCGACCTGGCCTGGCGGCACGTCGCGGAGATCGACCGGCTGGTCCGGCAGCGGGCCGGGCTGCCGCGTCGGCTCGCCCGCCGCCTGTCACCTCGATCCCTGCTCGGCTGAGGGTGTCAGCGGGGGCGGTGGAGAGCCGTCAGGAGGGAGGCAGGGTGGCCGGGGGGAGCACGATGGGAGGCCGGGTCTCGTCGTCATGCCCGCGCGGGTCCGCCTCCGTGGCTCCGCGGATGCACAGCGCCGGCGACCAGGCGACGGACGAGGGCTGGCCGAGCGCGACCACGGCGCCGACCTTGAAGCAGTAGCCGGTGGCCGGGTCCAGGCCGCCGACGGTGTACGTGCCGGCGTCGCCGGTCGCCGACATCAGTCGATCGCCCGGGGCCTGCTGCACGACCGTGGGATAGCCGCTCTTGCGCACCGCCTTCCAGGCCAGCGTCACCGTGGTGCCGTTGTCGGCGACCACCTTGAGGCTCTTCGGACGGTACCTGGCGACGTCCCGCGGGTCGGTGACCGGCCGGTCGGCGGGCGGCGACGTCGCGGGGCCGGACGATGGCCGCGTGCGCGACTCGTCCGGTTGCGAGTTCTGGTCCGGCTGGGAGGTCTGCGGGACGGCCGGCGGTTGCCGGTCGGCCCGAGGCGGGGTGGCGGGGTCCGGGTCGCCGGGGGCGGTGGCTGCCACGGGCTGCCGCTGCCGCACCTCGGTGCCGGAGCCGCCGCTCATGGCCAGGGCCACGCTGCCCACGCCCACGAGCACGGCCAGCGCCGACGCGCCCGCCACGAACAGCGGAACCCTCCTGCCGGAGGGTTGCTCCTGCGCGGGCGCCTCCTCAGGAGCGACGTCGGGAGGCGGCGGCAGGAAGGGCTGAGGTCCGGCGGGCGGCCTCACCTGCGAGCGCTCGGGGTCCACCGTCCAGACCAGCTCGCGGGGGGCCGACCGCTCGAACCTCTCCGGGTCCTCCTCCCCGTCCGGCGCCCCGGCGTACGGCCGGTCGGCGGGCGGGCGGGGGAGCGGCCGGTCCGGCCCCGGAGCGGGCAGGCCCTCGCCGAGCGGCGCCCGCACACCCCCGGCGGGCGCGCGACCCGGGGCGGACGCGGGCGCTCGTCCCGCGCCGCCGAGGGTGAAGGCGGCCAGGTCGGTGGCGGCCGGGCGGGCGGCGGGGTCCTTGGACATCGCCTTGGCCAGGAGGTCCGCCAGCTCGTCCGGCACGCCGGCGGGGAGCGGCGCAGGGCTCTCCGTCAGCACCCCGAGCGTGAACTTGGCCGTGCTCGCCGGCCCGTCCAGCGGGAACGCGGGCCGCCCCGCGAGCAGCTCGTACACCATCGACCCGAGCGCGTACACGTCGGACGCGGGCGCCGGCGCGCGGCCCTCGAGCTCCTCCGGCGCCGCGTGCACCGAGGGCACGGTCCCGTCGGGCAGCTCCACGATGGACATGAGCGCGGACATGGCGAACCCGGTGAGCGCCACCCCGCCGGCCGTGACGATGACGTTCTCCTGCTTGACGCGCCCGTGCACGCCGCCCACCGCGTGGGTGGCGGCGAGCGCGCCCGCCACCGCCCGCAGCAGCCCCGCCGCCTGGGCGGGCGGCATCGGCAGGCTCCGTCCGGGCCGCTCGGCCAGCGTGAGACCCTCGTGCACCGGCGTCACGAGGTACGGCCGCCCGTCCCCGGTCGCCCCGACCTCCAGCACCGGGATGACGCCCGCGTGGGCGGCCAGCGCCTCGGGGAAACCGAACCCGCGGACGATCCGCTTGAGCGCCCGCTTGTCCACCCGATGGCAGGCGAGCGTCTTGACCAGCACGCCGGCCCCGGCCGCCGCGGACCGCGCCAGGTGCACGGCCCAGGGGCCGTCCTGGCCGGCCCGCTCCAGCAGCCGGTAGCCGCGGACGCGCTCAGTGATCATCGTCATGTGATCAGGGACGGTCCGCCCATGTCATCGGTCTCGAAGGCCTCGTCCTCCACCAGCGGGAACGTGGCGCGCTCCCGGTCCCGCCCCTGCCCGCCCTGCCCGGCGCCGCCCATCATGGGCGGGATCATGCCCATCGGCATGCCGGCCGCCCCGGCCCGCCCGCCGACCGGGGGCGTCGCCGTCGTGCTCCCGAGCTGCGTGGCGGGGGCGCTGCCGGAGGGCGCGCTCGGCCCGGTGGCGGGGACGTTCCCGAGATTCTGCGGTGAGGTCGGCGGCACGGCGGACAGGTCCGTCGGGGAGGGGGTCTGGGGCAGGTCCGGCGACTTGACCTCGGGGGTCTTCAGGTCCGGCGTCTTGAGGTCGGGGTTCTGGGCGGCGTCCTGCAGTGACGGGTCCTTGAGCGACGGGTCCTTGAGCGACGGGTCCTGCAGGGACGGGTCCTGCAGCGACGGGTCCTTGAGCGAAGGATCCTGCTGCGAAGGATCCTGCAGGGACGGGTCCCGCAGTGACGGGTCCCGCAGGGAGGGGTCGTCGAGGCCGGGGACGTCCGGGCCGCCCAGCCCGGGCGTGCCGCCGAAACCGGGCGACTCGTACGGCGAGCCCAGGTACGGGTCGCCGGTCGGCCCCAGGCCGGGCTGCGCGACGAACGGGCCGTACTCGCCGCTCATGCCGGTCTGCGGCGCCCTGGACCGCTGCTCGACGTAGTCGCCCATGGCGTTGTACGCCTCGCCCATGAACCGGTTGAGCTGCCGCAGGTGGTGCCGGGCGAGGGCGTGGCCGTTGGTGTCGCTGCCGAAGAAGTCGCCGACCGAGTCGTCGAGCCCGACGCCGCCCGTCCTCGGCACGTTGTTGTGGAACCAGGGGAGCACCTCCTCGCCGTACCAGCGCAGGGGCTCGCCGACGGACCGGGCGGCGAAGGCGATGCGCGCGAGGTCCTTCTGCAGTTCGCCGATGGTCTTGAAGACCTGCTCAAGGGTCTCGCCGCCGAGCGTCTCCGCGATGGACCCGGCCTGTTTGTGCAGCAGTTCCACGGAGTGCTCGCACATGTCGGCGATCTCCTTGTACTGCCGGCCCGCCTCGGCGACCCGGTCCGGCTTGGTGCTCTGGATGAGCGCGGAGACACCGTCGCTGCTCTCGGCGTCGCCGTCGCCGCCGACGGGCATCGTGTCCTCGATCTGCGGCGCCCTGGTGTCCTTGAGCGGTTCGACCCAGTACTCAGTCATCGTCCCCTCGTCGCTGCGCGGGATCAGGCGCCGGTGGCGGCCTGGTCGGCGTTCTTGGCGGTCTTGACGGTCTCGTCGAGCGCCTGCAGCACGGCGGCGTACACCGAGTACACGCGCTCGACGGCCGCACCCAGCGTGGACTGCGCCATGTCGGTGGTCGCCTTGAAGTCGGTGGCGGCCTGCCAGGCTCCGAGGTCGCGCTCGCTGAGCGCGGCGAGGGTGAGGCGCACCTTGAGGCTCTGCCCGCCCGTCTCGCCCTGCAGGCGTTCGAAGTCTTGCCGGAGCTGTTCCACCGGGGAGGTCGGCGGCGTCTTCCCGGAGGCGGGGTCCTCGTAGGCGCCGATCTTGATGAACAGCTCGTCCTTCGCGGTGCCCGGGTCGATGCGGTTGCGGGCGAGCAGGTCGGCGTACTCCTGCTGGGCCGCAGGGGCGGGCGGCTCGGCGGGATAGTCGCCGTTGCGGTGGAAGTGGATGTGGTCGGCGTACGCCTCCTCGACGTTGCCGGGGTCTTCGGTCCACTCCGTGGTGAGCCCGGTCTTCGGAGAGGTGTAGCTGTGCACGCCACGCTGCTCGGCCGACAGGCCCAGGCCCGCCCTGGGGTCGCCGTGCGCGTCGCCGCCCTCGGCCTGAGGTGTCCCCACTGTTCACTCTCCACGTCGACGAACCTGCCGACACCTGCCTATCTCGGGCCTGACCTGACAAGGCCTTATTTCAAGATATTTGTAAGAGAGTGACCACAAAACGGAAATATCGCCAGACTCCGTACTGTGCCATTTCCCTGGACCGGCGCCACGGCCATCGGCCTGGCACTCGCCCTCAGCCCCACCCCCTCACCCACCCCCTCACCCACTCCCGCGACCACTCCCGTGGTGCGCTGCGAACCCGAGCCCGGGGTGGCGGAGGTCACCGGCGAGCCATGGCCGCAACAGCGGCTGCGGTTCCAGCGGGTGTGGCGGCTCACCAGGGGCGAAGGAGTGACGGTGGCCGTGGTCGACAGCGGCGTGGACGCCACGCACCCGCAGCTGTCCGGCGTGGTGATCCGGGAGGAGGACCTCACCGGCACCGACAGGCGCGACTGCGTCGGCCACGGCACGGCGGTCGCCGGGATCATCGCCGGTCGTGACCTCACCTCGCGCGGCGTGCCCGTGATGGGCGTCGCGCCCGACGCGAGAATCCTGTCGATCAAACAGACGGAGGGGCGCTCCGGCGACGTGGCGAGGCTGGCCAGGGGCATCCGGCGGGCCGCGGACCTCGGCGCCGACGTGATCAACGTGTCCGTGCAGGCCCAGGACCACCCGGACCTGAAGGCGGCCGTGACGTACGCGCAGGACAAGGACGCGGTGATCGTGGCGGCCGCGGGAAACGTCAAGCAGGACGACGGCGCCGTCGCGGCGGCGTACCCGGCGGAGTATCCCGGCGTGATCGCGGTCGGCTCGGCCTCGCCCGACGGCGCGAAGTCGGAGTTCTCCAACGGCGTGACCCGCATCTCGGTCACCGCTCCGGGAGCCGGGATCACCAGCGCCTGGACCGGCGGCGGCTACCGTACGGAGCTGGACGGCACCAGCTTCGCCGCCCCGTTCGTCTCCGGCGTGGTCGCGCTGGTCAGAGCCAGGCACCCCGACCTCGACCACTGGCAGATCAAGCGCAGGCTGGAGCGCACGGCCGAGGGCGGAGGGGCGGCGGGCACCGGAGCCGGCCTGATCAACCCGCTGCTGGCGGTCACCTCGGTGACGCCGCCCACCGAGGAAAGGGCCGCCGCGCCGCCGATCGTGCTGGCCAGGGCGCCGGTGCCGGACGCCCGCAAGCAGGCCATCGCCATCGGGATCGCCGCGAGTGCGCTCGGCGCCACCACGCTGGTGGTCTTCCTGGCGTTGACGCTGCCCAGGGCCCGTCGCCGGGGCTGGCGCGCGGGGAACGCGCGGGGAACGCGCGGGGAGCACAGTGACACTTACAGGAAAGTTGAAAGGGTAGCCCGCCTCGTTCGCCCCCGCTTACGTTGATCGGAAAGTACGGGAACCCGGTCGACTTCCGGGCCACGAGACCGAGAGGTGCACGTGCCAGAGCCCACACGTTATGAGGCGGGCAGCCAGCACAGCGCCGCAGAACGCGCGCTGATCGCCCACCAGAACATCATGCAGATCCACAACCGGCTCACCCAGATCCCGGCGACGCTCGGCGGCGCGTGGCAGGGCCAGTCGGCGACCGTTTTCACCCAGGTGCTCAACGAGTGGAACCCGCAGTTCAAGAGGGTCATCGACGCGCTGCACACGATCGCGGAGAACCTCAAGGGCTCGGGCATCCAGTACGACGAGGCGAACACCAACGCGAGCGACGTCGCAGCCCGGCTCAAGGCCGCGCTGAGCGCCGGCCAAGTCTGACGAACGGAGAATTATCATGACCGGTGGCGGAGAGATCATCCTCGCGAACTTCGACGAGATGGATGAGATCGCGGCGGAGCTGGGCCGGGCCTACACGAACCTGACCGGCGAGCTGGCCGACCTGGAAAGCGACCTGAAAATGCTGGAGACCTGGGACGGCGCCGCCAAGGACGTCTACCTGGCGGCCAAGAGCGAGTGGAACAGCGCGGTGGTGTCCATGGGCGACACCATGCAGCGTTTCAGTCCCGCGCTGCAGGACGCGACGCAGATCATGCGGGACGCCGAGCACGCCAACATGCGCCGCTGGGGCACCTGAGCCACGGTGGACGAGCCGCTCATCGACCCGGCCACCGCGGGCGACACCGTGAGGTGCAAGCCTGAGGTGCTCCTCGACGTGGCCGGCAAGCTGACCAGGGAGCTGCTGCCCCGGCTGGAGGCGGCCAGGTACCAGGTGCCCGACCTGTCCCCGGCGGCGCCGGGCGAATGGGACATCGCCCAGGGGTACGCCGGCACGGTGGTCCGGACCAGGGTGGCCACCTGCGACTCACTCGACTTCGTGCTGGAGCAGGTCCAGCGGGTCATCGACGACCTGGCGGCGAGCGCCGGCACCGTGCTGGAGGCCGATCAGCGGGCCGGCGCGGCGCCGGGCAAGGAATAGAGGAAACGCGGTGCCGGAACCGAAGCCGATCAAGAACGGCTGCCTCCAGGGCGGGAACGCCCACGGGTACGGTGGGCGCGAGGAGATCCGGCGGATGGTCATGGGGACCAGGCCGGAGGAGTTCGGGCCCGTCGCGGACGCCTACAGGGCGGCGTCCGAGCTGCTCACCACCACCATCACGACGCTGGGAGACAGCGCGGCCCGCCTGGTGGCCGACGGCAACTGGGGCGGGGAGTCGGCCAGGGCCATGCTCGCCCGGATGAACCGGCTCCAGACGTACCTGCAGGCGCTGCGGGACGGCGTCGACGGCGTGCCGCCCTCGCTCGATCTGGTGAGCCGCGAGCTCGTCTCGGCCAAGGAACGCTTCGACCAGGCCACGGAGCAGCGCACGTACTGGGTGGAGGCCAGCGGCATGGGGGCGGGACAGTCGATGCCGGCCAACGATCCCGACGCCGACGCGCGGGAGTTCATGACGAAGCTGAACGGCGCCTACCATCAGGCGCACGCGGCCCTGCCGGAGCGGCTGCCCTGGGACGCCGAGCTGGCTTCGCCGGCGCCGTACCTGCCGCCTTCCCAGCAGGTGGCAACGCTGTTGCGGAGCGGTGACCACGGATTCCCGCCGTACGACGGCGCGGGGCGGGCCGCCACCGACCTGGCCGCGACGCCGGGCTCCGAGCCCGCCCCCGCCGGCAACCCCGCCGGCGGGACGGTGGCGGGCAACCCGGGCGGCGGGCGGGTGGCGGGCAACCCGGGCGGCGGGACGGTTCCGGGGAACGTGGCCGCGCCGTACCCCGCTCCCACCACGACGGCGGCCGGGGCGGGTACCGCGCGGCCGGGTACGGCGACTCCGGCGGTCGCGCACCAGGACGGACGCCCGGCGGGACACCCGCCCGCGTTCGGCACGCCCCCGCCCGTCACGGCCTCCGTACCCGCTCTCAGGCGCGACGGCGGGCCGTCCCCTGTCACGGGCCACGATTCGTCCGCCACCAGGGACCCGGCGCGGACCAGGAGCGTCGCGGCCGAGACCGGCCCCTCCGTGCGGCCGGGCACCGTGCCGGTCGTGGGCGCCTCGCCGCCCGCGATCCGGGCACCCATGGCCGGAGGCGAGGCGGGCGTCACGGCGAGCGGCGGAGTGCCGTTCATGCCCATGGGCGGAGCGGTCCCGCAGGACGGGCGGGCGGGCCGCCGCTCGCTCGCGCCGAAGAGCGACGACGACTTCTTCCGGCCGGCGATCGACTGCGGCCCGCCGGTGGTGGGGTGAGATCATGACCCAGGATTCGGTCGCGGCCCAGGTGGAGTCGATCCGCGAGATGGGCCGGAGCATGGCCGCCGCGCCCATGCGGGATCTGGAGGAGATGAGCCGGGCCATCGGGCAGGTCGAGCTCACCTCCGGGGCGTACGGCGCCTTCGGGCTGTTCGGCGGGTCGCTCGGGCAGGCCCTGGACGACGTCAAGGCGGCCGCGCGCAGATATCTGTCGGCCAAGCGCGACGAGGTGGCCGACATCCACGACAAGGCGTACAGCACGGCCAACGGCTACATGGACGGCGACGCGAGCGCGGCGGGGCCGGCCGCGGACATGCCGGCCGACCCGCGAACCCAGTCCCAGACCGGCCTCCAGGCGTGAAAGCGAGGCTCCGTGCTTGAACAACCGTGGTCGGTCATCGAGGGCTCGGCCATGGCGACGACCGGCTCGATGCTCCTCGGCTGGAACCGTGCCCGCTACGCCACGCTGCTCCTGCCCCTGATGTACGGCGACACCGCCCAGCAGCAGGCGGCGGCCGACGGGTGGGAGAGGCTGGCCGCGGCACTGGAGCGGCACCCCGACCTGGTGGAATCCGCCACCCGCGGCGTCGAGTGGTCCGCCCCCAGCGCCGAGCTCTACAAGAACACCGTGCTGGCCTACTCCGACGACGCCGCGCAGAAGGTCGCCTCGCCGAGGGCGACGGCCGACACCCTGCGTGTCACCGCCAACGTGTACGACGCCCTCGGCAAGGCCGTCTTCGCCACCGGCGCGGGCATCCTCGCGGCGGGCGTGATGCACAAGGTCGCCGCGGTGAACCCGTTCACCAGGGTGGCCGCCGAGGTGGCCGCCACCGGGTTCGGCCGCAGGGCGGACCACCAGGCCGCGACGATCGCGGCCAGGGCGAGAACGTTCGCCGAGGGCGGCAAGGGCGTGCTCGGCAAGGTGGCGCAGAAGCTGGCGCAGATGTCGCCGGCCAAGCAGGCGCTGGTGGGCGGCACGGTCGCGCTGACCGCCGGGACGATGGGTCAGTCGGCGGTCGCGGGCCGGCTCAGCGACACCCAGCTGGAGAGCTTGCCGCAGGTGAACGCGGGTCTGACCGGGTCCGCGGAAACCGCGGGTGTGACCGGGTCCGCGGGGACCGCGGATCCGACCGGGCCCGCGGAGAGCGCGTGATGGCAGGGGAAAGGATGACCGGGTGATGGCGGCGTTCGACGAGGAGGCCATCGACCGGCTGGTGGCCGAGGCGCAGCGGCCCGCCGCCGAGATGGACGAGCTCTACCAGCAGGTGCTCGCCGTCAAGGGCGTCGCGCGCGACCAGGCCAAACTGGTGACGGTCGAGTGCTCCGCGCAGGGCGTCACGGGCCTCGACATCGACCCGCGCGCCATGCGGTGGGGCTCGCAGCGGCTCTCGGAGACGATCCTGACCCTGATCGCCGAGGCGCTGGCCGACATGCAGGCCAGATCGGCCGGGCTGCTCGGCGACGTCCTGGGGGAGGGCCCGCTCGACCTGGCCGCCGAGGCCAACCCCGCCGACCTGCGCATGCGGGAGGCGCAGGAAGCGTACGAGGCCGCCATGGACCAGGCGACGGCCGAGCTGGCCCGCATCCAGCGCGACCTCGACCGCTGAGCTCCAGAAGACCCGGGCCCCCCGGAACCCCTCAGCCCAGGTAGGCGGTCTGGATGAGCCTCTCGCCCGACCGCCGGTCCACGTAGAGGCCGCGTCCCACCGGGAGCTTGCGCGGCCGTACGTTGCCGAACAGCTGCCCCTCGTCCCTGGGCCCCGACAGCAGCACGGCCGGCGAGTTCATCTCCTTCAGCCGCCGCACGACCGGGTCGAGCATGCTGCGTCCCGCCCCGCCCATGGCCCGTGCCAGCACCACGTGCAGGCCGATGTCCCTGGCCTGGGGCAACAGATCGCCGAGCACGGTGAGCGGGTTGCTGGAGGTGGCCACGAGGTCGTAGTCGTCCACGATCACGTACAGGTCCTGCCCGGTCCACCAGCTGCGCGTCCGCAGCTGCTCAGAGGTGAGGTCCGGCGGCGGCAGGCGTGTCTGCAGCACCTCCTGCACGCCTTTCAGCAGGGTGGCGGCGGCGGTGCTGGAGGCGGCGTAGCCGATGCGGTGCTCGGTGTCGGTGGCGTCGAGGAGCGTGCGCCGGTAGTCGATGACGACGAACCGCGCCTGCATGGGGGTGTGCGTGCTCGCGATGCCGCCGGCGATCAGGCGCAGCAGGTTGGTCTTGCCGCTCTCGGTGTCGCCGAACACCACGAAGTGCGGGTCGGCGCCGAAGTCCAGCGACACCGGCGCCAGGGCGGCCTCGTCGATCCCGATCGGCACGCGGGCCCCGTCCTCGGCCGGGTCTCCGGTGCCGCGCGGGAGCGTGTGCGCGGGCAGCAGGGAGGGCAGCAGGCGTACGGGCGGGGCCGGGTGGTCGTGCCACGCGGCCGCCGCGGCCTCGACGAGGCCGCTCACGCCGTCGGACAGGTCGTCCACGGTGGAGCGGCCGTCGATGCGCGGCAGCGCGGCGAGGAAGTGCAGCGCCTCGCGGGTGAGCCCGCGCCCCGGAGCCCGCTCGGGCACGTTGGCGGCCGCCTTGCGGTCGATCTCGGAGTCGAACGTGTCGCCGAGCCGCAGCTCCAGCCGGGTGCCGAGCAGGTCACGGACGGAGGCGCGGAACTCCATCCACCGGTTGGCGGTGCCGGCGACGTGGATGCCGAAGCCGAGACCGCGGGTGACCAGGTCGGCGAGGTCGGGTTCGAGCTGCTCGTACTCCTGGCGCACGATCGCCCAGCCGTCCACCACGAGGAACACGTCGCCCCAGCCGTCACCCTCGTAGGCGCCCGAAGCGACCATCCGCCGGTAGGTGGCCATGGAGTCGATCCCGCGCTCCACGAACAGCTGCTCGCGGCGGTCGAGCAGCGTCCTCATCTCGGCCACTGTCCTGCGCACCGCGTCGGCGTCGAGCCGGGTGGCGACGCCGCCCACGTGCGGCAGCCCGGACAGCGCCGAGAGCGTGCCACCGCCGAAGTCCAGGCAGTAGAACTGCACCTCCTTGGGGGTGTGGGTGAGCGCGAGCGAGGTGATCAGCGTGCGCAGCAGCGTGCTCTTGCCGGTCTGCGGCGCGCCGACGACGGCGACGTTGCCCGCCGCCCCCGACAGATCCAGCCAGTACGGGTCCCGCCGCTGGTCGAACGGGCTGTCCACGATGCCGGCCACGGCGTGCAGCCGCCCGGGACGCTCCTGCCCGGTGCCCGCAGCGGTGAGCCCGTGCCCGGGGGTGGCCTGGATGGGCGGCAGCAGCCGGTCGAGCGAGGCGGGCTCCTTGAGCGGCGGCAGCCAGATCCGGTGCGCCGCGGGACCCTGGCCGGTCAGCCGCCCGACCACGATGTCCAGCAGGCTGTCCTGCTTGCCCTGCTTGCCCTGCTTGCCCTGCTTCTCCGCGTCGTCCTCGGGCGGGGGCGTCTCGGCCGCCGGCGGCATGGGCACCCGCTCGGGGCCGTACCAGACGATCTTCCCGCGGTGGCCGGAGCGCGCCGACACGGTCTGGCCGCGCGCCGCGTCCGCCCGGTGCGGCCCCGACACGTACGCGGCCTTGAACCGCGTCATGCCGGTGGTCTCGAACATGAGGTAGGCGTTGCCCGGCTCGGGCGGCAACGAGTACGCGTCCGCCACCCCGAGCACGGCCCGGCTCTCGGCCGCCGAGAAGGTGCGCAACCCGATCCGGTACGACAGGTGCGTGTCCAGCCCGCGCAACCGCCCCGCCTCCAGCCGCTGCGAGGCCAGCAGCAGGTGCACGCCCAGCGACCGGCCGAGCCGGCCGATCATCACGAACAGCTCGACGAACTCCGGTTTGGCCGTGAGCAGCTCGCTGAACTCGTCCAGCACGATGAACAACGTCGGCAGCGGCCGCAGGTCGGCGCCCTGCTCGCGGGCCTGCTCGTAGTCGCGCAGGGAGGCGTGGTTGCCGGCCGCGCGCAGTAGTTCCTGGCGGCGCACCATCTCGCCGTGGAGCGCGTCGTGCATGCGGTCGACGAGGGGCAGCTCGTCCTCCAGGTTGGTGATGACGGCCGAGACGTGCGGCAGCGCGTCGAGGCCGAGGAACGTGGCGCCGCCCTTGAAGTCGACGAGCACGAAGTTCAGCGTCTCGGACGAGTGCGTGATCGCCAGCGCCAGCACCAGCGTGCGCAGCAGCTCCGACTTGCCGGAACCGGTCGCGCCGACCACCAGCCCGTGCGGCCCCATGCCGCCCTGGGCGGCCTCCTTGATGTCGAGCTCGACCGGCCGCCCGTCGGCGCCGAGCCCGATCGGGACCCGCAGCCTGTTCCTGACCGGCCGGGGCTGCCAGGTGGACGCGGGCGACAACCGCCGCGCGTCGCCGATCCTGAGCAGGTCGGTGAGGGTCGTGTTCGTGGCGAACACGTCCTGCTGCTCCTCCTTGCCGCCGGAGCTGGACCGCATCGGCGCGAGCTGCCTGACCAGGGCGGCGAACGCGGGCCGCGCCATCCGGTCGGGCCGGCCGAGCCCCGACCTGAGCTCCTTGCCGAGCTCGTCCTCGACGACCCTGACCACCTCGTCGGGGCCGACCTCGAGGTGCAGGGTGAGCTGCGCGGGCGCCTGCGGGGCCGCCCCGCCGAGGTCGATGACGGTGACGCCCTCGATGACGTCCAGGGCGAGCTGGCTGCCCGCGGGCACCGTGCCGCCGTCCACCACCACGACGTGGTAGGGCAGCGCGTCCGGCGCGAGCCCCTTGCTGAACCGGGGCCGGTCCTTCAGCTCGAACCCCAGCAGGGCGTCCAGCTCGCCGAGGTCGCGCACGACCAGCCGTACCGGGCCGGCGCCGTCCTCCTCGGTCGGGTGCAGGGCGTGCGGCAGCCACTTGACCGGCTCCCACTCGGCGGCCCGTTCCCCTCCGGCGCACACCGAGATCCGCAGCTCGTCGGGCGAGTGCAACGCGGCGGCCTGCGCCAGCGCGGCGCGGACGAGGTCGCGCCCGGCATCCGGATCCCCGCTGATCGTGATCCTGGCGAACGAGTGCAGCGCCAGCGCGACGGGCAGCCCCGGCACGGTGGCGTGCGTGCGCACGAACCGGCGCAGCGCTCCCGCCGTCATCGGGTCGAGGTCCTCGATCGGCTTGGTCTCCGGCGGGATCATCGGCAGCGCCAGCCGCTGCGCCGAGGTGGCGATCCTGATCTGGGCGAAGTCGTCGTCGCGGGGCCGCCGCTCCCACAACCGGCTGGTCATCACCAGCGACCAGAGCGCCGCGGGGTCGGGGTGGTTCCAGGTCATGGCCCGGTGCTGCTGCGCGGCGGCGCCGCGGACCCGCTTCCTGACCTGCTCCAGGTAGCGGTAGTAGTCGCGGCGCTGGCCGTTGAGCTGGTTCTTGCGCTCACCGGCGTTGCGCATCATCTGGCCCACGGTCATGCCGATCATGGAGACCGCGAACAGGCCGCTGGACACCATCATGATCGGGTTGCCGGTGCCGCCGCCGGTGACCATCAGCGCCATCGCCCCGGCCCCCGCGATCATGGGCAGGTAGGTCAGCAGTTGCGTCAGCCCGCCGCCGGTGACGGTTTCGGGGATTTCCGGGGGCGACTCCAGCAGCACCTCGCCGCCAGGAGGCTCGGGCGGCGTGCGCCGCTCGGGTCTGCGAACCACGATCAGGCTGCCACTCATCAGGGCCCATAAAAGCCGCTGACAAAGCGTTATATGCGATATTTCAAAATTCCTCGATGTTTTTAGCGCGCCGCCTGCGATGTCCGATCCATAAACTCGTCCGGGTGAGTGCCACCGGAACCGACCTGTGCCGGGTCACCGTCGTGACCCCGCGCGGATTCCTGGATTTGGGCCTGCCGCCTGACATGCCGCTCGGCAACCTGCTGCCCACCCTCCTGCGCATCGCGGGGGAGGGGCTCGCCGAGGCGGGCCTGGCCCACGGCGGCTGGGTGCTCCAGCGGCTCGGCGGCCCGCCGTTCGACCTGAACGCCACGCTGTCCGAGCTGGCCGTGCGCGACGGCGAACTGCTGCACCTGCGCCCGCGCGGGCACGAGCTGCCGGAGATCGTCTTCGACGACGTGGCCGACGCCGTGGCGACGGGCGTGCTGGAGCGCACCGGCCGCTGGCAGCCGGCCACCACCAGGTCCTACGGCCTGCGCGCCGCCGCCGCCCTGCTCGGCACGGGCGCCGCCGCGTTGCTCGCGACCGGACCGCCCTGGGCGCCCGCGGCCCTGGTCGCGGGGGTCGTCGCGCTGGTCCTGCTGATGGTCGCGGCGGCGCTGTCGCGGGCGCTCGGCGACGCGCGATCGGGCGCGGTCATCGGGTACGCGGCCCTGCCGTACGGGTTCGTCGCCGGGCTGCTCGGACCGGCCACGGACGGCGCCATCCTCCAGCCGGCCAACCTGCTGTCCGCCTCCGGCGTGGTGCTGATGCTGGCCACGGCGACCGGGTTCGCGGTCGCGGACGGGTTGCCGGCGTTCCTCGGCGTGGCCGCCGCCGCGCTCTGCGGGCTGCTCGCGTCGGGGCTGGTCATGGGCTTCGACCTGGCCGCGGCCGGGGTGGCGGCGGTGCTGGCCGCCCTCGTGGTGGGGCTGACCACGGCGATCCCGTCCCTGTCGTTCCGGCTGGCGGGCATGCCGCTGCCCGCGCTGCCGACGACGGCCGAGGAGCTGCGGCGCGAGGGCGGTGACCTGGACGGCGAGCTGGTGATCGACAAGACGGTGGCCGCCGACCGGTTCTGCGGCGGGCTGCTCGGCGGGGTGGCGCTCGTCGTGCTCGGCGCCCAGGTGCTGCTCGTCCTCGACGGCTCCTGGGCCGCGATCGCGCTGAGCGTGGCGCTGTCGACGTCGATGGTCATGCGGGCCCGCGTCTTCGAGGGCCGTGGCCAGCGGATGTGGCTGCTGACCACGGCCCTGCTCGGCGTGGCGTCGGCCGCCTCGGGAGCCGTGCTCGGGGCGGCGGACGGGGTGGTGCGCTACGGGATCGTCCCCGGGCTGGTGGTGCTCGCCCTGGGCGTGGCGGGCACGGCGTTGTGGCTCACGTCCGGGAAGCCGTCCCCGTTCTGGGGCCGGGTGGGCGACATCGCCGACATCCTGCTGATGATCGCGCTGATCCCGCTGGCGCTGGCCGTGCTCGACCTGTACGAGACCATCCGCGGCCTGGTCGGCTAACGGGAGCCACCGGCCTCGCCGGCGGTGGCCTTCGCCGTCAGCGGGTGGTCACCGGAGATGACGCACGGAGCGACTCCTGCCTTTCTCTCGGCGGCACCTGCTGGAGACCGGAAGCCATCTTCACGCGTTATGGATTTGCCGATCGACGGCAATGAAACCGGGTTCACACTGGTCTTCACACACGTTGTCGTGGCTTCGGAAGTCTGCCAGCATCCGAATTAGTGGATTCCCGTGTCAATGAAGGGGATGAGTCGGATGATCGCCCACGACCTGGCGCATGATTTCCCGGCTGTGCGGCCCTGCGCGAGGCTGGTGGACGTGCTGGCCGTCATGGTGCGCGACAGCCTGCCCGGAGTCGTGGTCCTGGATTCTCGTGGTCGTCCTCAGGGGACGATCTCGCTGCCGGAAGTGCTCGATCTGCTGCTGCCGTGGCCCTTTAGAGAAAGCCCGAACCTGGCGAAGGTCTTCCCGGCAGAAATGGGGGACGACATTCTGGCCGAGGCGGCCCGGCGCCCGATCGGTGACCTGCTTCTCTCCCCCGTCCAGAATTGCCGTGTCGGCGAAAAGTCGACCACCTTGGAGGTGGTCACCGCGATGTCGCGACGGCGCAGCCCGCTGGCCACGGTCCCGGACGCCCGCGGCGGATCACATGTGATCTCCGCTCACCGCCTGTTCGAGCGCCTGATTCAGGCCTGCGATGAGGGCTCTACGCGACGGGGGGCGGGTTACGGCTGGTGACGGTGTCGCCGGGCCAGCCCAGCAGGCGCGCGCCGAGGGCCGCCGTCTCCAGCGCGTGCCGCTGAATCGGGTTGTCCAGGGCGTAGCCGGTCAGCTCACGGATGCGCTCCAGGCGATAGGTCACCGTACGCACGCCGATGTGCAGGCGGCCGGCGGCCCGCGTGGCGACACCGCCTGTGACGAAGTAGGCGAACAAGGTGTCGAGCAGAGGGCGGGGCCCTCCTCTGGCCGCCCGCAACGGGCCCAGCACGGTCTCGACCAATTCGCTGATCGCCGCGTTGTCCCGCAGGAGCACCTGCAGGACGAGCAGGTTGGACGCGTACAGTGTTCGCTCGGGAAGCTCGAGGCGGCGGGCGAACGACACCACCCTGCGGGCCTCCTCGAAGGAGCGCACCACCCCGCCAGGGCCATGATGGGCACGGCCCACGCCGATGCGCGGCGACGGGTCGCCTTTCGTCGCCTCCTGGACGAGGGAGCCGAAGGCCTCGCTCACGCCTGGCACGGAGCCGGGGGACACGCAGACCAGCAGGCCCTCCTTCGTGGCGACCAGGATGTCACGCGCCCCGAACCTGGACAACAATGACGCCTCCACGTTCCGCGAGACCGGGCCACCGTCGAAGAAGGGCTGTTCGGCCTCGGCGATCGTCACGACGTGGGCGCTGGCCAGGCGCAGCCCGAAACGCTCCGCTCGCTCAGCGAGGGTGCCCACGTCGCTGCGTCCCTGGAGCAGGTCGTCGATGAACTCCCTGCGCTGTGCCTCCTCGCGACGAATCATCAGGCGCTGAGCCGACTCATAACCCTCCACCAGAGCCACGATCGACCGGTCCGCGGCCCTGAAGACCGCTTCCCCGGCAGATCGCAGGTCACCGACCCGCCGGCTTCGGACGATCCCCGGCAGAACGGGCCAGGCCAGCCAGGTCGCGCTCAGGTGCACATCGATGATCGCGCGCAGGGGAACGCCGTCCCGCGCGGCGGACTCACCACACTCCCGCATGCGCGACAGCGCCGCCACGTCCACACGCCGCCCTGTCATGCTGACATCGGCCAGCAGCGGAAGGTATTCGCTCAGCCACTGGGCGGGAACACCACCGGCGTCGGCGCTGGCCCTGGCGGCTATCTCCGCCAGGTCCATGGGCCGCGCGTAGTCGCGCGGTTCGGATGAGCCGGCCCTGCCGCGGATGTCGTTCATGGTTCCAGACTCTCCTCTGCGGCCACCTCACGGCAAGATAGAGCCGAGTATGTGCGGCAATGCCTGTTACTGCTTGCCATGCCCCGGCAAACAAGAGGCGTCCCAGCTTTCGGGAGAGAGGAGGACGCGGAAACTCCAGCTCCTGGCAGGCGATCACGACAAGGGCCGGAGTCATGCGGGCCTGTTGCGCCGGCTGTGCCGGGCGTCGCCGATGAGTCCGCCGTCCACGTCACCGGTCCGGTGGTGGACGGCGAGGTCGGCCGGGCCGGGGCACTGGTAGACGTCAGGAACGCTGTCACGGTCGTGGTCGGCCACCTCCGCCTCGTGCAGGTGCCGGTACGCGCGGTTGCGCAGGCGCAGGATCACCGCCGCCAGCAGAGCCGCGATGAGAGAGCCGGTCAGCACGGCCATCTTGACGTGGTCGCCCCGCTCGCTTCCGGCGCCGAAGGCCAGTTCGCCGATGAGCAGGGACACCGTGAAGCCGATGCCTGCCAGGATCGACAGGCCGAGCACGTCGACCCAGCTCAGCCCTTCGTCGAGCTGGGCTCGGGTGAAGCGGGCCACCAGCCAGGTCGCAACCATGATCCCGATGGGTTTGCCGACGACCAGTCCGACGATGATGCCGATGGCGACCGGGTCGCTCAGGGCGGTGACGGCGCCGTTCAGCCCGCCGAGGTACACGCCCGCCGACAGGAACGCGAAGAGGGGCACCGCCACCCCGGCAGAAAGCGGCCGGAAGCGGTGCTCGAAGTGCTCGGCCAGCCCTGGGCCCGCCTCCGGACCGCCGGCGCGCCGGCTGCGCGTCACCGGCACAGCGAAGCCCAGCAGCACGCCCGCGACGGTGGCATGCACGCCCGAGGCGTGCACCAGCGCCCAGACCGTCACGGCCAGCGGCAACAGCAGCCACCACGAACGCACTCGGAGCTGCACCAGCACGGTGTAGATCGCCAAGGGCGCCAGCGCTCCCACGAGCGGGACCGGCGACAGGTCACCGGTGTAGAAGACGGCGATGATGGCGATCGCCAGCAGGTCGTCGACCACGGCCAAGGTGAGCAGGAACGTGCGCAGCGCCGCGGGCAGGAACCGGCCGATCACCGCAAGCACCGCCAGCGCGAAGGCGATGTCCGTGGCAGTGGGGATCGCCCACCCCGTGGCGGCTCCCTCGACGCTCCGGGTGACCAGCAGGTAGAGCACAGCTGGGAAGATCACTCCACCGAGGGCGGCGGCGACGGGCACCGCGGCGCGCCTCGGGTGGCGCAGGTCTCCGGCGACGAACTCGCGTTTGAGCTCCAGCCCTGCCACGAAGAAGAAGACGGCCAGCAACCCGTCGGCGGCCCACTTCTCCAACGCCAGATCCAGGTGCAACGAGGCTGGACCGATCGTGTAGGTGCGCATGCTGTCGTAGGCGGCCGACCAGGGGGAGTTGGCCCAGGCCATCGCCAGCGCCGCGCCGGCCAGCAGCAGGGCCCCGCCGATGGTCTCCTTGCGGAGAATGTCGGCGATGCGGCGGGTCTCCGCCCACGAGCCCCTGCCGAACAGGCGCGTGCGACGTCCCGGGTCAGTCATGAACGCTCCAGGTCAGATCTCCAAACGGTCAGGGCGGGTGGCAACGCGGTCACGTGGCGGCAAGCGGGCCCTCGCCCGCGCGCAGGGCGTGTGCACTGGACGACCCCCGGCCCATTATCTGAAGGCTGCCGTGCGCGAACGGTTCATGACTAGGTCAGCCGGTCGCAGTGTCGACCGGCGGTACTTGCCGAAGGGCGGCAACGTCAGATCGGGGGAAGGCGCCCGGCTACCTGGCACCGCGACCAGGTCGGTGATGAGCGGGACCGGCGCCGGCTAACCCCTGTTCCTGACCACGTCGTCCAGGCTCATGTCGCCGTCGGGCGTCCTGACCCGCCAGCCGAAGGACCGTGTGGTCTCCGGCAGCGGTTCGCCCTGCTCGGGCCGGGTGAACGTGCCCGCGTTCGCCGTGTCGATCGCCGCCTCGGTGAAGTCGATCGCCGCGCCGCCGTCCGGTCGCATGAACGCGAGCTGCACGGCGGCCGAGCCGCCGATCCCCGCCGCGACGCCGCTCAGCACGTCCTTGAGCCCGAGCGAGCCGAGAAAGCGCTGGAGCTGCCCGGTCGACGCGGCCAGCGCGGCGCTCGCCTGGGCGCCCGTCCTGCGCATCGCGATCCTGGCCGCCACCCGGGTCTGCGGGGCCAGGGCGAGCACCTGCAGCGCGGCCAGCCGCAGGTACGTCTCCTGCGCGATCTTGAGCGCCGCTCCCCAGTAGACGAGGAAACCGTCGCCGACGTTGTCGACGTGCCCGGCCACCCACTGCACGTTGGTACGGAAGGCGTCGAGGTGCGTCCGTAGCACGGCGGCCGCGTCGGCGAACGCCTTCTGGTCCTCGGCGATCCACTTCTGCCCCGAGGCGTTGATCACGCCGGTGAGCGCGTTGTTGGCGCCCTTGTCGAGCCGGCCGCCCACGCCCGCCTGCAGGTTGGCGGCGGCCGTCCAGATGGCCGGCACGTTCGCCACGGCCGGGGCGGTGGCCAGCAGGCCGATGAGGACGGACGGCTCCAGCCGGGCGGACCTGCGCAGGACGGCCCGCACGGTCTCGGGGTCGGGCGGGGTCCTGCGCGAAGGGCGCAGCGGGGAGCCGTCCCTGGCCAGGCCGGCGACTCTGCGGGTCACGGCCGGCTCACCCGCCGGACGGCGAGCTCCTCGGCGGCCCGCCAGTTGTGCTCGGCGAAGCGCAGGTGCTCGCCCTCCCACGTCCTCATCACGCCGAGCGCCGCGTCCGTGTCACGGACGAACGTGTCGATGAGCGACCGGTAGAGGGCGCCGACCGTCCACTCGCCCAGCGCCCCCCAGCCTGGGAAGTCCAGCGCCCTGTTCTCCTCGAGGATCTGGCGGATCTCCGCGAAGAGCGGCAGCAGGTCCTCCCTGATGTCGCGCCGGACTTCGCCGATCGCGTCGGGAGTGATGAAGACGGTGTGCTGATTCACGATCATTATCCTGTGACGCCGCCTGCGGATGTGGCGGGGATGTCACGAAATGGTCCGGCATTGTTCGCTTCTGCGATACCGTGCGGCTTCGCATCTTTTATCCCGATAAATTGGGTTTAGTAAGGACTAGTGGGAAGCAAGGGGCGTTAGTGCACAGCCAGCGCGACCTTTACCAGGCGTACCGCCTCACCATCCAGCGCATCGGCCTCGCCCTGCTGCGCGCCCAGCCCAACCAGCCCGAGTGGCCGCTGCGCCGGCAGAACATCGGGTTCCTGGCCGGGATCATGGTGGCGGTTCTGCTGTGCGTCGGTTTCGCCGTCTTCGGCCTGCTGCGCCCCGGCGGCACGAAGTCGATCGAAGAGCCGGGCACGCTCGTCATCGAGCGCGAGACGGGCGCCCGATACGTCTACAGCCACGACCAGCGCAGGCTCATCCCCGTCGCCAACTATGCCTCCGCCCGCCTCGTGCTCGCCTCGGGGCAGATCAAGGAGCGGGTCGTGGCGCGGGAGGCCCTGGCCGGATACGAGCGCGGCGCGCCCGTCGGCATCCCCGGCGCCCCCGACTCCCTGCCCAGCCCCGCCAACCTGGCCAAGGGTCCCTGGGCGGTCTGCGTGCAGGAGCGCGCCGAGCCGACCGGGCGCGAACCGTACGTGACGCTGGTCGCCGGCCGTAAGGTCGGCGGCACGCCGGTCGCGGAGGGTGACGCGCTCCTCGTCGACGTGGGCGGCCGGCAGTGGGCCATCTGGCGCGGCACCCGCATGCGCGTGGCGGGCGGCATCGCCCGCGGGCTCACCTCCACCACGCCCGCACCGGTGCCGGTCGCCTGGCTCAACGCCCTGCCGGAGGGCCCCGACCTGGCCGCGCCCGCCATCAGCGGCCGCGGCAGGCCGGTCACCGGACCCGGGGGCAAGGCCGCCGCCGTGGGCCAGGTGTTCCGCGCGGACGGCGTGGCCGGCGGCGAGGCCCGCTGGTACGTCTTGTTGTCCGACGGCCTCGCCCCCGTCACCCAGGGCCAGGCCACGCTCCTGCTCAGCGACCCCGGCAGCAGGCAGTCCTACGGCGGCGGCGCGGTGAAGGAGATCGCCATCGACGCGGCCACCGCCAACGCCGCGCGCCGCTCGCGGACCGCGATCCCCGCCGACGGCCTGCCTCCCGTCATGCCGCGCATGACCGCCTACGACCCGGCCAGCCCGCTCTGCGTCGTCTACGCCGACACGGGCACCGGATCCACCCGCGCCCGCCTCACCACCGGCGCCACGCTGCCCGAGCCGCACGGGGACGCCACCGACCTCGTACGCCTGCCGCCCGGCAAAGCCGTGCTGGCCGGTGTCCTGCCGGGCGACGGCCAGCTCAAGGCGGTCCAGGCCTACTACCTGGTCACCGCCGACGGCCGCCGCTACGCCGTGCCGGGCGCCGACGTGCTGGGCAAGCTCGGCTACGACGCGAGCCAGGCCACCCCCGTGCCGGCGAACGTGCTCCAGCTCATCCCCGAGGGCCCCGTGCTCGACCCCGCGCGGGCGGCCAAGCCCGCGATCGAGCAGGATCAGTAACCGCGGTAGCCGCCGCCGGTCTTCATGCCGACCACGCCGGGCACGTTCGAGACCGAGCCGTAGCGGTCGATGGCGTAGCGCACGCCCGCGATGATGTTGTGGACCGGGTCGTAGATGTTGCCGTGTCCCGGCAGCTTGTGGGCGTCGAACGTCGGGTCGATGGTCTGCATCAGCCCTTTGGAGGGCGTGCCCTTCGCCGCGTTGGAATCCCAGTTGTTGATGGCGTGCGGGTTGCCGCCCGACTCATGCTTGATGATCATCCAGATGTCGTTCGCGTTCATCTTCTCCAGGGGGTAGCCGTGCGCCCTGAGAACGGCGATCGCCTGGTTGATCCAGCCGGCGACCTGGCCCTGCGGGGCCGGCCCGCCTCCGGCCGGCGGCGGGCCGCTGGAGCCGTACCCGCCGAAGCCTCCAGAACCGCCGCCCGACGCGCCTGACGGCGTCGACGCGGCCAGCGCGGTCGTGCGTGACTCCGCCTCCGCCGGCGACCAGTCGAGCCTCCTGCCCGGCGCGGGTGCGAAGGGCTGGGCGTCCGGCTCCGGGAGCTCCTTGGCGACGTCCGGGATCGTGCCGAGCGCGCTCTGGAGCCTTCCGGCGGTGTCGGCGAGCGCCTTGCCGGTGTCGGCGACCAGCTTCTGCAGCGCCGAGCGGGCCTCGCCGAGCGCGGGCTGCATGCTCTGCGCGACCTGCTCCTCTGTGGGCCTGGGCGTACGGCCGCGCAACTCCTGGGCGGCGGAGGCGTACCCCTGGCAGATCTCCAGCGCCTGCGTCTCGGCGGAGCTCAGCGTGCTCGCGGCCGCGTCGAGGTGGCCCGCGCAGTTCTGCAACGCCTGCTGGAACCGGTCCCCGCAGCCCGCGAGCCTGCCCATGTAACCGGCGAACGCGTCGGCGCCCGACCCCTGCCAGGCCTGGTCCACGTCGGACACCGCGGTGCGCAGCGCGCCGGTGTGCTGCCCGCCGGTTCCCGCGGCGGTGCGCCAGGCCTGCGCCGCAGCGGTGATCGCCTCAGGCGCGCCGGCCACCCGGACCGCCAGGTCGGCCAGCTCGCCGCCGCCAGGCGCGGCCCTGACGTCGTCGAGCGCGCTCACCGCTGGACCGCCGCGCCGTCGGCGGCGGCGACCGTGCGCTCGACGCCGTCGAGGGTGCGCTCGACCGCATCCAGGCGGCCGCCCAGGGTCCTGGCCGTCTGCTCGGCGACCCGCAGCAGGTCGCCCGCCGCCGTCGCCATGGCCGCCGACCCTGACACGTTCCCGAAGGCCGCCGCGTCCGGCGCCTGGCCTGTCATGCCCGCGAAGGCCCCCGACGCCGACCTGGCCGCGGCCGCGCACGCCTCCAGCGCGCCGCGGTGGAACTTGAGCACCACGCTCGCCCTCCTTCCCCTCCTCAGCGCCGGAAGAGCTCCAGCAGCTCCTCCGCCCGACGGGTGCGGGCGATCCACATCTCACGCCCGCGACGTTCCCGCGTGATCAACCGCCCGGCACGCAGCCGGTCGCAGTGGTAGGTCAGGCCGCTCGGAGCGATCTTCATGTCCGTCGCCAGCATGGACATGGTCATGGGCTGGTCGAGCGCGCAGAGCAGGTCGGCCCGGATCGGACCGACGAGCGCGGACAGCTCGTCCACCGCCGGTCTGACCGGTTTGCGCCACAGCGAGTCGGCGCCACGGACCGGATAGGCGATCCACACCGCCTCGGGGTCGTCCAGGCTGACGATCACGGAGTCCTTGCCGGCCAGCGTCGGCACCAGGACGATCCTGCGGTCGCCCAGATCGTGCGCGATGGGTTCCGGGTCGGAGATGAGCAGGCCGCGCTCGGTGCAGACGATGCGGTCGCTGAGCGAGCCGAACAGCAGCTCGGGGCGGCCACGTACGGCCGCCACGCCCACCCGCTCGATCTCCCTGTCCAGCAGCGGGCGGGCCCGCTTCCACAGGGGTTCCGTGGTGTTCCAGACGTCGGTCACGGCGCTGGCGTAGCCGCGCAGCCAGCGGCGCGGATGTTCGGCGGCCGCACGCCAGTGCGCGGGCGGCGCCCCCGGCCCGAACGCCTGCTCCATGTCCTTGAGCAGGGCGTCCGGCGCGATGTCCTGCAGCGCGCTGATCTGGCTCTGCACGGTGACGTCCCCGTCGATCGGGGATCTGGCCACGAGACTGTCGGGCGCGACCGTGCGGCCGGGCGCGGCCAGCGGGCGTACGGACTCGTGCCCGTACGGGCCGACGCGCGCGCTGATCGCCCTCCGCCAAAGCTCGGGCAGGCCGCGACGGCGGCCCGCGAGCGCGTCGGCGATCATGGCGAGGACGGTCAGGTTCGGCGCGATGGAGATCGAGATCTGTGGCGTGGAGCTGAAACGCAGCTCGCTCCACGCCTCGGTGCTGATTACGTGAGCCCCCACGGGTTGGACTGTAGGCAGCGCAGTCATCACTGGAGCAATGCTTCAACGAAGCTAGAAACATCCATAGGTCGGACGATCCAGCCCTATGTGATGCGAACACTCCGGACGGTCGCGTGGTTGTCCGTCTGCTTCGGGGTCACCTGCATGACATGTCCTCTGTGTCGGGTCGTGTCGTGATTGGGATCGTTAACGTACGCTCCTCCGCTAACTTCTCACTTAAAAAAGTCCCCCTAGCCGCCTGAACAGCGGAAACACGCTCGGGGGTCGTACCCCTGCACCGACCTGATCTCCAGGAGCGGAGCCTCGTCAGCGCGGTGCGGTGTGGACCGCCTCGCGCCGGAAGTCGCGGGGGGACACTCCATAGGCCCGGCGGAAGGCCCGGCTGAAGTCGGCGGCGTGCGAGAAACCCCACTTGGCCGCGATGCTGTGGATCGGGACCTCTCGCAGCGCGGGATCGGCCAGATCACGCCGGGCGCGGTCGAGCCGCTGCGCCCTGATGTAGCCGCCGACCGTGCTGCCCTCCTTCTGGAAGAGCCGGTGCAGGTAGCTGGTGGAGATGTGGTGCTCGACGGCCAGCGCGCGAGGGCCCAGGCCGGGGTCGCGCAGGTGCTCCTGGACGAACGCCTGGACACGCAGGAGGAGCGCGTCACGGTTGGAGGGCGGGATGAAGGGGCTGGTCTCGATGGCGTGCGCGAGGAGCGCCGAGACCAGATCGAGCACCACCATGCCGAGCCGCGGGCCGTCGGCGGGCCGGTAGGCGCCCGGGTTCTCCGCCAGACCGGTGACGAAGCTCGCCAGCAGGGCGCCGATGCCGTCGGTGGCCGACATCCTGCTGCCCAGCATCGCGTCCACCTGGTGCGTGGGCAGGGAGACCAGAGACCAGGGCACGGTGACGATGGCGGCCTCGAACCGCGAACCCTGCCGCGGTGCGCGGAAACGCGCGGCCAGGACGCGCGTCATGTCGTGCACCAGCAGGTCGCCGACCCCCGACGTCGCGTGGCGATCGGCCCAGATGACCTGCAGCGACCCGGCCAGGGGCACCAGCAGCTGCCAGGTCTCCTCCAGCTCCGGATCCTCGGGGTGCTCCGCCGCCCGCCACAGGCGCTCCGGCTCGAAGCTCTTCCTCTCCACGGTCACGGCCCCGAACTGCGCGCTGGTGTCGCGCGCCTCGACCGCCGGCTCGCACAGGGGCTCGCCGTCTCTGACGCGGTCTTCGTCCCATGGCTCGGCCAACGGCATACCGGCAAGCCTATGCCGATCAGGCGCGGCGCGAGCAGCCACAGGGCCGGCCCGGGATGAGCGCAGCGAAGGCCCTGGCCGCTTTGCGCAACGTGCCTGTTCCAGGGGCCCGCACACGAGCGATCGCCCGCGGACGCCGGCCCGGGCGGGGAGGACATCTTTGCACCGGGACCCAAAGATCGAAGCCCGCGAGTGGGATTTCCCATCCACGCTCGACCCGGCGCCGGTGGCAGGTGCGACCACTCGGATGGAAGGCTTCCCCCAGCCGCCCCGGTCCTCCTGCGAACGGATGGCCGGGGCGGAATCTCCGCAGGCTACTGAAAGGAGTGCTGCAGATGACGTACGACGCCGGCCGCGTCGCGGCGAAGCGGATCAATGATCACGTGGAGGTCATCCACGTCGACCACCCGGACACGGTGCTGGAAGTGCCCCGCCGCGACTGGGAGTCCTTCACCGCGGCCGTCAAGTCGGGTGCGTTCGACCTCGAAACCCTCGAGCGGGCGCGGGAAGAGAACGTGGCCTGACCGCAGCACCAACGGCGCCCGCCCGCCCGCCGGCGAGCGGGCGCCTCCCCGGCTCTCGGAGACTCAGGGCAAGCGCAACTCGGCGAAGACGCCGCGGTGGTCGGTGCCCGGCACGTCGAAGATCTCCACCCGGCGCACGCTCACCCTCCGGTCGGCCAGGATGTGGTCGATGGAGATGATGGGCGGGAACTTCCTGAAGCTCGGCCAGGTCGGCACCAGGCCCTTGCCCACCTGGTCGGCGGCGTCCACGTAGCCGCGGTCGAGCAGGTCGCGCATGGCCCGGTGGTCGAGGCTGGCGTTGAAGTCGCCGGCCAGCACCCGGATCGTCGAGGATGTGGCCGGGGGAAAGGCGCTCAGGGCGGCGTTCCACTCCTCCGTCTTGCGGCCGAGCGGCGGATTAGGATGCACCGCCACGAACTCGACCGTGCCACCGCCCGGCAGCGTCACGGTCGCGGCCGGCATGTTGTGCCCGACCGGGGTGAACAGGCCCGTCAGCTCCTTCACCGGATGTTTGGAGAAGATGCCGCTGCCGGTGGCGCCGAACGAGGGCTGCAGCACGCGGTGCGGCAGGAGCCGCGCGAGCCCGGCCGCGTCCAGCCGCTCCACCTCGGCGTAGCTGAGCTCCAGGGCGCTGAACACGTCGACGTCGTGCTCGCGCACCAGGTCGACCACGGTCTCGGCGTCGGCCCGGGTGAACAGGTTGATCGCCAGCACCCGCAGCGGCGCGCCCTGTGCCGGAGGCTGCTCGGCGGCGACCGCGCGCGGCGCCACGATGGAGACCATCACCGCGCACACCACGGCGGCGGCGAGCGCGGCCGGGCGGTTGCGCCGCAGCAGCGACAGCAGCGCGGTCAGCGCCGCGAGCCCCGCTCCGATGGGTGTCACCGTCATGAGCTGGGTGAGGAAAGAGCCCTGCTCCAGGCCGCCGGCGCGGATGACGGCCCAGACGGCCAGCAGCGTGACGACCGTCCAGGACAGCCACCGCCTGCGACGTCTCTTCCGGGGCGGCGGGTCATCCGTCGTGGCCCGCTCGACGCCGACTGCCGCGCTCACTTCGTCATCCTGTCCCCGAACCGCTTCACAGTTGAACCCTAAACGGCTGCGGGACGACACGGCGCGACGCGGACAGATTCAACGATCGGCGCGCCGCCGCATCCCGGCGTCGCGGTCGGGCGCCTTGCTAACACGAAGGAAACGTGCCCTCGTGTTGGGTGATCGCAGGCAGGGCAGAACGGAAGGGATGGTGTAGTTCAGTGACCACGTTCAGGCGGAGAGCAAGGCTCTCACTTGCCACCGCGGCGCTGTTCGCCGGGTCCGTGGCAGTCAGCGGCCCGGCGCATGCGGCGTCGTCCCCGATCGAGGCATGCGGTGGTGGTAGTTACCACGTCATAGACAAGGAGGACTTGGGAGCGGTAGCCACCGTCTACCTGCTGTACAACGGAACATCCAATTGCGTGATCACGTGGAAGAAGGACGCGCACGCGGGAACCAAGACGTGGATGATGGCCTCCATCGCGAAGCAGGATAGCGACGGCGGCTTCTCCGACTACAAGACCGACAGCGGAAATTATGCCTACTACGCCGGCCCGCGGAAAGTGAAGGCACCCAATACGTGCGTCGACTGGGGAGGCGGCGTACCGGTCAACGGGGTCAAAGTTTCCTGGTACTCCCCTCGCTCGCGGTGGCACTGCGACTGATCGCTGAGAGTTCGGCCGCTTGTGCTCGCGTGCCCGACGCCCAGGTCGCCGGGCACAAGGGTCATCCACTCCGGCAAGCCGGATCTTACGGCCCGGGTACCTCACACGCGCGGCTCCCTCGGCGGGCTCGGCGACGCTCTCGGGAGCCGTGACGGGCTGATCGCCGGGCGGCCTGTCCGGATCCGTACGTCGGGCTCACGCGGTGACCACGTCGGCGATGATCACCGTGGCGTCGCCCTCCGGCTCCAGGGCGGACATCTCGTCGTACAGACGGTCCAGGCAGGCGGCAGGTGACGAGCCGCTCGCGAGCAGCGCCTTCAGCCGGGCGGCGCCGAGGGCGCGGGTCACGCCCTCCGTGA
This sequence comes from Nonomuraea sp. B5E05, assembly GCF_039880665.1. Classification (NCBI taxonomy): domain Bacteria; kingdom Bacillati; phylum Actinomycetota; class Actinomycetes; order Streptosporangiales; family Streptosporangiaceae; genus Nonomuraea; species Nonomuraea sp. B5E05. Next base: position 622,301 of record NZ_JBDPMJ010000001.1, read on the forward strand.
CGATGGCCACGCGGTCGCCTGAGCGCAGGGGCAGCGTCCCGGTCTCCGGGGTGAGCGCCGACGGCAGGCCGGACCCGCCCGTCACCGTGCCGCCGTCGAAGGCGTGCGCCGTCGTGAGCGGCCGCGGCTCCGCACCCTTCGCACAGTGCCAGATGGCGCCGTCGCCGACGTGGGCGTAGCGCAGGCGCGGTTGCTGATCCTGGTCGAGGACGACCAGATCCAGCGAGCTGACCGGCCCTGTTCCGCCAGGGACGGACCCGGATGCGGCAGGTCGGGGCCCGGCGGACGGGGTGGACCCCGATGTGGCGGGGTCGGTGGCGTGGAGCAGGGCCGCGGCGCGTGCTGCGCGGTGGGCCGCCTGGGCGCACTCGCCGAGGTCCTTCTCCCGTGTCCCCGCACGCTGCGGCCGGGCGGCCACCACCGATGCCAGGGCGAGGGCTGCGGCCGTGTGGGCGTGTTCCGCGCTGCCCGCGCTGCCCGCGCTGCCCATGCCGTGCGCCGCCGCGATGAGCCGTTCCTGGATGACGTACGCGTCCGACGGCCGGCCCCGCGAGCCGTCGTACGTGCCGCCCGCCGCCACCAGCCTCGGCCGCGCGACCGGCAGGCCGGCCGGCCGGCTTTCCCCGCGTCCGCGGACCGTCATGACGGACAGGCAGCTCACCAGGATGGGGATCACCACGAAGAACATCAGGTTCCCTCTCTCTTTCGCGTTCCCAGCGGCCCGCGCATCAGTACACGCGTGTACAAGGAGACACGACTGACGGCTGTTCGGCCGTCGTGGGGATGACGGCCGAACAGCCGTCATGCCGCAGGAGGAGCGGCGGATCAGGGTCGGGGGAGGACGGTGATCAACCGCAGCAGTGCCGGCCCGAGGACACGACCATGCGACCCATCTCCCCATCCGCCGCCACGGCTGGCGCGATCTTCCCGCCCACCCCTGCGGCGTGCGTTAATCTGAGATCCGTCTTGTGCTCTCACTGCGAGCGGGCGGCGCATGTCTCACCGCGGTTCCACGAGGTACGACTCGGCGGCCAGGCAACTGGAGCAGGCCGCCGCGCGCACCGGGGCCGGTTCCCGGGCCGTGATCGGCCTGGTGGCGGTCGTCGCGGCGGTCCTCGGCGCCGTGCCGCCCGTCTCGGTGTGGTGGCTGGCGCCCGCCCTGGCGGTCCACCTGCTCTGGACCGTTCTCTTCCTGCGGATGGCCTGGCGCAGGAAGCCGCTGCCGTCCTGGCTGGCGGCCGGTGATGTGGCCGTCACCGTCATGCTCTGCCTCGCGCAGCGCCACCTCGTGGCGGTGGACGCGCTCGCCGCGAACGCGAGCTGGATCTCCGGGCTTGTCACCATGAGCGTGGTCATCGCCGGCGTCGCCTGGCGGCCTGCGATCGCCGTGCCCGCCGGGCTGGCCGTGGCGGCGTCGTACCTGGTGGGGGCCCGGTTAGCGGTGCCGCATCAGGACGTCGTGAGCACCCTGGCGATCCACCTCGTGCAGATCCTGTCCATCGCGCTGCTGATGACGCTGCTGCGCCGCTCCGCCGCCTCGGCCGACGCCTTCCTGCGCCGCAGCGCGCGCGCCGAGGTCACGCTCATGGTCGAGCGGCTGCGCCGCGAGGACGAGCTGCGCCAGGTCGGCAGCGTCCACGAGACGTCGCTGCACACGCTGACCATGGTCGGCCTGGGCACCTACGACCGGCCGTCGGACACGCTGCGCCGCCAGGCCGTGACCGACCTCGCGGCGCTGGAACGGCTGCGCGACAGGCCGTACGCGGGCACCGCGGCCATCGCCCTCGACGCCCTGCTCGACGAGGTGGCCGGCCGGGCCACGAGCCTGGAGGTACGCAGGAGCCTGACGCCGGAGACGGTGCCGGGGGACGTGGCCGAGCGGTTCGCCCGCGCCGTCAACGAGGCGCTGGCGAACATCGCCCGGCACGCCGGCGTGCGCGAGGCCGAGCTGGTCTCCAGCACCCGCGACGGCGAGATCAGGGTGGAGGTCGCCGACGCGGGCGCCGGCTTCGAAGTCGAACGGGTGCCGCCCGACCGGTTCGGCGTGCGCGGCTCGATCCTCGGCACGATGCGCTCCCTGCCGAACGCCGGCGCCGACATCAGCTCGGGGAGCGGCGGCACCCGGGTGAGCCTGTGGTGGCGGCCATGACCGGCGACATCGAGGAGGTCGCGCACCGCTACACGCTCTACACCGCGATCGGCGCCGTGGTGATCGCCGCGCTCTGGCACACGGGCTACGACCTCACCGTCACCGTCACCGGCTGGGAGTCGTTCCGCTGGCCCCTGCTCGCGGCCGCCGCCTGGATCGCCTACACCGCGATCGGCGTCGTCGCCGCCCTGTCGCTGTTACGCACGTTCACCGGCCCGGCCAGGGCCCGCGAGCTGGCCGTCGCCGTGCTCGTCCTGGACGTCGCGGTGATCGTGGCCTGCCGGCCGCACGACCTGATCGGCCCCATCGACTGGGGATGGGGGTCGGTGGGCTGGCTCGGTGTGATGGTGTTGTGGAACCGGCCGCGCTGGCGGGCCGAGGCCATCGTGTTCCTGTCGGCCAACGCCGGCATCATGCTGGTGGCGATGATCGCCACGGGCACGGTCGACCGCGTCTCCCTCGCCAAATACCTGATGGTCATCGCCGGCAGCGTCACGCTCCAGCTCGGCTACATGGCGGGCTGCCACACCCTGCGCGTACGCGCCGAGGACGCCGCGCTGCTGGCCCGCCGGCTGGCCGCCGACGACGCGTGGCGCGAGTCCGCCCAGCGCATCCACGCCGACCGGCTCCGCCGCTACGAAGCCATCCGCGAGGTGGCGGAGTCGATGCTCAAGCAACTCGCCGACGGCGCCGACCCCGGCGAGTCCCGGGTGCGCGACGACTGCACGGCGGGCGCCATGCGGCTGCGGCGGCTCATCACGGAGCGCGAGGAGGTGCCGGACGAACTGGTGTCGGCGCTGCGCGAGCACATCGACGCGGCCGAGCGGCGGCAGGTCCTGGTGACGGCGCCGCCGTTCGGCGAGCGCCTGCCCGCGCTGCCCGACGGCGTGCGCGAGGACCTCCTCAGAGCACCCGTCGCGGCCCTGGACGGGGCCAGGACGAGGGCCAGGGTGACCGTGTCCGCGATGTCGGCCATGGTGAGCGTGGCGGTCGTCGCCGACAACGACGACCTGCCGGTCAACCCCGCTCCGGTGCGAGAGCCCAGCGGGGTCGTCGTCACCTATCAGCGGCAGGGAGGCGAGGTATGGGTCAACAGCATCTGGCAGCGCCCATGACGGGGCCCATGACGGGGCCCATGACGGTCGCGCTGGTGGAGGACCATCAGGTCGTGGTGGACGGCGTGCGCTCGTGGTTCGGGCCGGACAGCCAGGTGGAGCTGGTCGCGCAGGGGCCCACCATCGAGTCGGTCCGCGGCACGCCCGCCGACGTGTTGCTGCTCGACCTCAACCTCAACGGCACCATGGTCATCGACCGGGTCGCGGAGTTGTGCGCGGGCGGGCAGCGGGTCATCGTCTTCTCCGAGCACGAGGAGCCCGAGACGGTGCGCGCGGTGCTCGACGCGGGCGCCTCGGCCTTCATCGGCAAGGGGCGGGCGACCCGTGACTCGTGTCTGGAGACGATCCTGGAGGTGGCCGCCGACCGGCCGAGCATGACACCGCCGATGGCCCAGGCCATCGCCACGGACGAGGGGCCGCACCGGCCGCAGCTGTCCGACAAGGAGCGGGCGGCGCTGCTGTTCTGGTTCCAGTCGATGTCGAAGGCCTCGGTGGCGGCGCGGATGGGGATCAAGGAACGGACCGTGCGGCAGTACATCGACCGGGCCAGGGTCAAGTACGCGGCGGCCGGGCGGCCCGCGCCCACCAAGGAGAAGCTGCTCATCTGCGCCATCCAGGACGGCCTGCTCCAGCCCGACGAGGTGACCGTCTACACGTCGCTGGCCGTTCGCACACCACCCGATCGGGGATAACGCCTGGCCTCGGTCCTCCTGGCAGGAGGGGGCCGGCAGGGCCGAGGACCAGGTCAAGGCGGGCGAGCGCTCAGCGCCGCGCGCGAACGAGCTCGACAAGGGCTCCAGCCCGGGCGGCGTTACTGAGGGTCACGGAGAACTACACTGCGGTTGGTCTGGTTTCCCTCGCGGAGGTGAAACTTTCACCCCGCGCCACGTGCGGTGGGAAAGCCCTTTCCGCTGCTCACTCCACTCGCCGCACAGAAGCGGTGAAAGCGGCTGAGACATTGACATGTCCCGTCATTTGTACGACCTTCCCCGGTCAGATACCGTCCCGGCGGGAGCGCTCCCAAACCATCGGACCCCCGACCGGAACACGGAGACCGCCATGCCCCGAGTCCGACCCCACCTGCGGCGCGCCCTCGCGCTGCTGCTGTCCGTGGTGACGATCTGCGCCATCGCCCTGTACGGCCCCATGACCGGTACGGCCTCGGCGCACGGCTCGGTCATCGACCCGGCGTCCCGCAACTACGGCTGCTGGCTGCGCTGGGGCAGTGACTTCCAGAACCCCGCCATGCAGCAGCAGGACCCGATGTGCTGGCAGGCCTGGCAGGACAACACGAACGCCATGTGGAACTGGAACGGGCTCTACCGCGACAACGTCGGCGGCAACCACCAGGCCGCGATCCCTGACGGCCAGCTCTGCAGCGCCGGCCGGACGCAGGACGGCCGCTACCGCTCGATGGACACCCCCGGGGCGTGGACCATGGCCAACCTCGGCGGCACCTTCGACATCCGGCTGCACGACCAGGCCCGCCACGGCGCCGACTACATCAGGGTCTACATCACCCGCCAGGGCTACAACGCCACCACCACGCCGCTGGGCTGGAACCACCTGGAGCTCGTCCGGGAGACCCCGCGTTACGCGCCCGGCGAGACGTACATGGTCAACGGCATCAGCAAGGGCTCGCGCACCGGCCGTCACGTGGTCTACACGATCTGGAAGGCCTCGCACATGGACCAGACGTACTACATCTGCAGCGACGTCAACTTCGGCTGAGCCGCGCACCCGCGCGCCGTAAGTGTCCGCCTTGGGACACGACCAAGGCACTCGCCCCTCCGTCGCGGTCCGTCGCGTCGGCAACAAGTGGAGGAGAAGCTGGGCGACGGCACGGGTGTCGACCCAGCGACGGTTCGGTTCGCAACGAACGAGTGTGGGAGGCGAGAGCCCGTCCTCACCCGGAGGACGGGCGTACCCATAAAGATAAGACCCTGCTCTGGGCGGGGTCTTATCTGCGGTTCAGGAGGTCTCTGAGGAACTGGGCGAGTCTTCGATACTGGCTTTGATGCTGCTCATCTTCTGAATCAGCCGCATGGTCCCGGGGATGCGTGTGAAGCCGTATTTCTCATAGAACGTGGCTGCCGACTCGTCGATAGCGTCTACCACCATAAGCCGCGCCGCGACGTTCATCGAGGCCTCGACGGCCCTCGCCAGGGCATCCACCAACAGCACCCCTCCCAGTCCGCGACCGTGAAGACGCTCGTCAAGGGCAAGACGGGCAAGGATCACGGCCGGGATCTGGTCGGGGCTCCCGCGCCCGATCTTCTTGGGGAGCACTTCTCGTTCGACGACATGCCCCGCAAGGGAGTAGTAGGCCAGGACATCGGTTTGGTCGGCCTCCGTCCAAACGAAGGTGCGTGCGGTGCTACTCGACTGAGCGTGCAAAGCGTGCTTGCTCAGCCAAGTATTGAGTTCCTCCTTCCCGCAATCGAAAGAATCGATTCGATGCCTGGGCGAAAGGGCTGCGGCCACGTACATAGGGGACTACCTCTTCACGGTGTCACTTCTTCTCCTCGCCGCAGCGGTCAACGCTTCGTTTCGCTGTGGTGGCTCTTCGAGAGAGGCAATGACCGCCTCGAAGAAGTCAGGCGGAACAGAGGTCACCTGCTCGCGACGTAGGACCTCTTGAGCAGCCTCCCGAAGGGCGTTGAGGACGAAGCTGGTCGTCGTCTCCCGTGCGGCATCGGCTGCGCTTTCGATCAACTCTTTGTCTTCTGCAGAGATGCGTACTTCGAGGCGGGTTTTGGGGGTTTTGTGGTTGATGCGAATTTTGGTCTTCGCGTGGGGGGGTGTCGTAGGTGGTGAGGTGCGAGAGAGATCAGTTCGAGTCATGTGAGGGTCCTTATCGCGCACGTCGAGGTCTTTCCCGACGCTGGTCACCAAGGCATGTCTGGGAGTAGAGCGTCGCTCTTTCCCCTTTTCCCAGTCGTCCTCTGGCGGCCGTGCGGAGTTGGTCGGTCTCCGCACCGCGGTGGCTGTACGGACATTGTCCGTACAGAGAGAAGGGTTGTCAAATGAGTGCCGCCACCATCGGCCCGTGGCTGGACGATCTGGGCGGCGAGCTCGGCCCGCCAGTCACCGGCCGCTGCGGCGATATTCCAGCAGAGCCGGGTGCACAGCGCTGATGGACAGGCTGATGGACAGGCTGATGGACAGGCTGATGGACAGGCTGATGGACAGGACAGGCGAACAGGGCTGAGGGTCGAGTCATGACATTTCCTACTTTCACGTCCAGCCAGGGTGAACCCCGAGCCCGCGGCGAGGAGCTCGGCTCCCACCGCCGCGCGGCCATCGCCGCCAACCTCGCCGGCTACCGCGACCTGTTCAGGGTCGCCGGCGCCACCCCCGCGCAGGTCCGCGCGTGGGGCGAGCAGGCGCTCGACCGCAGCGCCGCATGGGCGCCCCGGCTGGCCGACGAGATCGCCGGGATCGCGTCCGGGGCCGGGCTGGAGCCGTGGCAGGTGGCCGTGGTCAACGCCAGGACCGAGATCCTGGCCGCCCTCCACGCGAGCGGCGAGGGGGAGTGCTCGACGTCCGTCGTGCTGCCTGGCCCCGGCCTGCCGCCGCGTACGGTGCAGACCTGGGACTGGCACGACCACCTGCGCGAGGCCCCCATGTTGTGGGAGCTGGAGCCCAGCCCCGGGCACGTCGTGCGCACATTCACCGAGTCGGGGGCGCTGGCCAAGATCGGGGTGAACACGGCTGGACTGGGCGTGCACTTCAACATCCTGCGCCACGACGCCGACACCGCCGAGGTCGGCGTGCCCGTGCACCTGATCGCCCGCCGCATCCTGGACGAGGCGGCCACCGTGGAGGAGGCCGCCGGCATCGCCCGCTCGGCCACGGTCTCGGCCTCCACCGTCATCACCGCCGTGACCGCGGGCGGCGCGGGCGCGATCGAGATCTCCCCGGCCGGCGTGGCCGTCATCCCGCCCGATCCCGGCGGCGTCCTGATGCACTGCAACCACTTCCTCGACCCCGCGCTGGCCGAGGGGGAGCGGCACGCCACCGAACGGCCCGGCACGTACGCCCGCCTGCGGCACCTGCGCGACCACGCCGGCGAGCTCAGCGGTGACGACCTGACGAAACGTGCGCTCGCCCTGCTCAGCCACGGCCCCGTCGAGGCGCCCGTGTGCGCCCACCCCGACCTGTCGCAGCCGATCGACCAGCGGTGGGAGACGCTGGCCACGATCGGGCTCGACGTGCGGGCCGGGCGGCTACGGGTGCACCGGGGCGGGCCCTGCCGGGTCACCGAGGCGACCTGGCAGACGTTCTGATCGGCGGCCCGTCAGCTGAACGCGCCGATCCCGGTGAGCGCCCTGCCCAGCACCAGCGTGTGGATCTCCGACGTCCCCTCGTAGGTCAGCACGGACTCCAGGTTCACGGAGTGCCTGATCACCGGGTATTCCAAAGTGACGCCGCTCGCGCCGAGCAGCGTGCGGCACTTCCTGGCGATCTCCAGGGCCTCGCGCACGTTGTTCAGCTTGCCGGCGCTCACCTGCTCGGGGGTGATCGTGCCGGCCTCCTTCAGCCGCCCGAGGTGCACCGCGAGCAGCAGGCCCTTGCCCAGCTCCAGCGCCATGTCGGCGAGCTTCTCCTGGGTGAGCTGGTAGGAGGCGAGCGGCCTGGCGAACACCTGGCGGTCGCCCGCGTACGCGATCGCGGTCTCCAGGCAGTCGAGCGCCGCCCCCATCGACCCGAACACGATCCCGAACCGCGCCTCGTTGAGGCAGCCCAGCGGCCCGGACAGGCCTCTGGCGCCCGGCAACATCGCCTCGCCGGGCAGCCGCACGCCGTCGAGCACCAGCTCGCTGGTCACGCTGGCGCGCAGCGAGATCTTGTGCTTGACGTCGTTCACCGTGAAGCCCGGCGTGCCCGCGGGGACCAGGAAACCCCTGACGCCCTCGTCCGTGCGGGCCCACACCACCGCGACGTCCGACACCGAGCCGTTGGTGATCCACATCTTGGTGCCGTTCAGCACCCAGTCGCCGCCCTCGCGCTTCGCCGTGGTGCGCATGCCCCCGGGATCGGAGCCGAAGTCGGGCTCGGTCAGGCCGAAGCAGCCGATGCGCTCGCCGGCCGCCATCGCGGGCAGCCACTCCTGCTTCTGCTCCTCGCTGCCGTACTTCCAGATGGCGTACATGGCCAGCGACCCCTGCACCGACACCAGGCTGCGCAGCCCGGAGTCGGCCGCCTCCAGTTCCAGGCAGGCAAGCCCGTACGAGACCGCGCCCATGCCCGCGCAGCCGTAGCCGTCGAGGTGCATGCCGAGCACGCCGACCGAGCCGAGCGTGCGGGCCAGCTCGCGCGCGGGCAGCTCGCCGTCCTCGAACCAGCCGGCGACGTGCGGCCGGATCTCCCGGTCGCAGACGCGCCTGACCGTGCTCCTGATCTCGCGTTCCTCCTCGGTCAGCAGCGTGTCGAGGGCGAACAGCGCGGTGGGTGAGATCATGACTTCTCCATATTTTGGATCCAATATTGAAAATCCAATATGCCACGGTTAGGGTGCGGTGACCATGGACGTTCTCAATCTCATCGACGGCCAGTGGGTCGAGGGGGACGGCGAGGAGTTCGCCGACACCAACCCCGCACGACCGGGCGAAGTGGTGGCACGCGGGCGCTTCGCCTCCGGCTCCGAGGTGGAGCGGGCAGTGGCCGCCGCCAGGAAGGCCGCGCCCGGCTGGGCGGCCACCCCCCACCACGCCCGCGCGGAAGTGCTCACCGCCGCCGCCGGCCTCGTGGACGCCGAGGCCGAGGCGTGGGGTGCCGAGCTGGCCCGCGAGGAGGGCAAGACACTGCCCGAGGCGGTCGCCGAGGTGCGCGGCGCGGCCCGCATCCTGCGCTACCACGCCGCCGAGGCCGACCGCGAGAACGGCGAGGTCTACGCCTCCCCACGCCCCGGCGAGAACGTGCTCGTCGTCCGCAGGCCGGTCGGCGTCGCCGGCCTGATCACGCCGTTCAACTTCCCCATCATCATCCCCGCCTGGAAGATCGGCCCCGCGCTCAGCCACGGCAACACCGTCGTGTGGAAGCCGTCCTCACTGGTGCCGCTGCTGGCCTACCGGCTGGCGTGGGCGCTGACGGAGGCCGGCCTGCCCGACGGCGTGCTCAACCTCGTCTACGGCGAGGCCGCCGCCGGCTCCGCCATCGTCGACCACCCCGGCGTGGACGCCGTGTCGTTCACCGGCTCCACGGCGGTCGGCCGGGCGGTCATCGCCCGCTGCGGCGAACTGGGCAAACCCGTGCAGACGGAGATGGGCGGCAAGAACGCCTCCATCGTGCTCGCCGACGCCGACCTCGACCACGCCGCGGAGCAGGTGTGCCTGGGCGCGTTCCGGTCCACCGGGCAGAAGTGCACGGCCACCTCGCGGCTCATCGTCGACTCCGGCGTGGCCGACGACCTGCTCGAACGGGTGGCGGAACGCGCGGCGCGGCTGGTCGTGGGCGACCCCCTGGAGGCGGGCGTCGACATGGGCCCCCTCGTCAGCGCGGCCGCCCGCGACCGGGTGAGCGCCGGGGTGACGCGGGCCGTCGGCGAGGGCGCCAGGGCGCTGGCCGGCGCGGAACCGCACCCCGGCGAAGGATGGTTCGTGCCGCCGACCGTGCTCGACCTGCCGGGCACCGGCGTGGACTTCTGGCGTACCGAACTGTTCGGGCCCGTCGTGGGAGCCGTGCGGGCGTCCGGCGCGGAGGAGGCGCTCGGCCTGGCGAACCTCAGCGACCACGGGCTGTCCGCCGCGATCTTCACCCGCGACCTGGGGGTGGCGCTGTCGGCCGTCGACCGGGTCGAGGTCGGCGTGCTGCACATCAACTCCGAGTCCGCGGGGACGTTCCCGTACGTGCCGTTCGGCGGGCACAAGCAGAGCGGATTCGGGCCCAAGGAGCAGGGCCGGGCGGCCAGGGAGTTCTTCACCCGGACGGTGACCGTCTACCTCGGGGCGCCGGCGTGAGCGGCGGGGCGCTGTCCGGGCTGCTGGTGGCCGACTTCAGCCGGGTGCTGGCCGGGCCCTACGCCACGATGTTGCTGGCCGACCTGGGCGCGGAGGTCGTCAAGGTGGAGCGGCCGGGCACGGGGGACGACACCCGCGCCTGGGGGCCGCCGTACGCGCCCGGCGGGCAGGCGACCTACTTCCTCGGCGTCAACCGCAACAAACGCTCGATCGCCCTCGACCTCGGCGACGAGGCGGACCTGGAGGTCGCGCGGGCGCTGGCCACGCGGGCCGACGTGCTGGTGGAGAACTTCCGGCCGGGCACGATGGACCGGCTCGGGCTCGGCTACGACGCGCTGCGCGCGCTCAATCCGGGGCTGGTGTACTGCTCGATCACCGGGTTCGGGTCGGGCGCAGGGGCGGGGCTGCCCGGCTACGACCTGATCGTGCAGGCCGTGGGCGGCTTGATGAGCGTCACGGGCGAGCCGGACGGGCCCGGCACCAAGGCGGGCGTGGCCCTCGTTGACGTCATCACCGGCCTGCACGCCGCCCTTGGCGTCCTCGCCGCGCTCCGCCACCGCGACCGCACCGGCGAAGGCGGCCACCTCACCGGAACCGGCCGGCCGGGTGCGGGCGGGACGCACCCCGAGGGCCCCACGTCGAAGCCGGACATCCGCGAGCCCGGCGGTGGTGAGCGGGGACCAGGGGCGGGGCAGCGGGTCGAGGTGTCGTTGCTCTCCTCCCTCCTGTCGGCGCTGACCAACCACTCCTCCGCCTACGCCGCCGCCGGCGTGGTGCCGAAGGCCATGGGCAACCGGCATCCCAGCATCGTCCCGTACGAGGTGTTCCACGCGGCCGACCGCCCGCTGGTGATCGCGGCCGGGAACGACCGCCAGTTCCAGGCCCTCTGCGCGGTGCTCGACCGGCCGGACCTCGCCACGGACCCCCGGTACGCCACCAACGCGGGCAGGGTCGCCGCCCGCGACGGGCTCGTCGCCGCGCTCGACGACGCCCTGCGGGAACGCCCGGCGGACGAGTGGTTCGGGCGGCTCACCGCCGCCGGGGTGCCCTGCGGCCCGATCAACGACCTGGCCGCCGCGTTCGCGCTCGCCGAGGAGCTCGGCCTGGAGCCGTCCGTACGGCTTGACGGGGTCGGGCAGGTCACCGCCCCCGTACGCCTCAGCGCCACCCCGCCCTCCTACCGCCGTCCGCCGCCAGAGCTCGGGCAGGACGACGCCTGGGTTCGTGAGATATTGGGGCCGTGAGTTCGGACGGTGCAGGGCGCAGGCCACCGACGGCCCAGCAGTTCGTGCTGGCCGAGCTGCGCCGCGCCATCACGACCGGCCGCCTGCGCCCCGGAGCCCCCATCCGGCAGGACGCGCTGGCGGACGAGCTCCAGGTCAGCCGGGTGCCGCTGCGCGAGGCGCTCAAGACGCTCGAGGGCGAGGGGCTGGTCACCCACCAGGCGCACAAGGGCTACTGCGTCGCGACGCTCTCGCTCGACGACCTGCGTGAGGTCTACCGCATCCGCGAGCTGCTGGAGGAGGAGGCCGTGCGCCGGGCCGTGCCCCTTCTCACCGACGCCGACCTCGACCGGCTGGAGGCCGCGCAGCGCGACGTCGAGCGGGCCGCCGCGGCGGGCGACGTGCTCGCCATGGCCACGGCCAACCGGCTGTTCCACATGACGCTGTTCGACTGCGCGGGCATGCCCCGGCTGGCCCGGCTCATCAGGACCTTGTGGGACACGACGGACGCCTACCGGTCGATGTACTACGGCGACGGGGGCAACCGCGAGCGGGTCGTCAAGGAGCACCGGGCCACCCTCGACGCGCTCCGCCGCCGCTCCGCCGACGAGGCGGTCGCCACCCTCGACGTTCACCGCGATCACGCGGTCACCGAGCTGCAGTCCCTGCTCCCCGCTTCACCCTGAGCAGGCGCGCGCCGTCCACGCGGGCCCGTTGACGGGCACCCTCGCGGCTCAGGGCGCGAGGCTCGCGGCGACGCCGTCGAGCACCAGTTTCAGCTTGCGGTCGAACCACGTCGCCGCCGGGTCCGTGAGCGCCTGCCGCATGATCGGAGCGAGCTCCGCGCCCACCGCCTCGGCCCAGGCGTCGGCCGTGCTGTCGCGGACGACGCTCTCGCCGGCCGGCGCGTCGAGCTGCTTGCCCCTGCTGAACACGTCGATCGTCAGGTCGAAGACGGTGTCGACGGCGAGGAAGGCGTTCTCGGCCGTGAAGCCGTAGCCGATCAGGCTGCGCACCGCCGCACCGAAGCGGAGCATCACCTCCTCGGGGAAGCGGGTGAGCCTGAGGAACTCCTTGACCAGCCCCGGATGCCGTTCCAGTACGTGCCAGACCGCGGCGGCCTGAGCCTCCAGGTCGGAGCGCCACTCGCCGGCCGGCTCCGGCCACGGGGCGGCGGCGATGGCCCGGTCGATCGCCACCATGACCAGCTCCTCGCGGTCGGCGACGTGGCGGTAGAGCGCCGAGTGGGCGACCTGGAGCCGGTCGGCGACGGTGGCCAGGGTGAGGTTGCCGAAGCCGACCGCGAGGGCGGCGTCGGCGATGGCGGGCCGGGTGATGCGCGGGGGACGGCCGCGCGGGCGGCCGCGCACGCGCCACTCCCGTCCGGAAACCCCGGGGCCCGCCTGCTCGCCGCCCATCACGCTCCCCGATCCCCGCTCATGCGCCCGCCTCTCGCACGAGCACGTCGCGGCGGGGGCGGCTCGCCGGACTCATGCCGGCTGGGTCAATCGCCAGCCGCGGGCTCGCGTTCGTTCCGTCCAGAACGCAGCGTACCGGCCGTCGAGGTCGAGCAGTTCCCGGTGGGTGCCGCGCTCCACGACGGCGCCGTCCTCCAGCATGACGATCTGGTCGGCGGCGGCGATCGTGGTCAGCCGGTGCGCGATGACGAGCAGGGTGCGGTCGCGGGCGAGCGTGGCGAGCGCGTCGATCAGGGCGGACTCGTTCTCCGGGTCGAGCGCGGCGGTGGCCTCGTCGAGCAGCACGATGGGGGCGTCCTTGAGCATCGCGCGGGCGATGGACACCCGCTGCCGCTCGCCGCCCGACAGAGTGGCGCCGGCCTCGCCGATCCTGGCCTGCCAGCCGCCGGGCAGGCGCTCGGCGATCTCGTCGACCCGGGCCAGCCGGCCCGCCTCGCGCACCTCCTCCTCGGTGGCCTCGGGACTGCCGATCCTGATGTTGTCCTCCAGGGTGCCCTCGAACAGGTAGACGTCCTGGAACACGATCGACAGCTGCGCCATCAGGTCCTCCGGCGCGTAGTCGCGCACGTCGTTCCCCGACACCCGCACCACACCCGAGCCCGCGTCCCAGAAGCGGGCGATGAGCCGGGTGAGCGTGGTCTTGCCGGAGCCCGACGGCCCGACCAGGGCGGTCACGGTGCGGGGGGCGACGGTGAAGCTCACGTCACGCAGCACCGGCCGCTCGGCGTAGGCGAAGCCGACGCCGTCCAGTTCGATCGACGGCTCACCCGCCCGCGCCCTGCCGGTCGCCGGGCCGGTGACCGGCAGCGGCGGGGTGTCGAGCACCACCTTGATGCGGCGCAGGCTGCCGCGCGCCATGCGCAGCTCGCCGCCGACGTCTGCGGCGGCGAGCAGCGGCTCGGTGAACCGCACGGCCAGCACCAGCACCCCGACCAGCTCCGGTACGTCCACCGCGCCGCCGAGCGCCAGCGCGCAGCCGGCGATCAGGATCGCGGTGAAGGCGAGCTGTACGGTCAGCGCGACCGTGCCCAGCCCCGGCAGCGTGGTGCGCAGCAGCCGCCGCAGCGTGCTGCGCTGCCGCACCAGCGCGTCGTCGAGCAGGTCGTAGCCGTCGGCGGTGCGCCCGAACGCCCGCAGCGAGGGCTGCTGCCTGGCGAACTCCACCACCCGGTCGGCCCCCTCGGCGCCGGCGTCGTCCATCGCGGTGTCGCTGCGCTGCACCAGGCTCTGCGTCCACCGGAAGGCCAGCCACAGGAACGGCGCCGTGAGCAGGGCCGCCAGCCCGAGCCGCCAGTCGAAGACGAACATGCACACCAGCACGGTCGCCGGCGCCGCCACCGCGCTCACCACGACCTGCAGCAGGTGGGCGGGCACGCTCATCACGTCCATGACGCCCTTGCCGACGAGCTGCCCGAGCCGCCCCACGCGGTCGGCGCTGAACCAGCCGACCGGCAGCCCGGCCACGTGGTCGCCGAGCCGGTGGTAGAGGGTGCGCAGGGCGGCCAGGCCGACCGCGTAGCCGTACTGGGCCTGCACGTAGGAGGCGACGGCGGTGGCCACGACCACGGCGGCGAACGCGGCCAGCCACGGCCCGACCGCCTCGCCCGACAGCAGCGCCCGCAACACCGGCACCAGCATGGCGAACGACAGGCCCTGCAGCACGCCGTACACGGCCATCGCGAGCAGGCTGCGGCGCAGGCGCGCGCCGTGTTCTGGGCCGAGCACGGCCCCCAGCTCTCCGATCATTTTCTCGTCCAATCCCGCTCGTCGTCGCGTACGTGCGCCGCCCACATCCGGGTGTAGAGCCCGCCCGCCGCGAGCAGCTCGTCGTGAGTGCCGCGTTCGGTGATCCGGCCGCCGTCGAGCACGGCGATCTGGTCGGCGCCGGTGATCGTGCTCAGCCGGTGCGCGATGACCAGCAGCGTGCGCCCGGCCACCAGCGTGGACAGCGCGTCCTGGATGGCCGACTCCGACTCGGGGTCGGCGAAGGCGGTGGCCTCGTCCAGCACCAGGATCGGCGTGTCGGCCAGCAGGGCGCGGGCGATCGCGACGCGCTGCGCCTCGCCGCCGGACAGGTGGGCGTCCTCGCCGACCACCGAGTCGTAGCCGCGCGGCAACTCCGCGATCCGGTCGTGGATCTGCGCGGCGCGGGCCATGCGCTCGATCTCCTCGCGCCCCGCGCCCGGGCGGCCGAGCGCGATGTTGTCCGCCACGGACGTGCGCAGCAGTTGCACGTCCTGCAGCACGAAGCCGACATGGTGGTACAGCTCGGCGGAGCCGATAGTGCGTACGGCGGCCCCGCCGACCGTGATCTCCCCCGCGTCGGGGTCATAGAAGCGGGGCAGCAGCTTGGCCAGCGTGGACTTGCCGGAGCCCGACGGCCCGACGAGCGCGGTGACGGTGCCGGGCTCCAGCGAGAGGCTCACCTCGCGCAGCACCGGCGTCGTGCCGTCGTAGGAGAACGACACGTCGCGGAAGTCGACCGCGTGGCCGACCGGGCGCACCGGGGTCTCGGGCTCGGGCAGCGGCGGCGTGTCGAGCAGCGCGGCCACCCGCCCCGCGGACTCGGCAGCGCTCCTCAGCCGCATCGAGCCCATGTCCAGGGCCAGGAAGGGCGCCGTCAGCGCCACGCCGACCAGCACGAACGGCAGCACGTCGACCGGCTCGATCCAGCCGTTCGCGGCGAACAGCGCACCCCCGGCCGCGGACACCAGCAGCATGGCGGGCGGCGAGATGAACGCCATGGACAGGCCGCTGAGCCGGAGCATGGGGCGCACCCAGGCGCCGAAGAAGCCGGCGAAGTCGTCGGCGGCCTCGGCGAAGCGCCGGTAGGAACGCCGGGTCTGGCCGAACGTCTTGATCACGGCGATGCCCTGCACGAACTCGACCACGGCCGAGCTGATCCGGCTGTTCGCCTCGCTCCAGCGCCGCATCTGCTCGTCGTAGCCGCGCATCATGATCGCGAAGGCGGCGGCGAACAGCGGGACCGGGATGAGCACGACGAGCGTGAGCCGCCAGTCGACGTACAGCAGGTAGGCCAGCGCGGCCAGCGGGGTCACCACGGCCGCGAGCAGGTCGAGCGCCGCGTGCGCGACCAGGTGGTGCATCTCCCTGACGTCGTCCTGGAGCACCTTCTTGACGTGGCCGGAGTTGCGCTCGCCGAACCAGCCCAGCGGCACCCGCGACAGGTGCGCGGCCATCCGGCGACGCAGGTGGAGCTGCAGGTCGGCGTCCGCGAAGTGGGTGATCGCGCCGGCCACCCCGAAGGAGACGAACCTGACCAGCAGGCCCGCGACGGCGAGTGCGGCGATCGGCCAGACCCGGCCGGGGCCGCCGGCTCCCGGGCTGAGCAGCACGCGGGCCAGCTCCGCCACGCACACGAAGGGCACGAGCGCCGAGATCGCGTACACGACCTGGAACGCGGCGGCGGCGATGAGCCGTGGCCTGATGGGGGCGAGCAGCGCGATGAGCGCGGCGCGGCCGGGGGCGGGCGTGTCGTCGCCGTCCGGCGCGGGCGCCACGGGGACGGCCGCCTCGGCGGTGATGGTCATGGGATGGGCCTCCAGCGGTTCGCGTGGTGCCCTTCATTTTGTTACAAGCTGTCTTGAATAGGCAAGGGTCACCTAACAAGCTTCACGCGCACAGGGGTGTTGCGGGGGAGCATCGCTTCGTGATCATGTGCTGACCAGGCGTGATTTATGGTGATTTGCCCCGTTCCATTTCCTGAAGTCACCGCAGGACGTTCACCCGCCCCCTTAGCTTGACGGTGATCTTTCGGCACGAACCCATAGGAGGGTCATGTTCTCCCGGCACCGGCGGGTGGGACCCACGTTGATCGCCGTCGTCCTGTCACTCGGCATGACGGCCGCGGCGGCGCCCGCGTCCGCGCGCCCGTCATCCACGCGTACGTCATCGACCGCGTTATCCGCGGAACGCGTCACGATCCCCGCCACGGCCGACGTGTTCGTCAGCCAGGCCGAGCCCGCCAAGAGCTTCGGCACCGCCACGTGGATGTCCGTGTGCGGCGCGGCCTGCGGCGGCAAGACCTCCGCGCAGCGGCTCGCGCTCACCAGATTCAAGGTCTCCGGCATCCCAGGTGACGCCACGAACGTCAAGGCCACCATCGAGGTCACCTCAGCCAGGACGACCGGCACGAAGGTGTCCGCCCGCCCGGTCACCGGCGACTGGACGGAGACCGGCACCGTCTGGAACGACCGGCCGGAGACCGGCGCCGTGATCGCCTCGCACAGCGGCTTCACCGCCGGCGAGAAGGCCGAGCTGGACGTCTCGTCCGCCGTCACCGGCAACGGCACCTACTCCTTCGCCCTCACCGGGACCGACGAGACGACGACGGTCCTGTTCTCCTCGCGCGAGACAGGCGACCGCGGTCCCAAGCTGACCGTCACCTACACCACAGGAACGCCTGCGCCCTGCGCCGCGCTGCCCTTCGACAAACCCTCGGTCGCCGCGCTGCGCGCCTCCGCCAAGAAGGCGTTCGCGTTCTACTTCCCGCCCTTCCCCGTGTCCATCGACAACAAGGACCCCGCGAAGGACCAGTACGCCTCCTGGCTCGACCCGGACGGCTCCGGCGGCGCGTACAAGGACCGGGGCGGCTACCTCAGGGACCGCCCGGTGACCCGCTCCGTGCGGCCGGAGTCGCACTGGCGCAGGCTCGACTTCGAGATGGAGGTGCGCCAGGCGATCAAGCAGGGGCTCGACGGGTTCATCTACGAGCACCACACCTCCAGCGACCAGCGCTGGAACCACCTGCCCGAGCTGCTGGACGCCGCCAGGAACGTCGACCCCGGTTTCAAGATCATGCTCAGCCCGGACTTCCCGACCGAGTCAGGCGCGTCCGTCTCGAAGGTGGTCTCCGACATCCTGCTGGTCAAGGGGCATCCGTCGCTCTTCACGCTGCCGGACGGCAGCGTGCTGCTCACGCCGTACCACGGTGACCGCCAGCCGCCTTCCTGGTGGCAGCAGGTGCGGGACGAGCTGGCCGCCAAGGGCATGAAGACGTCGCTGATGATGTCGTTCAACTACTGGAGCGGCAGCGGCAAGACCGAGTGGGACGACCACGTCCACGGCTACTCCTCCTGGGGAGCCAACCGGCCCGAGGTGACGGACGCGTTCCGTCGCGCCTCCGAGGCCACGCACGCGCGCGGCCTGAAATACATGGCCCCGATCGGTTTCGAGGACACCAGGGCCAAGGAGCTGCACTACTGGGAGGCGCAGAACAGCAGCACCCTGCGCGGCTCGTGGAAGGCCGCGATCGACGGCAAGGCCGACTGGGTGCAGCTCGTCACCTGGAACGACTACGGCGAGTCGCAGCAGGCGCCCTCCAAGGTGCGCGGCGAGGTGCTCGCCGAGGTGAACACGTACTACACGACGTGGTTCAAGACGGGCGAGGCTCCTGAGATCGTCCGCGACGGCCTCTACTACTTCCACCGCAGCCACAAGGCGAACGCCCCCTACGACACGAGCAAGCAGACGGCCGGCAAGTTCACCATCCCGGCGGGTCCCGGGCCGGTCGACGACGTCGAGCTGCTGGCCTTCGTCAAGGAGCCGGGCACGCTGGTCATCAAGCAGGGCTCCGACGTGAAGACCAAGGAGGTCACCAGCACGGGCGTGGTGTCGTTCAAGGCGCCGATGGTGCCGGGCACGACGCCGGTCTTCGAGCTCCGGCGTGACGGCGAGACCGTCCAGACCCTGACGAGCAAGACACCGATCAGGGCCAGCGTCACGTACCAGGACATGATCTACCACGCCGGTGGCGGCACCGGCTGCTCCGGCTAGCGCGCACTCCGTCCTGGCGCGGCCGTCCGCGCCAGGACTACGCCCCGCGGACCCGCCCGGCCAGGTCCACCACGGCTCCGATCAGCTCCTGGCCGGACAGCAGGGCCAGGTCGTTGTGGCCGGCTCCGGGCACTTCGACGGTCCTGACGTTTCCCGCCGCATCGGCGACGGCCTTGCTCAGGCGGGGCGGCACGATCGTGTCGGCCGTGCCGTACACGACCACGACGGGCGCCCGCACGCCCCCGATGTGCTCCGCGACCGGGAAGCGGTCCCGCAGCAGCGCCCTGACCGGCAGGAACGGATAGGCCTCCTGGCCCGCCGCGGCCAGGTCGGTGAACGGCGAGCGCAGCACCAGCCCCGCGGGCGGGCGCTCGCGCGCCAGCCGGGTCACCACCCCCGCGCCCAGGCTCTCACCGAAGTAGACCACCCGCGCGTCGCCCAGGAAGGCCCGCGCGGCGAGCGCGTCGAGGCGCAGGCCCTCCTCCGTGGGCGTGCCCGGGTTGCCGCCGTAGCCGCGGTAGTCCATCAGCAGCACCGGCAGGCCGCGCGCCGCCAGCGCCCTGGCCAGCGGCGCCCGGTGCAGCCTGTTGCCCGCGTTGCCGCCGGCGACCAGCACGGTCACGTCGTGGTCGCCGGGCACGTACCAGGCTCCGAGCCTGAGCCCGTCGCCCGTCGTGAACGAGACGTCGCGCGCCCCGGGGATGACCTGGCTCGCGGGCGGCACCCGCGCGCCGTCCGGCAGGTAGATCAGCCGCCGCTGGAAGATCCAGAGCAGCCCGAGAAGCAGGACCAGCACCGCGACGATCACCAGAACGGTGCGCGCCATCGTCGTCACCCTGCCCACGGTACGCACCCGGCGCCGGCTCAGGCGATCACGCCCGCCTGCACGACGTGGCGGATGTGCTCCGGGCCGGCCAGCACGCCGGCGTCGCCGAGCGGGTCGCCGTCGAGCACCAGCAGGTCGGCGTGCGCTCCCATGTCCAGCGTGCCGATCTCGCCCGCCATGCCGGCCAGCTCGGCCGCGACCGTCGTGGCCGAGCGCAGCACGTCGATCGGCTGCTGCACCTCGCAGCGCAGCCGGAACTCGTGGTTCTGGTGCCGATGCATGTCGCCCAGCAGATCGCTGCCGTAGACCAGGCGCACGCCGCCGCGGGCGGCGCGCTCCAGCGCGGCCAGCCCCGCGCCGAGCACCTCGTCCACCTTGCGCACGCTCGCTTCGGGCAGCCCGGACGCGCGGCCCTCCTCCTTGAGCGCCCAGTACGTCACCAGCGTCGGCACGAGGAACGCGTCGTGCCGCAGGAACAGCTCGACGCTGTCGTCGTCGATCAGGTTGCCGTGCTCGATGGAGCGGATGCCCGCCTCCAGCGCCCGGTTGACGGCCCGCGCCGTGTAGGCGTGGGCGGCGACGTACCGGTTGGCGGCCTCGGCCTCCTCGACGGCCGCGCGCAGCTCGTCCATCGAGTACTGGGTCGAGTCGATCCTGTCGGTGGGGGAGGCCACGCCGCCGGAGGCCATGACCTTGATATGGTGCGCGCCCTTGCGCAGCTCGTCGCGGGCGGCCGCGCGCACCGCGTCGACGCCGTCGGCGACCCGGCCGAGGCCGGCGCAGCACGGGTGGTCGTCGTGCAGGTGCTCGCCGGGGCGGCGGAAGTCGGCGTGACCTCCGGTCTGGCTCAGCCCCTTGCCGCCGAACAGCAGCCTGGGGCCGCGGATCAGCCCCTCCGCCTGGGCGGCGGCCAGCCCGAAGTCCGCGCCGGACGCGTCGCGGACCGTGGTGAAGCCGCGCTCCAGCATGCCGCTCATGATGCGGGCGCTGTGCGCGGCCACGTACGACGGCGCCATGGAGCCGATGGCGCCGAGGTCGGCGGTCAGGGCGGTGACGTGCACGTGCGCGTCGATGAGGCCGGGCACGACGTACGCGCCCGCGAGGTCGAGCACGCGGGTGCCGTCGGGCGCGCTCAGCCTGGGGCCGGTCTCGACGATGCGGCCGCCGGCGCAGCGCAGGTCGGCCTCGGTGTACGCGCCGGTCGTCACGTCGAGCAGCAGGCCGTTGCGGAGCAGCAGGCTCATGCGTCACCTCCCTGGACGGCCGCGCGCAGGGCGGGCGCGGCCGCGGGCGCGAGCGACCGGGCGGCGGCCACCGACGCCTCGTCGTACCGGCCTTCCGCGTCGAGCAGGTTGAGCACGCCGAGCACCCGGCCGCCGTCGGTCACGGGCACGTTGATGACCGCTCCGCACCCCAGGCTCTCGATCAGCTCGTGGTCGGCGAAGATCTCCCGCACGGCGGCCCGGTCCGCGCCGGGGTACGGCTGCCCGCCCTCGATGCACCGGGCCAGCCGGCCCTGGGCGACCTCCACGCTCTTCTCGCCGCCCACCGGGTACTGCTCGGGGTGGCTGCTGTGGACGCGGCGCAGCGTGCGTCGTCCGGGGATCCAGGCGAGCACCGTGAAGAGCCGCACGCCCACCTCTCGCCGCACGCGCTCCTCCACCTCGGGAAGTCCGTTCATCGGGTCGCCTCCTTGGCAGGTTCCGTCAGTTCTTCATGACGTCCTACAGCCAGCCGGCGCGGACGCTGGTCGCCGGTTCCGTGCCAGGCGGGGTGCCGAGCCGGCCGGCACGCACGCCGTCGAGCATCCGGCCGACCGTCTCCACGATCTCCGGCGCGCTCTCGCGCAGCCCGGCCACGTCGGCGGGGCTCGCCTCGTCACGGTCGGCGCCGGCCCGGTCGAGGACGTCTCCAAGGTCGGCGAGGCGCTCGGCCAGCCACTTCAGCGGCTCGGCGGACAGTTGCCGGTCGAACACCCGCTCACCGGGCTCCCACCCGCTGGTGCCGGGGTGGTGGTGGGTGCGGTCGAAGCTGCCGGGCGTGCCGTCGACCGACTCCAGCAGGTCGACCCGCCAGATCGGCCGGTCGATGGTGATGGGCCTGGCGGAGTAGATCGACCCCTGTAGCTCGCCTGGCTCGAGCCTGCGCAGCTCCAGGCGCACGCCGCGCTCGGCTCCCTCCTGGCCTTTCATGGGGTTGGGGTCGACGAAGTAGATGTCGCTGACGGCCACGCCGATCCGATCGAAGCCGAAGAGGTAGAGCACGGGGAACCACTCCTCACGCCGGTGTCCTGGGGGCTCTCCGCTCACCGTACCCGTCGCGCGCGGAGGCTAGCCGCCCTCGGGTTTCAGGTGCTCGTCGGCCCACTGGGAGATCTGGTGCAGCGCGGGCATCAGCGCCTTGCCGCACTCGGTCAGCTCGTAGGAGACCGTGACGGGCGGGCCCTCGTCGACGGTGCGCGCGACCAGGCCCTCCTTGGTCAGCTCGGACAGCCGGTCGGACAGCACGGAGTCGCTGAGCCCGTCGATCGCCCGGGACAGCTCGCGGAACCCGGCGGGGCCGGCGCGCAGGCTCCCGAGCACGACGGCGCTCCAGCGTTTGCCCAGGATCGTGAACGCGCGGGTCAGTGCGGCGTCGCTGCGGACGCACTCGTGCATGTCGTGCGTAGGTGCCGTCGCCATGCCTCCAAACTAGCGCATTCAATGGCGCTTTGATTTTCCTAGCGAGTATGAATACTGTAGCGACATCTTGATTCCTAGCAAGGAGATGTCATGGTGGAGAGTGCCGTCACGCGCCCGAGCGTCGTGGTCCTCGGCGGTGGTTACGGCGGCCACAAGGTGGCCAAGCTGCTCGACGACGTGGCAGACGTGACCCTGGTCGACCCGTCGGAGTCGTTCGTGCACAACCTCGCGTCATGGCGGGCGCTGGTCGATCCGCAGTGGCTGGACCGGATCTTCCTGCCCTACAGCCGCCTGCTGGTTCACGGGCGATACCTGCGTGATCGCGCCGTGGCGGCGGACGGGCGCCGGGTGACGCTCGCCTCGGGCCGCACCCTCGAGCCCGACTACCTGGTCCTCGCGACGGGCTCGTCGTACCCGTTCCCCGCCAAGATGGAGGAGCCCGACACGGAGGCGGCCAAGGCCCGGGTGCGCGACGCCCACGAGGCCCTGCGCAGCGCGGAGCGCGTGCTCCTGATCGGCGCGGGACCGGCCGGTCTCGAACTCGCCGGGGAGATCAAGGCGTCCTTCCCCGGCAAGCACGTGACCCTCGCCGACGCGGCGCCCGACATCCTGCCGGGCCCGTTCGGCCAGGAGCTCCGCGACGAGCTGCGCAGGCAGCTGGACGCCCTCGGCATCGAGCTCAGGCTCGGAAGCAGGCTGCGCGAGCTCCCGGACGTGGCCCCCGCCACGGCCGCGCCCGTCGCGATCGCCACGGAGACGGGTGACAAGATGACCGCCGACATCTGGTTCCGCTGCTTCGGCGCGACGCCGCGCACGGACTACCTGCGCGGCTCACTCGCGCTCGCCCGTGACGGGCGGGGACAGGTGCGGGTGGACGAGCACCTGCGCGTCCAGGGTCACGACCGGGTCTTCGCGATCGGCGACATCTCCGACGCCGACCGCGACATGGCCGCGTTCGCCGGCGCCCAGGGCGAGCTCCTCGCGGCGAACCTCCGTACGCTGATCACCGGTGAGGGCGAGCCGGCCGCCTACGAGAAGCAGCCGACCGTGATCCTCGTCCCGCTCGGGCCCGAGGGCGGCGCCGGGCAGTTGCCCGGGCAGGACGGCATCGTCGGCGCCGAGACGGCCTCCGAGATCAAGGGGCGCACCATGCTGGTCGAGCGGGCCGCCGCGCTGTTCGACGCCCGCTCCGCCTGACGCGAGCCGCCCGCCTCGCGCGCGGCCGGCGTCATGGCTCGACGAGGCCGGCCCTGATGGCGTAGCGGGTCAGCTCGAGCCGGTCGCGCATGCCGAGCTTCTGCAGGATGTTCGCGCGGTGCCGGTCGACGGTCTTCACGCTGATGACCAGCGTCTCGGCGATGTCCTTCGCCGAATTGCCCTCGGCGATCAGCTTGACGATCTCCTCCTCCCTGGGCGTCAGGATGCTCTCGGGCATGCGCTCGCCCTCGCGGTCACGCTGCAGGTAGTCGCGGATGAGCGCGGTGACCGCGCCGGGGTAGAGGAACGGCTCGCCGCGCATCGTGGCCCGGCAGGCCTCCAGGAGGTCCTGGTCGGCGGCCGACTTGAGCACGTAGCCCGAGGCGCCGACCTTGAGCGCCTCGAAGAAGTACTGCTCGTTGTCGTACATCGACAGGATCAGGATGCGGATGCCGGGCGCGCGCCTGGAGATCTCGCGGGCCGCCTGCAGGCCCGTCATGCGCGGCATCGCGATGTCGAGAATGGCCAGGTCGACCGCGTCGTCCGAGGCCGCGGCGACGGCTTCGGCGCCGTCGGCGGCCTCGGCGACCACCTCCAGGTCGGGCTCGGCGTTGAGGATCAACCGCAACCCCTGACGGACCAGGGAGTGGTCGTCGGCAAGCAGGATCCGGGTCTTGTTCACGGGCGGAGGCTCCGATTCGCGATGTCCGGGACGACCAGGCTCACGCACGTGCCCTCGCCTGGCGGGGAGTCGATGTCCAGGCGGGCACCTATGAGCAGGGCGCGCTCCCGCATGCCCCGGATCCCGGCGCCCTCCCGGAGCACGCCTCCCCGGCCATTGTCGGTGATGCGCAGGGCCAGCCGGCGGCCGTCCGTGGTCAAAGAGAGCTCGGCGCGGGTGGCGTCGGCGTGCCTGGCGATGTTCGTGAGGCTCTCCTGGGCGATCCGGTAGAGGACGAGCTCCACGTCCGCCCCCAGGTCGGGCAGGTCCGGGTCGATGGCGCGGGTCACCCGCGTGCCGCTCCGCTGCGCGAGGTCGCTGCTCAACGCGCTCAGCGCGGCGTGCAGGCCGAGGTCCTCCAGCACGCCGGGGCGCAGCCTGCGGGCGACCTGGCGCACCTCGTCGAGGCTGGCCCGCACGCTCTCCTGGACGTCGCGCAACTCGTCCTTGAGACCGGCGGGGGCGCGGTCGACCACCCGCTTGAGGCCCAGCAGCACCACCGTCAGGCTCTGGCCGATCTCGTCGTGCAGCTCGCGGGCGATGCGCTGGCGCTCGCCCTCCTGGGCGGCCAGCGCGTGCGCGCTGCTCGCGCTGCGCTCCGCCTCCAGCCGGTCCAGCATCGCGTTGAACGTGTCGATCAGGTGGGCGAGGTCGCTGTTGCCGCTGCCGGCCAGCCGGTCGCCGGTGCGCAGCAGGTCTACCCGCTTCATGAGCGTGGTCAGCGCGTCGAGCGGCTCCAGGCTGCGGCGCAGCAGCAGCGCGTTGGCGGCCAGCATCAGAGCCAGCCCCACCAGCAGCACCGGCACCTCGGCCAGCACGACAGGCGCCGACACCGTGGCCGGCGAGACCGCCAGCACCAGTGTCCCCACCGCGTAGACCAGCCCGTTGATCACGAACAGCCGCCGGAACAGTGCCTGCGCAGGCGGACGTGGCACGGCCATGGCCGCCTGCCGGTCGGTACGCTCGGTCATCTTCCCAGCCTCGCACTGACGGGGCTCGGCTCGGCATGGTGGTCCATCCCGTCAGGGTCCTTGCCCCGGGTGCCGATGTCCATCCGGCCCGCCTCCCAATTGTCAGGGCCGCTGCTACACGTTCTACCCCGGCTCATATGGGTGCCAGACCCGATGGTGGCGGCAGGTGCCCGGCCACAAGACTGAGGCGAAGCCGGATTGGAGTCAGCGACATGCACCACACCACGCCCGGCATTGACGCCGTGACCCCGCCGGGAACGCCCGGTCACGCCCCCGAACCGGAAGATGCCATGCGCGCCAGAACCATCGCCGTGAACCTGCCGACCGTCACGGTCCGCGACCCGGTGACGAAAGCCGTGCGGCTCATGGCGTTGGGGCGGATGCCCGGCCTGATCGTCATCGACGACGCGGGCCGTCCCTGGAGCGTGCTTCCCGGCACGCAGGTTCTGCGGCTCGCGGTGCCGGGCGCGTACCAGGAGGACCCCGCGCTCTGCCGGACGGTGGACGAGGCCCACGCCGACCTGTTCTGGGGCGAGCTGGGAGACCTCACGGTGGGTGACTGCCTGCCGGTGCGACCAGCCGTCCCCGCGACCGTGCCACAGGACGCGACGCTGCTCGAGATGGCCGCCCTCATGGCCAGGCTGCGCAGCCCGATCATCGCGGTCGTCGCCTCCGACGGCACGCTCACCGGGGCCATCACCCTGGAACGGCTGCTCACCAGCCTCGCGCTCTCCGACCCGGACCACTGACCGCCCGAACCGACCGAACCGCTCCCCCCTCGGGCGTGTGCCACCGGCCACGTCCCGCTGCCGCGTGCTCACCTTTCCGTTGCCCCTTCTCGTGCCCGCTTTTGTCCGCCTCGTTTTCCGTGCTCCCTTCGGAGGCCATCACCATGTTCCGCCGGCAACCCTTGACGCCGTCATGTCCCGCGCCCGCACCATCCGCCTGCGACCAGGCCGTGCCGCCAGGGCATGACGGATGAGCGCCTTCTTCGCGCTCGGGATCTTCACGGTGGCGTTCTTCTTCATCGCCACCGAGAAGGTCGACAAGGTCAAGGTGGTGCTCATCGCCGCCGGGCTGATGGCCGTGACCGGCCTCATCCCCGGCGCCGGGGTGTTCTTTTCCGAACACGAGGGCATCGACTGGAACGTCATCTTCCTGCTGTTCGGCATGATGGTCATCGTCGGGATCATCAAGCAGACGGGGCTCTTCGACTATCTCGCGATCTGGGCCGCCAAACGATCGCGCGGCCGGCCCTACCGGCTGATGGTCATGCTGATGGTCATCACCGCGGTGGCCTCGCCCTTCCTGGACAACGTCACCACCATCATGCTGGTCGCGCCGGTCACCGTGGTGGTGTGCGACCGGCTGCACATCCCCGCGCAGCCGTACCTCATCGCCGAGGTCCTCGCCTCCAACATCGGCGGCGCGGCGACGCTCATCGGCGACCCGCCCAACATCATCATCGGCAGCCGCGCCGGCCTGACCTTCAACGACTTCATCATGCACATGGCACCCATCGTGGTGATCATCTTCGTGGTGTTCGTGCTGTTCACCCGGGTGCTGTTCCGCAACTCGTTCGAGTACCACGAGGAGCACGTCGCCGAGGTGATGGCGCTGCAGGAGCGGCGGGCCATCACCGACCCGCGGCTGCTCGTCCGGTGCCTGGCCGTGCTCGCCGGCGTCGTCGTCGCGTTCGGGCTGCACGCCGTGGTGCACATCGAGCCGTCGATCGTCGCCCTGGTGGGCGCCGGGGTGATGCTGCTGGTGTCCCGCTCGAACGTGCACGACACGCTGCGCGAGGTCGAGTGGCCCACGCTGGTGTTCTTCATGGGCCTGTTCGTCATGGTCGCGGGCCTGGGCCACACCGGCGTGATCGAGGCGATCGGCACCTGGGCCGTGGACGTGCTGGGCGACAACTACTTCCTCGCCGCCACGTCCCTGCTGTTCGGCTCCAGCGCGCTGGGCGCCTTCTTCGACAACATCCCGTACGTCGCCACGATGGCCCCCATCGTGGAGGGCGTCGTCGCGCAGGTGCCCGACCCGCAGACCGGCCAGGCTCTGTGGTGGGCGTTCGCCCTGGGCGCCGACTTCGGCGGCAACGGCACCGCGGTCGCCGCCAGCGCCAACGTGGTCGCCATCGGCATCGCCGCCCGCACCGGACACAAGATCAGCTTTTGGCGGTTCACCCGGTACGGGATCGTCGTCACCGTCCTCAGCACGGCGATGGCCTGGCTGTACGTCTGGCTGCGCTACTTCACCTGAGCCCGCCCCCGAGGACGGGCCAGGGTGAAATCAGGGACGATCACTGATGGGCCGGGCAGGCGCGAAAGGGCATCGTGATTCCCATGAACCCTGCGAACCGCCTGGCCCAGGCGTCCTTCACCGCCGGGCCGGCCGCCCTGCTCGGCGGCTGGCTCCTCATGCGTCCCATCGACGGCGATCTCGTGCCAGGCCCCTGGTGGACGGCCGCCCACGCGGTCTGGCTGGCCGGCTTCGCGATGTTCGGCGTCATGGTGCCGGCGCTGCGCGGCGTGGCCGGGCCCGTGACGGGCGGGCGGCGCGCGGCGGTGGACGCGGCCGTGGCGGCTGCCCTGCTCGGCGTCGCCGCCAACGTCGTCCAGCTCACCATCGACCTGTACGCGGGCTTCACCGCCGTGGACGAAGCGGCCATGCGGGCGGTCTTCGAGCGGGTGAAGGGCTATCCCGGGGTCGAGGTGCTGGTCTACTCGGCGGGCGCGCAGCTGTTCTACGCCGCCCTCGTGGCGCTGGCCCTCATCCTGGCCGCGCTGCGCCGGGTCACCCCCGTGGGCGCCGGCGTCACCGTCGTCGGGGTGGCCGTGATGGCGGTGGCGACGTTCCAGACGGGCCGCGACTCGGCGCTGGTGGCGGTGGGCATGGCGCTCATCTGGCTCGGCGTGCTGCTCCTCGGCCGCGGGCCTCATGAGCAGGGCCGCGCCCCGCTCATGAGGCCCGTCGCCTAGACGCGCCGGCCGTTGACCCACACGTTGCGCAGTACCAGGCCCGTCACGTCGGTCACCACGTCGTCCTCCGCCATCTCCTCGAACACGCTGTTCGACACCCGCAAGCCCCTGATCGGGTTGCCCGGGTTGCCGATGAGGGCGAACGCCCTGGGCGCCCGCCCGGCCCGCAGCCGCCGGATGTCGATCCGGCCGACGTCGGGGAAGTAGGGGCCGGTGTGCTTGTTCTCGTAGTTGAGCGCCACCTCGATGACCGCGTCGGCCGCCTGCCCCACGGTGATGTCCTTGACGTAGACGTCCCTGACGTACCCGCCGCGCTCGGGGTTGGTCTTGATGCGCACCGCCCGCTCCAGGCGGGCGCTGCTCATCGTGCAGTTCCACGCGAACACCCAGCTCACCCCGCCGGTGGTCTCGCTGCCGATGGTCACCCCGCCGTTGCCGTCGCGCATCACGCACGAGTCCACGAGCACGTTCGTGGACGGCGCGTCCACCCGGCGGCCGTCGGCGTTCTTGCCCGCCTTGATCGCCACGCAGTCGTCGCCCGTGTTGAACTCGCACCGCTCGATGAGCACGTCCACGCAGGACTCGGGGTCGCAGCCGTCGTTGTTCGGGCCGTGCGGGCTGTCCACGGTGACCCCGCGGACGGTCACGTTCGTGCACAGGACCGGGTGGATGTTCCACATGGGGGAGTCCTTGACGGTGACGCCCTCGATGAGCACGTTGCGGCACCGGTAGAGCTGGATCAGGTTCGGCCGCAGGTGGTGGCCCTCTCCGAACACCCGCTCCGCGACCGGCACGCCCTCCTCGGCCATGCTCGCGAGCAGCTTCTTGTCCGGGCCCTCCGTGGGGGGCGGGTCGCTCGACCAGTCCCACCAGTGCTCGGCGTCGGCCTGGCCGTCGATGACGCCGTCGCCGGTGATCGCGACGTTGGTCCTGCCGTGGGCGTAGATGAACGGGGAGTAGTTCATCAGCTCGATGCCCTCGTACCGGGTGTGCACGACGGGCAGGTAGTCGGCGGGGTCGCGGCTGAACCTGATCGTCGCCCCCGCCTCCAGGTGCAGATCGACGTCGTCGGCCAGGTGGATCGCGCCCGTCAGGTACGTGCCCGCCGGCACCAGCACACGCCCGCCGCCCGCCGCCGAGCAGGCCGCGATCGCGTCACGGAAGGCCTGGGTGCACATGGTGTCCCCGTCACCGGCGGCCCCGTGGTCGGTGATCGGGAAGGTGCGGCTGGGGAAGCGCGGCGGCTTGATGCGCCGCCTGATCCGTGGCACCCGGCTCCACGCCGCCGCGGCGGGGTCGGTGCTGGTGGCCAGGGCGGCGTCCGCACGGCCGGCCACCCCGGCGGCCAGCACGCCGCCCACGGCTCCGGCCAGCAACCTTCTGCGTAACTGGTCCATCGAAATCCTCCGTCTGCGCTAAGGGTTCTTCAGCCGCGGGCCATCGAGATGCCCCGCCGCTCCGCCTGGGTGTGCTCGCCGACCTGGTACGGCTCGCAGCGCCGCGCCGCCGTGTAGAAGTGGTACGGCCGTCCGTCCCGCGAGACGACGGCGGGTTTGTGCGCGTACGTCTCGTCCACCGACCCGGGCGGGCCCACGTCGACGAGGATCTCGCCGCTCTTGTGCCAGGTGCGCAGGTCGCGGGAGACCGCGTAGCTCTCGCGGGCGTGCCCGTCGAAGGAGAGCCCGAAGTAGAACATCACCCACCAGTCGCCGTCGCGCAGCACGCACGGGTCGGAGGCGAACCGTTCGTCGAAGGCTCCCTCGCCGCCGTGCGGCACGACCGGCTCGGAACCGGGCCGCTCCCAGCGGTCGAGGTCGGGGGAGACGGCGTAGCCGATCTGCTCACGCCAGCCGCCGTAGGTGCGGTTCTTGGCGTTGTAGAAGCAGTAGTAGAGGCCGTCGTGGCGCAGCAGCCACGACTTGTACAGGCCGCCGCGCTCCCAGGGGCCGCCGTCCTGGGGACGCAGCACCGCGCCGGTGTCCTTCCAGGTCCGCAGGTCGTCGCTTTCCAGGAAGCCGATGACGCCGGCGCCCACCTCCATGCCGGCCTCCGGGTAGGCGTGGTAGGTGGCGAGCGCCCGGCCGTCCAGCCAGGTCACCTGGCCGGCGGAGCCCAGCCGGTTGTCGCGCACGATCGACGTGAGCGCCGCGTTTTGACGCCGGTGGGGGTGCGCGGGGTCGCGCGGCAGGATCACCTCGCCGGGGCTCCACGACTCCAGGTCCGGTGAGCGGCTCAGCGCGGTCTGGTAGCCGGTCCCGTCGAAGCCGACGTACGTCATCAGGTATTCGCCGCCGTCGGAGCACACGAACGGGCAGTCCACGAAGAGGCTGTCGAAGCGGCCGGGCTCGCGCGACGGCTCGACCAGCAGCCGGCCGGCCTTGTCCGGCGTCCTGACGCGCGCCGGGTCGTACGCGTTCACCGCCTCGTTCGCCGTCTCGTTCACTGGCCCGCTCATCGGCCCGCTCACCGGCTCGCCCCGAACGTCCAGCGTCCTGCGGGCACCTCGTAGGCGCGGCCGCCGAGCGCGACGGCACCGCCGGGGGCGGCGTGCCGGGGCAGGCCGAGGTCCGGCAGCCGCACCTCGGCCGACGAGCCGGGCGGGACCTCCACGTCGAGCGCGAACCCGCCGTCGTGCCGCTCCCACGACACCGCGACCCTCCCGTAGGGCGTCGCGGTGGCCGCCCGCACCGCCTTCAGGTCGCCGGGCGCGGCCGGCTCGATCAGCAGCCGGCGGAAGCCGTTCGAGCCGGGCGCCTGCCCGATGCCGCCGAGCCCCCGGTAGAACCAGGAGTCGATCGCGCCGAGCATGTAGTGGTTCTGCGACAGCCCGCGCGTCGGACCGTCCCACGCCTCGGTGAGCGCCGTGGCGCCGTGCCTGACCTGGTAGCCGTAGCTCGGGTTGCTCGTGGAGACGGCGAACTCCCACAGCGCGTCGTGCCGTCCCGCCCGGGACAACACCCGGAACAGCGCGGGCAGCACGACCTCGCCGACCGTGATGCCGCCGCCCCGCACGGCCTCGCTCACCTGGTCGAGCATCTGGGGGACGAGGTCGCCTGGCACGACGCCCATGTCGAGCGCCAGGACCTCCGACGCCTGGGTGGCCTTGCCGAACCCGCCGGAGAAGGCACGGGTGAACGCCGCCGCGATCCCCTCCGCCAGCGCGCCGTAACGTGCGGCGTCGTCGTCGCGGCCGAGCACGCCGGCGGCGCGCGCCATCGTACGGGCGGCCTGCCAGTAGCCCCACGTCGACACCAGCGGCACGGGTGTGCCGGAGTCGGGGGCGAGCCAGTCGCCGAGCCCGTGGCCGAGGATGCCGTCCTCCGACCGCCCGGTGAGATAGTCCACGTAGCGGCGCATCGCGTCGTAGTGGCGCTCCATCGCCGACGTGTCGCCGTACCAGCGGTAGAGCTGCCACGGCACGCGCACGATCGCGCCGCCCCAGTTGGGGTCGTCCCTGAACGGGCCGTCGAACACGACGTACTCGGGCGCGATGTCCGGCACCAGCCCGTCGCCGGTCTGCGCCTCGGCCATCGTGACCAGCAGCTCGCGATGGTAGGCGGCCACGTCGTAGTTGTAGGCCACG
This sequence comes from Nonomuraea sp. B5E05, assembly GCF_039880665.1. Classification (NCBI taxonomy): domain Bacteria; kingdom Bacillati; phylum Actinomycetota; class Actinomycetes; order Streptosporangiales; family Streptosporangiaceae; genus Nonomuraea; species Nonomuraea sp. B5E05. The sequence goes on from NZ_JBDPMJ010000001.1 coordinate 653,987, forward strand.
ACGTCGAAGAGCAGGTGGGTCTGCTCCAGCCAGCCCAGCTTCTCCCGGTGCGGGCAGTCGGTCAGGACGCTGTACATGTTGCCCCGCACCGCGCGGTCGATGATCCGGTGAATGTCGTTGACCAGCGGGTCGGACGTCTCGAACACCCCGGTGGGCGTGTTGTCCGCGCGCAGCACCAGCGCCGCCACCGCCTCGGCGCCGACGTGCTCGGGCAGGCCCTGCACCTCGACGTAGCGGAAGCCGTCATAGCGGAAGCTCGGGTGCCAGGTCTGCGGGCCGTCCTTGGTGACGTACGTGTTGAAGATCGGCGCGCCCGTCGTGGGCTTCGACTGGATCACGCGGCCGAAGTCGTCGATCTGGTCGCCGGGCAGCAGCCGCAGGTAGCGCCCGGCCGGGAGGTCGAGCCGGAGCTCGGCCCAGCCGGCGACGACCGTGCCGACGTCGAACACCGCCGTGCCGTCCTTGGCGACCAGCTTCTCCACGGCGGGCAGCGTCTCCGTGACCCGGATGGGCGGGCAGGCCCGCGCGCGCAGCGAGACGCCCGGCTCGTCCGGCACGGTCACCGGCCGCCAGTCCGAGCGGTCGGTGCCCGGCGTGTCCCACCCGGCGACGGCCAGGCGGGCGTCGTGGTCCTCGCCGCCGAACCAGTGCGAGCGCGTGGTCGGCCCCTCGGTGGCCAGCCAGTCAGGCCCGGTGCCGAACGTGCGCGACGACCCGTCGGCGTAGGCCACCTCCAGCTGCGCGATCGCCTTCGGCGCGCCCTTGGAGCCGTAGAACTTCATGTAGCGGTCCTGGTGCGGGTACACGTGCGCGATGCCGGGGCCCAGCGCGATCCCGACCGCGTTCGCGCCCTCGCGCAGCAGCGCCGTCACGTCGTGCGTCGCGTACGCCACCCGCCGGGTGAAGTCGGTGTACGCCGGCTCCAGCACGGCGTCCGTCACCGGCCGGCCGTTCACCGACGCCACGTAGACGCCGAGCCCCGCGACGTGCAGCCGGGCCCGCGCGACCGGCCCCGCCACGGTGAACTCGCCGGCCAGCAGCGGCAGCGGGAGCCCCTCGCCGGCGCGCGGGTTGCCCGGGTCGTGCCAGCCGGGGTGGGTGATCCAGGAGGCCGTCCAGTCGTCCGCGCCGAGCAGCCCCGTCTCGAACCGCGCGCCGGGGCTCCACGCGGACCACGCGCCGCCGGCGTCGCGGACCCGCACCCGCCAGTGCACGACGGTCCGGCTCGGCGGCTCGGCGCCGCCGTACGTCACGCGCTGCCCGGCGGACTCGACCTCGCCGGTGTCCCACAGGTCGGCCGCTCCCTCCGCGGTGCCCGCCTGCACGTGGTAGCCGGTCTGCGCGAGGCCGCCGGTCAGCTGCCAGCTCAGCGGCGGCCGGGTGATCTCGATGCCGAGAGGGTCGGTCAGGTCGCACGTTCGCAGGTTGCTCACCAAGACAGGCTCCTCAGGTGACTTTGATCATGTACGCGGCCGTGGTGGGCGGCTCCGGCGGCAGGTCGGCGTGGAGAGCGTCGGGGGCCAGCCGCCAGCCGACGGGGCCGTGGCCGAGCAGTTCCACGGCGGCGGGACGGCGCTCCAGCAGCCCCGCCGAGGTGCCCAGGCTGGTGATCCTGGCCGTGCGGTCGTCCGGCCAGGCGAGCAGGGTGGCGTACACGGCCTCGCCCTTGCGGGTGAAGCGGATGTCGCCCGGCCGGTACGCGCGCTCGGCCTCGTTGTAACCCTCGTAGCCCTTGACCTCGCCCAGTCCCGTCGTGCCCTCGCTCGCGCGCAGCCAGGGCGTGGTGCCGTAGACGCCCTCGCCGCAGACCCGCAGCCAGCCGCCCACCTCGGCCAGCAGCGCGCGGGCGCGGGCGTCGACGGTGCCGTCGGCGTGCTGGGGGATGTTCAGCAGCAGGCAGCCGTTCTTGCTGACCACGTCGATCAGCGTGTGGATGATCTGCTGCGGGGTCTTGCGCGGATGGAACATCGGGCCGTCGTCGGCGCAGTCGAACCACTCGCCGTCGCTGGTGTCGAACTGCCACGGGTGGGGCTGGGCCTCGTCGAGCTGGCGGCGCTCGCAGTCCATGACCACCGCGGTGCGGTCGGCGTCCGGCACGTCCTTGATCGTCACGATGCCGCCGGTCGGGCACGTGTTGTAGTAGCGGGCCAGCAGCTCCAGCCCGGCCGTGCTGACCGGCTCCGACTCCACCACGCTGCCCGCGTCGAACGGCAGCCGGCCGTCGTCGAGATAGACCAGGTCGGGACGGTAGCGGTCGAGCGCCTCGCCGACCCGGGCGTAGAAGCGCTCGGCGACGTGCGCGGGCGGCCGGGCTCCCGGGTCGTGCCGCTGCGGGTAGAGGGTCGCGGGATCGAGGCCGTCCCACCAGGTGCCGGCACCGTCGGCCCTGGTCAGCGCCCCGTCGTACGGCTCGCCCGTCTCGGGGTCGCGGCCGTGCGCCACGTCGAGCCAGCGCCACGTCCAGTTGTGGTGGAAGCTGAGGCCGAAGGGCAGCCCGGCGGCGCGGGCCGCCCGCTCCCACGCGCCGACGATGTCGCGGCGGGGGCCGACGCGGGCGGCGGTCCAGTCGTGCTGCCGGGAGTCCCACAGGTCGAAGTTGTCGCAGTGGGTGGCCAGGGCGACGAAGTAGCGGGCGCCGCTGGAGACGTACAGGTCGATCAGCTCGTCCGGGTCGAAGCGCTCGGCGCGCCACCGGTGGAACAGCTCCTTGGCGCCGCCCGCACCGAAGTGGGCGCGGTGGTGGGCGTGCTGGCGCCCGGCGCGCTCGCGCTCCCACGGCTCCGACCAGGGTTGCATGCCGTAGAGGTGGCGGGCGTACCAGTCGCCGGAGCGGGCCACGGACTGCGGGCCCCAGTGCGACCAGATGCCGAACTTCGCCTCACCGAACCACGCGGGCACGCTGTGCCGGCGCAACGACTGCCAGTCCGGCCGGAAACCGCTCACGTGATCACCCTTATGTCGAAGGGGGCCAGCCGGAGCGGGCCCGGTTCCACCGGCTGCCGCCGGCCGGTGACCTCGACGGCCGGCCGGGTCACCGTCACCGCGCGCTCGCGGTCCGACCAGTTGTGCGCGAACCACAACCGCCGGCCGCGCGCGTTGACCGCGGAGCGCACGGTGACCTGCGGCTGCGCGCCGGCGGAGACGAGGGCGGGGGCCGACCCCGCGCTGACCCGGGCGGCGATGCGCCGGAACACCGCCGCCGCCAGCTCCCTCCCGGGCAGGGTGCCGACGTAGGTCACCGTGCCGCGCCCGGCGCGGTGCTCGGTGACGGCGGGCCAGCGGCCGAAGTGGTGGTGCTCGTAACGGGCCAGCTCCTCGGCCCCCTCCAGCTCCAGCGCGTCCGCCCAGTGGCGGGCCACCCCCTGCTCCCCGAGCCCGCGCACGGGGACGGGGCCGAGCAACGTCGAGTACTCCAGGTAGCGCACCCCGGCCAGCTCGCGCAGCGGCCCAGGCGCCACCTCGGCCCGCGCCCGCGCCTCCTCGTCCGCGTACCCGGTGCGGAAGGTCAGCACCAGGTGCCCGCCGTCGCGCACGTATGCGGTCAGCGCTTCCGCCGTCGCGGCGGACAGGCAGTAGAGGGCGGGTGCCACCACGACGGGGAAGCGCCGGGCCCCGAACTGCTCGGGCGTCACGAACCCCGCCTGCAGCCCCGCGTCGCTCGCCCCCTGGTAGAACGCCGCGACGATCCGCTCGTAGGAGTCGCGGTCGGGGTCGCGCCCGTCGAGCGTGAGGGGCGGCTGGAACGCCAGCGCCCACTTGTCGTCGGGGGAGCAGACGAACCCGGCGTCGGCGTCGGGGGTGAGCCCGTCGAGGTCGTCGCCCGCCCGGTCGAGCTCCGCGCCCAGCGCCGCGATCTCGTCGTAGATCCGGCCCGGCGTCATGGCGTGCCCGAGGATGCCGCCCCAGTACGTCTCGGCGCCGTCGTGCAGCGTGTTCCAGTGCCAGTACGAGATCATCTCCGCGCCGCGCGCGACCAGCGCCCAGGCCGCCTGGCGGAGCTGGCCGTCGTAGGGCGCGACGTTGAGCTGGGATCCGGCGATCGACGCGGCGTTCGTCTCGGTCACCCAGTAGCGGCGCTGCTTGGAGCCGTACATGCGGTCGGCCGCCTGGAACAGCGCGTCGGGCCCGGCGGCGAACCAGCCGATCTCGGCGGGCCGGTCCTCGGCGTCGCGGGTCAGCGCGTCCTGCGCCAGGTAGTAGGCGTTCCCGCTGGTGACGGTCAGGTGCTCGGACAGCCGTACGTCGTCCAGGGCCGGCCGCTGGTAGGCCAGGCACGTGGTGAGCGCGCGGTCGCCGGGCACCAGCTCGCGCACGAGATCGGCCTGCCAGGCGATGAACCGGGTGGTGAGCTCGGCCTGGAAGCGCCGCCACGCGAGGTCGTACGAAGGGGTGGTGTTGCCGTCGGGGCGCCAGAGCTCGGCCCAGTCGCCCAGGCGGTGCGACCAGTACGCCAGCCCCCATTCCTCGTTCAGCCGTCCGACGTCGCCGTACCGTTCGGCGAGCCAGGCCGTGAACCGCTCGAACACCGGCTCGTTGTGGATGAGGTGCAGCCCCGGCTCGTTGTCGAGCTGGATCCCGATCACGGCGGGGTGGCCGCCGTGCCGGCCGACGACGGCGCGGATGACGCGCTCGGCGTGGCGCAGGAAGGCCGGCGAGGTGAAGTCGACCTCCTGGCGCGCGCCCCACGGGACGCGGGCCCCGCCGGCGCGCACGATGGCCAGCTCGGGGTGCTTGCGCTGCAGCCAGGGCGGGACGGCGTACGTCGGGGTGCCCAGCAGCACGCCGATGCCGCGCTCGTGCGCCGCGTCCAGGACCGGCGTCAGCCAGTCGAGGTCGAACTCGCCGTCGCGGGGCTCCCAGGTGGACCAGACGGATTCGCCGACGCGGATGGTGTCGATCTTCGCCTGGGTCATCAGGTCGAGGTCGCGCTTGGGGTCGGGGGCGCGGAGGTATTCGGGATAGTACGCCGTGCCGAATCGGATGCCGGGGCCGCGGGTGGGGGGCGGTGGAGTCATGAGCTCCCCGAGGTCGTGACGGACCAATGACAATCTTAAAACGATTTACTGGATGATATATTTATTCACGCCCTCATGTCAATGCCCTCAGGATGCTTCGTTGCTGTCCCGTTTCCTACGGCCCGTGCCCGGGCGGCGGATCGCCGGAGGCGAGAGAGGGATGGTGTCGGCGGAACGCCGCGTATAGGCTTAAAACGTTTTGTCTCACGGAGGGACGTTCGGATGGTCGACTTCCACGAGGACCCCGGGCCCGGTTCCGGGCGGCGGGCGGCGCGCGCGGACTTCGTCTCCGACGCGCCGCGCCTGTCGCTCAACGGCCTGTGGCGCTTCCGCCTGTCGGGCACCGCCGCCGGAACGGGGCCCGCGCTGCCCGACCCGGCGCTCGACGACGGCGGCTGGCACACGATCAGGGTGCCGTCGCACTGGGTGCTTGAAGGGCACGACCGGCCCCTCTACACCAACACCGCCTACCCGTTCCCCATCGACCCGCCCCACCTGCCCGACGACAACCCGACCGGCGACTACCGGCTCCGCTTCGACCTGCCCCCGGACTGGCCCGGCGGCCGGACCGTGCTGCGCTTCCAGGGCGTCGACTCCTGCGGCACGGTGTGGCTCAACGGCGAACTTCTCGGGCACTCCAAGGGCAGCAGGCTGCCGTTCGAGTTCGACGTCACGGGGCTCGTGCGGGCCGGCGGCAACCTGCTCGCCGTACGCGTGCAGCGCTGGTCGTCCGGCAGCTACCTGGAAGACCAGGACATGTGGTGGCTGCCCGGCATCTTCCGCGACGTGGAGCTGCTGGCCAGACCCGAGGGAGGCATCGACGACCTCACCGTCCGGGCCTCCTACGACGCCGCCACCGGCTCCGGCGCGCTCCTGGTCACCGCCGACGCCCCGGGCCTGGTCGAGATCCCCGAGCTCGGCATCGCCGTGCCCACGGGCGAGGAGGTCACGGTCGCGCACGTCGAGCCGTGGAGCGCCGAACACCCCCGCCTCTACCGCGGCACCCTCCGCGCCGCCGGCGAGACGATCGACCTGCCCGTCGGCTTCAGGACCGTCGAGATCACCGGCGGCCGGCTGCTCGTCAACGGCAGGCCGGTCCTCTTCCGCGGCGTCAACCGGCACGAGCACGACCCCGTACGCGGCCGCTCGCTCGACCGCGCCACCATGATCCGCGACGTCGAGCTGATGAAGCGGCACAACGTCAACGCCGTCCGCACCGCCCACTACCCCCCGCACCCCGAGTTCCTGCGGCTGTGCGACGAGTACGGCCTGTGGGTCGTCGACGAGTGCGACATCGAGACGCACGGCTTCATCTACTCCGGCTGGGAGGGCAACCCGCCCGCCGAGCCGATGTGGCGCGACGCCCTGCTCGACCGCGCCCGGCGGATGGTCGAGCGCGACAAGAACCATCCCAGCGTGGTCGTCTGGTCGCTCGGCAACGAGAGCGGGAGCGGGGCGGCGTTCGGCGACATCGAACGCTGGATCCGCGAGCGCGACCCGACCAGGCCCCTGCACTACGAACGCGACCCCAGCTACCGCCACTCCGACTTCTACAGCCTGATGTACCCGTCGCTGGACGACCTGGAGCGCATCGGGCAGCGCAAGGAGGAGACGCCGGAGGGGGTGAGCGCGGAGTCGCCCGACGACGTGCGGCGGCGCGGAATGCCGTTCCTGCTGTGCGAGTACGCCCACGCCATGGGCAACGGGCCCGGCTCGCTGGCGGACTACCAGGCGATCCTGGAGTCGTACGAGCGGTTCTGCGGCGCGTTCGTGTGGGAGTGGATCGACCACGGGCTGGCCGGGACCGACGAGCACGGCCGCCCCTTCCACCGGCACGGCGGCGACATCGACTACCAGCCGAACGGCGGCCGCTACTGCCTGGACGGGCTGCTGTTCCCCGACCGCGCGCCCTCGCCGGGCCTGGCCGAGCTGCACGCGGCCATCGCGCCCGTGGGGATCGCGGTGGAGACGGTCTCGGGCGAGGTGGCCGTCACCAACAAGCACGACCTGATCGACCTCGCCCACCTGTCGTTCCGCTGGTCCACGGAGGTGGACGGCGAGCCCTGGGACAGCGGGAGGCTCACCGTGCCGCACTGTCCGGCCCGCGGGACGGTGCGCGTACCGCTTCCCGCCGTGGAGGTGGCGGCGGAGGGCGAGACCTGGCTCACCGTCGAGGCGTCGCTGGCCGCCCCCGCCCGCTGGGCGCCCGCCGGCCACGTCGTCGCCTGGACCCAGGCCCGGCTCGGCACCGCCTCCCACCGCCGCCCGCACCCTGCCCGGCCCGCGAGCGTTTCTCCCTCCGCGGCCGGGGCGGTGGCCCTGGGCGCGGCGGCGTTCGACGCCAGGACAGGGCGGCTGATCGGCCTGGGGGACGCCGAGCTCGACGGGCCGGTGCTGGACGTGTGGCGGGCACCCACCGAGAACGACCGCGGCCAGGGCCCCAGAAACGCGCTCGCCGCCGACTGGGAGGCCGTCGGCCTCGACCGGTTCCTGCACCGCACCGCGAGCGTCGAACGCCCGGACGACCGCACGCTCGTGGTGCGCGGCCGCAGCGGCCCGGCCACCCGAACCCTGGGCTTCCGCACCACGTACACCTGGCGATGGCGACACGGCGCGCTCCACCTGACGATCGAGGCCGACCCCGTCGGCGACTGGCACGACACCGCCTACGGCCACCTCAACGTCACCCCGCCGCGCATGGGCGCCAGGTTCGCCCTCCCCGGCGGCTACACCGACGTCGCGTGGTTCGGCCGCGGCCCCGGCGAGTCGTACGCCGACAGCCTGGCCGCCGTCCGCGTCGGCCGCTTCGCCCGGCCGGTCGACGACCTGCAGACCCCATACCTCTTCCCGCAGGAGAACGGCAACCACGTCGGGACCCGCTGGCTGGAGCTGTCGGGCGACGGCCTGCCGACGGTGCGCGTGGACGGCGAGCCGCACCTCGACTTCACCGCCCGCCGGTGGACCGGCGAGGCGCTGGCCGCGGCGCTCCACCCGCACGACCTGGCGGACTCCGGCCGGGTCTGGCTGAACCTGGACCACGGCCAGCAGGGCCTCGGCAGCGCCTCCTGCGGCCCCGCGCTGCCCGAGCGGTACCGGTTGCCGGTCCGCCGCTACACCTGGTCGATGACCCTGTCCTCCCCGGAGCCCCCGCGAAGGAGTTACCGATGACGTCGACGTTCGACTTCTGCCCGTGGCTGTACTGGGACCACGCCACCGACGAGGACCGCCGCGCCCAGGAGGGCCACCTGGCCGGGCTGCGCGCCAGGATCGCCGTGGAGGCCGCGGAGAAGGTCTTCGTCTCGCCGCTGGCGGCCGTGCACGCCGACAGCCTGCGCATGGGCGACCACAGCTACATCGCCGCGCATGCCTACGTCACCGACACCCTCGTCATGGGTGACGACTGCACGCTCAACCCGTACGCCGTGGCGCGGGGCCGCGTCGTGCTCGGCGACGCCGTACGCGTGGGCGCCCACACGTCCCTGCTCGGCTTCAACCACGGCGTCGAGCCCGACCGGCCGGTGTTCCGCCAGCCGATCAGCTCGAAGGGCATCACCATCGGCGACGACGTGTGGATCGGCTCCAACGTCGTCGTCCTCGACGGGGTCACCATCGGCGACCACGCCGTCGTCGGCGCGGGCGCGGTCGTCACCAAGGACGTGCCCGCCTGGGCCATGGTCGCCGGCAACCCGGCCCGCCCCATCCGCGACCGCCGCACGGGGTCACGGCCAGGGGCCGACCTGGAAGGGCTGCTCGCCGCCTTCGCCGACCGCGCCAGGGACCAGGCCGAGGCGGTGCTGGCCCGCTGCTGGACGGGCGAGCGGTACGTCGACCGCCCGGGCGCCCCGCCCACCGTACGCGCCTGGTGTGACGCCGTGGAGATCGCTGACCTGCTCCTGGGCGGCCCGCCCCTGGTGCCGGCGCGCGAGGAGATCGTCGCCTTCCTGCGCGACCGCCAGGACCCCGCCACCGGCCTGATCTCGGAGATCGGCGCGCCCGGCTCGCCGGAACGGGCGGGGGAGCCGGGCGGCGGCGGGCCGGAGCTGGAGGGTGTCACGGCGTACCACGTGCTCTGCGCCGGCTACGCGCTCGACCTGCTCGGCACCGGCTTCCGGCACCCCGTCCACGCCGTACACGACCTCGCCGGCAAGGACCTGACCGCCGCGCTCGACGCCCTCGACTGGGACCGCGAGGCCTGGACGTCGGGCTCGGTGGTGGACGCCGTCGGCACCGGCCTCTACCGCAACCTCGCCGGCTTCGGCCTGCGCGGCGACCTCGAGACCCTGTACGGCTGGCTGCTCACCCGCTGCCGGCAGGGCCACGGCATGTGGGGCGAACCGGACTCCGACGCCGGCTGGCTGATGGTGGTCAACGGCTTCTACCGGCTCACGAGGGGAACGTACGCGCAGTTCGGATTGCCGCTGCCCTACCCGGAGCGGGCCGTCGACACCGTGCTCGCCCATGCCCGCGACCCCCGCTACTTCCACGGCGACACCGGCAACGCCTGCAACGTGCTCGACGTCATCCACCCGCTGTGGCTGGCGGGCAGGCAGACGGCGCACCGCCGCGAGGAGGGCGAGGCGTGGGCCCGGCGCCACCTGCGCCGCGCGCTGGGCGGCTGGCAGGACGGCGCGGGGCTCAGCTTCGCCCTCACCGGCGGCACCGGCGCGGCCCGCGTACCCGGCCTCCAGGGCACGGAGATGTGGCTCGCCATCATCTGGCTGCTCGCCGACCACCTGGGCCTCTCCGGCGCCCTCGGCTACCGCCCCCGAGGCATCCACCGCCCCGAACCGGCGATCCACCTCCCGAACCGCTGACGCGTCGGCGGACCGGGGCGGCGCGCGATTGTCGGTGCCGCCGTCTATCCTCGCCAACCATGGATCTTGAGCTTGGTCGGCGGCGGGCCCTGGTGACGGCGAGCAGCGGCGGGATCGGCGCGGCCGTGGCCAGGCGGCTGGCCGCCGAGGGGTGTGCGGTGCTGGTCCACGGCCGCGACGCCGCGCGGGCGGGCGAGGCCGCAGAAGAGCTGCGGGCGGCGGGCGGCACGGTGGAGGTCGTGCTCGGCGACCTGACCGATGACGGCGCCGCGGCCGAAGTGGCCGAGCGCGCCGCGGCGTGGGGTGTGGACATTCTGGTCAACAACGCCGGCCCGGTCGCGGAGCACGACTGGGACGACGCCGACCCCCCGGCATGGCTGGCGGCGATGAACGGCAACGTCCTGTCGGCCGTGCGCCTGATCCGCGGTGTGCTGCCCGGCATGCGGGGGCGCGGCTGGGGCCGGGTCATCAACCTGGGCAGCCGCGCGGCGACCACGCCGCTGCCCAACCTCGTCGACTATTCGGCCGCCAAGGCGGCGGTGGTCAACATGACCACGAGCCTGGCCCGCCATCTGGCCGGCACCGGCATCACCGCCAACACCGTCAGCCCCGGCGTGATCGTCACTGAAGGAATGCGCAGGATGTTCGAGGAGGGCGCCGCCCACCGAGGCTGGCCACAGGACTGGAACGAGCTCGAACCCCTCGTGGCGGCGGAATACGCGCCCAATCCGACGGGCCGGCTCGGCACCGCGGACGACGTGGCCGCGGCGGTGGTGTTCCTCGCCAGCCCGCTGGCCGGCTACGTCAACGGCATCGACCTGCGCGTGGACGGAGGGATCGTGCCCGTCCCCTGACGGGTGCGCCTCACCGCGGGTCCGGCAGCGTGGCGGTCGTCCTGGCATCGGAGGTCAGCTGGTCGTGGGTGCGGACGGCGATCACGCACACGATGCTGATGACCGCCGCGAGCCCCCCTACAACTCACCGACCTCCTCATCGCCCTCCACCACCTCGACATGGACTCCGCATCCGCGCATGCCGGCCCCTGCTGAGGCCCCGCGAACCACGGCGCGCTCCCACCGCAGGGGGAGACCTGCCCCGGAATTCACCCCTACAGGGGAGGACGCGATGTGCGGGACGCATGTCGACTGGTCACATGGGTTCCCCCGTGTTTTCTCCTGATCGTGCCGCGGCTCCCGTGCGACCTGGCACCCGTATCGTCGTGACCGGCCTGCTGGTGGCCTTGTGCTGCGTCGGATTCGCCGTCGTCAACGTCATCTTCGAGCTGACCGGTCGTTTCGACGGCGGCCCCTACGCCGCGTACGCATCAGGCCTTCTCGTGATGAACTGGCTCGTCGTCGTCCTGAAGCTGGTGGGCGCGGGCGCGGCGCTGTCGTCGATCGCCAACCGTCCCACGGTGCTTCCCCCGGCGGTTCTCGGCGTGGTGTTGTGGAGCGCGTTCGCCCTGCTGTCCATCTACGCTCTCGGCGCGATCGGTCAGGCGTTCGGCATGGCGCTGGGCCTGATGGGCTCGGCCGATCAGATCACCCTGGCCGGAGTCGGTTACGTGCTGTTCTTCACGCTGATGGCGATCGGATTCGGCGCCCTGGCGATCTCCTACTCGCGGCGCCTGCAGCTCCGCAAGGGCGTCATCGCCCTCGGCGTCCTGGGCGGGCCCGTCGCGCTGGGGCTGATCCTGCTGGCCATGCCGATGCTCCTGACCGCCCTCGGCGTCATGCCCGCCGCCTGATGGGAGCCCCGTTTCCGGGCAGCTTCCTGATCACCACGAGGTCAACGGCATCCCCGCCGCACTGGTCGTCACGGACCATCCCCCGTCCGACGAGCGAGCGGCCCGGTTATGTCGGCTGTTCATCGCAAACGCAGGCCTCGGCGCACTCCAGTTCGCCAACGCCACGGTCACCTGGTTGTCCAGTCAGGAGGACGACATCCTCACCATCGCCGACGGCTTGGTGCCCTCGTAACCCCAACTTCCCGTCCCCGGGTTCCTGCCGCTCCCACTCAGCCGGATCAGCGACCTGGCACAACGCCTACCCCGCGATGCCCGGACTGCTCGCCAGGACCCCTGCCGCTGCGACCATGTAACGAGCGAGGCGACGCCCTGGCCGGTCCATCCGAGGACGGCAGCCTGGACGAGTTCCAGGAAATTCTCCGCCAGTTCACGCCGTCATGTCCTGGTGATGGTGGGTTGCGGTGACTTCGAGCCACACCTTGACGGCGTGGCCGTACCTGCCTCGGCTGGTCTCCTCGTAGTGGTCGCCGTTCCAGCGGAGGACGAAGTATTGGCCACCCTCCGACGCGAGGTCGTACTCGCCGCAGCAGGAGGTCTCGTGGACGCGCAGGCGCGGGGTTCGCGGTGCGTACGGTTCCCAGTGGCGCATCCGTTACGCTCGCGAGCGCATGTGGTGGAGGACCAGGGCGGACTGCCAGGCGAGCGCGGCAGCGAGTGCGATCGCGTCCGGCTGCCTGACGGTGTGCAGGATTCCGGCCGTCGCCATGTCGAGAGTAAGCGTCCAGCGGATTACAGCCGTCCACCACACTTGGTCTGGGGCGTATTCGAGGTCGATGTCCCATATGGGGTACGTGTTGCGAAGCACCGACAGTTGACGGCCCCTCAGATCCTGGAGGAGCGCTGCCTGCGCCAAGACGTCACGGATGTTCTGGTCAGCGGCTCGAACCGGAGTGTACGCACCTGAATCGCTCAGGGCCGCCTCAGCCCTCGCCGGAAACGCAAATCGGGTAGCTCTACTCGTTCCGATTGCTGCGCGGGGAATCATGCTTACGTGCCTCTCTGGCCAGGGAGTTCATGTCGAGCAGACATCTCGCGCTTCGGGGAGAAAAGCGCAGTGCCATAGTGAGAGGGTTCGGGGAGAACATCCAAGAGGCTGATGGTGGAGCCTGACTTTCCACCACTCCAGCAACGAGGAGGCCGAAATGCCTCGCCGACCTGACGCCGTCGACCCCACCGCCTCGCCATGGCATCTTCTAGGCTCCGAGCTGCGGTATTGGCGTGATGAGGTGAGTGATCTAAGTCAGCGTGAAGCAGCGGCGCAAGCGCTGTGCGACCATGGCGACCTGTCCAAATGGGAACGCGGCCTGGCACACGTGCAGCCGGACGTGATTCAACGCCTGGACGAGTTGTATGGTGCACACGGGCGACTTATGGCGCTTCGCACCTTTGCCGCAGAGCTTGACCAACTCCGCCGGGTTCTCCTGAAAGACCTGCCTCCGATATTGACGAGGGTGATGACATGCATCGGCGAGCCGCGATGCAAGTGCTAGCCGCGTTGAGTGCAGGAGCGGTCATCCCACCGGGCACTTTGGAAACCCTCTTCTCCGGCATCGAGGACACCATCGCCGATCGCGGAATCGGCGCCGACGACTGGGAAGAAATCGCCTGGGAGCACGGCTTCTCCTACTACACTCAGGAACCCGGCACGCTCATTCACGCTGTGACAGCCGATTTCGCCGAAATCTCCCGGGTTCTCCGCCGGACCTCCTCAACGGTGGTTCGTGCCGGGCTGCTCCGGGTCAGCGCGCAACTTGCTGTGCTCTTGGGGCTGGAGATGAGCGACGTCGGAGAGCACAGACCCTCACTGCAGTCGTGGCGGCTGGCTCGGCGTGCCGCCGATGCCGCAGGCGATCGTGACCTGCAGGTCTGGGTGCGTGGCTGGGAGGCGGAATACGGGTTCTGGTCCGGACGGCCTGCTCCGGTCCTCGCCCGCTTGACCGGCGAGGCCGCCCACATCGCCAACGGCATGCCCAGCGCAGGCCTCGCGGAGGCGCTTCGTGCCAGGGCGTTCATCTCCGCTTCGCAGGGCGACGCCCACGGCACCCGAGCTGTCTTGAGTGAACTGAATGACGTGTGCGAAAGGCTTGCTGACAACGCGGCCAGTGACCGGACCTCGCCCCTGTGGAGTTTCGTGGAGCGGGACGCCGCCTGGGCACACGCCTATTCGTCGGCCGTCATCGGAGACGCGGCGCAAGCGGCCAGCGCGGTGGACAAGGCGCTCGCTCTCTGTCCGGCCACTTTCACCGGGAACATCGTCCACTATGAGCTTGTGCGTGCTTTGACGCTCGTCAGTGAGGGCGACATCGGAGGCGGACTCGCGCACGCGCTGACGACTGCCCATGCCTGGCCGATCAGCACGATCCGCCGCCGTACCCTCGGTCGCATCCTCGAAGCCCTGCCTGAGAAGGCTCGCGCTCTGGATGCCGCCCGAGAGTTGCGCACCTTGACGACCGCACCTGCGGGCCCCGCGTAACACATGACGTCAACGGCCGGACGTGCCGTGGACTCTTTTCAGCGGCGCCTCAGCCGCGGCGGCCATCGCCCGGTGGCCGGCCGCGCTCGGGTGGAGGTGGTCGCCGCAGTCGTGGCGGGGGAGCAGGCGGGCAGGGTCGGCGGGGTCTCGGAGGGCGGCGTCGAAGTCGGCCACGCCGTCGAACGCGCCCCCGTGCCGGACGTACGCGTTGACCTGCTGCCGGGCCCGTTCCCCCTCCTCGGTGTGGTATTCCGCGCCCGCGTACGGGGTGAGCGTGCCGGCGATCACGCGGACCCCGGCGGCGCGGGCTGTCACGGCGATGCGGGCGTATGCGGCGATGAGGTCGTCCGCCCGCGCGCCCGCCCCGAGGTCGTTGAGCCCGGCGAGCAGGATCACGGCGGCGATGCCGGGTTTGGTCAGGACCTCGGTGGTCAGGCGGGCCTCGGCGGGACGTCCGGTGCCCGCCGCCAGCACGCGCCCGCCGGAGACGCCCTCGTTGACCACGGCCAGCGGGGGAGACCCCAGTACGGCCAGGTCGGCGAGGAGGTCCACCCAGCCGTGGCCGGTCTCGGAGCCGACACCGGTGGCGATCGAGTCTCCCAGCACCGCCACGGTCGACACGGGGGTGGGCGCGGTGACCGTCAGCGCGTCCAGCCAGTGCCAGACCGCCACCTGCTCGGTGAACGCCCCCGAGCCCTCGTCGGCGGCGTGGTCACCGGGGACCGACCGGTAAGCCGGAGAGGTGGCGGACTCCAGTACACCGCCCGTCAGCCGCTCCAGGCCGAAGCCGGGCGGCGGGTAGGCGGGGGCGGTGGCGCGGTTGCGGCCGGTCAGGGTGCCCGCCTCGCCGCGTACATGGAGGCTGATGGCGAGGCGGCGGCGCGGGCGCACCCGTACGGGGAGCGGGTCGCTGAGGGCCGTCGCGCCCGGCGCCACCGTCACCTCGGGGCTCCCGCCGAACGTCAGCATCCGGTTCGACCCCGGCTCCAGCGCCGCCCCGGCCAGCGGGACGCCCACGTGGACGTGCCCGAACGTCACGGGCCGGTCCCCGAAGGCGTTGGTCAGCCGGACGCGCAGGCCGCTCCCGCCCACGGTGGTCCGCACGATGTTGCGCACGGTCAGGTCACGCAGGCCGCCGCCGAGGCGTTCCGCGGCGGCGGCCCACGTGGTCACCGGCCGGTACGTCACCGTCCCCACGACGCGGTGAACGTGTACCGGCCGGAGCCGACCCGGCACACCGAGGCGGCCCCGGTCGACTCGATCACGTCGATGCCCGCGGCGGCAAGCGGCGTGCCGGACTCGCGGACCGACGACGGGTCCGTGGTGGGCACGTGCACGGTGGCGAGCGCGCCCGGCGGGACGCGCACCTCCAGCGTCAGCTCGCCGCCGGAGATCTCCCACCGGCTGCTCAGCCGCCCCAGCGGCGTGTCGTACGCCGCGGCCGCCCACCGCAGCCGGCCCCCGGGCAGCGGCCGGATGAGCGGCCGCCGATATCCCACCGAGTCCTCCTCCTGCCCGATCCCCGCCACCCCGCTGTACAGCCACTCGCCCACCGAGCCGAGCGCGTAGTGGTTGAAGGAGTTCATGGCGACGGGCCCGAAGCCGTTCTCCTCCGTCCAGCCGTCCCACCGCTCCCAGATCGTGGTGGCCCCGCGCTTGATCGAGTAGCCCCAGGACGGGTAGCGGTCGTCGTGCAGCAGGTCGTAGGCGAGGTCGTGGTGCCCGTACGCGGACAGGACGGGCCCCAGCAGCCCCACGCCGGCGAACCCGGTGGTCAGCCGCCGCCCCCGCCGCTCCAGGTCGGCCACCAGGTGCCCCACGGCCGCGGGAACCAGATCGTCGGGGACGAGCCCGTGCGCGAGCGCCAGCAGGTATCCCGTCTGCGTGTCGCCCGAGACCCGCCCGTCGGCGGAGACGAACTCGCCTGCGAACGCCTCCCCGATCCGCGCCCGCAGCCCCGCGTACCGTTCGGCGACGTCCGCGTGACCCAGCACGGAGGCGGCCCGGGCGGTGAGGCCGGCGCTCAGCGCGAAGTACGCGGTGGCCATCACGTCGCGGGAGGTCCGCACGCCCGCCTGCAGCCAGTCGCCGTAGTGGCTGCCCACCCGGTTGCGCCAGATCAGGTCGGGGTTGTGGCGTTCGACGTGGTCGACCCACCGGCGCATGCTGGGCAGGCTGTCGCGCAGGATCCGCTCGTCGCCGTAGACCCGGTAGAGGTGCCACGGCACGACGGTGGCGGCGTCGGCCCAGCCGGGGGCGCCGTGCCGCTCCGTCATCACGTGCGGCACCACGTCGGGCACCGCGCCCTCGGCGGTCTGCGCGCAGCGCAGGTCGGCCAGCCAGCCGGTGAAGAACGCGGCCACGTCGGCGTTGTAGCAGGCGGTGGGCAGGAACACCTGCGCGTCGGCGGTCCAGCCGAGCCGCTCGTCCCGCTGCGGGCAGTCGGTCGGCACGGACACGAAGTTGTCCCGCTGGCTCCACCGGATGTTGCTCGTCAGCCGCCGCACCATGTCGTCGGAGCAGGAGAACTCGCCGGCGACCGGCGTGTCCGAGTGCATGGCCCGGCCGACCAGGTCGACGTCGGCGTGCCCGGTGACCTCCACGTAGCGGAAGCCGTGGACGGTGAAGCGCGGCTCGAACGTCTCCTCCGGCCGCCCCGCGGCCACGTAGTGGTCGGTCGCCTCGGCCGAGCGCAGGTTGGCGGTGTAGAGGCCGCCGCCGTCGTCGAGCGTCTCGCCGTGGCGCAGCGTGACGCGGGTGCCGGCCGGGGCGCCGCGCAGCGTCAGCCGCACCCGGCCGGCGATGTTCTGCCCCAGGTCGACGATGGTACGGCCATCGCCGTTCCGCCGGGTCTCGACGGGCACGAGGTCCTCGGTGACGCGCACGGGCTCGGCCGCGGCGGGCACGAGGACGTCGTGGCGGGTGTCGACGACGCGGGCGGGGGCCCACGACGAGTCGTCGAAGCCGGGCAGGTCCCAGCCGGGCTGCTCCAGGCGGGCGTCGTACCACTCGCCCATCAGCAGGTCGGCGTAGCGCAGCGGCCCGGTGCTCTCCCGCCAGCTCCCGTCGGTGCCGACGACCGTGCGCGAGCCGTCGGCGTGCTCGGCCACGAGCTGGACGAGCAGCTCGGGACGTCTGCCGTAGTGCTGGGCCTGCTGCCGGCCGTCCCAGCCGAGGCTGCCCGACCACCAGCCGTCCGCGAGCACCGCCCCCACGCAGGCGGGGCCGTCGCCGATCAGGCCGGTGACGTCGTACACCTGGTACGGGACGCGGTGGCGGTAGTCGGTCCAGCCGGGGGTCAGCTCGCCGTCGCCCACGCGGTGGCCGTTGACGCGCAGCTCGTACAGGCCGCGGGCGGTGCACGCGACGCGTACGGCGGTCACCGGCGACAGGTCGACGACGCGCCGGAAGTAGCGGGGCGCGGGCAGCGACCCGGTGCGTACGCTGCGGGGCTCGCGGTCGTCGGCGGGCGGTTCGAACGGGGGCAGGGTCTCCGGGTCGTGGCCGATCCAGGCGGCCGCCCACTCGTCCGGGTGCAGCACGCCGGTGCCGAACCACGACTCGGCCGCCGCCGTCTCACCATCCGCGGAGCGGACCTGGACCTGCCAGGTGTAACGGGCGAACGACGCCAGTGGCGCGCCGCCGTAGCAGGCGCTGGTGTCCTCGCCGTCGATCCAGCCGCTGTCCCAGGCCGGGGCGCCGGCGGCGCGGACCGTGATCCGGTACGCGGCCTGCGCGTCGCCGCGCCGGTCGGACGCCAGCCGCCAGCTCAGCCTGGGCGCGCGGGTGGCGATGCCCTGCGGGGTGGCGAGGTGCTCGCAGCGCAGGTCGTACGGGTGCAGCGCGCCCCCGGCGGGAGCGGGGGGAAGGGACCATCCGCTCATGGCGCTCACCAGGCCCATTCCGTGGCCGGCCGGGCCAGCGTGTAGTCGCGCCGTGGCGCGGTGGGGTGGATCTTGCGCCCGCTGTACATCGGCCGGGCGGTGCCCTCGGGGCTGATGCCGATCACGTCGTCGCCGCGCCAGCGCACCTGGAACTCCCGGCCGGAGGCGACCTCCGTGCTCGTCGACTCGGGCACGGGGAACGTGACGGTGATCCGCTCGCCCCGCCTGGGCGCGCGGACGGACAGGTAGCCGTCGGGCGCCCACGCCCCCGTCTCGGTCCCGCCGAACCCGTCGCCGTCGCGGGTCACGCGCACCTTGGCGTACCCGGCCCATTCGGGCACCCGCATCCGCAGCTCGCGCAGGTCCTGGTGCACGTCGAGGTCGACGCGGCCCTCGTGGGGGAGGTGGCTGAGCACGGTGACCCGCTCGGTGGCCCGGGTGAGCAGCAGGTTGACCCGCACGTCACGGTCGTCGCCGGTGACGATGGAGTTCCACCCCCAGAACAGCCCGCGCAGGCCGGAGCCGACGCAGCACGCCTGCACGTCGGCGGTGTGCCCGCGGCCCAGCTCGATGTCGCAGACGTAGTCGTTGGGCGCGCCGTACCCGGCGAAGGCGCCGCGCACCCGCTCGCCCACCCGCACGTGCGTCACCCAGCCGGGCTCGTCGCCGGAGGTGTCGGGGGCCGACTCGACCCAGCTCAGGTCGAGCAGCTGGGACTCGACGAGGTGGTTGCGCAGGAACCGCTCCACCACGCCCCAGTAGGCGGTGTGCCCGGACCGGGCGAGCGTGACGCCGGTGCCGATCAGGTCGACCAGGGAGCAGCTCTCGTGCTCGTAGCGCTGGCCTTCGAGGTCGCCGGGTGTCCAGCCGAACCGGGTGGCCTGGGTGAGCGCCCAGTCGTAGGAGCGGCGTACGAACGCGGTCAGCTCGTGGTCGCCGGTGTGGCGGGCGTAGCGGGCCAGCCCTTCGAGGGTGCCGAGGCGGGTGTGGAAGTGGCCGCTGCGGTAGGCGCGGGCGGCGTTGAAGCTGCCGTCCTCGTGGTAGACGCCGCTCTTGTGCACGATCAGCCGGGCGAACCAGCCGCACAACTCCAGCGCGTCCTCGTTGCCGGTCGCCTGGTGGTAGCGGAGCAGCGGCATGATCAGCCGGCCGCTGAACGACGCCGGGTCGGGGGCCAGGTGCAGCGCGATGGCGTTAGGGGACGGCCAGCCGTCGGGGGTGTACTCGGAGGCGGGGTAGAACCAGACGTCCCGCTCCTTGATCGCGATCCGTTTGAGCGCGGCCACGTGCCGGTCGGCCAGCTCCTTGGCCCTGGGGTCGCCGTCGGACACGTACCACGTGGTGAGCGACAGGAGCACGGCCCGCTGGTCGATGAGGTTGGCGTTCGGGGCCCAGCCCGCGTCGGGGCGGGCCCGCCGGTAGCTCAGCCCGTCGGGGCCGAAGAAGCTCGTCAGCCGCCGCCTGAAGCCGTCCTCGACCTCCCGCCAGGTGTCCTTGCCGGTCATGTGCCTGGCGAGCAGGCACGCGTCGAGCAGCCGGCCGTGGCTGGAGCCGTAGTCCCAGTCGCCGTGCCGCAGTGCCGCGGGCCGGGCGAGCAGGTCGGCGCTGAAGTACGGAATGCCGTCCATGCCCGTGTCCGGGTCCGTGTCGGGCAGTCCGGCCACCGCGTTCATCGCCAGTTCGGCCCGCTCTTCGAGCAGCACGGTGTCGGGGATCTCTGGCATGGCCATCCCTTCGTTGCATATAAATATTCAAGCGTGCATAGATGTCACATTCAGCCTGCTTCGCCGGTTGACTCGCGTCAAGGTGTGCATAAGTATTCGTATCTTGTTGGATATGTATTGCTGAGGGAGGATGGTGGCATGAGCGTTGATCCGGTGGTGCGGCCAGGTGCTGGTGCGGCGGTGACCCTGCGGCCCGTGACGGGAGCCCGCCTCCAGGACGGGTTCTGGGGGTCCCGGCAGCGGGTCAACCGCGAGGTGACGATCCCGCTGGGCGGCGAGCGGGTGCGCGAGTCCGGCGCCTTCGACAACCTGCGGCAGGCCGCCCGCGGTGCCGGAGGGGAGCACCCTGCCGAACACAGGGGGAAGATCTTCGCCGACTCCGACGTCTACAAGTGGCTGGAGGCGCTGGCCTGGGAGCGGGGCAGGCGCGAGGACGACGGCCTCGCCCGGTCGTACGCGCAGGCGTCGGAGCTGGTCGCCGCCGCGCAGTGCGCCGACGGCTACCTCCACACGCACACCCAGCTCACCGGCCGGCGGCGCTATTCCGACCTGGCCTCCAGCCATGAGCTCTACTGCGCGGGCCACCTCATGCAGGCCGCCGTAGCGGGCCGCCGCGCCACCGGCGACGAGAGGTTGCTGCGGGTCGCCGCCCGCTTCGCCGACCACCTGGCCAAGGACCTCCCCGCCGACGCGCTCGACGGGCACCCCGAGGTCGAGATGGGCCTGGCCGAGCTGTACCGCGAGACCGGCGCGCCCGCGTACCTCGATCTCGCCGCCCGCCAGGTGGCCGTGAGGGGCCGCTCGCTCATCCAGCTCAAGGGCCACCACGGCCCCGGCTACCGGCAGGACCGCGTGCCGGTCGCCGAGGCCACCACGGTCGAGGGGCACGCGGTCCGCGCGATGTACCTCGCCGCGGGGGCGACCGACGTCGCCGTCGAGACCTCCGACCTCGACCTGCTCGCCGCCCTCCACCACCAGTGGCGCGACATGGTGGCCACCAAGACCTACCTGACCGGCGGTCTCGGCTCCAACTGGTACGGCGAGGCGTTCGGCGGCCACCACGAGCTGGCGCCCGACACCGCGTACTGCGAGACCTGCGCGGCGATCGGCAGCATCCAGTGGTCGTGGCGGATGTTGCTGGCGACCGGCGACGCCGCGTTCGCCGACCTCATCGAGCGCACCCTCTACAACGCCGTGCTGCCCGGCGTCTCGCTCGACGGCGAGCACTTCTTCTACGTCAACGCGCTGCGCGTGCGCGCGGGCGCTGACCCCGACGACCTGCGCGCCCCCGCCCGGGGCCGGCAGGGATGGTACGGCACCGCCTGCTGCCCGCCGAACGTGATGCGCCTGTTCTCCTCCCTCGACCACTACCTGGCCACCGGCGACGGCGACGGCGTCCAGCTCCACCTCTACGCGCCCGGCACCGTGCGCGCCGGCGGCGTGCTGCTGGAGGTGGAGACCGGCTACCCGTGGACCGGCCGCGTCGAGATCGTGGTCAGGGAGACCCCCGATCAGCCCTGGACCCTGTCGGCCCGCATCCCCGCCTGGGCCGACGCGGCCGGGATGGACGGGCGGCCGGCCGAGCCGGGCGGCTACCACCGCGTGCGCAGGTCGTGGCGGCCGGGCGACCGGGTGGTGCTGGACCTCGGGATCCGGCCCCGGCTGACGGCCGCCGTGCCCCGGCTCGACGTCGCCCGCGGCCAGGTCGCGGTCGAGCGCGGGCCGCTGGTCTACTGCCTGGAGCAGGCCGACCACCCGGGCGTGATCGTCGACGACCTGTGCCTGGCCGCGGCGGACCTCCGCGACGCGAGCGCGGTCGCCGGCCTGCCCGCCGACGTGGTGCCGGTCACCGCGCGCGGCCGCGTCCACGTGCACCGGGAGGACGACGGCGGTTTCCCCTACCGCACCGCCGCCGCCCCCCAGGACCCGGAGCACGCGGGCCCGGCCGATCTGACGTTCGTCCCGTACTACGCGTGGGCCAACCGCGGCGCCGGGCCGATGACGGTCTGGACGCCCATGCACCGGACCTGACCCGCGTGCCGCGAGCGCGTCCGGCCGGACGCGCTTCCTCGCATGGCCGCCTCAGCCAAAGGAACCGTCATGATCTGTGATCACAGGTGGAAAACGGGTATGTCGTAGCGGCCGTTCGCGTCCGATGTCGATCCCGAGAGCGGAGGCGACCCCGGTGGAAGCGGTGGACGGCGGGATGTGATGATGTCCCCAACGCTACGGGGAGGAAGCGATCGTGGGGTCCCTCGCGGGCAGCGGGCTGCCCCCGGATGACGTCGTCGTCTCCGCTCTGCGTGCGGGCGACGAGGAGATGTTCGCGACGCTGCTCGACACCTGGGCGCGGGGCATGTTGCGGGTGGCCCGCTCCTACGTCTCCACCGACGACTCCGCGGAAGAGGTCGTCCAGGACACGTGGCTGGCGGTGATCGGCGCCATCGACGGGTTCGAGGGCCGCTCGTCCGTGAAGACCTGGGTCTACCGCATCCTCGTGAACACGGCGAAGAAGCGCAGCGTGCGCGAGAGCCGTACACTGCCGTGGAGCGCCTTCGAGCGGGACGCCGGCCCGGCCGTCGATCCCGCCCGGTTCAACGGGATCGACGCGGCCCTGCCGGGCAGCTGGAAGGAGGCACCCGCGGCCTGGCCGACGCCCGAAGGGCAGGCGCTCGCCGCGGAGGTGCGGGGCCTGATCGGCGAGGCGCTGGCGACGTTGCCCCCACGGCAGCGCATCGTGATCACGCTGCGCGACGTGGAGGGATGCACCTCCGAGGAGGTGTGCGAGATCCTGGAGATCTCCGCCGTCAACCAGCGGGTGCTGCTGCATCGAGCACGTGCGGCGGTCCGCGAGCTGTTGGAGAGTTACTTCGAGTCGGTGAAGCAGCCAGAATAGGTGAAACGGTTCAATACGCAGAAGGTAAGGCGGTTAACGTCGTGAAGCGGTTCACGTGCGACGAACTGGTGGAATCCATCACCGCTTACCTCGACGACGCCCTCGACCCGCCCGCCCGCGCCGGATTCGAGACCCACGCGGCCTGCTGCGACGACTGCCGGCGCTACGTCCACCAGTTCCGCGTCACCATCCGGGCGGTCGGCGACCAGCCTCAGGAGAAGTTGTCGGGCCGCACGCGTGAGCGGCTGATGTCCGCCTTCAAGCAGCGGCGACAATCCTGACAATTCCCCCGTAACGCTCGCGCGGCCGGCGGCTCTATAGAGCCATGTGCCACGCGAGGGCAAGACGATGATCGGGCTCACGGCCGAGGGCTCGCCGCTGAGAGACGCCTCGGAGGTCGGAGACTACGCGCTCCGGTGCTTCCGCTCCACCGGTGACGACCGGGTGGGCGTGGAGCTGGAGTTCCTCGTCTTCGACCGCACGTCGGCCACCCGCCACGTCCCGATGGACAGGGTCGAGCGGGCGCTGCCGCCACTGCCCGGCGGGAGCCGGGTCACCTTCGAACCGGGCGGCCAGCTGGAGTTGTCCGGCCCGGCCGGCTCGCTGACCGGCGCGATCGACGGCCTCACCGCCGACGTGGCCGCCGTCCGCCAGGCCCTGGCGCGCGACGGCATGGTGCTGGCGGGCGTGGGCCTCGACCCGATGCGCCCGGCGGTGCGGCAGTTACAGCAGCCGCGCTACGACGCGATGGCGGAGTTCCTCGGCCGGCCGTACGGCGCGCTGATGATGTGCTGCACGGCGTCCATCCAGGTCAACCTGGACCTGGGGGAGCGACCCCGCACGCGGTGGGAGCGGGCACACCTGCTCGGGCCGGTGCTGACCGCCGCCTTCGCCAACTCGCCGCTGAGCCGGGGCCGGCCGTGCGGATGGATGTCGGGCCGCCAGGCCGTGTGGGAGCACCTCGACCCGACCAGGACGGCGCCCGTACCGGCGTCCGCCGACCCGGTGGCCGATTGGGCCCGCTACCTGCTCGACGCCCGCGTCATGCTGGTGCGGGAGGGCGAGGAGCGCTGCCGCACGGTCCGCGACGGCTCGACCTTCCGCGACTGGCTGGGCTCGCGCGAGCGCCCGCCCACCGCCGAGGACCTGGCCTACCACGCCACCACGGTGTTCCCGCCCGTGCGGCCCAGGGGCTGGCTGGAGATCCGCTTCCTGGACGCGCAGCGTCCGGCGGACTGGCCCGTGTGCGTGGCCGTCACCCACGCCCTGATCGGCGACGACCGCGCCGCCGACGCCGCGCTCGCCGCCGTCGAGTCCTGCCTGGGGCCCCGGTGGCGGCGAGGATCCGGGGCGGAGCGCGCGACGTGGGCGGCGGCCGCGCGCCGCGGCCTGGCCGACCCCCGGCTCGCCCGCGCCGCGGACGCCTGCTTCCGGGCCGCCATCGAGGCGCTGCCCCGCCTGGGCGCCACTCCCGCCCTGATCGGCGAGGTGGCGGCGTTCACCGACCGGTACGTGACGACCGGCCGCTCCCCGGCGGCCGACCTGATGGATCTGGTGAGGAAACCGGGGCGGCGCCTGCCGGCCTGGCTGACCGAAGAGGGACGAGGATGAGCGACTTCAAGGAACGCATCGCAAGCGATCTGCTCGCGGTGCGCAGCCGGTCCCTGACCTACACGGAGGCCGACGACGACCTGCTCGTACGCCAGCATTCACCGCTGATGTCGCCCCTGGTGTGGGATCTCGCGCACGTCGGCAACTACGAGGAGCTGTGGGTGCTGCGCGAGGCCGGCGGCATCACCCCGCTCAGGCCCGAGATCGACGACATCTACGACGCCTTCAAGACCCCGCGCAAGGACCGCCCCAGCCTGCCCATCCTCGGACCGGCTGAGGCGCGCCGCTACATCGAGGGCGTGCGCGGCCGCGTCCTCGACGTCCTGGACGCCATCGACTTCGACGACCCCGCGCCGCTGCGCCGCGACGGCTTCGTCTTCGGCCTGGTCATCCAGCACGAGCACCAGCACGACGAGACCATGCTGGCCACGCTGCAACTGTCGAAGGAGCCCGGCCTGGTGCGCGACGGGCACCTGCCGCCGGCCCGCACCGCGGGACAGGACGAGGTGTACGTGCCCGGCGGCCCCTTCCTCATGGGCACCGACACCCAGCCGTGGGCCTACGACAACGAGCGCCCCGCCCACCGCGTCGACCTGCCCGGCTACTGGATCGACCGGCTGCCCGTCGGCAACGGCGCCTACGCCGCGTTCATCGAGGACGGCGGTTACCACGACCCCCGCTGGTGGACCAGGGAAGGCTGGGAGTGGCGACAGCGGCAGGGCGTCTTCGCCCCGCTGTTCTGGACCAGGGACGGCGGCGCCTGGCACCGCACCCGCTTCGGCCGCACCGAGCCCGTGCCCATGGACGAGCCGGTGCAGCACGTGTCCTGGTACGAGGCCGACGCCTACGCCCGCTGGGCCGGCAAGCGGCTGCCCACCGAGGCCGAGTGGGAGAAGGCCTGCGGCTGGGACCCCGAGGCGGGCCGGGCGCGGAAATACCCGTGGGGCGACCACGAGCCCACCCCCGACCTGGCCAACCTCGGCCACCGCGCCGCCCGGCCCGCCCCGCTCGGGGCCTACCCGGCCGGCGCGGGCCCGTACGGGACCGAGCAGATGATCGGCGACGTGTGGGAGTGGACCGGCACGTGGTTCGACGGCTACCCGGGGTTCCGCAGCTTCCCGTACCGGGAGTACAGCGAGGTCTTCTTCGGCCGGGAGTACCGCGTGCTGCGTGGCGGCTCGTGGGCGGCCGACCCGGCGGCGATCCGCACCACGTTCAGGAACTGGGACTACCCGATCCGGCGGCAGATCTTCACCGGGTTCCGCTGCGCCCGTGACGCGGAGCGGGCCTAGTGTGCCGGCACGCGGCCTGGCTCGGCGCCCCTCGCGCCCTGGCCACGCTGATCCAGGAGCCCGAGCACGGCCTGCTCGCCCAGTCGTACGCGCCCCGGCGGCAGCGCCACGGCACGGTCAACGCCGACGGTTTCGGCATGGGCTGGTACGACCCCGCCCGCGCCGAGCCCGTCCGCTACCGGCGCGCCATCCCCATGTGGGCCGACGCCAACCTGCCCGCGCTCGCCCAGGTCGCCCGCTCGGGGTGCCTGCTGGGAGCCGTACGGTGCGCCACCGTCGGCATGCCGGTCGAGGAGAGCGCCACCGCGCCGTTCACCGACGGCCGGTGGATGCTCAGCCACAACGGCCGCGTCGAACGGGACGCGGTCAGGGCGCTCGCGGACGGCGCCGAGAGCGCCTGCGACTCCGCCTGGCTCGCCGCCGCCGTCTTCCAGCGGCTGCGCGCCGACCCCGACCTCGGGGAGGCCCTCGCCGAGGTCGTCGCCCACGCCGGGGAGAAGGACCCCGGCGCCCGCCTGAACCTGCTCGCCAGCGACGGCGCGTCCATCGCCGCGACCGTCTGGGGCGACACGCTCTTCGTCCACCGTCACCAGGACGGCGTGGTCGTGGCGAGCGAACCGCTCGACGACCTGCCCGGCTGGCAGGCCGTGCCGGACCGCAGCCTGCTGCTCGCCTCGTCCGAAGGCGTGCGCGTCCAGCCCATGTGACCCTTTCCTTGAGGAGGCACCGTGCCTGTCAGCCATTCGACCGTGCGCCTGATCAACCACCTCGACCTCGACTACCTGCGCTCCTCCCTCGAAAACGACGTCAGGGCTGGGCTGACGTCGACGCCGAAGTCCCTGCCGCCCAAATGGTTCTACGACGAGGCCGGCAGCGACCTGTTCTCGCAGATCACCAGGCTGCCCGAGTACTACCCGACCCGGCGCGAGCTGGCCATCCTGCGGGAACGAGCCGCCGAGCTCGCCGCCGCCAGCGGCGCCGACACACTGGTCGAGCTGGGATCGGGCACCAGCGAGAAGACCGTGCTGCTGCTCGACGCCCTCACCGAGGCGGGGACGTTGCGCGGCTACACGCCGGTCGACGTCGACGCGGTCACGCTGGCCGCGGCGGCGCAGCGGCTGGCCGAACGCCACCCCGGGCTCGCCGTACGCGCGGTGTGCGCCGACTTCGAACGCCACCTGCGGCTGCTGCCCCGCACCGGCCGGCGCATGGTGGCCTTCCTCGGCGGCACGATCGGCAACCTCGAACCCGACGCCCGCCGGGTCTTCATGAAGGAACTGCGCGGCACGCTCCGCCCCGGCGACACGTTCCTGCTCGGGGCCGACCTGGTGAAGGACAGGAAGCGGCTGGTCGCCGCCTACGACGACGCGGCCGGGGTGACGGCCGCCTTCAACCGCAACGTGCTGCACGTCATCAACCGGGAGCTGGACGCCGACTTCGAGCCGGACGCGTTCGAACACGTCGCCCGCTACGACGAGGACAACGACTGGATCGAGATGCGGCTGCGGGCGTCACGGGCCATGCGGGTGCACGTCGCGGCGCTCGACCTGGACGTGGACTTCGCCGAGGGGGAGGAGACGCGTACGGAGATCAGCGCCAAGTTCCGCCCCGACGGGCTGCGCGCCGAGCTGACCGCGGCCGGCTTCACCGTCAGCCGCTGGTTCACCGACCCCGCCGGCGACTTCGCCCTGGTGCTGGCCGAGGCATGATCGGCCAGGCGGTGATCGGCCAGGCGTGGCGGGCGGCACGATCCGTCGTGCCGCCGGGCCATCTCGACGCGGCCGGCTGCAACGTGCCCGGCGACCGGGTGTTCGACGCGGTCGTCGGGCACCTGCGGCTCGAACGCGAGCGCGGCGGCTACGCGGCCGAGCCCGACCTCACGGGGGCGAAGTCGTCCCTGACCACCCTGATCGGCGCGGACGGCGCGTCTCCCGGGGATGTGGCGTTCGTGGAGAGCGGCACGGCGGCCATGGCGGCGTTGCTCGGCGGCTGGCGGTTGCCGCCGGGCAGCCGCGTCGGCTTCGCCCGCACGGAGTACGGCAGCACGCTGATGTTGCTGCGCCGCCTGGCCGCCGCCCGCTCATGGACGCTCGTCGAGCTGCCCGTGGACGCCGGCTCCCGCCTCGACCTCGACGGCCTCGGGTCCGCGCTGGCCGCGGGACTGGACCTGGTCACCCTGGTCCACATCGCCTCCCACCGGGGCGTCGTCCAGCCCGCGCGGGAGGCCGGCGCGTTGTGCCGCGCCGCCGGGGTCCCGCTGGTGCTGGACGCCTGCCAGTCCTTCGGCCACACGGACGTGAGCGGGGTGGGCGCGGCCGCCTACGTGGGCACGTCCCGCAAGTGGCTCGCCGGCCCGCGCGGGGCCGGCTTCCTCATCGTCCCGGGACTTACGACGGGCACGGCGCCGGGACCCGGAACGGGCTCAGCGCCGTCGCCGACGTGGAGGCCGACGACGGGAATGGACGCCGCCGCCCCCGCGCTCGGCGGCCACACGTGGGGCACGGACGACCTGCCCGAACCACTGCCGGGGGCGATCCGCTACGAGAGCTCGGAAGGAGCCATCGCGTCCCGGGCGGGGCTCGGCGCCGCCGTACGGGAGTACCAGGAGCTCGGCCCCGCGGACCTGCACGAGCACATGGCGGATCTGGGCCGCACGGCCCGGCATCTCCTGCACGGGGCGGGCGGCTGGCAGGTGGGGGAACCGCTCGACGAGCCCTCCGCCATCGTCACCCTCCGGCCTCCGGCGGGCGACTCGGTGGAGGACGCGAGGGCTCGTGCCGCCGAGGCCGGCCTGCTCGTGGGCGCCGCCCCCGTCGCCAGGGCGCCGCTGGACCTGCGCGAGCCCGTACTCCGCGTCTCACCCGCCCCCGGCACGGAGCCAGAAACCCTGCACACAGTCGCCCAGGTCCTCAGCACACCGCACAGGCGTTGACGACTATCGTCCGACCAGTAAAAACAATCCCTATCCTGATTCTCTGACCCGGGACCACGCACCTGCAGTGCGGGTGCCTTCTGCAGTGGGCACACTGGAAACATGACTTGGAGCTCGCGCTACGCCAGCCGTCGCGTCTATGTGGTACCCGCTGATCTCAGTGAGTTGACGGGTCCCATCGCGGGTGTCGTGGAGTTGCCCACTGAGTTGGACTGGTCCGAGCAGCGCATCTACGACATGTTGGACAACAGTCACGTGGGACTGATGTACGAACGTGTGATCCGCGAAGCGACTCAGCTGGACGATCTGCGTACCTACCTGAACCGTGAGAAATTGATCGAGCTGTGGCCCCGTCTCTTTCTGCCCATTGAAGCGAGACGGGCGTGGGAGGCATCGTTCCCGCAGCTTCGACGAGCGGTGTAGCCGGCGTGGATGCCTTGCACGAACTGGTCGCGCGCATCGGCCTCGCGGCAACAGAGCGGTTCGGGTTCGCACTCGCCGGTGGATATGCAGTCCAGGCTCATGGATTCCTCGCCCGGCAGTCTGAGGACGTAGACATCTTCACAGCTCCAGGAGGGGACTTCGACGCCGCTGTGTCGGCCGCTGAGGCGGCCTATCGCGATGCGGGGTTCCAGACAAAGACCATGCTGCGCAGCCAAGGCTTCGCTCGTCTGCTGGTGAGTACTGAGGGAACAATCGGTCAGAGTCGAGATGGGCGTCGACTGGCGTGCCCATCCGCCCGTTCGGCTGGAGATCGGCCCCGTGCTGCACCCTGACGATGCAGTGGGGAACAAAGTCGCTGCCCTGTACGGCAGAGCGGAAGTGCGGGATTTCGTCGATGTGTTCGCTGTGCTCGGTAGCGGCCGGTACAACACCAGTCAATTGATAACTCTGGCCACAGCAGCAGACCCCGGGTTCGATGTAGCGATGTTCCGGGTCGCTCTGTCGGCTCTGGCGCGTATCCCTGACCAGGCCTTGGAGCTCCATGGCTTGAGCCCTCATGAAGTTGCGGAGCTCCGCCGTTGTTTCCACGACTGGGACGTGTCGCTCGATCGATGACAACGGCGGACCGAAACTTCGCACACGCTCTAGCGCGTCCTCAGTACCGCACGGGGGTTCACGGCTATCTACGTCCGGTTATCTCCGCTGCTGGGTCCTGATGTCCGCCAGGGAGCGTTTCAAGCGTGGAGGATGAGTTTCGTACATACTGGGGGAAATCGATGGGGCAGGAGAAGAACAATGACAGCGGGTTCGGGGGCGGGCGAGCGCCTCACGGCATTGGGTACGCAGCTGCTGGAGGTGCACATCTGGCTGCGCGAGATGCTGGAAGACCTCCAGGACAGCGTCGACGACTACCTGGACGCCAAGGGCATGCCGCCCCGTGACCTGCGCGCCCACTGCCTGTCCTTCTGCACGGCGCTGACCCGCCACCACACCGGCGAGGACAGGGCCGCGTTCCCGGCGATCGCCGAGGAGTTCCCCGAGCTGCGCAAGGTGCTCTCCGACCTGCGCACCGACCACAACCAGATCGACTGGCTCATGGGGAACCTGCGCAAGCTCCTCGACTCCCTCCCGGAGCAGCCGGACCCGGCCACGGCGGCCGAGGTGCGCGAAGAGGTGGGGGCGCTGTCGGCGGTCATGCAGACGCACTTCATCTACGAGGAGAAGAAGCTGATCTCCGTGCTCAACTCGATGGACGTGCCCGAGTGGCGCGACCAGCGGCCCGACTTCCTGCTGACCGACGACGAGGACGGCGCCTGACGGCTGCCGAATGCGGCCGGATCACGCTCCTTGTCTCGCACCGCATTCTTACGTGCGTAAACGTCGGCCACATCGTCGTCTGGAGGACGGTCGGGGTCGTTCCGACGAAGGACGGATGGCACGTGTCCATCGCTTGAGCAGCAGCTATATGGATCTCGCTCATTGGCCGACACCTCGATCTTCATCGGCATGGACGCCGAACGCTTCGATACCGCTCGGTTCGCGGACTTCGAATAGGGCGTCTCGGTCGTGACCCTCGGCGAGCTCAGGCTGGGCGTGCTGCAGGCTCGTGACTCCGAGGCATCGGCACGGCGGCTGTCCGCGTACCAACTCGCCGAGCGCTTCGAACCCATCGTCATCGACGAGGCGGTCTCGGACGCTTGGTCACTGAGGGCGCGGCCTCACGAGGTTGTCGAGTGGATCATGCTTTGGGATCGGACACAAGGTCAGCCGCACTCGTACTCGTCGAGTTTCTTCCGCCTGGCCTGCGCCTTGTCGCTGTACACCGGGTCGGTGACGTCCCGGACGTTGCTGTCGGTCGACAGTTTGCTTGATGACTTGCGAACGGCCTTCACCTGGCTGTGAAAGGCGTCGGCGATGTCGGGCGGCACGCTGTCCTCCATCGCCTTGCCGTACTGGGCGATGAGCCGGGCGATCCTGCGGGCCTCCTTGAAGTCCACCGGCTGGCCCGCAAGCGCCTTCCCTACCTCGGCGGCGTACATCACCTGCGCGATGTTGAAGACGTTCAGGTCACGGCAGAAGGCTGATTCCGATGGGGTGGCTGTCGCACGGGCAGTTGTGGGGCTCGCGGCCGGTTCGGCCGTGGCGGAGACGCTCGCCTGCGGACTGGCTGGTTCGGGTCCGGCGGTGGGTTGTTCTCCGCCGCATGACACGAGCGCCGTCGCAGTCAGAAGAAGGAATGCGCAGCGCACCAGGCGGACTCGCATGGTTCCTCCATGACCGTCGGTTGCCGCGACCCTAGCCCACCGAGTCCGGGAGCCCTCCCCGCCGGCAGCCTCATGAGTCCTCTTGCGCTCCATGGTTCCGGGACACGAGTCGCCGGTGGGCCCGGAGGAGGACGGAGGGCACGGCCTCACGCGGTTGTCGCGGCCCGTTCGGACTCGCTGCGAAGGACGCAGAACTCGTTGCCCTCGGGGTCGGCGAGAATGGCCCAGCCCGTGCCGTCGGGATTGCGGTGATCGGCGACGAAGGTGGCGCCCAGCCCCAGGAGGCGGTCGACCTCCTGTTCGCGCGAGGTCTCGGGACGCAGGCAGAGGTGGAGCCGATTCTTGATCGTCTTGCGCTCCGGCACTTGGTTGAAGTGCAGGAGTGGCCCCTGCGGTAGCAGGACCTGTGTCTCCTCGTCTCCGGGCCTGTCTTCGGGATGCATAGGACAGCCGGTTACCTGACTCCAGAACCGGGCGAGTCCGTAAGCATCCGCACAATCGATCGCCACGTTCTGCACTACCGAGATCACGCAGACATTCTGCAGCACCGCAGGATCTGGGTAGCCCGGGGCCGACGGCATTGGAAGAATCAGCACGTGTTCCCGCCGCAGCAACGTATGACGGCGCTTGTCTCCGGAGCCGGCTATCGCGGCGACGAACCCATCGTCGTCGGGGTGCAGCGACACGACGAGCCGCCGGTGATTCTGGCCCAAGGGGTGACCGCCGCCGATGAGCCGGTGACCGCCACGACCCGTACCTACGCAGCGTCACTGTCGAAGCAGATGACCGCGGCCTGCGCCGCGCTGCTCGCCCAGCAGGGCGCGCTCGACCTGGAATCGCCCTTGTCCCGCTGGTTGCCCCGCCTGCCGGCGTGGGCCGCCACCGTCCGGCTGCGGCACCTGATCCATCACACAGCAGCCCTGCCCGCCGACGCGAAGATCGATGCCACCGTCGGCGACGCCGACCGGACCACCCCTGGCACCATCGAGGCACTCGCCCGATTCCAGGCCCTCGACCACCGGCCGGGCACCGTACACGTCTATTCCAACGCCGGATACGTCTGCCTGGCCGCGGTGGTGGAACGAGTGGCGGACACGGCGCTGCCCGACTTCGCCCAGCGCAGCCTCTTCGCACCGCTGGGGATGGCGGACACCCGCTACTGGTCGGGTCCTGGCCCAACGCCGCCGGGCGCCGCACCGCTTGCCCGTCCTCATCCCGCCCCGCTGTCCCTTGGCGACGGAGGTGTGTGGACGACGCTCAGCGATCTGCTGCGCTGGGGTCAGGCGCTCAACGCCGATGCGCTCGGCATCTCGGAGCTCATGCAGACCCCGGGACGGCTCGACGACGGAACACCGATCGGCTACGGCTGGGGGATAGGCGTCCGGTCACACGCCGGCCACCGCGTCTACCGGCACGGGGGAGGCTGGACCGGTCTGCGCGCCCTGCACGCCCGGGTGCCCGGCCTGGACGTGAGCGCGGCCCTCCTGGCGATCGACGACCATGCCGAACGCCGGGTCCCGCTCATGGGCAGCCTTCTCGACGAGGTGATCAGAGCCATCGAGCCGGGTGCGCCCGCTTTCGTGCGGCCGTGACCGGTGGTTTTCGTACGGGTCAGCGCGGCGGGCGGTGGTCCTTGTGCACGACGACGGACCCCTTGCCGCGCCTGGTGACGATCAGTCCTTCTTCCCGAATGATTTCCATGGCGAGCCGCACAGTACGCCTGGCGACGCCGAATTCTTGTTCCAGGGCCACTTCGGACAGCAGGGTTTGCGGCGGGTAGGCACCCGACCTGATCCGCTCGCCGAGGATTTGCGCGATCTGCTCGTACTTGTAGAGCGTCGCATCCCACTCGATGTGTCCATGGTCCGTCACATGCATAACGCTACGAGTCTATTGACGTTCAACCATAGAGCTGCTAAGGGATTGATTGAGCGCCATATGTATACACAGGGCTGAACAGGTTGGTTCGACGATGTCGTACGAACTCTGTGTGGCCGGCGGCCTCGGCCACATCCGCCGTACGAGGAGATCGAGCGCAGGCATCCAGGTCAGCGAGAGTCCTTGGCTCCGGATCGGGCAGGCCAAGCGGCTGTGGGAGGACCTCCTCGACGGCCGCGCCCGTTGACCGTGGCGACGCCCCGTGGATCTCTTCAGCCGTGTTACCTGGTTGTTCAGGCTTGCGGGGCCACGTTCGATGGGCGGACTATCATGACGGCATGACCGCTCCCCAGCGCCGCGCGCACATCGCCGGACGCGTCCAGCATCTGGAATCGTGGGCGTTCACTGCGGGTGGCGAGATCGCGGACATCAAGGCTGCGATTGATCAGCTTCCCACGGTGATCCGCCAAGAAATCCTGGAGTACACCGAGCCGGTGTTCGGGGAGATCATGGCCGGTCGCGCCACCCTCGCGACGCGGCAGGACCTGGAAGCCCTGGAACGCCGGCTTACGGGCCGCGTGGACGGTCTTGCGGGCCGCGTGGACGGTCTTACGGGCCGCGTGGACGGTCTTACGGACCGCGTGGACGGTCTTGCGGGCCGCGTGGACGGTCTTACGGACCGCCTGGTCGGTCTTACGGACCGCTTGGGCGCTCTTGAGGGTACGGTGGAACGTCGCCTGTCCGGTGTGGAGTCGCGTCTCGATCGGGTCCTGGCCGCCCTCGCCAAGCCTGAAAGCTGAAGGGGACACACCTTCCGCCCTCCTCTCTTGGCGCCGCCGTCCCGGGACATGGCCGAGCCCCGAAGAAACGATCAGGCGGTGCGGCACCCGCCTTGTCGTCCGAAAGGTCGATCTCTAGACAGCGGAGGTCCTAGCTTCTCCAGGCGCCCGTTTCGCCGAGAGCGGTACGGCGCAGCGCCCGGTACGGCCGCGGCGCACGGTCGAGGTCATTCACCGTCAGAACGCCGACGGAAGCTGGACTGCCGCTTCGCCGCAGCTCCAGCGGCTACGAGAGGAGGGACGCTGCCCGCTGGAGACCAGGCGGCTGGTCGAGGCGCGTCTGAACGGTTGGATTGATCCTGAAGTGGCTGTTCGTCATGTTGAGCGCCTGTTGTTGTCTTCGGTGACGTTCGCCGTACGAAAGGCTCCCGAAGAAACGGACTGAGCGCGTCGTCACGGTCTGGACGGTGGTTCGGCCACCTTGACGTCCGAAAGGGTCAGGCCGACGACGTCGCCGGCCACGTCCGCGCGCTGGACGTGGGCGAACGTGCTGTCCCTGATCGTGACGTCCCTCAGGGGCTGCTCGGGATAGCCCCGCAGCAGGTACGCGCTGCGCGTGCGGTCGCTGCGCAGCCCCGCCACGTTGATGTTGCGGATGGGGGGCGGGTCGTCGCCGTTGTGACCGTCGCCGTGGTAGAGGTCGATGGAGACGGCCTCCTTGGTCAGCTCGCTGATCTCGACGTCCTTGACGAAGACGTTCTCCACGTAGCCGCCCCGCACGGAGTTCGTCTTGATGTAGAGGCCGAAGTAGAGCCCGGGGCCGCCCCAGCGGCAGCGGCGGACGAAGACGTTGCGGATGCCGCCGGTCGTGTCGGTGCCGATGGCGACCGAGCCGTACCGGTAGCGCATGTCGCAGTCCTCGATCAGCACGTCCTCGCACGGGACCCCCACCCGCCGGCCGTCGGGACCGCGGCCGGCCTTGATGGCGATGCAGTCGTCGCCGACGTCGAAGACGCAGCCCGAGATCACCACGGAGCGGCAGCTCTCGGGGTCGCAGCCGTCGTTGTTGGGCCCGCGCGAATAGATCGACACGTTCCTGACGAGCACGTTCTCGCACCGTACGGGATGGATCTCCCACATGGGGGAGCGCACGATGCGCACACCCTCGACGAGCACGTTGCGGCACAGGTACGGCTGGATCATGTTCGGCCGCAGGTGGTGGCCCGCGCCGAACACGCGCTCCTCCACCGGCACCCCATCCGCGGCCATCCGCTGCAACGCGGCCCAGTCACCGGCCTCGTTCGGCATGCCCGGCTTCCAGCCGAAGGCGGGCGTGCCCACCCACCACCACCAGTGCTCGGGCCCGGCTCCGCCGTCGAGCGTCCCGGCGCCGGTGATGGCGATGTTCTCCTGGCCGTGGGCGTAGATGAAGGGGGAGTAGTTGTAGCACTCGATGGCGGAGAAGCGGGTGAAGACGGCCGGGAGGTAGTCGGCGGGGTCGGTGCTGAACAGGATTGTCGCGCCCTCCTCCACGTGCAGGTCCACGTTGCTGAGCAGGTGGATCGCGCCGGTGAGGTAGGTGCCGGGCGGCACCCGCACGTGCCCGCCGCCGCTCTCGTGGCAGGTCTCGATCGCGGCGCGGAACGCCCCGGTCCACATGTCCCCGTCCACGAAGTCGGTGACGTCGAACCACCGGTCGGGGAACTCCGGCGGCCGCACCCGCTCGCGCAACTCGTCCGCGTACCGCCAGGCCTCTTCCTCGTTCATGACACCTTCCTCGTGTGCAACGCGTGGTGGAGGGGCAGGGCGATCACCCAGGACGGGTTCCACGTGTTCGCCTCGCCCTTGCGCTGCCAGTTGGTCTGGAAGAACCCCTCGCCCTGCTCGCCGGGCACGTCGAAGCCCCAGTCGCCGGGTTGCGTGCAGATGCCCTGGCCCATGGCGTGCAGGATCGTCTCGGCTCGTTCCGCG
Source organism: Nonomuraea sp. B5E05 (assembly GCF_039880665.1). Taxonomy (NCBI): domain Bacteria; kingdom Bacillati; phylum Actinomycetota; class Actinomycetes; order Streptosporangiales; family Streptosporangiaceae; genus Nonomuraea; species Nonomuraea sp. B5E05. Next base: position 689,771 of record NZ_JBDPMJ010000001.1, read on the forward strand.
TAGTGGGTCTTGCCGGTCATCAGGCCGAACTCCATCAGCTCGGACGTCGGGAAGAACACGTCGAGGTGGTGGTTCTGCACGCTGACCGAGGGCCAGCCGCACGCCTTGAAGCCGCGCCGCTGGAACGTGCTGCCCGCGTCGAACTCGGGCGACCACACGTAGACGAACGTCAGCAGCCAGTCGGCCGCCGTCTCCGCCCATCGCGCGTACGTCTCGCGCCCGGTGAGGCGGTAGAGCTCGAAGGCGGCCTGGAAGTAGTACATCCCGGCCTCCTTGTCCTCCCCGCTGGCGTCGAGGGTGGCGTGGGCGAAGGGCCGCTCGAACGTGGCCGCGTGCAGCCGGTGGTAGCGGCCGAGCAGCTCCTCCGCGCGCCGCAGCCACACCTTCTCGCCGCTCAGCCGGTACGCGCCCAGCAGGGCCTGCACGCACGACACCCCGGCCGCGGTGATCATGGGGGAGAACGGGACGCCGCCGGGGGTCCAGCCGAGCGGCGCGATGCCCTCGGGCAGCCGGGTCCGCCAGAAGAACGCGGCGGCGTCCTCCACCGCCTCCTCCCAGGCCGGCGGCGGGGTCAGGCCCGCCGCGCGGAACCGCAGCGCGAGCTCGGCCAGGTCGGCGACCGTCTCGCCGTGGGCGCGGCTGGAGACGAAGGCGGCGCCGTCCTTGCGGAACGACTCCCACCTGTCCTCGTCGAGCAGATAGCGGCCGTGACGCAACCCGCGTACGGAGGTCTGGCTGCCCTCGACGTAGAAGCCGGCGGCGCGGCGGGCGCGCTCGACCCGCTCCGGCTCGTCGCGGCCGAGGCCGAGCTCGGCGTCGCAGCGGGCCAGCTTCATGCACTGGCCCGTCCAGCCGTACAGGTACGACCGGGGCTTGCCCGGCCGGGGCCTGTCGTAGGCGAGGTAGCCGTCGCCCGCCCAGCGCGCGTCCATGGCGTTCGTCTTGAGCCGCACGATCTCGTCGCGGGACAGCGGCCCGGCGCCCCGGTCGTCGTAGAGCCGCGTGTGGACGAGTTTCGTGAAGCCGAGGCCGCGCGGCTCGACCGGGCCCCAGTCGAGGGTGTGGCGGGTGGTGACGGCCTCGCCGGGCGCCAGGTCGCGGTAGCCGACGGGCCGGTCCGCCACCTCCGCCTTGCTGACGTAGCAGACGTCCGGCTTGCCGTCGAAGGCGATCACGCCGGTCATGGCCGCGACGGTGAGGCCCGGCGACCGTACGACGCCGAGCGAGCCGTACGCGACGGTGCCGTCGCCCAGCCTGGTCGCCGCGGGATGGGCGAACAGGCTGACGTAGCGGCCGTCCCAGGCGGCGTTGACGGCGGGGATGGGCAGGCGGTGCTCCTCGCCCACGAACCCCTCGCGGGGGACCCGCTTGCGCGGGTCGGACGAGGGGTTGCCGTTGTAGAGCACGCCGGGCATGGTGACGTGCGCGTCCGCGGTGGGGAGGGGCAGCAGGAGGCCGGCCGCCACGTCGGCGACCTCCTGCTCGGCGTCGTTGCGCCAGGTGGTGGTGAGGGTGAGCAGGCCGCCGGGGGCGAAGGCCAGCTCGAGCCGGGCGCTCAGCGGCCCGAGCCCGGCCGTGACCACGACGGTCCCGCCCGCCGAACGTACGCGGACGGAGTCGCCGAAGGCGGGCTCGATGCGCCACGGGCGGCCCGTGGACGCGGTGAGCATGCCGCTCAGCGGGGCCCGCAGGTGCGGCCCGTCCGCGTCGCGGCGGCGCAGCACCAGCTCGGGCCCGCCCGCGCCGGACACCACCTCGACGACCTTCCCGCCCGGCTCCTCGACGGCCATGAGGACGCCCGCCGTCATGGGCGCCGCCGGATCCTGACGGCCTGGCCGACCGTCCCCGGCAGCGGCACCGCGATCGTCCCGCCGTCCAGCACCCCGAGCGGCGTGACGGTCATCTCCCACGTGTCGATCACCTCGACCTCGTACCGCCCCTCCGGCACCTCGTACGTCCTGTCGGGGAAGCGGTGCTCCCCGCAGTACTCCAGGTAGAACTCCCCGGGCACCTCCAGCATCGGCGCGTCCCGATCCCGGTAGCGCGCCTCGTCCGGGGTCCCGGCGATGACCTGGCGCAGCAGCGCGAGCCTGGGCACCGCGGCGCCGGTGAGCGTGCCGCCGTCCTGCGACCAGGTCAGCCCGTCGTCGTCCGCGTACGACTCGCCGTGCGTCAGGTAACGCCGCCGCACCGACCCGTCCCAGGCCATGGTGACGACCTTCTCGGGCGGCAGGCTCAGCGACGGGTCCTCGCCGTCGCCCTCGTACCCGCACGCGTCCATCAGCACCGGCTTGTGGTGGTCGCGCGTCGGCACCCACGCGTCGCGCGGGCTGGGCGCGCGGACGCTGCCGTGCGTGAACGTGCGCCGCCACAACAGCGGCGAATCCGCGGGGACGGTGATCGAGCGCGGATGGTGGCCGGGGTCCTCCTCGGCCACCAGGTCGGCCAGCCGCACCCAGTCGTGCTCGGTGAACGCGGGGAACGGCGACGGGTCGGCGGCCAGCGACCACCACACGTTCGGGTGCGCGGCCAGGCGGGGAACCACGTCCCGCACGTAGCGGCAGGCGGTCTCGACGTCGGACACGCCCTCGCCGGGATGCATGAGCACCAGCTCGGCGGTCACGCCGATCCCGGCCAGCTCCGCCACCCGCTCCTCCAGCGCGTCGAGCGAGCAGCGGGTGGCGAACGCCGCCATCCGCACCCGGTCGAACGGCGACGACTCCAGCGAGGCGAGGGTCCGCGTCCGCCGCTTCTCGTCGTGCAGGTGCCAGCCGAGCGCGGTGGTCGCCATCGGCCCGATGCTCATCGGTCTCCCACTCTCGTCATCCGCAGCGCCAGGTACGGCCTGCGCGGCAGGCCGACCCGCACCTGTTCGCGGTGCACCCCGTCGATCGGGGTGATGGTCATGTTCCAGGTGTCGATCAGCTCGACCTCGTAGGCGTCGCCCGCCGGCAGGTCCACCGTGACCCGGGCCGGTTGCCGCCGCCCCAGGTAGCGCAGGAGGGTGCCGTCGCGGCGCTCCTCCATGATCGTGCGCAGGAAGGCGATCCTGGCCGGACTCTCGCCGTACAGGCCGCCGCCGTTGCCGATCCACGCGCGTTCCTGGAAGCCGGACAGCGACTCGCCGTGGCCCACGTAGCCGCCGCGCGACATGCCCTCCCAGAACCGGTCCATCAGCTCCTGGGCGGTGACGTTGCCCCAGCGTTTGCCGATGTTCCCCTCGTAGGAGATCTCGTCGATCACGACGGGCTTGGGGCAGGCCGCCAGCCAGGCGTCCGTCGGGGTGGCGTCCCAGTGCTGGATGCTCTGGTGCGTGATCCACGGCTTGGAGTTGTCGTACACCGACGCGACCTCGAACATGCGCGTCCCGTTGTGGATGGAGCGCAGGTGCTCGTACGGGTCGTGGCGCACGATCGTGCGGAGGATGTCGTCCCAGTCGGCCACGGTCTTGGACCGGTTGAAGTCGTACTCGTTGGCGGCCGACCACCACACGTTGCGGTAGGCGGCCAGGCGGGCGATGACGTAGCGCACGAAGGCGTGGTCGACCTCGCGGCCCATGTCCTGGAAACCGCGCACCCCGCCGTCGTACGGGTGGAAGAGGATCACGTCCGCCTCCACCCCGATGTCGCGCAGCTCGCGGACCCCCGCCTCCAGGTGGCGGAAGAACACCGGGTTGAACCGGGTCAGGTCCAGCCCGTCCGGGTCCTTCCCGGCGAACGGCACCTCCGGCGGCGCCATCGGCCCCGTCGGCAGCACGCACATGCGCAGCTTGTTGAACGGCGACGCTTTGAGCGTCCGCAGCGTCTGGCGTTCCCGCTCCTCGTCCATGTCGTGCGTCCAGTGGTACGCGGTCGTGCCGAACGGCAGGTACGGCGTGCCGTCCGCGTACTCGAAGCCGGTGCCGGCGGCCCGTACGGGGCCGTGGTTGCCCGGGCCGGGCGGCCCCACCTCGAAGCCGCCCGAGCACCCGTCCAGCTCTTCCACGTTGCTGACAGTCGTGAACCGCCACGGACCCACCGCGTCCGGCATGAACCGGACGCGGTAGACGCCGTCCCCGTCGTAGAAGCCCTCGGCCTCGACGACGCGGTTGCGGTACTGGTACCGGGCCGACAGGCGAACGTCCGCGAAGGGGTTGCCGCCGGTCGGTCCGGCCAGTTCGATCTCGTGGACGCCCCAGCGTTCCACGGTGGTGGAGAACGTCACCAGTCCTTGCCCGCTTCCGACTGCGCCTTGATGTAGTTGGGGATGTCCTGCTGCTGGGACAGGCTCAGCGCCTGCTCGGGCGTCCCGCCGTCACGCAGGATGTGCTGGCGGTAGACCGACCACAGCGGCAGGTCCCAGTACTCGGTGTTCTGGTAGTTCGAGATCGCGGCGTTCTCACCCCAGTAGACGGCCGAGGTGTCGATCTCGGCCAGTTCGGGGATGGCCTTGCCGAAGCTCTGCACGACCTTGTCGGTCTGCAGGACCGCCTTGACGCCGTGGCTGGAGAGCTCGGTCTGGCCCTCCTCGGACACCAGCCACTTCACGATCTGCAGCGCCTGTTCCTTCTTGGGCGAGGACGGCGGGATGAACGCGGCCCGCGTGTTCGGCTGGTAGGTCGTCGTGGCGCCCCTCTCGAGCACCGGGATCGCGCTGACGCCGATGTCGACGCTCTTGGCCTGCTCCGCGAAGGCGGCCTCGTCGCCGTCCTCGATGAACAGCTCGCTGCCGGCGTACATGTTCAGCCGCGACAGCGTGTCGACCGCCATCGCCAGGTGGCCAGGCTGGCTCATGTCGCCCTTGAAGAAGTCGGTGACGGTGGTGAAGTCGTTGCGCGGGATCTCCAGGAAGCGATACAGGTTGTCGACGTACGTCTTCCAGGCGTCACTGCTGATGTCGACCTTGACGTCCTCGGGCGCGGGCTCCTCGCTCGTCGTCGGCAGGAACGGGTAGAGACCGGCCTGGTTGAAGTCCAGGTACTGGTCAGGGTGCTGCATGTAGCCCTTGTAGTGATGCAGTCCGTCGTCCGCGGTCAGCTGCTTGGCCTTCTTGAACGCCTCGTCGTACGTCATGCCGGGCTCGGGGTACTTCACCTTGAACTTGTCGAAGATCTTCTTGTTGTAGAGCAGCACGTGCTCGTCGATGAACAGCGGCACGCCGTAGATCCCGCCGTCGGAGCGCGACTTGGTCAGCTCCACCGCGGACTTGTTCAGCGTGTTCAGGTCGATGCCGGCCTTCTTGAGGTCGGGGGTGAGGTCGCCGACCCAGCCCATCGGCTCGAGGTCGCGGTCGATGCGGTTCTTCGGGTCCTCGATGACGATGTCCGGGGTGACCCCGGCGGCCTTGAGGTCCTCGTACCGCACGGGGTAGTCCCACGTCGCGTACTTGATCTTGACGTCGGGGAACGTCTCGCGCAGTTTGTTGCCGACGATCTCGTCGAAGACCCTGGTGGCGGCTCCCTGCTCGTCCTCGACGGTCGACTCGAACGGCTTGTAGTTGGCGGCGAAGATGAACAGCTCGTCGTCGCACACGCTGAACGGCAGGTCGTACCTGTTGGGCACGTCCTTGCAGGCGGCCGACGGCTGGGGTGAGGCGTTCGCGGCGGCGGGGACGGCGGTGGTCACGGCGAGGGCGAACGCGAGCAGCGCGAAGCCGCGGGACTTCTTCATGGTGATCTCCCTGAGACTGTTTCGCGAGGGCTATTTCGCGGGCGAGTAGCTGCACTGGCGCACCACGTTGCGCCGGACGCCGTTCTTGAACTCGGTGATCGTGTGCTCGGGCCAGTTGGACAGCAGGCCCACCGCGTCGCGGAGGTACGGCTCGTTGAAGACCACGTGCCGGATGTTGTTGCGGTTGTAGGAATAGACCATGTGGATGAAGCCGTCGCTGCTCTGGGTCAGCACGGGATAGGTGAACTGCGGCCCCGACTGCGCCTCCACGTCGACGGAGTTCTCCCACGTGCGGCCCTTGTCAGGCGACAACGACAGCCGCATGGGGGAGCGGTGCTCGACCCACGGGTTGTAGGCCAGCACGAGCTTGCCGTTGTCGAGCTTGAGCGCGGCGACGCGCGAGTTCGGGTTGCCGATGGGCTCGGCCACGGGCGCGCTCCACGTGCGCGCGAAGTCGGTCGAGTCGCTCGTGTAGATGGCGCCGTCACCGGTGCGCATGTAGGCGCGCAACCGTCCCGGCTCGACCTCCACGACGGTCGGCTGGATCGACCCCTCGGGCGTGCGGATCCAGCTGCCGTGCTCCTCCGGGTACGCCTTCCACGACGACATGTCCTCGCTGAAGACGTAGAAGCCGGAGCTGGAGCCGCCCTCGTCGTAGATGGGCAGCAGCACCTCGCCGTTGGACATGCGGATCGGGTTGGTGCCCACCATCCATCCCCACTCCTTGCGGATGGTGGTGGGCTCGCTCCAGGTCTTCCCGCTGTCGTCCGAGGTGATCAGCCGGATCGGGGCCTGTTCCCAGCCGTGGCCCTCGATCGTCACGAAGAACAGGTAGAGCCGCTTGCCGTCCGACCACAACACGGGGTTGCCGTCGGCCTTGCCCGCCTCGTCGAACACCACCGCGGGCGCGGACCAGGCGTGCTTGCCCGCCGTCAGCCGCGACATGTAGAGCGCCTGGTTCGGCGCCCCTTCCGTGGTGCCGCCGTAGTAGACGGTCAGCATGTCGCCGTTCGGCGCCTGCGCCAGCCCGGCCGCGTGCACCTTGGGGACGTCCGGGTCGGGTGCGGCGACATCCTGGCGGCAGGCGTAGGAGCCGGTCGGCTCCACCCGCACGTCGCCGTCTCTGTCACCGGCACTGTTCGAGAGGGAAGAAGGGACCGCCACTGCCACCGCCAGAGCCCCGTATAACATGCTCTGCCGAAGTTTCATCACAGGCCAATCTCTAGATGTTTGATGGTTTTCCGGAGATAGGAGAAGGCGACGTCCACGCGCCCGTCACCGCCGCCGATGACGCTCGGATAGGAGTAGCCGAGCTCGTTCTGCCAGTACTCGCGGTCGGAGTCCTGCAGGACCCGCCGGTACGGCCAGCTCTCGCCGCCGTCGTCCGACACCGCGAGCACCAAGGGGGTGCGCAGCGCCTTCTTGCGCTGCTTGCCGTTCTTGACCACCCACCTGTACTGCTCGCGCTCCAGGCTCGCGTCGTTGTAGACGAGCGCCAGCCGTCCGTTCCCCAGCTTCGTGAGCTGGACGGCGGAGTCGTTGTTCGGCAGGCCGGTCCGTTCCGGCACCGACCATGCCCGGCCGTCGGCCGAGGTGGAGGCGTAGATCCGCCCCGCCCGCCGGTCGCGGTACATCGCCAGCAGCCGGCCGTCGGGCCGCTCGGCGATGGTCATCTGCACGAGGTCGCCGCTGTCGGGGACCCCGTGCTCGGCCCACGTGCGCCCGCCGTCGTCGCTGACCTGGACCACGCTGCGGTCGCCGGCCTTGCCGCAGTGGTAGGCGGGCAGCAGCCACGTCCCGCCGGCCAGGACGACCGGCGGGTGCCGGACGAAGACACCCGGCTCGGCGAAGAGCACGTCCGGCTCGCTCCAGGTGCGGCCCGCGTCGGCCGACGTCCTGACCACGACGTGCGCCGTCGTCTGGTCGTACGGTTCGCTGGAGGTGTGCAGCAGCCGGATCAGCCCGTCGCCGCCGTCGAACAACACCGGGTTCTGCTCGCTGCGCCGCGGGTCCGTGGCGACCAGCCGGGGGGTCTCCCAGCGCTCGCCGGCCAGCCGGGAGACGACCACGTTGGTGCCGGGAGCGCCCTCCTCGGGGCCGCTGAACCAGGTGCACAGCAGCTCGCCGTCCCGGGTGCGCAGCAGGTTGGCGGCGTGGTTGTCCGGACCGTGCGGCGCGGGCAGCAGCGCCTCCCGAACGCCCGGCAGCGCGCCGGACGGGCGGATGACGCCGTCGAAACGGGGGTCGGTCATGCGGTCACCACCGGATCCTCGCGCACGTCCGGGTCGGGGACGCCGCGCAACTCGAGTTCCTCTGCGAAATGGCAGGCGACGCGGCGCCCTCCGACCTCGCGCAGCGGCGGCTGGTCCGTGCGGCACACATCCTTGGCGTACACGCAGCGCGGGTGGAAAGGGCAGCCGGGCGGCACGTGCGCCGGGTCGGCGATGTCGCCGAGCAGCTTGATGCGCTCGCGGCGCTTCCTGGCCGCCGGGTCGGGGTCGGGCACCGCCGACAGCAGCGCCTCGGTGTAGGGGTGCAGGGGGCGCCCGTAGAGCTCGCCGGTCGGGCCCTGCTCGACGACCTTGCCGAGGTACATCACCGCGACGACGTCGGCGACGTGCTCGATGATGCCGAGGTCGTGGCTGACGAACAGGAAGCCGATGCCCGACTCCTCCTGCAGGTCGGTCAGCAGGTTGAGGATCTGCGCGCGGACCGACACGTCGAGCGCGCTCACCGCCTCGTCGGCGACGACCAGCCGGGGCGACAGGGCCAGCGCCCGCGCGATCCCGACCCGCTGGCGCTCGCCGCCGCTGAAGGCGTGCGGGTAACGGTTGGCGTACTCGGGGCGCAGGCCGACGCGGTCGAGAAGCTCGCCGACGCGGGCGTGGATCTCCTCCTTGGTGCCGTACCGGTGCGCCCGCATCGGCTCGCCGATGATCTCGCGCAGCGTCTTGCGGGGGTTGAGCGACGAGTGCGGATCCTGGAAGATCATCCGCACCTGCCCCCTGTACGGCTTGAGCTCCTTCTCCTTCAGCCCCGCCACGTCGACCACCGAGCCGTCCGGCCGCCGGTAGAGCATGCGCCCGCCGGTGGGGTCGTGCGCCCGCACGATGCACCGGCCCAGCGTGGTCTTGCCGCAGCCGGACTCCCCGACCAGCCCGATCGTGGTGCCCTCCTCGATGGTCAGGTCCACCGCGTCCACGGCCTTGACCGCGCCGACCTGCCGCCCGAGCAGGCCGCTGCGGATGGGGAAGTGCTTGGTCAGCCCTTCGATCTTGAGCAGGGGTTCCGTGCTCATGGACGCGCCTCCTGCTCGTCGTCGTAGAGGAGGCAGGAGACCTCGCGGTCGCCCACCGGGATGCGGCTCGGGGTCACGGTGTCGCACCGGCCGGCCATGGCGCTGTCGCAGCGCGGGTGGAACGTGCAGCCGCCCGGCCGCGCGAACGGCGGCGGCACCATGCCCTTGATCGCCGCCAGCCGGGTCCGCGAGGCGCGCCCGAGCCGGGGCATCGAGCGCAGCAGCGCCTGCGCGTACGGATGTCTGGGCGCGGAGAGCACCTGCTCGGCGGCGCCGTACTCGACGACCCGGCCCAGGTACATGACCGCCATCCGGTCGGCCACCTGCGCGGCCACGCCGAGGTCGTGCGTGATCAGCATGATCGCCATGCCGAACTCCGCCTGCAGGTCCCTGAGCAGTTCCAGGATCTGCGCCTGGGTGGTCACGTCCAGCGCGGTCGTCGGCTCGTCGGCGATGAGCAGGCTCGGGCGGCACGACAGCGCCATCGCGATCATCGCCCGCTGCCGCATGCCGCCGCTCAGCTCGAACGGGTAGGCGTCGACCCGGCGCCGCGGCTTGGGAATGCCGACACGGTCGAGCATGTCGATGGCCCGCTCGCGCGCCTCGGCCTTGCCGACGTTGTCGTGCAGCCGGACCGCCTCGACGATCTGGCTGCCGATGGTGTGCACCAGGCTCAGCGAGGCCATCGGCTCCTGGAACACCATCGCGATGTCCTGCCAGCGGACCTGCCGCAGCAGCCGCTTGTCCGCCCCGACCAGCTCGACGGGTCCGTCGTCGCGGTGCAGCGTGATCCGCCCGCCCTCGATCTGTCCCGGCGGGTCCACCAGGCGCAGGATCGAGCGGGCCATGACGCTCTTCCCGCAGCCGGACTCGCCGACGATGGCCAGCGTCTCGCCCTTGTGAACGCGCAGGTCCACGCCGTCGACCGCGCACACCACGCCGTCGTCGAGCAGGAAGTGGGTGCGCAGGTCCTCGATCTCAAGCAGCACGTCGTCCGCGGGCACGCCTGCTCACCTCCCCGTCGCCGTGTTGATGGTCGCGCTCGCACGTCGCCCCGCGCGGCGCCAGAAGGGCTTCCTTCTCCGGGCTCCGCTCGCCGATCCGTACGGGTCGGCCGCGTCTCTCAATCCGTCTCCGAAGAAGTTCATGGCGACCACGACGATCACCACCGCGACGCCCGGCGCCAGCAGCCACGGCGCGTTCGCGACGACGCGCACGTTCTGCGCGCCCTCCAGCAGCACGCCCCAGCTCACCGCCGGCGCCTGCAGCCCCAGGCCGAGGAAGCTCAGGCTGGTCTCGCCGAGGATCATGGCCGGGATGGCCAGCGACAGCGAGGCGATGATGTGGCTGGCGAACGACGGGATCATGTGCCGGAAGATGATCGACAGCCGGCCGACGCCGTCCAGCCGGGCGGCGGTGACGAAGTCCTCCTCGCGCAGCGACAGGAACCGCCCGCGCACGTCCCTGGCCAGCCCGGTCCACCCGATCAGCGACAGCAGCACCGTGATGGCGAAATATCGGGTCAGCGGCCCCCAGTCCGTGGGGAGCGCGGCCGACAGCGCCATCCACAGGGGCAACGTCGGGATCGCCATGAGGAACTCGATGACCCGCTGCACGACGTTGTCGACGCCGCCCCCGAAATATCCTGAAATGCCGCCTATGAGCATGCCGAGTAAGAAGCTGGCGGCGACCCCGACCAGCCCGATCGACAACGACACCCGGGCGCCGTGGATGAGCCTCGACAGCAGGTCCCTGCCGTTCCCGTCGGAGCCCAGCAGGAAGACCGGCTCGCCCTTATTGACCGGGCCGATCAGGTGGATGTCGGACGGGATCAGTCCGAGCAGCCTGTACTCGTCGCCGTGCACGAACAGCCCCACCCTGACCACCTTGGCGGGGTCCTCGGTGTAGGTCTGCGCGTACGTCGTCGCGTCGCGTTCGGTCGTGTACCCGTAGACATGCAGGCCGTGCTCACCCGAGTACCGCACCATCTGCGGCGGCGCGTACGTCATCGACGTGTTCGCCGTCGAGCTGGACATCGGCGCGAAGAACTCCGCGAAGATCGCCACGAAGTACACCGGGATCAGGATCGCCGCGCCGGCCATCGCGAGCCGGTGCCGGCGGAACTGCCGCCACATCAGCCGCCACTGCGGCAGCGTCCCTACTTCCTTCGTCGGTCGCCTGAGGAACATGTGGCGCTACTCTCTCTTGTACCGTTTGCGGATTCGCGGGTCCCACCAGGCCAGCGCCAGGTCGCTCACCACGGTGCCGACCACGGTCAGCGTGCTGAGGATCATGATGAAGCTGCCGACCAGGTACATGTCCTGGCTCATGACCCCGCTGAGCAGCAGCGGGCCCCCTGTCGGCAGGCTCATGACGACCGACACGATGGTCTCCCCGCCGATGAGCCCCGGGAGCAGCCAGCCCACCGTGCTGAAGAACGGGCTGAGCGACATCCGCACCGGGTATTTCAGCAGCAGCTTCCACTCCGGTAGCCCCTTGGCCCTGGCCGTGTGCACGTAGGGCCGGTAGAGCTCGTCGAGCAGGTTCGCCCTGGTCACCCGGATCATGCCGGCCGTGCCGGACACCCCGATGACCAGGATCGGCACCCACAGGTGTCCCATCAGGTCCAGGACCTTGCCCAGGTTCCAGGCCGCGTCCTGGAACTCCGGCGAGAACAGGCCACCCACACTCGCCCCGAAGTAGCGGAACCCGATGTACATGAGGACCAGCGCCAGCATGAACTCGGGGACCGCCATCCCGATGAAGCCGAGGAAGGAGAACCCGTAGTCACCCCAGGAGTACTGCTTGACCGCGCTGTAGATCCCGATGGGGAACGCGATCGCCCAGACCATGAGCAGCGAGCTGATCGACAGGATCGCCGAGAGCGCGACCCGCTCGCCGATGAGCGTGGCGACCGGCTGGTTCCAGGCAAACGATTGACCGAAGTCGCCGTGCAGCACGATCGCGGTGATCCAGCGCCAGTACTGTAAGAAGATCGGATCGTCCAGGCCGTAGCGCAGCCTGAGGTTCTCGATCTCCGCCGGAGTGAGGCCCTCGCCGCCCGCCTGCGCGTTCGCGATCAGCGTCGAGACATAGTCGCCCGGCGGCAGGTTGATGATGACGAAGGTGGCGATCGAGATCGCCCACATCGTCACCACCACGTACAGCAGGCGGCGGCCGAAATAACCCAGCATTCCGGCGCCTCAGAAGGAGTACTGCTCGGGCTGGGTCGGCCCGGGGTTCACGGGACAGACGGACATGGAGTCGGGCACGTTCTTGACCTCGTTGGAGACGATGCCGTACTCGTCGGGGTGCGAGCTGACGCCGATCGCGTAGAACTGCTCCTTGGCGATCCGCACGACCTCCTTGGCGTGCTCCAGCGCCTTCATGAAGTCCGGCTCCGTGCGCATCGCGGTGAACGCGTCGAGCTGCTGGCGCACCACTGCCGGCGGCTCGTCGCCGTTCTTGCCCTTGCTGCCGTACCACAGGGCCCAGCGGATGGCGTAGCGGGCGCTGCCGGAGTTGCTCGGCACGTAGTAATGGTCGCCGCCGGTGCCGGTGATCACGTCGAAGTCGCTGCACGTGAACGTGGACGCCTGCGGGTTGTTGCCCATCGTGCGCTCGGTGAACAGCGTGTCCGAGACCGGATCGACGCGCAGGCTGACCCCGACCGCCTCCCAGTGCTTCTTGACGAACTCCAGCGCCTGGACGTGGTGCGGGAACTCCGCGCTGGTCATGACGGTGACGATCAGCGGCTTGCCGTCGGGGCCCAGCCGCCTGCCGGCGGAGTCCTTCTCGGTCAGCCCGGCCTTGTCGAGGTACTCGCCCGCCTTGGCGACGTCGTACTCGGTGTACTGCTTGGCGAACTCCGCGTCGTAGAGGGCGTTGTTCTTGGACGGAGCGGCCTGCCACGGCTCGCCCTGGCCCGCGTACACCCCGTCGATGATCTCCTTGCGGTTGATCGCGTACGACAGCCCGATCCGGAAGTCCTTCTTCTGGAACAGCTCGCGCAGGTCGTCGTCCCCGATCGTCTGGTTGAACTGGATGATCATCGTGTTGCTCAGCCGGCTCGGCACATTGAACAGCCGGTACTCGCCCTTCCCGGCGTTCTGCGCGACCACCGGCTTGTTCTCCGGCGTGTTGAAGTTGCGAAGCTGCATGTGGATCTCGCCGTTCATGATCTTCAGCAGCTCCACCTCGACGTCGCCGAGGAGGTCCGACCTGAACCGGTCGATGTAGGGAAGCTGGCGCCCCTGGTCGTCGACCTTCCAGTAGTACGGGTTCCGCTCGGCCACCACCGCCGTGCCGTCGCCGATCGCGGCGGTGATCTTCCACGGGTGCAGCGTCGGGATGTCGGCGTTGTGCGCCCAGTCGTTCTTCTGCATGAACAGCTGCGTCCAGTCCTCGAACTGCTGTTCCTTGGCGAGCTTGTCGGCGTCCGGGTTGTACTTCTTGTGGAACTGCTTGAGGTAGTGCTTGGGCAGCAGGAACCCGGCCGCCCCGCCACGCTCGAACGTGGAGACCGCGATCTGGAAGAGCAGGCCCGCCTTCGGCTCCTTGTAGACGTAGCGGACCGTCCGCTCGTCCACCTTCTCCACCTTGACCAGCTCGTCCGTGGTGCCGTTCTCCAGGTAGAGGTCGTAGACGCCGGTCGTGTGCAGGTCCTTGTAGACGGCCACGTCCTCGAAGGCGAACAGCAGGTCGTCGGCCGTGCAGGGCTGCCCGTCCGACCACTTCAGGCCGTCACGCAGCCGGAAGACGTATTCCCGGCCGTCGTTCTTGACCTCGAACTCGGCCACGTTGGGGATGATGTCGTCCGGGCCCTTCTGGCCGTTGGTGCCGGGCTTGAGCCGGACGGCGGGCTCGTAGGCGAGGGTGTAGATCAGCCAGTCCCAGTCGTCCTCGCCCACCATGGCCGAGTTCCATGTGCCGCCGTACGCGCCGGGCTCCTTCAGCGGCTTGACCACCAGGGGGTTCTTCGGCAGGCGCTCGGCGAGCGGCGGCAGCTTGCCGTTCCTGACCAGTTCGGCCAGCGCGGGAGCCTCCTTGGCCGACAGGTCGGCCGCCTTCGCGACCTTGCCACCCGTGTCGGGGCTGGTGTCGAAGAAGCCGCACCCACTGGCGGAGGCCAGCAGCAGGAAGCCGCCGCCGGCGAGCAGACCCCTCCTCGTCAACGGTTGTGGTGTCATGAGCATGCTCCTGTCTGGTCAGCCATTGATCTTCACGAGGCTGAACTGCGCCGTGGTGTAGTTGCGGACGGCGATCGCCTCCTGGTTCCCGTCGACCGCGAGGCCGATGTAGAACCGGGCGCTGCGCATCGCGATGCGCTCGTAGCCGATGCGGTCCCAGTTCAGCGAGTTGTCCGAGAGGAAGGCCTCGAACTCGTGGTCGCCGGTCGGCAGGCTCCGGCAGACCAGGCGCAGCCAGTACGGCTTCACGCTCAGCGGATCTTCGTCGTACGGCCAGAGGCCGACGCTGGGCTCCTTGCCGTTCTGGGCGACCCTGATGGCCTTGGCGCGCAGGCCGGCGCCGTCGTCGCCGCTCGCGGAGTAACCGATGCCGGCCATCATGAACGGCGAGTTCGGAGCGAGGTCCTGGCGCACCATGACGCCCGCCACGGCGTCGATGTGGCCCGTGCTCATGCTGTCCAGCCGCGCGGTGATCTCGATGACCTCGCCCTGCTTGGTGAACCCGACCGCCTGGTGGGCGAAGTGGAAGGAGTCCTTCCAGCCGGCGATCTTCCCCGATCCCTTCAGCGTCAGCACGCCGTCCTTCAGCGCCGTGCTCCCGGGGATGGGCACCTCGCCGATGTCCTGCGCCTTCCACGGCTTGTGGGTCCTGGTGCGGGTGACGTGGATCGGAACCAGCGACGAGGTGGTCGCCGATCCCGTGCTGTCGGTCGCGCGGGCCGTCAGGCAGTAGCTGCCGTCGGTCGCGTCCGCCCAGGTCACCTGGTACGGCGCCGCGGTGGCCTCGCCGATCTTCTTGTCGCCGTGGAAGAACTCGACCGTGGCGACGGACGCGCCGTCGAGGGCCTTGGCGTCGGCCTTGACCACGATGGACTGCTTGTCCTGGTCGGCCGCGAACAGCTGGTCGGCCGTGGGGGACAGGATCGCCACCTCGGGGTTGCGGGCCCCGGCCCGCTGGATGGAGTTCAGGTAGCGCTCCAGGTTCGTGTAGCCGTTGCCGTCCACCGTCTTGGCGTCGTCGGCGTTCTCCGGGTCCAGCCCCTGCGCGGTCTCCCAGTCGTCCGGCATGCCGTCGTGGTCGCTGTCGGCGGGGGCGGGCACCTCGGACGGCAGCGGCAGCGGGCCGCCCACGTCCTTCTGCGAGTTGATGTGCCGCCCCGTGCCTGTGCGCGCCTCGTTGACCAACCGGGCGTCGATGGCGTCCCGCCGCGGCAGGGTCGCTCCGGCCTGCTCCAGGACCGTGGCGTACGCCTGCGCCGAGGTCTGCTCCGTGATGCCGTGCTCGAACTCCACCGGCCTGGGCAGCAGCGTGATGCCGCCGATCGGGTAGGTGATGCCGAGGCTGTTGTCGGCCGTGATGTCGTCGTGGCCCTCGACCGTGTTGCCGCTGACGTGCCACTCGCCGAAGCGTCCCGGCGCCACGATCGTCCTGGCGATCGGGGGCCGCGTGTTCGGTCCTGGCTTGTAGTAGTTGCCGACGATGTTGATGCCGTTGGACCACTCGCCGCCGTAGCAGGACGTGATGCCGGGGTTGTAGATCACGTTGTTGCGGTGGTCCACGACCAGGCTCATGCCTTCGGTGAAACTGAAGCGCGGGTTGCGGCCGTTCTCGTGGACGAGCAGGTTGTGGTGGTAGGTGATGGTGTCGCCGCCCCACAGGCCGCCCATGCCGTGGCGGCCCTTGGGATGCACCGAGTTCACCAGGCCCTCGGAGATGATGCACCACTGGACGGTCACGTTGGTGTTGCCGTAGACGGAGAAGCACTCGTCCACGCCCCAGCTGAACGAGCAGTGGTCGATGATGAGGTCCCGCACGCCGCGGGCGCCGAAGGTGTCGATGGGGGTGCCGAGCTCGTCGCCGCCGCGGAAGCGCAGGTGGCGCAGGATGATGTTGTCACCCTTGATCTGCGTCTCGTTGCCGATGACGGTGACGCCGTGGCCGGGGGCGGTCTGGCCGGCGATGGTGAGGTTGGAGCCGGTGATGTCGAGGCCGCCCTTGATCCGGATGTTGCCGGCGACCCGGAAGACGATCGTCCCGTCGGACTTCGCCACCGCCTCGCGTAACGAGCCGGGGCCGTCCTCGTCAAGGGTGGTCACCTCGTACACGGCGCCGCCCCGGCCGCCCGTGGTGTACAATCCGGCCCCTTCGGCGCCGGGGAAGGCGGGCACGCCCTTGGCCCGCACCTTCGCCTCGACCGTGGGGGTCGGGCTCGGGCTCGGGCTCGGCTTCACCGCCACGCTCGGTGTGCTCGCCCACGCCACAGCGGGCGGGGCCAACGCCGCGGATCGCACGAAATTCCGGCGGCTGAATGATGAATGATGGCGATCGAAGCCAAGGGCCTCGGTCATGCGGAACGCTCTCTTTCCGCCCCGAATAGACAGGGCTGTGCCGTCTTTCGGCACGACTCCGGAACCACGCTGGTGCTTGCTGAGAATTTTTATTCAGGCATGAATGGAGTGGATTCATCACATCGTGAACGACACGGTTGTGGCTGTCAAGAGTCGTTACGTACGCGGATGAAACAGTCAGTTAACAGACCCGTCACGACATCCTGGGAGCGAGACGGCGAAGGCCGCCGGGCCAGATGCCCGGCGGCCTTCGCGCACGAGAGAGAGCCCCAGGGCGGGATCGCCGCCCGGGGGAGCGGGAGTCAGTCCTTGAGCAGCTGCTCGGCCACGCCCACGTCCGTGATCAGGGTGTTCACCCAGCCGCCCTTGAGCGCCGCGCGGATGGCGGCCGCCTTGCGGCGGCCCCCGGCGATCGCGATGCGCCGGGGCACCCGCAGCAGGTCAGCGGCCGGAATGCCCAGGATGCGCCGCTCCAGCGGCGAGTCGATCAGGTGGCCATCGGCGTCGAAGAATCTCAGGCACACGTCGCCCACCGCGCCCAGGCCGCGCAGCGTCTCCAGCTCCTCCTCGTCGATGGCGTTGCCGCTGTCACGCAGCAACGGCGACGGGTCGAGGCTGCCGATGCCGACCAGCACGGTCGTCAGCCGCGACCACGCGTCGACGACCTGCCGCACCACGTGGTCCTCCGACAGCGCCTGGCGGGCCTCCGGCGTGCCGACCAGGCCAGGAGCGGGCAGGAACACCGGCTCGGCGCCCGTCAGATCGGCCAGGTGGGCGGCCAGCCGGGTGGCCTGCACCTGCGCCGACCCCTTCCCCACGCCGCCGATGAGCTGCACGACCTCCTCGGCCACCCGCACCGGACGGCGCTGCATCGCCTCGACCGTGGCCAGCAGGCTGGCGCTCCACGACGAGATGCCGAGGTGCTCGCCGCCGATGAGGGTGGCGTCGAGGTGGGTCGCCCCGGCCGAGCCCAGCGCGGCCACCACGTCGTGGTTGTCGCCCGCGGCGTCCACGACGATGATCTGCTCCACGCCGTATTTGCGCTCGAGGTCCTCCTCCAGCAGCGCGTGCACGCCGCTCGGCACCACGACGACCGTGCGCACGATGCCGATCTCCGCGGCCTCCTTGAGCAGCCGGGACACCCTCGGCTGCGAGATGCGCAGCTGGGCGGCGATCTGCGGCTGGCGTACGCCGTGCTCGTGGTAGAGGCGCGCGACCCGCACCAGCAGCCGCATGCGCTCGGACTCCTGGCTGAGCCGGCGCCCGGTGTATCTCACGGGCTCGCCGCCGGCACGGCTCTTCTCGAACTGACTGTCAGCTCCCACGATCGCTGGCCTCCGCTTCGGCTCCGCCGCTCCTGCTGGTCCGGTGGCGAGCCCGGGCCACTGCTGAGTGCCATTCTGCTAGGGCGCGGCGGCGCTCGCACACCGGAAGGCCGGGCGTGTAGCACCGGCCGTGGCGGGGCAGCCCGGACAGCTCCCGGCGGGACCATACACCGGATGACACCCCGGCCAGGTGAGCGGCCCCCAGCGCGGACAGCTCAGGCCGTCGCGCCACCCGCACCGCGCGCCCGGTGACGTCGGCCTGCCACTGCATGAGGTCGGCGTTGGCGGTGGGGCCCCCGTCGGCCAGCAGCTCGTCGACCGGGCCCGCCGCCCGTTCCAGGGCCGCCACGACATCGCCGACCTGCAGCGCGACCGAGTCGACCGCCGCCCTGGCGAGGTCTTCCCTGCCGGTGCCGAGGCCGAACCCCGTCATGACCGCCACCGCCTGGTCGTCCCACCACGGCGCGCCGAGGCCGCCGAACGCCGGCACGAGGTGCACCGCGCCCCTGCGCCCCCTGGTCGCCAGCCGCGCCAGCTCCTCCGGCTCCGTACCGAGCACCTCGGCCAGCCAGGTGATCGTCGCCCCCGCGGCCAGGATGTTGCCCTCCAGCGCGTACGCGGGCGCCTCGTCCTGCCAGCCGATGGTCAGGCACAACCCCTCGTCCCCATCGGTCCCCTGGTCGGCCAGGCCCATCACCGAGGAGCCCGTGCCGTACGTGACCTTGACCCGTCCAGGACGGCCCGCCGCGTGCGCGAACAGGGCGGCGTGCGAGTCGCCGAGCACCGCGCTGACCGGCACGCCGGCCAGGGACGGGTGCAGCGCGGCAGCGTCGGCGTGCGGCCCTGCGGACGGCGCTGCGGAGGGCGCTGCGGAGGGCGCTGCGGAGGGCGCTGCGGAGGGCGCTGCGGAGGGCGCTGCGGACGGCACGATCGCGGGCAGCGTCTCCTCGGGGATCCCGAACAACTCCAGCAGGTCCGGGCTCCACCGGCGTTCCCGGACGTCCATGAGCTGGGTACGGGAGGCGCTGCCTACCTCGATCACGTGCCCGGCGCCCAGCCGGTACAACAACCACGAGTCGACCGTGCCCAGACAGAGCCCGCCGAGCCGCCCACCGAGCTGCCCGCCGAGCCGCCCGCCGAGCCGGTCGTTCGTCCGGACGCTTGTCCGGCTGTTCTCCCGGCCGTGGTGGTCGAGCAGCCAGGCCGCCTTGGCCGCCGAGAACATCGGGTCCAGGGGCAGGCCGCTGATCCTGCGGACCACGGGCGCGGCGCCGGAGGCGGCCAGCCGGGCGCACAGGTCGGTGCCCCGGCGGTCCTGCCAGCTCACCAGCGGGCTCAGCGGCGCGCCCGACGCGCGGTCCCAGAGGATCAGCGACTCGCGCTGCACGCTCAGCCCCACGGCGACCACCCGTCCTGGCGGCGCGCCGGCCAGGCAGGCCGACACCGCGTCGCGGACGCTGCGCCACAGCTCCTCGCCGTCCTGCTCGACCATGCCCGGCGCCGGATGCCGCTGCGCGAGCGACGCGGAGGCCCGCGCCACCGTCTCGCCCGCGGCGTCCACGAGGATCGCCTTGGTGGCGCTGGTTCCCTGGTCGACGCCCAGGACCAGCGGGTCAGCCGTCGTCAAGGCCCAGCACCTCCAGCGCCGAGCGGGCGATGCCCTCGGCGGTGAGCCCGAAGTGTTCCAGCAGGAACGCCGTCTCCCCGGTCGGCGCGAACGTACGGGGGCCGAGCAGCCGCATCGGCACCGGCCTGGTCTCCAGCACGACCTCCGCCACCGCCGCCCCGAGCCCGCCGGTGGGCACCGCCTCCTCGGCCGTGACGACAGCCCTGGTCTGCCGGGCGGCGGCGATGATCTCCTCGCGGTCGAGCGGGGAGATCGTCGACACGTTCACCACCCGGGCGTCCACCCCGCGCTCGGCGAGCAGCTCGGCGGCCTGGAGCGCGCGGCTGACCATCGTGCCGGTCGCCACGAGCGTCGCGTCCCGGCCATCCCGCAGCCGCGCCGCCCGCCCGTAGGCGAAGGCCGGGCCGCCGGGCGGCGAGACGTCCGGCACGGGGAAGCGGCCGATCCGCAGGAACACCGGCCCCGTCGTCTCCGCCGCCCACCGGATGGCCGCGCTGGTCTGCGCGGGATCGGCGGGCACGACGACGGGCAGGTCGGCGATGGCCCGCAACCACGACAGGTCCTCCGTCGAGTGGTGGGTGGGCCCGAGCGCGCCGTAGGCGAGCCCGGGGCTCATCCCGCACAGTTTGACGTTGGCCAGGCTGTAGGCGATGTCGGCCTTGATCTGCTCCAGCGCCCGCGCGGTCAGGAACGTGGCCGCCCCGCACACGAACGGCACCAGCCCCGCGTTGGCCAGCCCCGCGCCGATGCCCACCATGTCCTGTTCGGCGATGCCGACGTTGATCAGCCGGTCGGGGAACTCCTGAGCGAAGGCACCCAGCTTGCTCGACCCCACCGAGTCGTTGCACACGGCCACGATCCGGCTGTCGTCGCGGGCCAGCCGCACCAGCTCGGCGGCGAAGGCGTCCCTGCAGTCGTGTGTCTCTTCGACGATCAACGCAGTTCCTCGAGAGCCATGCGGGTCTGCTCGGCGTCCGGCACCTTGTGATGCCACTCCACCCGGTCCTCCATGAACGACACCCCTCGCCCTTTCACGGTCCTCGCGATCACGCAGCGCGGCCTTCGTCCGGTGCGCGGCGCGGTCACGGCGTCCAGCAGCGCCAGATGGTCGTGCCCGTCGACCTCGGCGACCTCCCACCCGAACGCCCGCCACTTGTCCGCCAGCGGCTCCAGGTCGTTGGTGTCGCCGGTGGGCGCGCCCTGCTGCAGCCCGTTGCGGTCGATGACGGCCGTCAGCGACGACAACCCCCGGTGCGCCGCCGTCATGGCGGCCTCCCAGTTGCTGCCCTCCTGCAGCTCGCCGTCGCCGAGCACGACCACGGTCCTGGCCGGTGACCCGCGCAGGCGCAGTCCGACCGCCACGCCCACGCCGACGGGCAGCCCGTGCCCGAGCGGGCCGGAGCTGGTCTCGACGCCCGGCACCGCCTTGCGGCTGGGATGGCCGTTGAGCGGAGACATCGGGGCCGCGAACGTGGCCAGCCGGTCCGCGGAGAAGAAGCCGCAGGTCGTGAGCGTGGTGTAGAGGGCGACCGAGCAGTGTCCCTTGCTCAGGATGAGGCGGTCGCGCTCGGGCCAGTCCGGCCTGGCCGGGTCGATGCGCAGCACGGCGCCGTACAGCGTGGTGAGAATGTCGGTCACGGACAGGTCGCCTCCGGTGTGCCCGAGGCCCGCCGCGTGGATCGTGCTGATCACCGTGCGCCGGATCCCGCCCGCCAGCGCGGCCAGCGCGGCGGCGGAGGTGGCCCGGTCGGCGTGCGCCAGCCGGTCGCGCAGCCGGCGCCATTCACCGATGGCGTCGTGGTCGGGCAGCAGGAGGCCGCCGGCGGTCCGCGTGAGGGTCACGGCGTCTCGCGTGCGGTTCCGAGCGCCGCCCAGAGCAGCGCCTGGGCCCTGAGCGCGTCCTGCCGCTCCTGCGCGTCACGCAGCTCGTCGAGGTCGACGCGGTCGCACACCTGCTCCAGCATGCGGATGGTGGCGATGCTCTGCGACAGCGCGCGCACCGGGTCCTCCCTGAAGGGGAACTGGTCGAGCAGGACCGGCGCGCTCCAGCCGATGCGCCGCACCGCCAGCAGGCATTCGATGGTCTCGAACAGGTGCACCGAGGCCACCGGCAGGTCGTCGTCCCAGCCGCGCCAGTTGTCGTTCAGCTCCACCGACACGAGCCGCCCGCGCCGGTGCACGAGCTGCACCGCCTCGGCGGGCGTCTCGCCGGCCAGCAGGGAGTGGCCGAAGTCCATGACGATGCCGACGTTCGGCTGGCCGGCCTCCTCGATGGCCAGCAGGGTGCGGGCCGCGTCGGAGAGCGTGATGCGCACCCGCGGCTCCTTGGCCTTGTACTCGATCGCGAACTGCACGTCCGGGTGCGCCGAGGCCAGCTCCCGGATCGCGGAGACGGTCAGGTCCCACAACCGCGCGTAGTCGGCCTGTCCCGGCATGTCGAAGCCGTCCTGGCCGGGCCAGAACTTCACGTAGCCGGCGCCGAGCTCCCGCGCGACGGCGACCGCCTCGTGCACGCGCTCCACGGCGCGCTCCCGCACGGCGGGATCGGGGTTGGTGAACGCCCCCTTGACGAACTCCCGCGTGTACAGGTGCGGCGTGATCGCCCTGGCCCGCAGGCCGCGCTCGGCCAGCGCCGCCGCCAGCTCGGACGTCTTGGAGACGCCCTCGGCGAACGGCACGTTGATGTCGAGGCACTCCAGCCCGTCCACGGACGCCGCCAGGTCGAGCATCTCGGTCATACTCCTCGACGGCCCGTAGCCGTCGGTCGCGTACCGGTCGACGATCTGCCCGAACGCCCATATCCCGGCGCCGAACGTCAGCGCGCTCATGTCACACCCTCCTCTGCGCGAAGGCCCGCAGTTTGGCGAAGAAGTCCTCGTGGATGAACCGTGCGTCGATCGAGTCGTAGGTGCGGATCGGCCGGTTCGCGACGGAGAAGTCGTACGAGCCGTCGTGGCGGAAGTTCGGCGCGGGCCGCTCCACCCAGGTCCCGCAGGCCGGGTGCAACATCAGCCCGATCGCGGGGGAGTCGCCCAGCACGCGGAACTCGATCGACCCGCCGTGCTGGCTCTCGTTCCACTCGACGAGCTGGCGCACGAGGTAGTCGCCGATCTCGCCGTACGGCGCTACCTTCTCGTCCAGCTCGGCGTAGCCGACCGCCATCATCCGGTACGTCGGCGCGGGGATCTGCCAGACCCGCAGCGCCGACGAGAACACGATGTTGGCCGCCACGATGTCGTTGGACAGGTTGAACTCGGGGCGTCCCGGGTCGCCCCCTGTGCCGTCGTAACCGCCGCCGCCGATCCAGATCACGGTCACGTCCCGCTCGGCGATGCGCGGCTCCAGGAGCAGGGCCGAGGCCATGTCGGTGAGCGGGCCGAGGAACGCCACGAAGAGCGGCTCGGCCACGTCGCGCATGGCCTCGGAGATGATCAGCTCGACGCCCGGCGTCATGACCGGGGTGCCGACGTCCGGCAGCGCGTACGGCACGCCGTCGGCCACCGGCACCTGGCCGTCGAGCTTCATCAGCCGCAGCAGCAGCTCGATCTCCTCCCGGCTTTCCTCAAGGCTCGACCGGGTGCGTCTGTTGCCGAAATGCGCGGGCACCAGACCTCGAATGTCGAGGCTCGGGGAGAGCAGGGCGTGCACGATCGCGAATTGGTCGTCCGCCTCATTTTTGGCATCGGTGTTCACGATCACCCGGCGCCGGTGGGAAAAAGTCCTGACCGCCACGCAATCCTCCGCCTGAATATTTATTCAGTAATGTATCTATATTCCGATATTAGGTTGTGATATTTGAGGTGTCAAGATCCCAGAGGATCACGGACAGCGCGTGCGGCGAGATGGTGTGGTCCTCGTGCGTGGCGTCCTCGAGGATGTCCCACCGCCCCTCCTCGGGCCGCCCGCCCGCGAGCAGCGCCACCCGGTCGCGCACCGGGGCGTGGTAGGCGCGGTGCCCGACCCCGTTGAAGCAGCAGTCGTCGAAGCGGTTGAGGATCTGCAGCTGGCCGCGCCCCCGGCCGATCGAGGCCAGCACGTACATGTCGAGGAAGTCGTCGGACTCGGCGGCGTAGAAGCCCGGCAGCGCCGCCTTGGTCTGCTCGAAGTCGCCGATCGTCGGGCTCGGCTTGGGCGAGGCCGGGCGCAGGAAGAACGGCAGCGACCCGGCCACCGGATAGCTGCGCGCCACCCGCGGGTCGAGCGCGGAGTAGACCGTGGTCGTCCAGCCGCCGCCCGACAGTCCGACCATCTCCACGGAGGCCGGCCGGTACGTCGCCATCGCGTAGTTCAGGGTCACCGTGAGCGGTTCGAGGAAGAAGGTCAGCGTCGAGAACCCGGGCCGCTCCCATGGCGGGAGCTCCCGGTGCGAGGGGCCGGGCAGCAGCGTGTCCGGGTCGTCCGGGTCGGCGATCTGCTGGGCGTTCCAGTGGTGGAACGGCATCGCGTACGCCATCACCCGGTAGCCCCGGTCCAGCAGCGCCTGGACGGTGCGGAGCATGGTGTCGAACGGCTCGCCGTGCCCGTTGTGGTAGAGGGCCAGCCGCCGGTTCCAGCCCTTGCGCGGCAGGAGGTCGTACACCTTGGCCGAGACGCGGTAGCGCAGCGGGACCGTCAGCAGGTCGATCCTGCGCACGCCGGTCAGCGAGGCGAAGTCGGGCGCGTCGACGCCCTTCTCCACCTCCGGCAGTGAGGTGGGCAGGCCCGCGCCCTTCCAGATGTAGTCCGTCATGGCCGTGCGCCTGGCCGCGATGTCGGCCTCCGAGTGGATGCCGATCAGCGGCTCGATGTCGACGCCCGCAACGGCCTCGGGCAGCGTCCTGTACTCGGGGCCGAACCTGGCGGCGATCTCCTGGTTCACCGGCGCCACCGGGCGCGGCGGCCGCTTGGCCGCCGCGGCCGTCCCCGTCGTGGCCTGGGCCGCGCTCTGGGCCGCGCTCTGGGTCGCGACCTGTGTCGTGGCCGCCGAG
The DNA here is from genome assembly GCF_039880665.1 of Nonomuraea sp. B5E05. Classification (NCBI taxonomy): domain Bacteria; kingdom Bacillati; phylum Actinomycetota; class Actinomycetes; order Streptosporangiales; family Streptosporangiaceae; genus Nonomuraea; species Nonomuraea sp. B5E05. The sequence continues at coordinate 714,174 of NZ_JBDPMJ010000001.1, forward strand.
GCCGGCGCCGCCGTGCCCGCGACGACGGCCGCGCCGAGCCCGCCCAGAATCCCGCCCAGCACGCCGCGCCGGCTCGCCGCGCCACTCACAGGGCCGGCCGCGTCGGGGCCCGTCTCGTCACTCGTGTGCATCAGATCGGCTCCCGTGCTCTCCGCGGTGGCCCCGCTCCGGATCCCAGCCGCCCAGGACGAACGCCGGGTCGCTCCACTGCTTCGCCTCGGCGTCCGTGAGCTGGCGCGAGCAGGCGAGCCGCTGCGAGGTGTCGATCGCGCGGCCGGACAGGTCGGTGCTGCCGTACTCCCAGAAGGACGTCTGCTGGGCCTGCGCGCAGTCGTCCGGGTCGATCTGCCAGCCGGCCGGGTCGATGTGGCCGTCCATCTCGGTGTCGATGTACACGACCTGGCTGTGCGTGAACCGCCACACCGCGCTGCGGCTCAGCGCGACCGAGCCGTCCGGCACGCCGGGCGCCCGTGTCAGCTTGGTCCTGACGAACACCGTGCCCGGACGGGTCTCGTCGTTGCGGCTCTGCGAGATGTAGCCGCGGTCGGTCGACTCCAGCACCGTGTCCTGGATGAACACCGTGCCGGTGCCCCAGACGAAGTCGGTGTCGCCGCTGATGTGGCTGTCGGTCACGAAGCCCTTGCCCTGCAGGCGCAGCGTGTCCTGGAAGCTGCGCAGGTGCACGCGTTCGAGCGCGATGCGCTCGTTGTTGCCCCGGAACGCCTCGGCCTGCGAGCCGCCGTCCGGCGTCGTGTTGTGCACGGTGACGTCGCTCATCCGGAAGTCGGACGCGTCCACCCCGAACGAGGCCCGCCAGCAGTTGTGCAGGTCGGACGTCTCCAGCACGCGGCGCGGGCACACGTCCTCGGGGCCGCCGTCGCTCAGCGCCTTGTCGCCGTTGCGCAGGTCGTTGTTGGGATAGCGGATGACGGTGCGCTTCGCGCCCGCGCCCTTGACGGTGATGTGCGGGCGGTCCTCGCGGACGTAGACGATCTCGGTGTAGACGCCGGGCCGCACGTCGATCGTCACCGGGGTCGTGTTGCCGGTCGGCACCGCGTCGATGGCGCCCTGCACGGTGCAGAAGTCGCCGGTGCCCTTGGCCGACACCGTCAACCGGCCGGGCTTGGGCTCGCGCCTGGTCGTCGTGAACCGCCAGGCGCGGGGGTCCCGCACGCCGTCGAAGCCCGCGAACACGCCCTGGTCGACGGTGACGTAGTACTCCTGGCCGTACTCCAGTTGGTGGTGCAGGTAGACGTCGGCTCGGCGCCCCTCGATCATGATCGATTCGTACGAGAAGTCGTGCGGCAGTCCCGTGTCGGAGATCGCGCTGCCGACGTTCTTCCTGTCGGTCCTGGCGGTGGCGGCCTCGATGCGGTCGGCGAGCGTGCCGTCGGCGCGGCGCACCTCGATCGCGCCGGTCGTGCCCAGGGCCGGCGGCTCCGGGAACGTGATGGTCAGGGGCGCGTCGACGCAGGTCTCGCCGCCCCGCCCGGGCACCGAGAAGCGCGGCTCGTCACCCGCCTCGGCCTGTGCGGTCACCGGGCATAAGACGAGCGCCGCCGCGGTCGCGAGCACCGTGATGGTTGCCTTCACCTGCACCTCTCAAGGGCGAATGTTTATCTGGCTGTGAATAGATATGTATACGCCTCGGCAGGTCCGGTCAAGGGCTGGTGGCCCTGTCGGTCTTCGGGTCAAGCCGAACGGCGGCTCTCGCCGCGAAGTCCGGAGGCCGTCAGCGCCGCCGCCCTGTGGGTTGCCTCAAGCTCGCGCGGTATCCGGCCTCGTTGCATGATTCCCATCACCCATCGTGTGTGAGATGTGACAATGGGTGCCATGCCGTCCCCCCGACATGATGCTCTCGTCCAGATGTTCGCCGACCGTCCCCAGTTGGTGGTGGAGATCCTGCGTGACCAGATGGGAGTGAACCTGCCCGACACTCCACTGATCCAGCGGGAGGAGCGCACCTTCAACACGCGGCCCTCCGACGACATCGAGGCCGACCTGGTTCTCACTCTTGGGCCACCGCAGTCCCCCGCGCACGCTGTCATCGTGGAGATCCAGCAGGGCACGTCCAAGGATCCTCGGCAGTTCGCCCGCTACGCCGCCTCGTTGTGGCTGCTGCTGGGCTGCGACGTCACAGTCCTGGTCGTCTGTCCCGATCGTGCGACCGCCGCCTACTACGCGCAGCCGATCGATTCAGGGCTGACCGGCTACCGCCTGCAGGCGCGCGTGTTGGGGCCGGACGGCATTCCGGTCATCACCGACCCCCAGGAGGCCGCCGCTCACCCGGGCCTTGCAGCCATGTCCGTCATGGTCCACGGTCGTGACCGCAAGGTCATCGAGGCGTTCGCCACAGCACTGTCCACCACCCGTGACGATCACGCTACGAAGTATGCTGAATACGCCTACAGCATGTCCGCGCCCGAAATTCGCTGCCTCATGGAGGAGATCATGACGTCCACCGACTGGCCGGTCTACACACCCTGGGGTCGCGAGCACTACGGCCGCGGCCTCAAAGAAGGCAAAGCAGAAGGCAAAGCAGAAGGCAAAGCGGAAGAGGCGGCCAGGATGGTGCTGCTCGTGCTGGCCGCCCGCGGCTTCGATGTTCCAGACGATACCCGCGTCCGGATCACCTCCTGCACCGATCTGGCCCTACTCGAGACCTGGGCCACGCGTGCGGCCACAGCCCGGACCCTCCCGGATCTGTTCGACGAACCGGGCGATCAGGCGCGTTAGCGCATCTCTGGTCACGGGCGCAACCGCTCCTCCCTGTACGGCACCAGCTGGACCGGTCCCTTCAGCCCGTACGGTTGCCGGCGCAGCCCGCCGTAGACGTCCGGGTCCGCGACTCTGAGCCGGTTGCCGAGAGGGGTGGCGACCTCGACCTTGATGGTGTTGGTTCCGCGCCGGATGTGGGGGCCGAGGTCCACGATCGGGTGGAGTTGGTCGACGGCGGCGAGGCGGCGGCCGTTGACGCGCACCCGGCACGTGTCGGTCACCTCGCCCAGCTCCAGGTACGCGGGGCCGTCCAGGTCCACCGTGGTGGTGTAGGTCCCGACGCCCGACACGTCGGCCAGTCCGGGGAGTTCCGTCCAGGGGGCGAGCGTGTCCAGGTCCAGTTCGTGGACGACTTTCGAGGTCTGCGTCGGCGTCGCGCCGGGCTGCCAGTCCTCGACCTTGAGCCGCCACGACGACAGCTCCACGGGCGGCGGCACCTCGCCGACGACCGTGGTGACGGTGCGGCCGGTGGAGAGGGCGGTGGTGTAGGTGCCTGCCCTGGCGGCCCGGACGGCGAGGCCTCCGCCGGAGTAGAGGGCGCGGTCCGCGTCGGTGGCGGTGGCGTGGGGGAGCCGGCCCGTACGGTCGCCGAACAGCCCGGCCCGTGCGATCGCGACGATCCGGGCCTGCCCGGGCTGGAGGGCGACGCGCAGGCGGATCGCGTCGGGCTCCTCCGTGTACAGCGCGATCCGCTCGGCCCGTCCGGTCCACGGGTCAAGCAGGTACGGGACTCCGTGGCGGTCCGCGCGGGCCAGCGTGACGTCGTGGTCGATCGGGGCGACCGGCGGTTTGGGGTTCTCGACGTGCCTGCCGTTGCACAGGTAGTAGTAGTCGATCTCCCCGGCTGCCCGCCGGAGGGTGAGCAGTGTGCTGGGGGTGGCGTAGCGCACGTCGGGCCGCACGCCGAGGGAGGCGAGCGCGCCGGGGACGTCCGCCTGGCCGGCGACCATCCGCACCGTGGGCTCGGCCAGCAGCGCGGCGACGAGGTCGCGCAGCCGCTCGTTCTCGCCGTCCGCGGGCAGGCCCGGCACCGAGGCCGACTCCCACGCGCCGAGCAGCACGATGGGCAGCCCGGCCCGCGCGTACTCCAGCAGCCGCCCGGCCACCGGCACCGTCATCGTGGGCTCGCCCGCGTAGAACTTGTCGCCCTCGACGAACAGCGCCTTGTAGGCGGGTCCCGACGGCGCGAGCCGGCCGCCGGAGACGCGGGCGGCGGGCAGGTCGAGGAGAGGGCCGCTGACGAACTGGTGGGTCCAGCCGGTGGGGATGCCGTCGCGGGTGAACCAGGAGGCGCCGATGCCGGTCTTGGTGTAGCCGGTCTGCCGCAGGACGGCGACGTCGGCGCGCGGGACGCCCTCGCGCAGGACTTCATGGATGCGGGCGAAATAGCCAGAAATATCGGATATGTGGTGCCAGGTCGGCTGGCGCGGCCCCCACGACTCGGCATAGCCCGCCGTCCCGCCGTACGGCGTGAACGCGGCGAACCCCGGCCAGGCCGCCCCCGGCGCGCTCGCGTAGGAGAACCCGTGCAGCACCGTCTGGTTGAGCCCCGCCGCGTACGCGCCCCCCATGGTGGTGAGCAGCGTCGTCCACGTCGTGGTGTAGGCGCCGCCCGCGTACGCGCCCGCCTCGCTGGACAGCAGCTCGTGCCCCGCCAGGTCCCGGCCGCCGGCCAGGCAGCGGTAGTCGTCGAGGTTCTTGAACCCGAGCGACTCGCCCTCGGGGATGTCCAGCACGGCCGCCGCCGCGATGGCGTCGGTCCGCAACCCGTACGGCTGCGCGCGCAGCTTCAGCCCGAGCGAGTGCGCCCAGTCGCGCAGCCCGGCGAAGTGGTGCTCGTTGCACAGCTCGGAGATCGTGTCCCAGTAGTCCTTACGGGCGTGCCGGGTCATGGCGGCCTCGTACGCGAAGACCGGGTCCTCCTCCGCCAGCAGCACCACCGGCAGCAGGGGCGCGAGCGGGTGGCCCCGCCGCCGCCCGAACTCCTCCAGCAGCCCCGGCGTCCACGGCAGCGCGTCCGTCTCGATCTCGATGGAGTCCTCGAACAACGCGCCGCCCGCCTTCTTCAGCAGCCGGCGCGTGGCGGGCGTGAGCAGCTCCGACTCCCAGTGGTCGATGACCGCCTGGGTGCCCGCCGCGCTGAAGTGGTCGACCACGTACGCCTCGGGCGCGGTGTGCGGGCCGGACTCGGGGCGCTGGCCTGAGCTGCGCTCCCAGTAGGAGATCAGCACCCACTCGCCGTCGGCGGGCGCGGTCCAGGTGACGTTCTCGCCGGTCACGGGCACCTCCCGCACGGAGGCGGGGTCGAGGCCGGTCTCGTCGCCGGTGGAGTGGGCGGGCTCGATCCTGGCCGCCTGGACGAGCAGCAGTTTCCGCTCGGTGACGCCCTCGCCGGGCGGCACGGCCGGTGGCGGCGCGGCCCCCGCGTACGTGGCGCCCGCGGCGACCGTGACCGAGCCGTGGGCGAGCTCCTTGACCGCGGCCGGGCTGTCCGGGGTGATGGACGGCACCGCGGCCGGCCAGGACGGGCCGATGGTCAGGTCGATGCGGATGCCGCGTCTGGCCGCCTGGTCGAGCGCGGCCTCGACGGCGGCGTTCCATGCGGGGGTGCCCCAGCCGTGGCCGGCGGGGTCGAGCACGGACTTGTCGCGGATGCTGTGGTGCACCGCCGCGATCTCCGCGCCGCCGAACCCGGCGGCGGCGAGCTGGTCGACCTCCCTCCTGATCTCGGCGGGATCGACGTGGGCGTCGGGCCACCACCAGCGCACCATGGGCCGCGCGGACCGGGCCGGGCGAGAGGACCAGATCCTCCCCGGAGCGCCGACGGCGGGCGTTCCGGAGAGGGCGAGCGTGGCCGTGGCGGTGCTCAGGAAGAGGAAGCCGCGGCGCGTCAGATCGTTCATGGGGGTGCTCCAGCGGGCCGGAGGGCGGGGTGGAGAACGCCCGCGGGCGGGGGATCGGTCGCCGCCCGCGGGCGCCGTCTAACTCGGGACGGGGTACGGGAAGGCGCTGGTCACGCCGATCTTGTCGTACTCCATCTTCGAGGCGTCGAAGCCGTCCGCCCAGTTGGCGTTGGTGACCTCGTTGCACTGGTAGCTCTGGTACTTGTCGTCGGTCACCTTGCCGACCTCGATGTCGGCGAAGGAGAAGCCGCAGCCGCCGGCGTCCATGTGCACCCCTCGCGTCCCGCTGTCGGGCATCGACGCGTCGGGGATGACGTCGCCGATCACGACCTGGGAGACGTGGTTGGTGATCGGGTGCGGATCGGTGTTGCTGACGCCGTAGGTGTAGAAGGCGCCCATGTCACCGCTGTCCAGGCCCGCCTCCTCGATGCGGAGATACTTGAACACGTTCCCGTGCGCGTACCCGTCGCCGTCCTTGACCTCGGGGCGCACCTCCAGGCTGATGCCGTAGCGGGCGCTGTGCCGGACGACCGTGTGACTGACCTCGTTGTTGCCGGTGTTCATGAGCTCGACGCCGGCCGCGTCGCCGGGCACGAGCTCGCCGACGTGGTGGATGTAGTTGTTGGTGAAGACGTTGTGACCGGCCACGTCGCCTTCGCCCGGGTAGCCGCCCTCGACCTTGATGCCGTCGGCGCCGATGTTCTCCAGCAGGCTGTCGGAGATCCGGATGTGGTCGTTGGCGAACAGCAGGTAGACCGCCGTGAAACCGGTGTCGGCGATGTGCAGCCGGGTCAGGTCGATGCCGCGGGTGTTGGTGAGGGTGACCGCGCCGAACCGGTTGCGCGGCATCTCGATCTGCCGGTCGTACTCGGGGTACTTGTGCGGCACGCCGGCGTCGCCCGCGCTGATCCAGCCGTTGCGGTACCAGCCGACGAAGTCGCTGTACTGCAGGGCCAGCCCGTCGAAGGTGAGGTTCTGGACCCGCTTGTCCGGGGTGCTGCCCGCCAGCGAGACGATCGTCTGCACCGTCGGCGCCATGACCTTGTCGATCGAGCCGCGCGGCCAGTAGTAGACCTCGCCCTTGTCGAAGTCGAAGAAGTACTCACCCGGCTGGTCGAGGAAGTCGAGGGAGTTCTGCAGGAAGTAGCGCGAGCCGCCGCGGCTGTTGACCAGCGCGTAGCGCGTCCAGTGCTCCAGGGTGAGCTGGTTGTCGTCCCACGACGGGTTCTGGATCGGGACGGTGTCGGTGAACCAGCTCCAGCTGCCGCCCGACCAGACCGTCACCTGCGCGTTGTCGAGGTTCCAGCTCTTGTCCCACTCGCCCGGCCTGGAGTAGAGCCACTGGTACACCGCCTCCTTCTCCGGCTCCTTGAGCACGGAGGTGAGGTAGGGCGCCCACTCGTCGTCCGACCTGCGGTTGGGGTAGCGGGCGGTGGTGGCGCGCCTGCCGTCCTCGAACAGCGTGTAGAAGTTCCGGTCGACCTTCGTCTTGTAGATGTCGCCCTTGTGCTTCTCCCAGCCGGTGAGCGGCTCGGCGCCGAGCAGGCGGGCCTTGCCCGGCCCGTCCACGCTGCGGTAGACGATCCGGTGGCCGTTCTCGCCCGAGTCGGCCTCGGTGAACGCGATGGTCTCGCCGACGACGTAGTCACCGGCTTTGACGTTGACCACGATGTCGCACTTCTGGTGCTTCTTCTTGGCCCTGACCTGGTCGCGGGCGTGCTCGATCGTCTTCCACGGGCGTTGCGCGTTGCCGGCCCCACGGTCCGCGCCGCCGGGCGCGACGTAGAACTCCACCGGCTTGCACGGGGCCTGGGCGCTCGCGGCCGGGGCGACGACCAGCGCCGCCAGGACGACCACCGCCGCGCTCACGACCTTCACTGCTTCACCTTCCCGGCCGCCGCCTCAGCTTCCGGCAGCGGGTACGGGAACGCGTCGGTCACGCCGATCTTGTCGTACTCCATCTTCGAGGCGTCGAAGCCGTCCGCCCAGTTGGCGTTGGTGACCTCGTTGCACTGGTAACTCTGGTACTTGTCGTCGCTGACCTCGCCGACCTCGATGTCGGCGAAGGAGAAGCCGCAGCCGCCGGCGTCCATGTGCACGCCCCGGGTGCCGCTGTCCGGCATCGCGCCGGCCGGGTCGTTGATGACGTCGCCGATCACCATCTGCGAGACGTGGTTGTCGATCTCGTGCGGTTCGGTGTTGCTGACGCCGTAGGTGTAGAAGGCGCCCATGTCACCGCTGTCGAGCCCCGCCTCGTCGATGCGGATGTAGGAGAAGCGGTTGTTGCGGGCGTAGTTGTCCTCGTCCTTGATCTCGGGGCGGACCTCCAGGCTGATGCCGTAGCGGGCGCTGTGCCGGACGTTGATGTGGCTGATCTCGTTGTTGCCCGTGCTCAGCAGCTCGATGCCGGCCGCGTCGCCGGGGACGAGCTCGCCGACGTGGTGGATGTAGTTGTTGGTGATCGTGTGATGGCCTGAGATGTCGCCCTCGCCGGGATAGCCGCCCTCGACCTTGATCCCGTCGGCGCCGATGTTCTCCAGCAGGCTGTCCGACACCCTGACCCGCTCGTTGGCGAACAACATGTAGACGCCCATGAAGCCGCTGTCCGACAGGCGCAGCCTGGTCAGGTCGATGTCCCGCGAGTTCGTCACCGTGATCATGCCGAACCGGTTGCGCGGCATCTCGATCTGCCGGTCGTAGACCGGATACTTGTGCACGTAACCCGAGTCGCCCTCGCTGATCCAGCCCGCGCGATACCAGTCCACGAAGTCGCTGTACTGCAGCGCCAGCCCGTCGAAGGCGAGGTCGTGCACCCGCTGCTCGGGGGTGCTGCCCGCGATCTGCAGGATCGTCTTCACCGTCGGCGCCATGACCTTGTCGATCGAGCCGCGCGGCCAGTAGTAGACCTCGCCCTTGGCGAAGTCGAAGTAGTACTCACCCGGCTGGTCGAGGAAGCGCAGCGTGTTCTGCAGGAAGTAGCGCGAGCCGCTGCGGCTGTTGACGAACGAGTAGCGGGCCCAGTGGTCGAGCGTGAAGAAGTTCTTGCGGAAGTCGGCGCCGCCCAGCGGCACGGTGTCGGTGAACCAGCTCCACGAGCCGCCCGACCAGACGACGACCTGGGCGTTCTGGTCGAAGTCCGCGTCCCACTCCTGCGGCACGTCCTCCGGCTTGAAGTACAGCCACTGGCGCACCGCCTCCTTCTCCGGCTCGCCGAGGATGGAGAACAGGTAGGGGGACCACAGGTCGTCGCTCGTCCTGTTCGGGTGGCGGGCGGTGGTGGCGCGCCTGCCGTCCTCGAACAGCGTGTAGAAGTTCCGGTCGATCTTGGTCTTGTAGATGTTGTCCTTGTACTTCTGCCAGCCGGTGAGCGGCTTGGCGCCGAGCAGGCGGGCCTTGCCCGGCCCGTCCGCGCTGCGGTAGGTGATCGTGTGGCCGTTCTCGCCCGAGTCGGCCTCGGTGAACGCGATGGTCTTCTCGACGACGTAGTCGCCGGCCTTGACGTTGACCACGATGTCGCACTTCTGGGGCTTCTTGTCGGCCCGCAGGGCGTCGCGGGCCTGCTCGATCGATTTCCACGGGCGTTTGTCGCTGCCGTCGCCCTGGTCGCTGCCCGAGGGGGAGACGTAGTAGTCACAGGTGGGCTTGCCGGCCGCCGACGAGGCGGGGGTGGGGGTTGGGGCGGTCAATCCGCCGATGAGTAAGACGATCGCGCCGACAGACCTGAGAATCACTGGCTCTCCTTGACCTTCCGCCACCGCTCGTACTCGGCGCGGGTTTCGGGGGTGAGTGGGTAGTAGTCGGAAAGCGCCCCGCCCTCCTCGATGCGGGCGCGGCTGTAGAGCTCCCACTGCTCGTGGTCGGCCGCCGCCTCCAGCACCTGCTGGGCGCGACGGCGCGGCACGATCACCGCGCCGTCGTCGTCGGCCACGCACAGGTCGCCGGGCAGCGCCAGCGTCCCGCCGACGGCCACCGGCACGTCGTACGCCCACGGGAACAGCTCCGCCTGCGAGGCGTAGTGGGGGGTGGCGCCCGTCGACCAGATCGGCAGGCCGAGGCCGCCCACCCTGGGCAGGTCCCTGATCCGGCCGTCGACGACGATGCCCGCGCCGCCCTTGCGCTTGAAGTAGCGGACCAGCATGTCGCCGAAGCACCCGGTGTAGGCGCTGCCGTACGCCTGCACGACCAGCACGTCACCGGGCCGGATCTCCTCGAGCACGGCCCACAGGGCGGTGTGCCGCTCGACGTACTCCTGCCCGAGCCCGGAGGCGATGTCCTCGCGCTGCGGCATGAACTGCAGCGTGCGCACCCGGCCGGCGATCTTCTGTCCTTGGGCGATGGGACGCGGTCCCTCGACGAAGGTGCGCCGGATGCCCTGCGCGTGCAACTTCGCGCAGGCGGTGGCCGCGCTGATCCGGGACAGTCCCTCCACGAGGGCGGGATCGGGTTCGGCGGGCAGTTCCCCGCGAACAGGCAGATCCCAGATGGCGTCGTCCATGAAACTCCTCAGTAGTGCTGGTGCGACGGCGTGCGGGCGCGCGCGGTCGTGTGCAGGTCGAGCCGGATGCGGCGGCCGGGCGGCAGCTCCACGAGCAGGCGCGGGCCGCCCACCGCCACCTCCTGCCCGGTCTCGGTGATCGGGGGAGGGGTGTAGGCGCGCGGGTCGCCCGGGTAGCCGTCGCCGCCGGACCGGGTGACCACCGCGCGGTCGATCCGGTGCTCGCCGAACGCGCCCGCCTGCACCACGACCCTGCGGGTGCGGGCGACGCCGAGGTTGACCAGCTCGACGCCGGTGGCGCCGGGGCGTACGGAGTCGACCAGCGCGGCCACGTCCGGAGGCAGGCCGGGACGGCGGCGGTCGGCGTCGAAGTAGGCGAGCCGGGCGGGCAGCAGCCCGCCGTTGTAGAGCACCTGCGGGGTGCCGGTGGCCAGCTGCAGCAGCGCCTCCGTGACGACCGGGTTGAGCCGCTGCCAGTGGTGCACGTGGATGGTGGACAGGTCCGCGGTGTCGGCGTCGATGAGCGCCATGCGCCGCTGCACCTGGCCGAGCGCCGCCGACAACATGGCCTCGGGGAAGCCGGGGTTGGCGCCGCGCAGGAACTCCAGCCAGGGCGCCTCGTGCCCGGCCTCCTCCTTGTTACGGAACGGGCGCACGGTCGTCCAGTCGTAGCCGGAGCCGGCCCGCAGCCGGTCGAGCCGGTCGGCGTCGCCGCCGGACTGGCTCGCGTGCCAGAGCCAGACCGGCAGGCCCAGCTGCGGCGGCTGGAAGTCGAACCAGCCCTGGTCGTCGTGCCGGTTGGGCACCAGCATGGTGGGCTTGCCCGCCTCGTCGCCGAGCTCGGCCAGCCAGCGGTCGCTGATGCTCATGTCCGTCTCGGTCACGCTCGCCTGGACGGCGTGGCCGTACACGGCCTCCAGAGGGTCGCGGCCGATGACGAGCGCGGCGTCGTCGCCGGTCAGCAGGTGGGCGTTGACCGCGGCGATCGCGGCGGCGGCGCCCACGCTGTAGATGCCGTGCGGCCACTGCCAGCCGTAGTTGCCGCCGTACCAGCGACCGCCGTGCAGCTCGCCGACGACGCCGGACGGGCCGACGTTGTCGGGCAGGATCCCGCCGTTGGCCTCCGCCCTGCGCTGCCAGGCGCCGATGTAGCGCAGCGCCCAGTCGCGGTAGCGCTCGTCGCCGTCGTACAGCCAGGCGTTGACGGCCAGGCTGGTCGCGGCCAGGTTGACGGCCACGTCGCCGCGGCCGATGCGCTCGCTCATCGCCGCGCCCATGCGGGCGGCGTTGTACGGGTCGGCCAGGTCCTCCCACCGCGTGATGCCCGGGAGGTCGCGCAGCGGCAGGCCGAACGGCCGCATGCTGACCAGGTCGGTGTGGTAGGAGGCCCACTCCCACTGCAGGCCGTAGCGGGGGCCGCCGGCGCCGTTGTGCGGGGCGCGGATGATGTCGCGCTCGGCGTCGTAGTTGGCCGAGCCCGGGAGGTAGAGGTCGGCGAAGCGGCGGGCGCGCTCGCGGAAACGTTCGTCGCGCGGGTCCGCGGCGCAGATGCCGTAGAACAGCAGCAGCGACTCGCCCTGGTGGAACCAGTCATAGCCGCGCTCGAACTCGTCCACCAGGTAGCCGAGCTCCGTGAGCTGCGTGGTGACGCCCTCCCAGTGGTGCTTGGCGGCGTCCAGCAGGTCGTCCGCGCCGCCCAGCTGGTAGAGCGTCGGCCAGTTGAAGAACGCCTCGTAGAAGTCGTCGGCGCCGTCCCGGTCGGCGGCCGGCCCGTGGTAGATGAGCCGCCCGTCGGGCCCGCAGTAGCGGGCGGCGAAGGCCCGCCAGGCCTCGTCGAGCGTGTCGAACAGGCGGCGCTCCAGCACCGCCCAGGCGGGCGGCGTGCCGAGCGGGACGGTCGCGGTGACGGAGGGCACGGTTGGGTCGGAGGGCACGGTGGGGTCGGAGGGCACGGAGAGCTCGGAGGACTCGGGTTTCGAGGGCTCGGACGGCGAGGGCACTGTGCGCATCTTCAACCTTTCGTGGCCCCGGCGGTGAGGCCGCTGATGATGTGCCGTTGCATGAAGACGAAGAAGACGAGGAGCGGGGCGATGGCCAGCAGCAGCGTCGGGAAGACCACGGTGTAGTCGGTGGAGTACTGGCTGACGGCGGCGTAGACGCCCGTGGTCACCGTGTAGAGGCCGCTGCCGGGGCCCAGGATGATCTGCGGGTTCACGAAGTCGTTCCACACCGAGAACGTGTTGAGGATGACCATCGTGGCGACCGCGGGCCGCATCAGCGGGAAGACGATCTGCCAGAACGTGCGCAGCCGCCCCGCCCCGTCGACGGCCGCCGCCTGGTCGAGCACGGCGGGGATAGTGGCGATGTAGCCGGCGTACAGGAAGATCGAGAACGGCAGCGTGAGCGTGGTCTCGAACAGCACGAACCCGCGGATCGTGCCCATGAGGCCGAGGGTCTTGAGCACGTACACGACGGGGATGACCAGCACCTGGCCCGGGATGAACGTCCCGGCCAGGAAGAACAGCATGAGCACCCGGAACCGTCGTTTGGGGCTGCGCGCGATCGTGTACGCGGCGGGCGCCGCCAGCAGCACCGACAGCACGTTGACGGCCACCACGAACAGCAGCGTGATCGCGTACCCCTTGACCACGTCGAACTGCGGGTTCGTCAGCGCCCTGCCGAGCGGTTCCAGTGTGAGGCCGCCCAGGCCGAACGGGTCGTTCAGGATGTCCTGCTGGCCCTTGAACGCGTTGACGGTCAGCACGTAGAGCGGGACGAGCATGAAGGCGACGGTCGCCCAGAGGAAGGTCTTTCTCACTGGTGCACCGCCATCTCGCCGCGCCGGCGCAGCTTGGTCACCACGAACGCCAGCGCCGCGGTGACCAGCATGAGGATCACCGACTGCGCCGAGCCGAAACCGAGGCGGGCGTCGTGGAAGGAGTTCCACAGGATGAGGTAGGCGACGGTCTGGGTCTGCCCGGCGGGGCCGCCCGCCGTCAGCGACACCACCAGGTCGTACGTCTTGAGCAGCGTCACCAGCGACAGCACGATGTTGATCGTCACTGACGGCCCCAGCGCGGGCAGTGTCACGTTCCTGAACACCTGCCACCGGGTCGCCCCGTCGATCTTCGCGGCCTCGATCAGCGAGTGCGGCACCGCCTGGAGCCCGGCCAGGTAGAGCACGACGTTGACGCCGAACCCGGCCCACACCAGCACCGCGATCATGGTGACCGTGGCCCAGGCAGGGTCGGACAGGAACGGCAGCACCTCACCGCCCCACGTGGTCACCAGGTTGTTGACCGCGCCGGTGGTGCCGAGGATGGCCGACCAGAGGAAGCCGACCACGAGGGCGCTGAGCACGTGCGGGTAGAACAGCACGATCCGGAAGAACGTGTTGGCCCGGGAGGCACCGTTCACCAGGAGGGCGAAGCCGAGGCCGAGCAGGTTGAGCCCGGCCGTGCCCGCCGCAGCGACCAGCAGGGTGACCAGGGCCGCGCGGCGCAGTTCGGGGTCGTCGAGCAGGCTCGCGTAGTTGGCGGCGCCGACGAAGGCGGGGTCGGCGCTGAAGCCGTCCCAGTCGGTCAGGCTCAGGTAGAAGGCCAGGCCGACCGGGATGACCAGCATCACCACGTAGAGGATGGTGGCCGGGCCGGCCATCAGCGCGGTCGTCAGGCCGTCGTGCCGCCGCCTGGGCCTGCGTGGCGTCTCGCGCACGGCGGCTACGGGCGCTTCCCGGGTGAGGGTCATGAGCGTCCGGCCAGCCAGCGGTCCACGCCCTCGGCGACCTCCTTGGGCGACTTGCCCACGTACAGGCCCTGGACCTCGGTGTTCCACGCGGAGTTGAAGCCCTTGGGGAGGGTGGCGTCGCCGTAGCCCTCACCCTGCGGGACGCCGGCCGGCGCCTGGTCGAGGATCTCCTGCACCTGCTGCTCCAGCGGGGTGAACTCGCGCTCGACGCCGGTGCGGAAGTTGCCGTCCTGCTTGAGCTGGCTCTTGACCGCGGCCGGGTCGGTGACGAGCCACTGGACCAGCTTGAGCGCCGCGTCCTTCTGCGGGGTCGACTTGAGGATCATGTACGGGGCCGCGAGCGTCGCGCCCTGCGGGCCGGGGTGCTGCTGGCCCTTGTCGACCGGGGCGGGGAAGACGCCGACCTCGAAGTCCTTCTCGGCCTTGGCCTCGGCGGCGGTGAACCAGCTGCCCATGACGTACATGCCCGACTTGCCGGACAGGAACGCGGTCTCGGCGTCGGCGTACTTCATGCCCAGGGCGTTCTTGTCGACGTACCCCTTGCCGATCCAGCCGTGGTAGCGCTCCAGGTACGGCAGCAGCGACTCGCCGGCCTTGATCTTGCCCGACGTGACGTCCTGCTGCCAGGTGGGGTGGTGCTGGGCCCGGGAGGGGTTGGAGAGCTGGAGCAGCTGCAGGCCGGTCAGGAAGTCGCCGCCGGTCTGCAGCGGTAGGTAGCCGGCCGACTTGAGCTTGCCCATGGCCGCGTCGAGCTCGTCCCACGTGGTCGGCGGCTTGTCGATCCCGGCCTTGCCGAAGGCTTCCTTGTTGTAGAAGACCAGCGACTGGGCCTGCACGCCGACGCCGACGGTGTAGATCTTGCCGCCCAGCTTGGCCTGCTCGACCAGCGGCGTGTCCTTCGCCCACGGCTGGTCGCTCAGGTCGAGCATCTGCTTGGCCAGCGTCTCGTCCGCCATCAGCGTCTCGACCACGTCGGGGGCGTTGCCGGCGGCGAGCTGCTGCGGCAGCGTGTCGGCCACGCCCTTGCCGGTGGGCGCCTCGATCTTCACGTCGATGCCGGGGTTCGCCTGCTCGAACGGCTTGACCAGGCCGTCCCAGTACGCCTGCGTGAGGTTCGGGCTGATGTTGACCAGCATCCTGACGGTGACCTGGCCGCCCTCGCTCTGCTGCGCTTGGGAGTCGCCGGCGAAGCCGCCCCCGCCGCAGCCGGTGAGCAGGAGCAGGCATCCGATGCCTGACAGGACGGGGAATGAACGGGGGGACCGCATCGCACCTCCAAGGGGGCGAGATCTGCGACGCCTTTTTAATGGGTCGGTACTCGATTAGCGATTATTTAATACGTTGGCAACCGGGGTCGGTCAAGGGGTTATGCTCTGCTACAAATATGTTTCATGCGGTCGTCTGAGTCATAAGTGCGTTACAGTTGGGGCGTGACTGGACGCGTTGACGACAAACGGCTGGTAATGGGCGCCGAGGAGCGCGCCACGCTCGAGGCGTGGGCGGAGGAGGCCGGGGGAGGGCTGGGCCTGCGCAGCCGCATCGTGCTGGCGTGCGCCGACGGGCTGTCGCGCAAGGAGATCGCGACCCGGCTCGCCGTCAGCTCGGCGACCGTCGCGAAGTGGCGCGCCCGCTTCGTGGAGCGCGGCCTCGACGGCCTGGCCGACGCGCCGAGACCCGGGCGGCCGCGCAGCACGGAGCGGCAGGAGGCCGAGCGCGTGATCGCCGCCGCGGCTCATGGCTCCGCCGTGCCCTCCACCCGCTCGATGGCCAGGCAGCTCGGGCTGTCGCAGTCGACGGTCGCGCGCATCTGGCAGGAGCAGCAGATCGCGCCGCCCGCCAGCCAGGTGCTGCCCAGGGAGCTGCTGTCCGACCGGGTCTACGCGCTGCTGCGCGGCTGGATCGTCTCGGGAGAGCTCGTGGCCGGGCAGCGGCTGGTGGAGGCCGAGATCGCCCGCAGGGTCGGCACCAGCCAGGCCCCGGCGAGAGAGGCTATCAAGCGATTGGCGCACGAGGGACTGGTCATCTCCTATCCCAACCGGGGCAGCTACGTCGCGGAGATCTCCGACGAGCAGGCCCGGGAGGTGCGTGACATCAGGGTGTTGCTGGAGGAGTATGCCGCACGCGGCGCCGCCGTCCGCATCCAGCCCGAGACGTTGCAGCAGCTCGCGGGGGATGTGCTGGCCATGCGGCGGGCGGCGGGCGAGGGCGACATCGGAGCGTTCAGAGACGCCGACCTCGCCTTCCACCGGCGGGTGTGCGCCGCGTGCGGCAACTCCTTCCTGCTGCGGTTGTGGCGGACCATCGAGTCGAACCTGTGGAGCCTGCACGTGGTGGGCAACCCGCTCTACGAAGGTGACTGGATGGCGATGGCCGGCCACCACGACGACCTGGTGACGGCCCTGTCGTCCGGTGACCCGGACGAGGCGGCCCGCCTCTTCGCCGCCCACGCCCGCGGCGAGGCCTCCCGCACGCGCCCGCGTTCCCGGCCCGGCGCCGCCGCGCCGGGCCCGGAGGCCGTCAGACCGGGGTGATCTCGTACATCGCGCCCTTGCGGGTGTCGAAGACGAGGACTCCGGGTTCGGGCCGGTCGGCCCTGACCGGGCGGCCCCGTTCCGTGACGGTGACCGGGCGGGCGGTGCGGAGGGTGAGCTCGCGTCCGAGGTCCGAGCGGATCCGGCCGCGCCGCAGGGCGCCGCCCTCCCACGTGAGGTCCACCTCGAACCCGCCGCGTGCCCGCAACCCCCGGTACGACCCGGCGGGCCAGGCGGCGGGCAGGGCGGGCAGCAGGTGCACCTGGCCGGCGTGGCTCTGCAGCAACATCTCCGTGATTCCGGAGACCCCGCCGAAGTTCCCGTCGATCTGGAACGGCGGGTGCAGGTCGAACATGTTGGGCGCGGTGCGCGCGGGCACGAGCAGGTTGCCCAGCCGCTTGTACGCCTCGGCGGAGTCCAGCAGCCGCGCCCAGAAGTTGATCTTCCAGGCGAGCGACCATCCCGCACCCGCCTCGCCGCGCAGCTCCAGCGTCCGGCGGGCCGCCTGGGCCAGGTCGGAGGAGAGGCGCGGGTCGATCTGGTGGCCGGGGAACAGCCCCCACAGGTGGGAGATGTGCCGGCTGCGCGACAGGGCGGCGTCGCCTCTGTAGTCCTCCTGCCATTCCTGGATCTGCCCGAGATGTCCCACCTGGTTGGGCACGAGCCGCGAGCGGGCCTCGCCGGCCTTCGCGCGCAGGTCCTCCTCGACCCCGAGGACCTCCGACGCCTCCGCGAACGCGCCGAACAGGTCCCGCAGGATCTGCATGTCCATGGTGGGCCCCGCGCAGATGCTGACGTTCTCGTCGCCGTCCTCGTGGTGGCCCACCTCCGGCGAGTGGGAGGGGTTGGTCACCAGGTGGCCGGTCCTGGGGTCGGTCTGGAGGGTGTCGAGGAAGAACTCCACCGAGCCCTTGATGAGCGGGAAGTGCTCGCGCAGCCGCCGCTCGTCGCCGGTGTAGAGGTAGTGCTCCCACAGCGTCAGGCACAACCACGCCCCGCCGGTCGGCCACACGCCGTAGAAGGCGAAGTCCACGGGCGCCGTGCCCCGCCAGCCGTCGGTGTTGTGGTGGGCGACCCAGCCCTTGGCGCCGTACTGCGTCCTGGCGGTGCGCGCGCCGGTCTCGGCCAGGTCCTTGATCAGGTCGAACAGCGGGTCCATGCACTCGATGAGGTTGCCGGGCCCGGCCGGCCAGTAGTTCATCTCGCAGTTGATGTTGATGGTGTACTTCGACTCCCACGCCGGCGTGAGGGAGTCGTTCCAGATGCCCTGCAGGTTGGCCGCGTGGCCGGGCGCCCGGGAGCAGGAGATCAGCAGGTAGCGGCCGTACTGGAAGTAGAGGGCGGCCAGCTGCGGGTCCGTGTCGAGCTGCCGGCGGGCGATGCGCTCGCCGGTCGGCAGCGCGACCGCCTCCGACGTGCCGAGGTCGATCTCGACCCGGCCGAACAGCTTCTGGTAGTCCTGGACGTGCTTGCGCCGCAGCACCTCGTACGGCTGCCCGGCGGCCCGCTTCAGATGCCGTTCGGCCACCTCGGCGGGGTCGCCGCCGACGTCCTTGAAGCTGCGGTAACTGGAGCCCATGGAGATGAGCAGCGTCACCTCGTCGGCGCCGGTCACGGTGAGCGTGCCGCCGTCGGTGCCGACCGTCCCGCCCTTCGCCTCGGCCCTGGCCAGGGCGCGGAAGCGCACCTCGCCCTTGAGCCCCTGGGTGTCGCCGCTGACGCCGTCGAGGGCGATGGTGCCGGACCCGGCGGCGGCCGTCGTGGTGGCCTGCGGGCTGGAGAAGGCCGCCTGGAACGTCACCGAGCCGGGCTTGTCGGCCGTGTGCCGCACGACGATGACCTGGCCGGGGTTGCTGGCGAAGACCTCGCGGGTGTGGCGGACGCCGTCGCGGACGTAGGTGACGGTGGTGACGGCCCGGGTCAGGTCGAGCTCGCGCCGGTAGCCGGTGAACTCGGCCGAGCCGGGGAAGGTCAGGGTGAGGTCGCCGAGCACCTGGTACGGCGCCTGCTCGCTCGGGATGCCGAGGAACTTCTCGTCGGCCAGGTTCTGCGCCTTCTGCCACTTGTCCTCCCAGACCCACTGCCGGATCTGCGGGAGGGCGGCCAGCGCCTCGGGGTTGTCGTAGGTGTGCGGCCCGCCGGCCCAGATGCTGTCCTCGTTCAGCTGGAACCGCTCGGTGGCCACGCCGCCGAACACCATGGCGCCGATCCGCCCGCAGCCGACGGGCAGCGCTTCGAGCCACTCCTCGGCCGGGCGGGTGTACCAGAGGGTGAGCGGGTTCCCCTCCGGGCCGTGCCGCGTACCGGCCCGCGCGGGACCGGCGCTCACCCCGGTCACGAGCACGGATCCGGCCGCGGCGCCTAAGCCCGTCGCCAGCACGCCTCGTCGTGTGTAGCCGTCGTTGGTCACCGTTACTCCTCTTCCAGAACGCATGCCGCCGCCGGGGCGGGATGTCATGAGAGCGATGAGGGCGATCGTGCCGTCAGGGGGTCCGGATGTCTCTCGGACCGCGGGGGACGTCGAAGGCGAGGTGTTCAGCGGAGGTTCACCGTGAACATGGGATGTATGTCTACGCGAAGAGGGCTCTGATGTCTATACCTCCCTCAGTTCTGGCTCTAACGTAGGATGTATGTTAGGTTCCGGTCCGGAAACGATCTCCTTCTGGAGAGGGCGGCCATCGCCCGCTCCCGACCGAGCCGGAAGCCGTGATGACCCGCATCGACGCCCACCACCACGTCTGGGATCTGTCCGTCCGCCCCCACGCCTGGCTCGACCCGGAGCCCATGGCGCCCGTGCGCCGCACGTTCACCCTCGACGACCTCGCCGGGCCCGCCGCCGCGGCAGGGGTGAGCCGCACCGTGCTGGTGCAGGTGCTGCCCGACCTCGACGAGACCCGCGAGTTCCTGGCCCTGGCCGCCGGGTCCGAGCTCGTCGCGGGCGTCGTCGGCTGGATCGACCTGACCGCGCCCGACGCCGCCGACACCCTCGCCGGGCTGACCCATGGACAGCGCGGCGGGCTGGTCGCCGTCAGGCACGGCGTGCAGTCCGAGCCCGACCCCGGCTGGCTCACCCGCGCCGACGTGCGCCGCGGGCTCGCCGCCGTGGCCGCCGCCGGGCTGGCCTACGACCTGCTCACGCTCC
This sequence comes from Nonomuraea sp. B5E05, assembly GCF_039880665.1. NCBI lineage: Bacteria > Bacillati > Actinomycetota > Actinomycetes > Streptosporangiales > Streptosporangiaceae > Nonomuraea > Nonomuraea sp. B5E05. Next base: position 733,770 of record NZ_JBDPMJ010000001.1, read on the forward strand.
CGCACCAACTGCCCGCCGCCATCGACACGGTGGCCGCCATGCCGGAGCTGACGTTCGTTCTCGACCACCTGTCCAAGCCGCCGATCGCCTCGGGCGAGCTGGAGCCGTGGCGCGGCCGGATCCTCGAACTGGCCCGCCACCCCAACGTCTTCTGCAAGCTGTCCGGGATGGTCACCGAGGCCGACCGGGCGTCCTGGCAGGTGGCCGACCTGCGGCCGTACGCCGAGATCGTCCTGGAGGCGTTCGGGCCCGAGCGGGTGATGTTCGGCTCCGACTGGCCCGTGTGCCTGCTCGCGGCCGGCTACGAGCGGGTCGCCGAGGCCGCCGGCGAGCTCTGCGCGGGCCTGTCGGACAGCGAGCGCGCCGACGTCTTCGCCGGGGCGGCGCGGCGCGCGTACCGGCTGGGCTGACGGCCGCCCGGCGGCCTCAGGGCGCCTCGACACGAAACGTGGTGTGGTACGCCCGCGACTCCTGCGGGCCGAGCCAGATCATGCTGCCGTCCTCCCTCGCCGCGGCGTCGCCGGCGACGTGGTGCGTGGACGGCTCGAGCCCGACCGCGTAGTTGCCCGAGCGCAGGTTCAGCCACTCGAAGAAGTACGGAAACTCCTCCGCCGGCCACTCCACGGACACCTTCATCCCGAGCCGGTCGTTGACCACGGCCACCCGGTGCAGCCCGTCGTCGCCGGGGACGAGCGCGTGCTCGTACACCTGCTCCACGAACCCCGGCACCGGCCCGGGGAAGACGAGGTGATCGGCCTTCTGCTCGGCCACGCTGTCGCTCTGCCAGAGCGTCTCGCGGATGGCGGCCTCGAACCTGGCGCCCTCGTCGAGCAGCGGCCAGCCCAGGTTGATGTGGTAGAGGTACATGTGCGGCGTCGGCTCGAACCCCGCGTTGGTGACGGTGTCGACCAGCCTGATCTCCTCGCCCCCGAGGTCGGCTTCGATCCGCCGCACCATTCGCAGGTTCTCGGCGAAGACCGCGGCCTGGCGCACCTCGCCCTCGGCCCACAACACGCAGCGCTCGCCGTCCCAGCGCTCGCCGTAGCCGGTCAGCCGGGCGGGCAGGTTGCCCGCGCGCCCGTGCAGGCCGTGCCGCACCGACGTGCGGGGCGGGTAGCGGTAAGGGCCGGCGGGCACGTCGCCGCCGAACAGCGTGTGGTCGAGCCCGGCCGTGACGATGAGCCCGGAGAACGAGCGCAACCAGGACAGCCCGTCCTCGTCGGCGTTCTCGTGCAGCCCCGGATGGCGGAAACCGGTGGGGGAGCGCCAGCCGAACGCGCGCCCGCCGTGCTCGGCGTGCCCGATGTCCATGCACCTGTCCACCAGCACGTCGAACGCCAGCCCCGAGCCCGTCCTGAACTCCAGCGTCCTGATGCCGCGCTCGGCCCCGTCGCCGAGCGTCACCAGCCGGACTCCGCCGGCCGCGCTCAGATCGCCCGTCAGCTCGGCCAGCCGCCTGCGGTCCGGCGTCATGCCATCACCCACCCTCCGTTGACTTCGATGGTCTGGCCCGTGACGAACGAGGCGTCCGGACCGGTCAGGAACGACACCACGGCCGCCAGCTCCTCCGGCTTGCCGCGCCGCTGGAGCGCCTGCCGCTCCAGCACCATCCGCTCGTACGCCTCCGGATCCGGATGGATGCTCTCCGCCGCCGTCGGGAACGCGCCGGGCGAGACGCAGTTGACCCGGATCTCCTTCGGGCCGAGCTCGCGGGCCAGCGCCCTGGTGAGCGCGGCGGCGGCGCCCTTGGTGGCGACGTAGGCGGCCAGGTCGGACCAGCCGCCGTGCATGGTGATGGAGGCGATGTTGACGATCGCGCCGCCCCGGTCGCCCATCTGCCTGCTCATCTGCTGGGCCGCGAGCTGGGCCGCCAGCCAGTAGGCGCGCTGGTTGACCGCGTGCACGTCGTCGTACTCGGCCAGCGGCACCTCCAGGAAGGGCCGGGCCGGGTAGACGGCCGCGTTGTTGACGAGGATGCCGACCGGCCCCAGCCGCGCCTCCGTCTCGGCGAACGCGGCCTCGACGGCGGCCGGATCGCGCAGATCGGTCTCCAGATTGAGCGCGCCTTCGAGCGTCCCGGCGTCGACGTCGAGTGCCGCCACCCGGTGGCCGTCGGCGGCCAGCCGGCGGACGATCGCCCGGCCGAGCGCGCCGGCGGCGCCGGTGACGAGCGCCGTGGTCATGGGTTCCTCCATTCGTCGTGGTGCAGGTCCTTGAGCAGGTCGCGGGCCTGGACCCGGGCGAGCAGCCCGTCGCGGATCAGCGCGGACGCCCTCTCCTGCAGGGCGATGTAGCCGGGGAAGCGCGGCCTGATCCAGGCGGCCTCCAAGGTGGCCCGGGTGTCGCGGTAGAAGCCGTCGCCCTCCCCGGCGGCCTCCCACATGGTGCGGGCCGCGGGCTGCCCGCCGGCGGCGGGGAACAACCCCGCCTGCACCGGCTCCGACAGCAGGCGGCGCAGGTGGGCGCGGACCTCCTCGCGGATCGTGCCTGCGCGCCGCCTGGAGACGGCCAGCCCGGTGCCGCCGAGCACGCTGCCCGGCGGCCGGCCCGGCCAGGCGGGCGCGTCGGAGAAGGACAGCGGGTAGGCGGAGTAGCCGTACAACAAGGGGCAGCAGTCGGCCTCACCAGCCGCCAACGCGTCGAGCACGCCGATCGGGTTGCGCAGCGACAGCCCGGGGTCCGCGACCGCCAGCAGCTCCGCCATCAGCTCCAGCGCCCTGACCCCGGCCTCCTCGTCCAGGAAGTCGCCCGAGCAGAGCGCGCAGAACATGAGGAACGCGTGCGGCCCGCCCAGGCACAACGCCATGCGCGTGCCCCGGGCGAACTCCGCCATCTCCGTCCACTCCGCCGGCACCCGCACGCCCGGCCTGGCCGCCGCCACCTGGGTGGCCGCGTCGAGCGGCAGCGCCCACTGGCGCCCGTCCAGGTGGTAGCTGTCGAAGCACCGGCCCGCCGAGCCGGCCCGCAGGCCCGCCAGCTCGTCCGGCTCGAACAGCTCCTCCATCGGCACCAGCGCGTCCACCGCCGCGCCCAGCCCCGGATGGTCGATGACGAGCACGTCGTACGTCTCGCAGAGCCGCGCGATCGGCTCCGACTCGAACCCCTCAAGCGGCTGCCGGTCCCACACGATCGGCTCGGGCACGTCGCCGTACGGGTTCTGGCCGGCCAGGTCGAGCCGGGTCAGCTCGTCGAGCGGCGCGTACCCCCTCGGATGGTCCCAGGTCAGTCCTCGCATGCCAGCACGCCCTCCGCCACCAGCTCGGCCGCGCGCTCCGGCGGGTATCCGAGCTCGTCGAGCAGTTCCCTGGTGTGCTCGCCCACCAGCGGCGCGCCCCTGCGCACCTCGGGAGGGGTGGCGCTCAGGCCGTACGGGAAGCCGGGCGTGGTCACCGTGCCCTCGGTGCGGTGCTCGTAGGTGACGAACGACCCGTTCTGCCTGACCTGCGGATCGGCCACCAGGTCGGCGTAGCCGTACACCGGGCCGGCCCACAGGTCGTGGCGGGCGCAGATCTCCAGCCACTCGGCGGTCGTGCGGCCGGGCAGGCGGCGGGCCACGATCGCGGTGATCTCGTCGCGCCTGGTGTGGCCGTCGGCGTCGCCGTCCATGCCCGCGAGCTCGGGCAGGTCGAGGGCGACGGCCAGCGTGTCGAGCCGGGGCATGCCGAGCGCGAGATAGCCGTCCTTGGTGGCGAACACGCCGTAGGGCGCGCGGATGTAGGTGTGGCCGTGCGGCTCGCTCCCGCGGCGCTGCGGCACCCCGCCGACCGTGAAGATCGACAGCTCCTGCATCTGCACGGCGACGGCGGCGTCCAGCATGTTGACGCTCACCCGTTGCCCCTCCCCGGTGCGCTCGCGGTGCAGCAGCGCGGCGAGCGCGCCCTCGAAGGCGCTGTAGGCGGTGATGGCGTCGATGGCGTACGTGCCCGCGGGGGCCGGCGGGTCCCCCTCGCGGCCGGTGCTCAGCATGGCGCCGCTCATGGCCTGCAGCAGCAGGTCCTGGCCGGGCCGCGACGCGTACGGCCCGGTCTCGCCGTAGCCGGACATGGAGACGTACACGATGCGGGGGTTGAGCGCGCTGATCGTGGCGTAGTCCATGCCGAGCCGCTCGGCGACGCCGGGACGGTAGTTCTGCAGGAACACGTCGGCCGTCGCGGCCAGCTTGTGCACGATGGCCCGGCCCTCGTCCGCCTTCAGGTTGACGGCCAGGCTGCGCTTGTTGCGGTTGAGCGACAGGAAGGACGCGTTCACCCGGTTGCCCGTCGCCCCGCCCGCCGGCGCGTGCCGCTGCCACTCGCCGGTCACCGGCTCCACCTTGACCACGTCGGCGCCCAGGTCGCCCAGCCGCATGGCGGCCAGCGGGCCCGCCATCGCGATGGACAGGTCGACCACGCGGTAACCGTCGAGAACGCCCATCAGCGCCCCTCGAAGACGGGCTCGCGCCGCTCGGCGAAGGCGGCCCTGCCCTCGGCCGCGTCGGCGGTGGCGAAACAGACGGTCTGCAGGTCGCGCTCGTACTGGATGGCCTGCTCCAGCGGCATCGAGTAGGCCGCCCTGACGTTGGCCTTGGCCGTCTGCGCGGCGATCGGCGGCCTGGCCGCGATCCGGCCGGCCAGCTCCAGCGCGGCCGGCAGCAGCTCCTCCCGCGGATGCAGCTCGGTGACCAGGCCCCACCGCAGGGCGCGGGCGGCGTCGATCGGGTCGCCGGTGAGCAGCATGGTGGCCGCGTTGCTCGGGCCGACGGCGTGGGCGAGCAGCGCCGACTGGCCGCTGCCGCCGATCCAGCCCAGCTTGATCTCGGGCGCGGCGAACGTCGCGGTGTCGGCGGCCAGCCGGATGTCGCAGGCCAGGGCCAGTTCCAGGCCGCCGCCGTAGGCGTAGCCGTTGACGGCCGCGATGATCGGCTTGCGCAGGGCTCGTACGGCGTCGCCGTAGTCGCCGCGGTTGCGGAACTCCCACGGCGTGGCGTAGTCGTCGAGCTCGCCGATGTCGCTGCCGACGCAGAACGCGCGTTCGCCCGCGCCCGTGAGCACGGCCACCCGTACGGCCGGGTCGGCGTCGACCCGGTCCAGGCCGGCGCGGAGCGCGGCGGCCATGTCGGGGGTGATGGCGTTGAGCTTGGCGGGTCTGTTCAGGGTGACGACGGCCACGGGGCCGTCGACGTCGACGTGAACGTGCACTTGTTCGCTCTTTTCGGTGAAGTCTTCAGCAGCAGAGGCGGACGTGCTGCTCGGCGTCGGCGCGGGCGACCTCGACCACCTCGCGCATCGCCTCTTCGGCCTTGCGGTGGTGGTGGCGCCTGATCGCCACGGCCACCCGCTCGTGGCCGGGCAGCGTCTCCTTGTTGTGGGCGACCGAGCGGGTGTGCACCTGGCGCACGGACCGCAGGGCGAGGCTGATCATGTCGTAGATGTAGAGCAGCAGGTCGTTGTCCGCCGCGGCGAACACCGCCTTGTGGAAGGCCAGGTCGGCCTCGATGAACGGCTCGGGGTCGTCGGCGGTGGCGTAGAGCGCGGCCAGTGCCTCGTCGATGCGCCGGACGGCCACCGCGTCCGCCCGCTCGGCCGCCACCCGCGCCGCCCCTGGCTCCAGCGCGACCCGCAGGTCGGCCAGCACCCGGATGTCGCCGGGCCGCGGCTCGGGCATGAACCGCCAGCTCAGGACGTCGGCGTCGAGCAGGTTCCAGGACTCGCGGGGGCGCACGATGGTGCCCGCGCTCCTCCTGGTCTCCAGCAGGCCCTTGCCGGCCAGCACCTTCACGCCCTCCCTGACGGCGGAGCGGCCCACGCCGAGCTCGCCGACCAGCTCCTCCTCGATGGGGATGGACGTGCCGGGGGCCAGCGCGCCCCCGACGATCTGGGCGCCGAGCGCCTGGACGACCTGGACGTGCCGGGCCGCGTCCGGCTGGGGATCTGTTGCCACGGTTCCGCAAGGTACCCCGAGCGCGCACCTTTTCCTAGACCTTTCATCGGATGAAGTTCGAATTTCATCCGATGAAGACCCTTAACAATCCACGATCTCGGTAGTACGTTGCCTGGGAGCGGCACGACCAGTCGCCCGAGCAGACCGCCACCGCCACCCGCTGGTCACCGACCCCATAGGGAGACACCATGAGGCTGGGACTGATCCACACCTCGGCCACGCTGGTCGACGTGTTCGCCAAGCTGTGCGCCGAGCACCTCCCCGGCATCGACACGTTCAACATCGTCGACGACAGCCTGATCAAGAACACCGTCGCCGCGGGCCGCCTCACCCCCCAGACCGCGCGCCGCGTCGCCGGTCACGTCGGCTCCGCCGAGGCCGCGGGGGCCGATCACATCCTGGTGACCTGCTCGTCCATCGGCGCGGCCGTCGAGGCCGCCGAGCCGCTGACCGGCGTGCCGGTGACCCGGGTGGACCGCCCGATGGCCGACCGCGCCGTCGCGCTCGGCCGCCGGATCGGCGTGCTCGCCACCCTGAGCACCACCCTCGAACCCACCGCCGACCTGGTACGCCGGCGCGCCGCCGCGGCCGGCAAGGAGATCGAGCTGACCGCCAGGGTGTGCGAGGGCGCGTTCGAGGCGCTGATGAGCGGCGACGCCGCCACCCACGACGCGCGCGTGGCGCAGGCCCTGAGCGAGCTCGGCGGGGACGTCGACGTGGTCGTGCTGGCCCAGGCGTCGATGGCCCGCGTCGCCGGTACGGTGTCGGCGGCGGCGCCGATCCTGGCCAGCCCGCCCCTCGCCATGGAACACCTGGCCGGGGAGCTCCTGGGCGAGCGGACGCGCCGATGACCGCCTCGCCGGGGGCGGAACACGTACCGGCCGCCTCGCACGGGGCCGGGCGCGAGCTGACCGTCGCCACGTACCACGTGCTCACCCGCCTCCCGCTCGACCAGGCGGTGAGCGCGATCGCGGGAGAGCAGAGCACCGGCACGTTCGTCAGCGTCGCGGGGGAGACCGACGAACTGCGCGCCCGGCACGGCGCGGTGGTGCTCGGCATGACCGAGATCCCCGCGCCGGTCGCCGAGGCCCTGCCGGGCGCGGCCGGCGACGGGCCGCTCACGGCGGGCCTGGTGCGGATCGGGTTCCCGCTCGGCAACACCGGGCCGTCGCTCACGAACGTGCTCCCCGTGGTCGCGGGCAACCTGTTCGAGCTGCGCGAGCTGGCCGGGCTGAAGCTGGTCGACCTCGACCTGCCCGCGGCCTTCGGGGAGGCGTACCTGCCCGCCCGGTTCGCGGTGGAGGGCACCCGGCGGCTGGCAGGACGTCCGGACGGGGTGCTGATCGGCACCATCGTCAAGCCCAACGTCGGGCTGCGCCCTTCCGACTACGTGGACCTGGTGCTCGAACTCGGGCTGTCCGGGGCCGACTTCATCAAGGACGACGAGGTGAACGGCGACTGCCCGCCCGCGCCGCTGCCGCAGCGGGTGCGCGCGGTCACGGGCGCGCTCGACGAGGTCGAACGGCGGACCGGGCGGCGGCCGATGTACGCGTTCAACATCAGCGACGAACCCGACCGGATGCTCGCCAACCACGACCTCGTCGTGGCGGCGGGGGGCACCTGCGTCATGGTCAACCTGAACGTCGTGGGCCTCCCGGCCGTCGCGATGTTGCGGCGGCACTCCCGCGTGCCGATCCACGGGCACGTCACCGGCACCGGAGCACTGTTCCGCCACCCGGGGATCGGCATCGCGCACGTCGCCTACCAGAAGCTGGCCCGCCTGGCCGGGGTCGACCACCTGCACTGCGGCGGGTTCCACAGCAAGTTCTACGTCACCGACGACGACGTGCAGCAGGCGGTGGCGGCCGTGCGCGAACCGCTGCTCGGCGGCTTCCCGTGCCTGCCCGTGTTGTCGTCCGCCCAGTGGGCCGGCACCGCGCCGGTCACCCTGGAACGCACCGGCACCAGCGACCTGCTCGTCCTGGCGGGAGGCGGCGTGCTCGGCCACCCCGACGGGCCCGCGGCCGGGATCACCAGCATCCGGCAGGCGTGGACGGCGGCGGAGGCGGGCGTGCCGCTGGCCGAGGTGCGCGAGCCCGAGCTGGCCCGGGCGCTGCGGCACTTCGGCGGGGTGGTGCGCCGATGACGCGCATCGCCTTCGCGGCCGACGACTTCACGGGCGCGACCGACGCGTTGTGGCAGTTCAGGCGGTTCGGGCTGAGCGGATCCCTCGTCACCGACGTGGCGCACCTGCACGACCGGGACGACGTCATCGGCATCGCCACCACGGCCCGGGCGTCGGCCGACCCGGCGTCCGTGGTGCTGCCCGCGTTCACGGCGCTGGCGGCGCTGCGGCCGCTGGTCATCCAGTACAAGGTCTGCTCGACCTTCGACTCGTCCCCGGAGCACGGGAGCATCGGGGCCGTCATCGCGGCCCTGCACCGTGCGGGCCTGGCGCGGGGCCCCGTGCCGGTGCTGGCCGCGCAGCCCGAACTGGGCCGCTACACGTGGTTCGCCAACCATTTCGTACGCGCGGGCGACGAGGTCCACCGGCTCGACCGGTACCCGCCGGCGCGCGACCACCCGGTCACCCCCGCGACGGAGGCCGACCTGCGGGCGCGCCTGGCCGGGCAGGGCGCTGGACGGACCGGGTGGTTGCCCGCGTCGCCGTCGGAGGAGGCGTACCGGGCGAGGGCCGGGGACACCGGGAACGCGGCCTTCGTCGCGGACGCGATGACGGACGACCACGTCAGGGCGCTCGGCCGGCTGCTGCTCGCCGACGCCGCCACCCGTACCCCGCTGTGCTGCGTCGGTTCCGGCGGCCTCAGCCACGCCCTCGCCTCAGCCCTCACCGCCGACCCCACCCCAGTGACAACGGTGGAGCAGGCAGCGCTGGGAGCGGTCGCGCCGGTGCTCGTCCTGTCGGGGAGCCGGTCGCCGATCACCGCCCGCCAGATCGACACCGCCGAGCGCGCGGGATGGCGGGTGCTCGGAGACCTGTCCGGCCCTGCCGGCCTCACCGAGCAGGTCGAGGCGAGCCTGCGCGACGGCCGTCACACCGTCGTCGAGTCGACGCGTGGACCGGCCAGGGACCCTGACGGCATCGGGACGTCGCTCGGCCGGATCGCCGCGACCATGGTGCGGGCCGGGCTGGTGCGGCGGCTGGTGGTCGCGGGCGGCGACACGTCAGGGCAGGTCGTGGCCGCGCTTGAGACCCGGTCACTGGACGTGGTCGCCTCGCTTGCGGCCGGCGGGCCGGTGTGCGTGCTGGCCTCGGACGATCCCTCGGTCGATGGGATCGAGGTGGCGCTGAAGGGCGGCCAGGTGGGCGGCGACGACTTCTTCCTCCGCGCCGCGGCCGGTCTCGCCGCCATCGGCTGATCCGCCGGCCGGCACCGTGCCGTCCGCCCCGCTCAGCCGGGGGAGTGATCCACGAAGCGGTAGCCGGGCGGATACGACGGGAGGAGTAGCGCGGGCGGTGGCGCGCACTCCGGGAGACGCAGGCGGGAAACACCCGTGTGTCCGGCGCCGCCGGCCGCCCGCACCGGGCAAGGTGAAGCCGGAAACACCGACGACGGAGGGAGCACGGTCATGATGTATCCGGACCTTGAGGGAAAGGTGGCGCTGGTCACCGGCGGTTCTGGCGGCATCGGGAGCGAGACCGCCCGGGTGCTGGCCGGGCAGGGCATGCGGGTCGTGGTGAACGGGCGCGACCCCGTCGCCATCGAGAACGTCGTGCGGTCCATCGGCGGGACGGCGATCGGCGTCGCGGCGGACACCACCGATCCCGCCGCCGTCGAGTCGATGCGCGAGGAGGTCGAGCGCCGGCTGGGCCCCGTCGACGTGCTGGCGGTCTTCGCCGGCGGCGGCACCGGCAGGCCGCGGCCCATCGACCAGATGAGCGAGGACGACTGGCACGCCACCGTGCACGCCAACCTCACCTCGACGTTCCTGGCCGTCAGGAGCTTCCTGCCCGGCATGCGACGGCAGGGGAGCGGCTCGATCATCACGATGGCGTCCCTGGCGGCGCGCACCCCCACGCCCGCCTCCGTGGCCTACACGGCGGCGAAGGCCGGAGTCATCGCGCTGACCAGGCAACTCGCGCACGAACTCGGCCCCGCAGGCATCCGGGTCAACGCCGTCGCCCCCTCGACGATCATGACGGACCGGCTGGAGGAGCGGATGCCGCAGGAGTTCAAGGACCGCATGCTGGCCGAGCATCCGCTGGGGCGGCTCGGCACGCCGCTCGACGTCGCGAACGTGGCGGCCTTCTTGGCCTCCGGCGCCTCCTCGTGGATCAGCGGGCTGACGATCGACGTCGCGGGCGGCAAGTGGATGCCGTAGTGCCCGCTGTCGCGGCTGGGCGCCGTGGGCCCGCCGGCGGCTCGGCGAACGATCCGTCGAGAGACGGTGGCGCCCTCGACGCCGCACACACCACAATCGCAAAGACAAAGTGGATCACCTTGCGCGATCGTCAAATAGTGTCCGGATTCTGTGACATTACCCTCGGCGGCGGCGCCGTGAAGCGGATCAGGTGAGGAGGTGTTCTCGCAGGTGGAGCCGGTGATCCAGGGGTGCGCGGCGAGGGTTTCCGGGCTAATGCGCTTGACCTGACCGTTACGTCGCACGGTTTCTGCCCGTTATATTTTTACATATATTCTGCGCTCTGATCGCCATCTCGGCGTCAAGTGGATTTCACCAAGCGAGATGGGTTTACGTTGCGAGGGCGCCTCTCTCCCGCTGGAAAGTCCGCGCCCACGGTCAGCGCGAACGGAGAGTAATGGGCAAGTACCTGCTCCGCAGGTTGGCAATAAATGTGATCTTGGTCGCCATGGCGGCCAGTCTGGCGTACATGCTCGCGGCCACCACCATGAACCCGCGGGGGGCGTACGAAGGTCGCCAGCCACCGGTCGCAGAGGCGGTCATCGACGCGACGCTCGATGAGTACAACCTGAACGACAAGACCCCGGTGCTCGTCCGTTACGGCACGTGGGCGAAGGGCGTCATCACCGGCGACTTCGGCCGCACCTGGAACGGTGGTTCGGTCAACAACGAGATGGGCCGGCGGATCATGGTGAGCCTCCGGCTGCTGCTCATCGGCACGCTGGTCGGCTTCGCCGTCGGTGTGGCGCTGGGCGCGATCTCCGCGGTGAAGCAGTACAAACTCACCGACCGGTTCATCGGGGTCAGCTCCTTCGTGATCATGGCCGTTCCGGTGTTCGTGCTGGCCACTCTCCTCGCGATCGCCACGTACAACCTGAACAGAGGGCTGGGGTTCTCGCTTATCGAGTACACCGGCGAGTACAACCCCCGGCTGTCGGGCTTCGACCAGTTCCTCAACCGGCTGAACCACCTGATCCTGCCGACGATCTCGCTCAGCCTCGGCCTGATCGCCTTCTACAGCCGCATCCAGCGCAACATGATGCTCGACGTGCTCAACCAGGACTTCGTCCGCACCGCCATGGCCAAGGGTCTGAGACGCAGGACGGCGCTGACCAAACACGCGCTGCGCACCGCGCTGATCCCCGCCGCCACCTATTTCGCCTTCGCGTTCGGGACGATGTTCACGGGCGCCACCTTCACCGAGAAGATCTTCGCCTGGCACGGCATGGGCGCCTGGCTGGTCGACTCGATCAACCAGAACGACGTCAACTCCGTCGCCGCGGTGACCTTCTTCACCGCCGTCTGCGTGCTGTTCGCCGCCTTCCTGTCGGACCTGCTGGTGGCGGCCCTCGATCCTCGGGTGCGGGTGAGCTGACATGCGTTCGAAAGTCGTCCTGCGGCGCCTGCTCCGCAACAAGCAGGCCCGCTATGGCTCCATCGCCCTGATCGTGCTGGTGGCACTGGCCTACCTCGGGCCGTTCTTCGGCCCGTACGACTGGACCGAGAAGGACTTCCTGGCCTTCCTGTCGCCCCCCGGCGGCGACCACTGGTGGGGCACCACCACGATCGGCCAGGACATGTACGCGGTCACGCTCCGCGGCATGCAGAAGTCGATCATCATCGGCCTGCTCGTGGCGCTCATCTCCACAGGGCTCGCCGCGATCGTGGGCGCGTTCGCCGGATATTTCGGTGGCTGGGTGGACAAGGCGCTCATGTGGGGTGTGGACCTGCTGCTGGTCCTGCCGAGCTTCCTGATCATCGCCATCATCTCGCCGCGGCTGCGGGAGGGCGCCTCCTGGCTCTGGTTCGTGGTGCTGCTCGCCGCGTTCTCCTGGATGATCACCTCCAGGGTGGTGCGCAGCATGACGCTCTCGCTCCGCGAGCGGGAGTACGTGCAGGCCGCCGTCTACATGGGCATCCCCCGCTGGAAGATCATCTTCCGGCACATCGTGCCCAACCTGTCCTCGCTGCTGATCATCGACGCCACGCTCAACGTCAGCGGCGCGATCATCGGCGAGGCGGCGCTGTCCTTCTTCGGCTTCGGCATCCAGCCGCCGGACGTCTCGCTCGGCACGCTGATCGCCGAGGGCTCGCGCAACGCCACCGGCTACCCCTGGCTGTTCGCCTTCCCCGCGGGCCTGCTGGTGCTGCTCGTGCTCAGCGTGAACCTGATCGGCGACGGCCTGCGTGACGCACTCGACCCGGGGAGCAACTCGTGAGCATCTTGGAGGTCAGGGACCTCACCGTCACCTTCCCCGGCGGCATCCAGGCCGTGCGCGGCGTCAGCTACGAGGTCGAGCGCGGCGAGGTGCTCGGCATCGTCGGCGAGTCCGGCTCGGGCAAGTCCGTCACCTCTCTCGCCGTCATGGGCCTGCTGCCGGCCAACGCCGTGGTCAGCGGCTCGGTCAAGCTGCACGGCCAGGAACTGCTCGGCATGAAGGAGGACGAGCAGATCAAGGTACGCGGCAGGACGATCAGCATGATCTTCCAGGATCCGCTGTCGGCGTTCACGCCCGTCTACACCATCGGCGACCAGATCGCCGAGGCCGTCCGCGTCCACCAGAACGTCGGCAAGGACAAAGCCGCCAAGCGCGCCGTCGAACTGCTCGACCTGGTCGGCATCCCCAATCCGAGCCTGCGCTCCAAGGCGTTCCCGCACGAGTTCTCCGGCGGCATGCGGCAGCGCGCGATGATCGCCATGGCCGTCGCCAACGACCCCGACCTGCTCATCTGCGACGAGCCCACCACGGCGCTCGACGTGACCATCCAGGCCCAGGTGCTGGAGGTGCTCAAGACCGCCCAGCAGGAGACCGGCGCCGGCATCGTGATGATCACGCACGACCTGGGCGTCATCGCCGGCATGGCCGACCGGGTGGTCGTCATGTACGCGGGCCGCCCGGTCGAGCAGGGCCCCGTGGACGACATCTACTACCGGCCGCGGATGCCGTACACGATGGGTCTGCTCGCCTCGATCCCGAGGATCGACGGCGAGGAGGGCCCGCTCGTGCCCATCGACGGCAACCCGCCCTCGCCCGCGTCGCTGCCGCCCGGCTGCCCCTTCGCGCCGCGCTGCCCGATGAAGGTGGACATGTGCGACGACGAGGAGCCGCCGCTGACCCCCTTCGGCAGCGGCCGCCACGTGGCCTGCATCCGCTCGCACGAGATCGAGCACAAGGGCCTGACCGGGGCCGACGTGTTCCCCGTGCCGGTCATCCCGCCCAACGAGGTGGTCAAGGTGCCGCGCGCCGAGCGCCCCACGGTGCTCGAGCTCGACGACATGATCAAGCACTATCCGCTGCTGAAGGGCGCGATCGTCAAGCGCCGCGTCGGCACCGTCTACGCCGTCGACGGCATCACCTTCGACATCGCGCAGGGCGAGACGCTGGCCCTGGTCGGCGAGTCCGGCTGCGGGAAGACCACCACGCTGCAGCAGATCATGCAGCTGCAGCCGCCGGAGGGCGGGCGGGTCGTGGTGCTCGGCAAGGACAGCGCCGAACTGGACAAGGCAGGGCGTAAGGGCCTGCGCCGCGATCTGCAGATCGTCTTCCAGGACCCCATGGCCGCGCTCGACCCGCGCATGCCGGTCGGCGACATCATCGCCGAGCCGCTGCGGGCGCACGGCAAGAAAGAGGTGCGCGGGAAGGTCGAGGAGCTGCTGGAGCTCGTCGGGCTGGCCGCGGAGCACGCGGAGCGTTACCCCCAGCAGTTCTCCGGCGGCCAGCGGCAGCGCATCGGCATCGCCCGCGCGCTCGCGCTGGAGCCGAAGCTGCTCGTGCTCGACGAGCCGGTCTCCGCGCTCGACGTGTCCATCCAGGCGGGCGTGATCAACCTGCTGGACGAGCTCAAGAGCAGGCTCGGCCTGTCCTACCTGTTCGTGGCGCACGACCTGGCGGTGGTCAGGCACCTGGCCGACCGCGTGGCCGTCATGTACCTGGGCAGGATCGCCGAGATCGGTACGGTCGAGGACGTCTACGACAGTCCCGCGCACCCGTACACGCAGGCTCTGCTGTCGGCGATCCCGCTGCCCGACCCCGAGCTGGAACGCACCCGCAAGCGGATCCTGCTCGAAGGCGACCTGCCCAGCCCGGCCGACCCGCCGTCTGGATGCAGGTTCCGCACCCGCTGCCCCAAGTTCGCCCTGCTCAGCGAGGCGGAGCGGCGGCGGTGTGTGGACGAGGAGCCCTCGGTTGCCCGGCTGGCGAGCGCCGTCGACCACGGCGCCGCCTGCCACTACGCGGAGGAAGTCGAGGTCATCACGGCCTCGGACAATCAGGAGGAAGAGTGAAGGTTCGTTACCGTGCAGCCGCTGGGCTGACGGTCCTGGCCATGGCCGTCGCGGCCTGTGGCGGCGGCGGCGAGACCAAGCAACCGAACGCCGAGCAGTCCAAGCAGGCTCAGCAGCAGATGTCGGAGACCCCGGCCATCAGCATCAATCCCGTCCCGTACGAGCAGGTCAAGGACGGCGGCACGCTGACCGTGGCGATCGGCCAGTGGCCGAGCCAGTGGAACGGCCAGCACGTGGACGGCAACCAGGCCGACACCGCGTTCATGCTCGACGCGTTCCTGCCGCAGCTGATGGTCTCCGACGAGAATGCCACTTTCACCGCCAACCCCGACTACCTGACCGACGTCAAGAGCGAGATCACCGACGGCAAGCAGGTCGTCACCTACACGCTCAACGACAAGGCCCAGTGGTCGGACGGCACGCCGATCACGTGGAAGGACCTCGAGGCCCAGTGGAAGGCCAACAACGGCGAGAACGAGAAGTTCAAGCCCGCCTCGAAGGACGGCTGGGACAAGATCGCGTCGGTCGAGAAGGGCGACTCCGACAAGGTCGCCATCGTGACCTTCAAGCAGCCCTACCTCGAGTGGCAGGGCCTGTTCAACCGCGGCACCTCGCACCTGCTGCCGGCCAAGCACATCGAGACGCCTGACGCGTACGACAACGACTACCTGCAGAAGATCCCGGTCACCGCCGGGCCCTTCAAGGTCGAGAAGCTCGACGAGGGCACCAAGACCCTCACCCTCGTGGCCGACGACAAGTGGTGGGGCAAGAAGCCCAAGCTCGAGAAGGTCATCTTCCGGACGATCGAGACGCCCGCCGCGCAGGTGAACGCCTTCGCCAACGGCGAGATCGACGCCGTGGAGATCCCGCCGGGCAGCCCGGCCGACCTCAAGCGGGCCAAGGAAGTCCCCGACGTGGACATCCGCAAGGCGCTGAGCCCCAACTGGCGGCACATCACGGTCAACAACCAGAGCGATTTCCTGAAGGAGAAGTCGGTCCGGCAGGCCGTGCAGTACGCGATCAACCGTGACGTGATCACGCAGTCCGACCTGAAGGACATGGACTGGCCGCTGCAGACGCTCGGCAACCACGTCTTCATGAACAACCACAAGAGCTACGTCGACAACTCCGGCGACCTCGGCAAGTACAACCTGGAGAAGGCCAAGCAGCTGCTCGACGCGGCCGGCTGGAAGCAGGAGGCGGAGGGCCAGCTCCGCAAGAAGGACGGCAAGGAGATGAAGCTGACCTTCGTCGTCCCGGCGGGCGTGCCGTACGCGAAGACGGAGGGCGAGCTGACCCAGGCCATGCTCAAGGAGGCCGGCGTCGGCCTGACCATCCGACCGGTCCCCGATGACAAGTTCTTCACCGACTTCATCATCAAGGGCGACTTCGACCTGGTGCCGTTCTCCTGGATCGGCACGCCGCTCCCGATCGGCAGCCTGGCGCAGATCTACAGGACCGGCTCCGAGAGCAACTTCCCGAAGTCCGACGACCCGGCCGTTGACAAGGCGATCGACGCCGCGGTGTCCGCGACGGACGAGACCCAGGCCGCCCAGCTGGCCAACGAGGCCGACAAGCTGATCTGGGACATGGTGCACACCATCCCGCTGTACCAGCGTCCTGACATCCAGGCGACCAAGAAGACCCTCGCCAACTATGGCGCTGAGGGCTACAAGTACAACAACTGGACGGAGATCGGCTTCACCGGCTGATCCTCGCGCACGACGAACCCCCGGCCGGGCCTGCCCCGCCGGGGGTTTCGCGTGTCCGCGCGGAGCCGGTTGGCGGGCTCTGTGGTCGTCGGGTAGGGTCGTGCCCCGAATCGGTGCTTTCGGTCGATACGAAGGCATGGTGGTGTGGCGAGCGCCCGGAGGCGTCGCCGGAGGAGCAGGAAGGAGCGAGGAGCGTATGACCGCCCGCCGGGTGGCTGCCGTGAGCAGCATCCGTTCCTCTGCCCGTCCGGGCTCCCTGGGAGCCGGTCACCGCAGCTGAGCCGGGTCGCCGCGTGGTGTCACGCGGGCCCCGCCCTGCGCGCCGGCGCGGGAGTCCTCCCTCTCAGAAGGGCTTCTCCCTTGTTCGATCCATCCCCGTACGCGGATGCGACGACGTCCACCTCACCCTGCCCGCAGCACACGACTGGAGCACACGCATGACCGACGATCTCACCCTGCGCGCCGAGACGGCCGGCGACGAGGTTGCCATCAGGGCCGTGACCGCGGCCGCCTTCGGCAGGCCGGAGGAGGCCGACCTCGTCGAGGCGCTCCGCCTCGACCCGGCCTGGATCTCCGCCCTGTCCCGGGTGGCGGTCTCCGGTGGCCGCGTCGTCGCCCACGCCCTGCTCACCCGCTGCCTCGTCGGCGAGACACCCGCGCTCGCCCTGGGCCCGGTCGCGGTCCTGCCCGAGGTGCAGCGCCAGGGGCTGGGCACGCTGGTCATCGAGGACGCGCTGCGGGAGGCGCGGGAACGCGGCGAAAGCGCCGTGGTCGTGCTCGGGCACCCCCCGTACTATCCCCGTTTCGGCTTCACCATCGCCTCCCGCCACGGCATCGGCGTCACCTTCGACGTGCCTGACGAGGCGTTGATGGCCCTGTCGCTGGACGGCGAGCCGCTGCCGTCCGGCACGATCCGCTACGCGCCTCCGTTCGGCGTCTGACGAACAGCCGCGGGCGCCCCTCCCGGCGGCGCCCGCGGCGATCAGCGCCGGAACGCGCGCAGCGTGGTCGGCGGCCGGCCGCCGTAGCGTTCGATGCTCTCGGTGACCCGGTAGAGCGGGTGGTCGCCGGACCCGATGAGGCGGAAGATCGCCCACAGGTGCGTCAGGTGCTCGACCGTGTACGGGTCGCCGTAGACCTTCATGGCCCTGGCCTCCCACTCCTCGGGCGGCACGTCGGCGTACTCCGCCCCGAAGGCGTCGGCCACCTCGCCGATCGTCGCCATCTGCCCCGTCACCAGGCACACCGGGTCGGCGGGCGCCGGGTCGAGCAGCAGGCCGGCCGCCACCCTGGCCACGTCGGCGGCGGCGACGAGGGGGATCCGCGTGTCGCGCGGCCCCAGCGGGAGCGCCAGCCGGTCGCCCTCGGCGGCCACGGCCAGGTTCTCGAAGAACACCGCGGCCCGCAGGTGCACCGCGCCCACGCCGGCCCGGTCGAGGACCTGCTCGGCCACCCAGTGCCGGCGCATGCGGGGCGTCAGCGCCTCGGGCGAGGCGTCCAGCTGCGACACCTCGACGACCCGCTCCAGCCCTTCCTCCCTGGCCGCCGCCGCCAGCACGGCCGTGGCGTCCAGCAGGCCCGCCGTCACCGGGTAGGTGAGGAACGCCCGGCGGACGCCGCGCACGGCCTGCCGTACCGAGGTGATCTCCCGCAGGTCGCCGACCACCACCTCCGCGCCGCGCTCGCGCAGCTCGCCGGCCCGGTGGTCGTCGGAGCGCACGAACGCCCGCACCCGCGCGCCGCGCTCCAGCAGCAGTTCGGCGACGTGCCGGCCGGTGGATCCCTGCGGCCCGCCCGCCGCGCCCGTGACGAGGATCATCGTTCCTCCGGCAGGGTCAGGGTGAACAGCCCGAGCCGCTCCAGGTCGCGCAGGAACGGCTCGGCGGGGAACGCCTCGGCCGGGCCGTACACGCCGGGGGAGCCGGGGCCGGCGCCGTCGGCCAGGCGCACTGCGGCCTCCACGGAGGTCAGCGCGCTCATCCGCCACAGGTCACGGCCGCTCGCCCGCCCCGCGCGGCCCCCGTCTTCGGTGATCACCTGTGTGGCCACGGTGAAGTCGGAGCCCGCCCTGGTGGCGGCGTCGACGTGCTCGCTGGCGAACGCCTGCTCCTCCTGGAAGGTGTGCGCCGTGAGCTGCGCCTCGACCTGCCGCGCCGGCACGTGCCTGGGCACGGTCAGCACCTCGGAGAACGGGACGGGCGCGATCATCGTGCGGGGGCCGAGCGGCGGGGGGAAGGGGAAGACGGCGTTGCGCGGCTCGACGTAGCCGATGTGCTGGGCGCCGTCGGCGTAGGTGATGCGCCGGGTGTCGGCGAACAGCAGCTCCGCCGTGCTCTTGGCGCCCGTGGTCAGCCGCCAGCCGCTCACCGCGTACGCGGTGATCACCCGGTCGACGCCCGTCATGCCCGCCGCCACGGCGCCGGCGAGCAGGTCTCCCAGGCCGCCGTAGAAGCTCATCGCCGTGACCATGGTGATGCCCGCCCGCCGGGCCGGCTCGGACATGGCGTCGAACATCCACTTCGTGTGGTGCTGCTCCAGGGCGTGGTCCACGTAGTGGCAGCCGCCTTCGGCCGCGGCGGTGGCGACGGGTTCGCCGGTGTGCGTGAACGGGCCCGCGCAGTGGATCAGCACGGCTGCCCGCTCGGCGAGCCGTCGTAACGCGGCGGGGTCGTCGAGTGCGGCCCGGTGCACGGGCGCGCCGCCGAGCTCGCCGGACAGGGCCTTCAGCCCGCCCTCGTCGCGCCCGGCCAGGATGACCTCGCGGCCGCGGGCATGGAGCTCGGCCGCCACGAGGCGCCCGGTGTGGCCGGTGGCGCCGTAGACGGCGATGTGCTGCGGTGCGGACACGGCTCGCCTCCATATTCCATACTTGGGGTACGTAACTAGCCTCGAAGTTACGTACCGCGAGTATGCAAGTCAAGGGGAGAACGATGGCCGGCCGCACGCAGGCAGAGCGCTCGGACGAGACCACGGGGCGGCTGGTGCGAGCCGCTCGCCAGATGTTCGGCGCCGGGGGGTACGCGTCCACGTCGATCGACGCGGTGGCCGCCGCCGCGGGCGTCACCAAGGGAGCCGCCTACCATCACTTCGGCGGTAAGGTCGCGCTGTTCCGCGCCGCGTTCGTGCGCGAGCTGGAGGAGGTCTCCGCCGCGCTGGAACGGGCGACGGGCGAGGAACGTGAGCCGATGGAGGCGCTGCGGCGCGGTTGCCGTACCTTCCTTGAGCACTGCCTCGACCCGGGGTTCCGGCAGATCGTGCTGCTGGACGCGCCGTCGGTGCTGAGCTGGGAGACCGTCCGGGCGATCGAGCACGATCACCTGCTGCGGGTCCTGCACGACGGCCTGCGCGCGGCGGTCGCGGGCGGCCAGGCCGCGGACGGCGATCTGCTCGTCCGCGCCCGGCTCGTCTTCGCTGCCCTGTGCGAGGGCGGGATGTTGCTGGCCCGCTCCCAGGACCCGGCGGCCGACCTGCCGCGGCTCGCCGCGGAGGCCGACCGTTTCCTGGAGGCGCTCAGGCGTTGATCAGCCGTGCGAGTCGGTGACGGTGCCCTTGAGCGTGGTCTGGCAGGACGGGCCGTTCGGGCCGTCGAAGCGGACGGAGTCGAAGAAGTCGCGGAAGCCGGGGTAGAAGTTCCCCTGGTCGCGCGGGCTGGTCACCGCGGAGCAACCGCCGTAATCGGCCTCGGAGAACAGGTGGATCCACGAGTCGGTACGGTTCCAGTCGGACTTGGCGCGGTCGGCCATGCCCAGAGCGGCGAGGTCGGGGGTGTCGGCGTTGATCTCGATGAGGTCGCCCGTGCCGTCGAGGCCGGAGAACATGCAGTAATAGCCGTCACGGCACCGGTCGTACCCGTCGGCCGCCTGGGCCGGGGTCGCCAGTGCGGCCAGAGCGGCGGCGGCGATCGGTAACGCCAGCATGTGAAGCTTCTTGCCCAACGTTCCTCCATGCTTGAAACTTTCCTTCGCCCCGAACATACATCGCACGATCTTGTCAGGAAAGGGGTTGATCGGCCCCGCTTCCGAGCCGTGCTCCGACGCCCGCGCCGACCACGTCGCGGGCGCCCGGTTCACCCGCGTGCGCCTCCTCGCGGGGACGTCCTCACCCCTCCGTACGGGTGCCGGCGGCGCGCACGGCCCGGGTGCGGGCGGCGAGCTCCGCGTAGCCCTCGGAGGGAGAGCCCAGGCCGACCACGAACCCCGCGGTGCCGGCGTCGGCCCAGCCGCACACCCGCCGCCACGTGCCGGCGAGCTCGCGGGTGGTGCACCACAGGCTGCCCGCCCGCGCGCCGGGGTCGAGCCGCTGGGCGTCCGCCCCTAGAGCCTGCCGGAGGAGGCGGGGAGGGCTCTGCACGGTGCCCTCGCCGCCGAGCACGAAGTATGCGGGCCGCTTCCCGCCGTCGCGCACGTAGGTTGCCGCGGCGTGTGTGTCGAGGTGGACGCGGGCCACCCCGGAGAAGGCCGGGCCCACGTCGCCGATCAGGCGGGCGTCGTCGCGGCGCACCAGGTCGCCCGCGCGGTCCGGCAGCGCGAACGCCGTGCGGCCGGCGGCGGCGCCGACGTACCAGACCAGCCCGCCGACGACGAGGCCCGGCAGCACGACCACCAGCGCGACGGGCAGCAGGACACCTGTCCTCCGCGGCTGTGACGGCCCGGTCGCCGGGGTCTCCGGCACCACATCGAGCAGCGCCTCCACCAGCCCGGCAAGGTCGCGCGTAGCCACCTCGACGGCCGACCCGCCGGCCAGCAGCAGGGGATGGGTGCTGACGCCGAACGGCGCGGCGAAGGCCCCGCCCAACGGCTTTCCCGACCATCGCGCCTGCCTGGCCAGCAGGCGCAGACGCGGCCAGGGCAGGTCGGGCAGCGGCTCCAGCCGGGCCCGCAGTTCGGGCAGGTCGCGGGCCAGAAGGTAGAGGTGGTCGCGGCTCAGCCGGTCGACCGGTAAGCGGTGCCGGCCCACGCGAAGCTCGGTGCGGGTGACGACGACGCGCCCGAAGTGGCGTACGGACCACATGGTCAGCAGCGCCACCCACGCCGGGATGCCCCAGACGAGCGCGTAGCCCAGCGCGTCGACGACGAACGGCACGTCACCGCGGGCGGGCTGGACGATGGGCATGACGACGGCCAGCGCGGCCAGTGCCGCCCAGCACAGCGCGAGCGGCCACCACGGCAGGACGTTCCATCGGTAGAGGATGTCGCCGCGTCCCATCCGCCCGCGCTTCCTTCCCAAGGGTCGCCTGTAGCCGTCGAGCCTACGACTGCACCTGACCGCACGGTACGCCGCGACCGGAGCACCGTGCGGCCGGGTGAAGGAGTCAGCGGTCCACGTAGAGTCTGCCGAACTCGATCTGCGGGGTCGCGCCGGCGAAGTTGCGGTCGACCTCGGCCCGCTCGGCGCTGCTCGGGTTCGCGTTCGTGCAGCTCACCGGCGCGCTCGACCCCGACATCAGGTCAGAGCACCGGCCGGTGCGCCGGTCCGGCAGGCCCAGGATGTGGCCCATCTCGTGGGCGGCGATGCGCAGCGGGTCGTAGCCCTGGCCGGTCGCCTGCCGGCCCATCCAGATCGTGCCGCGGCCCAGCCCGGTGGGCAGCGCCCGCGGCCAGCCGTTGTCGGCGTACACGACGAAGTCGGCGGGTGTGCCACGGACGAGCCGGACGTTCGTCACGCTGGAGTTCCAGACCTGCGCAGCCTGGTCCACCGCGCTCACGAACTCGGCCGCGCGACTCGCGTCGTACCGGATCACCCTGACCATGGATGTGGCCTGCGCGGGCGAGCTGACCAGCAGGATCGCGAGGCCGACGGCTAAGGAGAGCATGAGACGGAGGGATCGTGGCATTGGGGGCCTCCTCGGAGAGTGGGGGTGCTGCAACGGTATGGGCACCCCGCGTCCGGGGAGACGTCCCAAATCGCCCCTATTACGGTGATATGGAGCTACGGCCGACCTAGGGACCCGCGCGTGTGGACGGTCGCCGTGCGAAGGAGCCGGCCGGTTCACGAAGGCCGCGGCGGTGACCCTGCTCAGCCTGTTGGGCGGCGTCTTCACGGCGTTCGGCCTGCTGGCCACGACCGGCGTGCTGACGGCGCTCTTCAGCGAGGGTCCGACCCCCGACCGCGTGATGGCCGCGCTGCCGGGCCTCGCCCTGGTCGGCGGCGCCGCGGTGCTGCGCACCACGATGCAGGCGGGCGCCGGCTGGGCTCAGTCGCGGCTCACCCCGCAGATCGTCCGGCTCTCCGAGGAGCGGCTCTACGGCCTGACCAGCCAGGTGGAGCTCATCTCCTACGACGACCCGGAGTTCCACGACGCCTTGGAACGCGCCAGGGCTCGCGGCGTCGGGGTGGCCGACTCGGTGGTGTCGTCGGCCGTCGAGGTGGTCACGGCCGCTGTCGGCATCGCCGCCGCGGCGGGCGTGCTGGGCGTGCTGCACCCGGTGTTGCTGCCGCTCCTGCTGCTCGCCGTGGTGCCCGACGCCTGGGCCGCGGTGCGCAGCGCCAGGATGCGGTACAGCACCCTCTACTCCCTCATCCCCGCCGCCCGCCGCAAGTGGATCATCGCCGAGCTGC